>CAJJAT010000008.1 GCA_905182175.1 Flavobacteriales bacterium UBA1494 | reverse complement strand
GTCAATCCATATTTGAGTTTCATAGGTATATCCTGTAGAAAAAGTAATGTTAACAGCTGCAGTTGTTGATTGAGCAATGTTACCAACTATTGAAGAATAATTTCCGTAGTTTCCTTGCTCTACACCTGTAGTGTTGTTTACCGTGTCATAAGATACATTCGTTATACCACTGCCATCTACAGATGAAGGAGCTGGAGTACAATATCCTGTATAGAATGAACCGCCAACTAATGCACTTGAATTAGTAGAAGAGCACAACGCCTGTACATTCCAATCATAGTTGGTATTGCTCATTAGGCCTGCTATAATTGAGAAAGTATCAGTTACAACGCTTGTGTTTCGAGCAGTTCCCGCGGCGTAACCTGCAGTATCGTACTCAATGCTATAGGAAGTTGCTGTTCCATTTTCAGTCCAAGAAACTTCTGCTGAATTAGCACTTAAACTGTTTGTTCCTGCATTAGCTGTTGGAGCTAAACAAGCAGGAGGAACGACATACTGCACCATAAAAGCAACGGTACTATCTGCAATCTCGTTGTTTGTGTAACTAGGAGTACACAAGGAAGCGGCAATATTGAAATTGTTGCTACCTATTGTATCAATTCCAGTGCCATATGCATAGCTTAGCCTATATTCTGAGCCATCTAGCCCATCACCAAAATCGTCGTAAGCAAACAATGCAAACATTTTTGCAGTATCTGCGCAGATTGTAATACTAACAATTCCAGATTGGCCAGCATATGTTCCAAAGCAAGCGGAATCGACTGTTATTCCATCAGTTAAATTTACTAAACGCCAACCGTCTTCTTCAGGATAATTGTCATTTGTAAAATCTACCTCAAGTGTAATTTCACTTTGACCGGCACCGCATTGTGCAGAAACTGATGAGTTCATACTAAGCAGACCAATTATACTTGCTGCTAAAAACAATAATTTTATTTTCATCGTAAAATATTTAGTTAATTAATTAGTATTAAAAATACTAAGCTAAAATAATGATTTAAACTCAATGTGATCTACTTAGACCATGAATTTTTTTTAATATCATTATAATTATTATTTATAGTAAGAAATTATTGCCATCTCCACTTGCAGTTCAGGAGGTGGTTTTTTATAAATTTTAGAATTATTACTATTTTGTCAATAATTGCAGACTCTTTGCGACATAGCACGCTGATAAAAAGGTGGAGAAAATGCAAAAAAAAGCCCCGAAGTATTTTACTTCGGGGCTTTTAGTCTAAATAATGGATTCTTACTGGAGAATTAACTTTTGTTAATTATGGTTTGCCCATTTAGAATAGTGATGAAATAAACTTCTATGGATTCTCCAATTAAGTCAACAGATTTATTAAAGTTATCTGTTGCATCGTCAACAAAATCAGATGAAATAATTCTACCGCGAATATCTCTTATCGAAATATTAATGGTTGGGTTGTTAAATCCATTCGATCTGATTTCAAATGAACCGTTTGTCTGGTTAGGGACTAATTTAATCTCAGAGGATGTGATATCCGCTTCATTAATTCCTGTTGATAACCTAGAGATTGTTAAATTTGACCAGCGCATTGGGAAACTTTGATATCCACCGTGAAAGGAGAGGAATTATCAAATTGGCCACCAATTCTAAAAAGGCCACAAATAATGTCACTTGGTACAATTGGCATTTCTGAAGCAACTAAGCTATCGTTCACGTCTGTGTCAGATACAATTCTCATCAGAATTGTATCTGTTTCATTGGTAAAATTAATATTATAAGAACTTGAAAAATGCCGTTTAGTTAAAATCTTTAAACAGGGATGCTAAACTACCTTGACTCGGTAGTTTGGTCTAAATCCGATACCACGATTGGAGCAGGAATTATATTTCCTGATAAAATCAAGGTAATCGTATCAGGACTAAATTGAGTTAATCCGTTAAACGGAGCAACGTATCCTTCAATGTATAAGGAATCTCCTTCGGTAACCACAGTGTAATTAGGTAGACTGTTAAAGTCAAACATTGTGATTCCCTCTTGATTTCCTGAACTCATGTCAATAGTGTAAACTCATATCCCGAACCTCGTCTGGTAACAACAGCTGCAGTTTCTAAAATTGCACAGTTACCTACCCCGAATCTGCAACCCCTGCCGCATCTTCTGTGTTGATTGTACCAAATTGTGTAATATGGAACAGTCGCCTGTATTACCTCAAAATTTCCATTGTGGAAATCATAGCCTTCTTGGTCATTTATAGGACCAGCCGTAGCATAAATACGAAAAATGATATTTGCTCCTTTGTAAGCTGCTAAGTCAATTATGTAAGCTGCTCCAAGTGCGGGAGGTTGGTTACTTACATCTCAAACATAAACGCCTGTCCAAGTAATTCCATTGTCGGTGCTAATAGCAACCTGAACTGAATCATCTGAGCACATATTTTCAGGTGAAGCGGAGCGCCATGCAGTAGCTGCTAAATCAATCACTAATTCATATGAACCACTAGTCAAACCAATTGCAGGAGATACTATCTAGTCAGTTCTGGTAGTGGTGTATAGGTTTACTTTTGCACCCCCATCATTTGACCCTGTATTCGCAAAATATCCGTCTACCCAATTTATTATACCAAGAGTTGCAGGACCTGTAGTTAAATCACCTTTATAAGCTTCATCTCAGTATGCTGGTACAAGACAGGTAAGTGTTTCAACATAAAGGTGCGGTGAATGCGGAAACACTTTTCCTGATGCTTGTATTATTTACTCCACAAATTGTTCTTACGTACCAATCGTAGTAGACACTCACAGTAAGAACTGTTACAGCTACAAACGTATCAGCATTAACAATAATAAATGTTCCTCTTCCTCGGGTAAAACCAGCGGTGCCGTATTCTGCTATCCATTGAATAGCTGTCCCATTTCCTATCCAACTGAATGTTGCACTAGAGAATGCAATTGCTAAAGTAGATTGGTTGGTATGGCTAAATATGTAGGAGCCAGTGTTACATTTAGAGTGTAATCTTCAAAAGAGCCGTGTGACACGCTGCGGCGAGGGCTACTTGGACCTTCATTATTATCAGTTCTACCAATTCTCATCCTTTTTTGACCTAAAGTCGCAGCCAAAGGAATAAATAAAGATGTATTGTAAGTTGTTGGACTTGCGCTACCAGATAAACCGTTGAAAACTAGTATTCCAGTATCATCAAAATCTAAATCAGTGTTCCAATCTACCCATATTTCCGTCTCATATGTACGCGAAGTTGAGTAGGTAATATCAACATCTATGGTAGAAGATCTTGCACCATCTCCAATAATTGCAGAATAATCGCTATAATTTCTTGGCTCTGTTGCTGAAGAATTGCTAACTGTATCGAAAGTAACATTAGTAATTCCTGCGCCATCAGCACTTGAAGGGTTAGGAGAACAATAGCTGGTAAAGAATGGAGTAGCGAACTAAACTGTTTGAATCAGTTGCAGAGCGCAAAGCTTGAACGTTCAAATCATAAGTAGTTTCAGGCATTAATCCTGTAAGTATGGAAAATGTATCAGTTACAACCATCATATTTTCTGCAGTATGTACAGCATATCCAATAGTATCATACTTTTATTCTCCAAGAACTGGCAATCCCATTCTCAGTTCAAGACACTTCAGCTGAAGCAGAGCTTAAACTATTTGTTCCTGTATTAGTAGTGGCCGCCAAACAGGATAAGGCAATAAAAGTAACAGAAATCGAATCATTACATAATTAATTATTCGTTGAGCCTCCGGATATATTTAAAACACGAGGTCCCACTGCAGATAAATCTACTGTTTGGGTAAACAAGAAACAGTCGTTGCAATATTCGTCGGGAACGTCTGATAAATCAGAGTTCCATTGTAAAGATTGTAACAAACCTGTAATGTCGTTATTGTCATTGTTCCAAAATTAGCAACTTGCAACTCAACTGGCCCTTTACTAGGGTATTGTGTAGATTTTTTCGCTGGTTGAATGCTTGAAAAAATAGAAGAGTCAGTAAGGCTAGTTCCAACCATTATATTTTCAACTTCAAAGCCTTCTTCTGGGCTGCTTCTGTCACTGCGAGGTGTAAATCTTATTTTAACGTTAATTTCCTCGACAAATCCTATCAAAGAGTGTGCAGCAACTCTCCAACCATTTGATGTGTTTCCTTACCAATCATTAGTTGCATCGTTGTATCAATTAGCTAGACCTGTTGAAGCAGTTCCAAGTTTATTCCAAGTAGTTTCTCCTTCAATTGGAGTTTCTACCCAGCCTTCATCTCAGTTATTCTTAGTTTTATAAATATGGTCGAACCGTAACATAGGGTCGACTGTTGTCGCTCGGTAATTAAAAACTGGAGACACTAGCTCAGAACTTTCATTTGTATTGTAATTATTAGAAAGGTTGTGCACGCGCGCTTGATTTCCGCATCCATTACTTGCTGAAATTAATTTATTTACTGGCACTCAATGGGCCTAAGACAAATTGATTCCGATAACCACTTATCCGCCACCATTGACTTCGAAATCTTCCAAATATGGATAGGTTGATATTTGTGAGCTTAGTGGCCAGCTTAAATCTAAAAAATGAAAAAGTATGAGAGAGTTAAGTTTTGTCATAAAAAATATTTAAGTAAATAAATAAAAAATAATTAAGCCTTAAATGATTAATTCTTAAAGAATAGGGAACTACCACAGTTAGATTTTTTTAGGTCTACAAAGATTTGTTAATAAAATATAACTACAAAGAGAAATGTTTCTATTTCAACCTGATGGGTTTAAAATATGTTTCTATCTTTAGAGCATTAAAAAACTCACCTATGGCACATCACTTTCCGTTTACAAAATTATTACCGATACTATTGTTATCGCTCATCTCCACCCTAGGTTTCGCCCAGAATAATCTGATAAAAGTAGAGGGGTATGCGGCTATGCTTGAACAACATGAGGAGGCTATTGTCGCAAGTCATGATGAATTTTCTAAAAATGAGGGAGCCCACACAGAGGAACATGAAGGAGGGCATAAGACGGATACGGCGCCTTTGTTATTCATCATTTTAGCTATTATTATAGGTGTTTCAACGCGGCACTTCGTAAAGAGAAGTCCCTTCCCATTTACGGTTCTTTTACTGATTATAGGCCTTGTTTTAGGGGTAATAAATCGTTTTGGATTCCTAGGTGAAGTCCATTTCCTTGATTTTACCATAGCATTTACCGCAATTAGTGAATCTATAAATTTTGCTGCTAACATGGATCCACACATGTTGTTATTTATTTTTCTACCGATTTTAATTTTTGAAGCTTCTTATGCGATGGATTTGCACACTTTTAAGAAAACTTCAACCAATGCTATTTTACTAGCAGTCCCTGGAATTTTAATGGCGCTAAGTTTAACTGCAGCCTTGGCTATGGGATTAAAATATGCAGGAATAGGTCTTGGAAGTTGGAATTGGCAGCTTGCTTTAATGTTTGGGGCTATTGTTAGCGCAACAGACCCTGTTGCTGTGGTTGCATTGTTAAAAGATTTAGGAGCTAGTAAAAAACTAGGAACATTGATAGAGGGGGAGTCTTTGTTAAATGATGGAACAGCGATTGTGATTTTTATGGTTTTCTTTTTAGGCATAACTGGAGAAGCGACCGACGGTAGTCCGTTTTTGGAATTTTTTAGAGTTGCCTTCGGAGGACTTCTTGTAGGGGGGTTATTTGGCTTTATAGTTTTAAGGTGGATTAGAAATGTATTTAATGATGCTCTGGTGGAAACTAGTTTAGTAATTGCAGCAGCATACCTTACATTTTATGTGGCGGAGCATACCTTGCACGTATCGGGAGTGTTGGGTTTAGTGGCACTTGGGTTAATAATAGGTGGTGTAGGTCGCTCAAGAATTAGCCCTCAGGTAGAACATTTTATGCATGAGTTTTGGGAATTAGCTGGTTTTATTGCTAATTGCTTGATTTTTTTAATTGTAGGAATAGTTGTAGCCGAGAGAAGTATTTTTAGCTTAAATGACTTTTTGCTGTTGGGTATATTTTATGTTGGGATTCACGTAGTTCGGGCGATTGTTATATTTGTATTATATCCTCTGATGAACAGAAGTGGTTACGGGTTGCCGAAAAGTGAAGCAATTATTGTCTGGTTTGGAGCTTTAAGAGGGGCAATTGGTTTGGCATTAGCATTAATTGTAGCAGGCGTAGACGATCAGTTTATCTCAAAAGAAATTAAGGACCAGTTTCTGTTTTTTACCGCAGGAATAGTAACACTTACGCTGCTGATTAATGCATCAACTATTAAGTATATTGTGAGTTATTTGGGTTTGACAAAAGTTACTCCGGCAAAAGCCCAGATGCTCACCAATGCGCGCGAATATTTGCATGAGAGTACCAAAAAGCAAGTAGAGCGCTTAAAGACAGATAGGTTCATAAAGAAATCTGATTGGGAACATGTAGATAAGTACTTACCACTACAAGCAAAACCTATAGAGACTGAAGGGGTAGCTGCTACAGAAAGTATTGCTGAAATTCGAAAGCGCTTTTTAGAATCGGAAAAGAGTAGTTATTGGCATCAATTTAGAGACGGATTGTTGGGTGCTGAGGCAGTTAAAATACTGAGCGATAATATTAGCCACCTTTTAGATGAGGGAGGAAAAGAGGGGTTAGACCAGCGAAAAGATTTAGAAGAAAGTTGGGCAGTGCCTTCGATGTTAGATAAAATTAAAGGCTATCCCGTTATCGGAAATATTGCCAAGGACTGGTATTTAGAACGAATGAGTTTGAGTTACGATTGTGCTGTAAGTTTTGTAATGGCGCAAGAAGAGGCTCTACGATTGGTCGAAAGTATGGCTATTTCAGGAAAAGAGGATAAAAATGCATTAGAAATTATTGAAAATGAAATTAATGGGAACCGTATTGAAGGGCAAACGTTTCTAAGAAATCTCAGAAAACACTACCCAGGCGTATATAAAGCAGTATCTACCACACAGGCTATTCGCACCATGTTAAGTTATGAAGCTAAGACTATTGAAAGACTGCAGAAAAGAGGCAGAATTGATAGTGGTGAAGCTTCTAGGATGATGGGTGAGATCGACAAGCGTTTTAAATTACTTCAAAAGCATCCACCAACTATTGAGAAGGACTCTGTACTGAAATAGTGAAAATAGAATCAGCGTAATATTTTTCGAACGAATGCTACTGTAAAGTAGGACATTAAAAAAACTCCTGCCCAACCTTCAGCGGCAGAGAGCCACCTAATATGGCCCGATGGAAAAAAATCTCCGTAACCAATGGTGAAAAATGTTATTGCGCTATGATAAAAAGCAGTTCCAACGTGACTCAACTCTCCTGTGTGTTGCACTGACGGAAGAATAGCTGCATCGACAAAGAAGGGCAAAACAATATACAACAACGAGAAAAAGGTTAGCACAACGATCATGCTTACGAATACTCGTAACGGTGCTGTTGCGAATAAACCCGCTTTGTCAAAAACTAGCCATTTAAAGAAGTGAAAAATTTCAGTCTTAAGTTTATGGAGACCGCCCAATTCATTGCCCTGTTTTCGCTCGGCTGCCATTTCATATCTTTTAAACGCAACATAAGCGCTGTCTTCAGAATTGAACTTACCGTTTTGGTGAAAGCTCTCCTTTAAAATATGAAATTGATTTGCTTTGCTCTCGAAAGAGGAAAGTTTTTGAGATTGAATAAGGTGAAATGCGTTATTCTTTTTCCATGAAATAAATAATTTACCCATGTTTTTGATTCCTTCAATCTTCAGGGTTTTAAGGTACATGTCCGACGTGCCTGCGTGAAAATCTACAACATCTTTAATGACAGAATCTGAAAGGTCAATAAAATCTCCTTTTTTAACTCTAAAGTCAGAGTGACCTCCAAGATTGCAGTCTGTTAAGGAAAGTAATTTGAATGTTGAGTTTTTGAAACAAAGCAGTCCCTCCTTAAAAACAGTTCCGTCGAAGTACACATCATTGTCACCAAAATCTACATTTTCGAACTTCTTTTTTCCTGTGCCAAAAAGAGAGGAGCGGAAGCTAATTTTCCCTACCTTGAAATCAGATTCTGAAAAGTTTATGTTTCCATCGCCAAAATCAACTCTTTTAAAATCAGTCTTACCGTTGCCGAACTCCACCTTTCTAAAGTCAATAAATTCTCCTCTAAATTTAGATTTGTCAAACGAAACATCTCCATTATCAAACCGGGCATATTGAAAGCTAACATGGCTTTCCCCAAAATTTGCTTGACGAAAATTCACATTTCCTTTTCCAAAATTTGTATTTGTGAACAGAACATCTGTGCAATTGAATACCGCTCCTGAGAAACGAATATCACCTTCTTCAAATTCAGCAAATTTTAAACTTAACTCTTCAAGATTAAATTCCGAGTGGTTGAAGTTGAGACTGGTGGCACATCTTGTGTAATTAAAATTTACGCGGCCCAAATAAAATGTTGTGTACGCAAAAGAACTAGACTGCCCTCCAAAGTTGGCGTAAGAAAAATCTGTTCCGTATTCGCTTTCAAAGAAAGAGTGATCCGCCTGAAAAGAAATCAGCTGAACCGAAATGCCATCCGGTAAGTTAAATTGAGTTCTATACTCTTTTAGAGAAAAATCTTTGATGTAACAATGAGATAGGTTAATGTTGCTTCCCTCATAAATTTGCTCATATACTTCTCTTAAACTTGGTACTCCTAGTCTTTTGGTACTTAGCTTCGATTGTCCTTTGTATTTTTCAATTATTGCTGTTTGGTTGTAATTGCGTCCATCTTCGGTATGGAAATTCTCATCGATAATTTTGGTTAGGTAATGTATTGTTTTAGTGGACAAGAGTGAGCTTTTTTAGTTTCGGTTAAGATAATAATTTAATGTTATTGGAACAACTCAAATTAGGCTTGGTTGAAAGTTACATTTTTTGTTGAGGAACGTTGAATATAAAGCCTACTCTAAAAACATTCTCGATGCTAATTTCTTTGTCAAGCTTTAGGTATTTTCTGATTTCAGTAATGAATACATCTAAACTTCTGCCTAAAAAATAATCGTCCTTACCCTAAACCGCTATTAATAAATCTTTTCTTTTCAGGACTATATTCGGATTTTGTATGAGGAGGTCTAATATTTCGCATTCTCGTTCAGTAATTCTTTTACAGTATTCATTGCAAATTAGTTGTTGGTTTTTTCTATCAAAAGTGTATGTACCTATTGTAACAGTGCCCATTTCGCTAACTAGCTCTTTTCTGCGTAAAAGAGCTTTTATTTTCCAGACTAATTCATCTTCATCAAACGGTTTTGTTATATAGTCTTCTTCACCAATTTTATACCCTTTTAACTTGTCTAATTTTAGTGATTTCGCTGTAATGTAGATAAGTGGCGTTGTCTTGTCTGTTTTCCGAATCTGCTCTGCTAAGCTGAAACCATCTTTAATTTGCATCATCACGCCAAAAATGAAGAGCTCATACTGTTGTCTTAAAGTTGCTTGTAGCGCTTCCTCTCCGTTTCGCACTAAGGTTACCTCAAAGCCCTCTACTGTTAAGTATTCTTGCAGTAAGCTGCCAAGATTAGGGTCGTCTTCGGCAAGTAACAATTTTGCGTTATGCTTCTCCATAGGGCAGTGTTAGTTTAAAGCTAGATCCTCTTTGTAGCTCGCTTTTTAGTGAAATATTTCCACTGTGGAGTTCCATTATTTTTTTTGCATAGGCTAAACCAATTCCAAAACCTTCACATTCATGAATGTTACCTTTTTGAACTCTGTAATACTTTTCAAATACTTTCATATGATTTCTCTGGTCAATTCCAATGCCATTGTCAGAAATGGAGCAGGTAAATAGGTTGTGGTTGCTGTCGGTTTTAATAGTTACTTGGGGAGTATTGTGGTTGTACTTAATTGCGTTGCTAATTAAATTACAAAGGGTGTTCAATAGGTGAGCTTGGTCCCCTTCAATTATCGAATTCTGAGCAGTTAATTGTAGTTTAATAAACCCGTCTTTCTCTTCTAACTGGAGGTTCATAATTTTGATGGCTTTTTCAATGGTAAGGTGTAAATCGATTGTTTCAATCTGCAGGGGTATCTCAGCTTTTTCTATTCCTGCCATTCGTAACACTTGTTCTATTTGAATGCTGAGTTTGTTTTTTTCAAATTGGATAATTTTTGTAAACGAAGTAATTTTTGAATCTTTTTGTACGATTGCTTTTTTCTGAATCATTTTTGCAGCAAGCCCAATGTTGGTCAATGGGGTTTTAAACTCATGCGTCATGTTGTTTAGAAACTCAGTAGTTCGTTCGGATAATTCTTTTTCTTTTAGCAAGGATTTAAGTGTAAGGAAGAAGAAGATAAATACAACTGCAATTAATCCTAAGGAAGTAAAAAACAGCACTCCCATTTCTGCTAAAATAAATTGTTGTTTAGCGGAAAAAACAAGTTCTAGGTGAATGTGCGCAGGTAAATTACCTTCGATTAATTCTTGATTGAAAACATTGTCTGATTTATAGGTTTCGTCAACAATCAGTGGTTCAGGAGCCAGAATTTTGTATGAATAATCCATATCAATTTTATAGAAGTTCATATAGTAATTGAATAGAGAGTCTATTACTTCAAACTGGCTAAGTTCAATAGCCACGTCACTTTCAAATGTTTCTCCAATTTTTTTACACGTTACTTTGTCTTTACTTATCGCTTCTGAAGCTTTCGAAAGTACAATTTTTGCTTTCTCGTTGAAAAGCTCCTCTTTTAGCGCAGCGCTTTTCACTATCCAATTTACTTGAATTAGAACGACTGCTAAAAGTGCAATAAACGAAATCAGAATAAAAAGATATTTTCGATTCATATGACCTCAAAGATGCAGATTCCATTTTGAAAAAAGTCAAATATTTGAGTCAATAACGACTCGTTAACAATTTTAAGGCACCCGACTCCTTTAATTTGTCAACAGTTTAAAAGTGTGGCTTTAGCATAAAGGTATGGGCGCTCGATAAGGGTTAAGGAAGTGTGAGTTCCTTTTTTGTATTGCCTCATATAGCTGACAATTACTTTGGAGGAATTTAAGCTTGTAGACCATAATGTACTAAGATTGTTCCCCCAATTCCGAGGGGTAAAGGTTCATGCAGAGTAATTAAAGGACGAAACAATAATTCAATTATCTCGTCCTGTATCGTGAGGCATACTGGATTCGAACCAGTGACCCCTACCCTGTCAAGGTAGTGCTCTGAACCAACTGAGCTAATGCCTCATTTTTATAAAATAAAGATACAATAAAATCCAATCTAATAAGACTGGATACTGCGTGCGATAGGAGATTGCTTTATGCCATCTCATTTGATTTGCCACTGTACCCAAATCAAAAGCTATTCTCAGTACACTAGAATAAAGCCTTTTTTCATACCTAATTGGAGCGAACTCCATTCTTGTAAATGAAAAAGCCTAACACTGTCGTATTAGGCTTTTGTTTTGTGGGCGATGAGAGATTCGAACTCCCGACCCCCTCGGTGTAAACGAGGTGCTCTGAACCAACTGAGCTAATCGCCCGAAAAATTTTGGATGGCAAATATACAAGAATTCAAGATACTGACAATCGAATTAGTAAAAAAATTATATAATTTCTGCAACCACAAAATTACTTCCGCCAACATATATAATATCAGACGGTTGTTGGTTTTCTTTTGCCGCAAAAAGAGCCTCGTTTACCGTATTGAAATATCTGCCAAGGTAGCCAAGTTTGTTCGCTTTAATTTTTAGCTCTTCTATTGGCAGAGCCCTAGGAATATTTGCCTGGCAAAAGTAGTATTCAGCTTGTTTAGGGAAAAGCTGCAAAACAGTAACGACATCCTTGTTTTTTACAAAACCAATTACGAAATGAAGCTTGCGACCTTTCAATTCCAATAACTGCTGAAGCACAACAGTTAAACCTTCTTTATTGTGGGCAGTATCAGCAATAATAGTTGGGCGCTCTTGTAAAACATCCCACCTTCCTCGTAGTGCAGTATTTTTAAATACACCTAAGAGACCTTTTTGAATATTTTGGTCAGTAATCTTCCAACCAAGTTTTCTGGCTTCTAAGCAGGTTAAATAGACTCCGCGAATATTTTCCTTTTGGTAATCTCCTTGTAAGTCAGATGCGAATCTTGGTAGGTCTTTTTTCAATACATCAGTTCCAAAAATAATGGATGCTTGTTCTGAATCTGCTTTGCTTTGAAAAGCTAACCTTTCTCCTGAATGATTGTTAACTACCACGGGTATATTCTTCTTAATAACCCCGGCCTTTTCTCCTGCTATTGCTTCTAAAGTATTGCCCAGCATATCCATATGGTCGAAACCAATGTTAGTAATTAAACAAATATCTGGCGTTATAATGTTTGTAGAATCTAGTCGACCTCCTAAGCCTGTTTCTATGATAGCAACATCAACCTTTTCATTGGCAAAGGAATGAAATGCCAACGAAACAGTCCATTCAAAGAAGGACGGTTGAATGTGGGAGAACTTTTCTGAGTACTCTCGAACAAAGTCTATTACGCTTTTCTTAGAAATCACTTCCCCGTTGATTCGAACTCTCTCTCTAAAGTCTTTAAGGTGAGGGGAGGTGTATAGCCCAGTTTTATATCCTGCTTCTTGAAAAATAGAGGCTAGCATATGAGCCGAAGAACCTTTTCCATTGGTTCCGGCGATGTGTATACTCTTGAACTTTCGATGTGGATTGTCTAAAACTCTGCATAGTTCGAGCGTGTTAGTAAGGTCTTTTTTGAAGGCACTTTTACCTTCTCTTTGATACATGGGTAATTGCTTGAAAAGAAATTCAAGCGTCTGATCGTAATCCATCAATTTAATATGAAAATGAACGTCATCGTTCCTTTTTGTTGGTCAGCATCTGGATTAGCGCTAAACTTTGTGTTTAATGCAGCTTCAGTGGCTTTTTTATATAAAATTGGACTAGTTGTATTTGATCCTCGAGCCCCTGCGTTAGCTCTTATTACCTTTCCATACTTGTCAACAATTATTTCAACTACAACAGTTCCCTCATCTTGAGAATTGTCCTCAATCTCAGGAGTTGATTTCATACTTCTTCCGCTCAATGAGAAAGAAGGGCCGCCACCTTTACCGCTCAAGCCTGTGTAGTTTTTACTATTTTGGTCCCCATTTATTTTTCCTTGATCCCCAGGTTTTCCTGTGATTCCATCTCCGCCACCTTTGGTCGTATTATTACTTTTCATACGCTCGGCCATACTGAGCGCTCTGTTAGGTTTTGGTTCAGGTTTTTTTTCTTCGACTATTTTCTCTTCAACTAGCTTCTCTTCTTCTTTTTTCTCTTTAAGCACTGTTGCGTCTTCCGTGTCCTGGGTTAACACATCTTCAATCTCCTCAACGCTTTCTGCTTGGGTTGGTTCTGGAATTGATTCACTTGGTGGTTCAGGGATATCTGACATCATTCCGTTATCAGAAGTTCCAAAATTGATTGGAATTCCCCCTTCTTCAGGAGGAGGATCTAAGTAAGTCAGCCCATAAAACGCAAAAAGAACCATCAATGCGGCATGCACCACAATGGTAGTTATTAAGCCTTTTCGCTTATTTTTATTTTCCGACCGTTCAGTACTCATTTTGATTTAGTAGCTAAAACTAATTTAAATTTATTCTCATTTGCAATGTTCATCACCTTTACAGCCTGCTCGATGGCTACCGTTTTATCAACATGCAGAATAATTGCATTGTCGGGATTGTTTCCCATTTTTTGAAGTAACAACGGCTCCATTAATTCGAATTCAACTTTTTCGTCATTAATGTAGAAGTCCAAATCTTTAGTAATAGAAACAGAAACTGTCTGTTTAGCAAGTGTCTTGCTCGAACTACTCGGGAGTAATAATTTTAAAGCATTTGGACTTACTAGAGTAGAAGTCAACATAAAAAATATAAGCAACAAAAAAACAATGTCCGTCATAGAGGACATGTTAAAATTGGGACTTACTTTATTTCTAGAACGTAAGGCCATTATTTCGCAGGTTCATTAAGTATATCTAAAAATTCTGTAGTTCTTGCTTCCATTTTAAAAACTACCTTTTCTACTTTGGCTACTAATAAGTTATAGCCTATGAATGCTATAATTCCAACTACTAATCCGGCAACGGTAGTTACCATAGCAGTATAAATGCCTTCTGAAAGCATAGCCACGTCGATGTTTCCACCTGCTGCAGCCATTTGGTGAAAGGCTAAAATCATACCGATAACTGTTCCCAAGAAACCAATCATTGGAGCAGCTCCTGAAATAGTTGCTAAGGTTGCGAGGTTTGTTTCTAATTTGAATAATTCAAGTTTTCCAGTGTTTTCTATTGCTGCAGCTATGTCAGCTAAGGGTTTTCCTATTCTATTTACCCCTTTTTCTATCATTCTTGATATGGGAGTGGGTGTGCTTTTGCACAACGACCTTGCTGCTTCTAACTTTCCATCGTGAATGAAGTCTTTGATTTGATTCATGAAATTTTCATCTTCTTTTGCTGCGTTCTTAATGGTAATGTACCGTTCTACAAATATGTAAACGGCTATGACAGAAAGCACAAAAAGTGACACCATGATAATTGTTCCGCCTACACCTCCTGAAGTAATTAACTCTAGTATAGAAAGTGTTTTTTCAACTGGAACTTCGACAGCTAAGCTATCAGCTATGGGTTCAGCAACATTTATTTGACCTATTAATATGGAATTCATCAGCAGTTTATTGAAATTATATTGTGCACGAAGTTAGGCTTAAAGCACACTCTCTTATTTTCTAAAGATGCTAACTATTAACAGTTAAATGTTAGCTTTATTGCAATTGTTATGCAACTACCAAAACATAGTAAGCTGCTCCGGCAAGATATCCTGAAATGGCAAATAAGCTCATTTTCTTCATGTACCATATAAAATCAATACGTTCCATGCCCATAACTGCAACTCCGGCGGCAGACCCAATAATCAGTGCTGAGCCTCCTGTACCTGCACAATATGCTAGAAATTCCCAAAAGTTACCGTCTTGTACAAAATGAATGTAATAAGCAGAATCTGCTGCATTCATAGCTTCTAACATATCTGGTGAGGCAATTGGGTACATACCCATAGAAGCGGCAACCAAAGGCACATTGTCTACGATTGCAGATAGCAAGCCAATTATTATGTTTACTGCATAAATGTCCCCAATATTTTCGTCTAAAATTTTTGCCATTGCTGTTAAATGACCAGCCGACTGTAGCGATGAAATTGCAATTAAAATTCCTAAAAAGAATAAGACACTAACAATATCAATTTTTCGAAGTACGCCAATAACTGACAACTCAGATTTTACTTCGTGATTTTTTTGTCGGTGAATAACTTCGGTTACTACCCATAATACACCAAGACCAAACATCATTCCCATGTATGGCGGTAAATGGGTAACGGTTTTGAAAACTGGCACGAATAGTAATAACGCCAAACCCAAAAAGAATATTAAATTTCTTTCGAATGGTGTTGTTCTATTTCTCACGTGCTCTGCTTCTTGAGAAATTACCGGCCTTTCTATTTCGCCTTTTTGAGTAAATGATAACCATATTAAAGGAACAAGAATACAAATTGCACTTGGCACAAAAAGTTCTGTAATTACATTGAATGCTGAAATTTGAGTACCAATCCAAAGCATTGTTGTAGTTACGTCACCGATAGGTGACCAAGCTCCTCCTGCGTTAGCAGCAATGATGACTAAACCGGCAAAAAACCATCGTTCTTTTTTATCGGCAACTAATTTCCTAAGCAATGAAATCATTACAATAGAAGTAGTTAAATTATCTAACGCTGCAGAGAAGAAGAAGGTAAGAATACAAATGATCCACAAAAGCTTTACCTTGTTTTTTGTTGTAATTCTATCGGTAATTACTGCAAAGCCTTCATGTGCATCAATTAATTCTACAATTGTCATTGCTCCTAAAAGAAAGAAAATTATTTCTGAATGATGTGTAAGGTGATGTGCTAATTCATGCACAATAAAATGATTCCCATGCTCGGTTATGACAGTTTGCAACTTATAATCAGCCGCTAAGCCATAAGTTTCATCAACATATTTTAGGAATGTGCCACTGTTCACTAAAATTTCATCCATACCAAAAACATATGCAGTCCAGCCAAGAACGGCAATTAATAGGGCAGGGGCTGCTTTATCTATTTTCAGGGGGTGCTCGAAGGCTATCATTACGTAGCCTAGGATGAAAATGACAACCATTAAAGTATACATGGGAAATGTTGTTTAAATGTTGATTAAACCAATTTGTTTAATGCAATGGTAAACGCAGTTTTGGCAATATTTGTTTTGCTAGAAGAAACTTCATGTGCTTCTTCCATCGCTGTTTTTATCGTAGTTGAGGTGTCGTTAAAGATTCCCTCATCTGTCATTTCGACGCTATTCGTCATGAGATAAGCAAATACTCTTGCCATTCCACAATTAGAGATAAAATCAGGAATTATGCTGATTTTGCTATCAGTGTATTCAGCAATAGGGCCAAAGAAAATTTCCTGATCCGCAAAAGGAACATTTGCTCCTGCAGCGATGACTTCCATTCCCGATTGAATCATCATTTCAACCTGTTCTTTTGTAATTAGTCTAGATGCAGCGCAAGGAATAAATACCTGTGCATCAAGAGACCAAATTCTTTTATTCACTTCTTCATAAGAAAGCATGTTGTCAGCTTTTAACTGATTCCCTTCTTTTAATAAAAACAACTCTTTTATTGCCTCAAAAGAAAAACCTTCTTCATTGATCAAGCCACCTTCGCGATCAATAATTCCGACAATCTTTGCTCCACTTTGAGCTAAATAATAAGCACCTGCAGCACCTACATTTCCCCAACCTTGTACAATAACCTTTTTGCCTTTTAAATCTCCACCATAAATAGAGTAGTAGTGCTTTACCGATTCAGCAACTCCATAACCAGTGATCATATCAGCAACAACGTATTTGTTTTCTACCTTGGGAGTGAATTTGGCATCTTCTATAACCTTTAAAACGCCATATCTAAGTTGACCAATTCGGTTTATTTTTTCAGCTTCTGTTGGCTTAAAGTGACCGTTGAAGACACCTTCTTGAGGATGCCAAACGCCTGATTTTTCTGTGATCGGAATCACTTCGTGAATTTCATCTACGTTCAAATCTCCACCGGTTCCGTAATAATTTTTCAATAATGGGGCAACAGCTTTGTACCATCTTTCTAAGACCCCTTTTTTTCGGGGATCTTTTGGATTAAAGTTGATTCCAGATTTTGCTCCGCCAATTGCAGGGCCCGAAACGGTAAACTTTACTTCCATGGTTTTTGCTAAAGAGGTAACCTCGTGTTTATCCAAGCCAACTCTCATTCTAGTTCCGCCACCTGCAGCTCCTCCTCGTAAAGAGTTAATTACAACCCATCCTTCAGCTTCTGTTTCGGAATCTTTCCACTCAAAAACAATTTCTGGCTGCTTGTTTTCATACTTTTTCAGTAACTCTTCCATTTCAGTAATTTGATGTCAAAATTATTAAAAAACCACGGGTTTAATGTGGCTAAATTGTTAACAATGCTTAGGGTAAATAAATGCTTCCTCCACAACTGTCTTTGGCAGCTCCTGTGGCAGTTTTAAAGGTATTGTTCCTGCATAAAAACCGATTCAACCCTAAAAATGCAAAGACTAATGCTTCTTTAAAATCAATTAACTCTTCTTTTGGTAATTCAAATGACAAACCTTTGGATCGCAATAATTCTATAAAGAATATGTTTTTGCTTCCTCCACCTGTAAATAATAGTTCTTGATCAAAGTTGTTTGCCAGTAATATCTTGCTAATTTGCTCTGCTGCATGATGTGAAAAAGAGCAAAGTTTATCGGCCAATGGAATAGGGGAGTCTTCGATAAGTGGTATTAGTTCTAGGAAAACCCATTCTTTACCAAGAGATTTTGGACCTTTCGTGCTAAAAAATGACAGGTTATTTAAACTTTCGAAAAGAGAGGCATTTAGCTTACCACTGCGACTTAAAGCTCCATCTTTATCAAATTCTTTGTTAAGGTATTTTTTCATGAAATGGTTCAATACCATGTTAAATGCACAAATGTCATGGGCGAGCCGTTCGTCCTTTCTTTCAAACGAAAAATTTGCAATTCCACCTAAATTAATACAAGCGGTGTAAGTTCTAAATAAATGGTGATCGCCAAAAGGAACCAAAGGAGCTCCTTGCCCCCCAAGTGCAACATCTAAGCTTCTAAAGTCACAAATACAAGCTAATCCTGTTGTTGCTGAAATTGCAGCACCATGTCCAATTTGGTAGGTAAATCCATTCTCAATTTGATGGAAGATAGTGTGGCCATGAGATGAGATAAAATCTGCTGTCAAACGGTGTTTGTGCAAGAATTCTAAGCTTAAGGTTCCAATGAGTTTTCCATAGCTAAAATCAAGCTCAATTAGCGTAGCGGCAGATTTATTCTCTATATTCCGCAGACTCCTTTCCCAATCACTTGTGTATTTTCTTGTTTCAGAGGCCAATATTTCATAGGTCCATCTGCTGTTAATCTCTTTAAATTCAGTAAGACATAGGTCTAGTCCATCTAAAGATGTCCCTGACATTAAACCTAAAACCTTATAGCTGTTATTTTGTTGATTCACTGTAGTAAATGGGTTATTTTTGCAACGTAATAGAATGAAGCTAAAGATATGAATATAGAACTGACGGAAGAGCAAATTGCAGTAAGAGATGCAGCAAGAGAATTTGCTCAAAATGTATTGAAAGAAGGGGTAATTGAGAGAGATGAAACCCAAACTTTTCCCTCTGAGCAAATCAGGCAAATGGGAGAGCTCGGATTTATGGGGATGATGGTGAGTCCAAAATACGGCGGTGGCGGTATGGATACAATTTCTTATGTATTGGCAATGGAAGAAATTTCTAAAATAGATGCATCCGCTTCAGTTTGTATGTCAGTTAACAACTCCCTTTTTTGTTGGGGTTTAGATAAATTCGGATCAGAAGAGCAGAAACAAAAGTACCTAGTTTCTTCTGCGAAAGGAGAGACGATTGGAGCGTTTTGTTTGTCAGAGCCTGAAGCCGGCTCTGATGCTACATCGCAAAAAACTACTGCTTTCGATCAAGGTGACCATTATCTATTGAACGGAACGAAAAACTGGATTACAAATGGTAGTTCAGCTTCTTATTACATTGTAATTGCCCAAACTGACGTTGAGAAGGGTCACAAGGGAATTAATGCTTTCATTATTGAAAAAGGAATGGAAGGTTTCGTAATAGGAGCTAAGGAGAATAAATTAGGAATTAGAGGTTCTGACACGCATACCTTGATGTTTACTGATGTGAAAGTACCAAAGGAGAACAGAATTGGAGAAGACGGCTTTGGGTTTAAATTTGCGATGAAAGTTCTTTCAGGTGGTAGAATTGGAATTGCAGCGCAAGCATTAGGAATTGCTTCGGGTGCAATGGAATTAGCAATCGCCTACTCAAAAGAGAGAGAAGCTTTTGGAAAACCAATACACCAACACCAGGCAATTGCTTTTAAATTAGCTGATATGGCAACTGATATTGAAGCTGCGAGACTATTGTGTTTTAAAGCGGCATCTTTAAAAGACGCAGGTGAGAACTTTGATAAATTATCAGCTATGGCTAAGGTCTTTGCTTCTAAAGTCGCAATGGAAGTTACCGTCGAAGCCGTTCAAGTTCATGGAGGCTATGGTTTCGTTAAAGAATACCATGTGGAACGTTTAATGCGTGATGCAAAAATTACTCAAATCTATGAAGGAACGACAGAAGTTCAGAAAATTGTAATTTCAAGAGCGATTTTAAACGAATAATAGAGTTTGATACACTAAAAAAGCCCTTCTCGATTCATCGGGAAGGGCTTTTTTAGTTTTAAAAGGGAGCGGTTATTTAAATTCTATTGTGACGCCAAAGTTGATAAATCTGGCTGTAATTCTGTCTTCTACTTCATTTTCAGGATTGAATTGAGGGTTGTAAGTTTCAGTAAAGCTGTACACTTTGTAACCGAAATTAAAATAGACTAGAACTTTTGATTCGTACACCAGAGCAGTTAATTGCGGATTGAAAAAAGAGCCTCCTTTAGTGATACTATAGTTTAGTTGAAAGTCGTCTCCGTCTCCTCGAAGGGGAAACATGTATCCAATGTCAAACAAGAGCCCTATTCTCTTGGACGTAGTGCCGTTCTTTCTAATCGAAGCGACAAGTGGCAAAAAGCTATATCGATTATAGTAAATAAGTCCGGGTCCTGCTGCAATTCCAAACTCATTACTAAACTTGTAGCCAACTAAAGATTGAAGATAAAATTCATTCGGTGATTGGCTTAAGTCCCCAACTTCTCTGCCAAAAGAAACTACCCCAAAAGCACTTTTTTCAAATTCTGTTGAGTCTTGCGAAAGTGCACAGAAACTAATTGCACTCAAGTAAAGCAAAAATAGATCTCGTAGTTTCATTCTATTTTACTTCTTAAGGTAATGTTGGTTGGATCTGTATAATCGTATTGATGAAGTTCGTTTTCTCCTACAACAATCAGATTACCGTTCTGCGGAATAACATCATATGCGAAAATAGACTGATTCCAGCTAATTTGATCTATCGAAACGGCCGTTAGCTCATTGTTTGTGAATGTTTTGTTAATGTCGAATATTTTAAGTCCTGCATCAGCTTCGCATAAAAATAATAAACTATCATCTACCCCCACACCATGGGGGTTAATCATTGGGAAAGTCTGGATTAAACGAGGTAAATCGAGGTCTTTAACGTTTAGTATGTCTAGCTGGTTGTTTACGCCAAAACACCTGTTGTTATTGTTGGACCTTAACGTTACATAGGCTACATCTTCAGAAACATAAACAGGGTCACAGGCTCTAGCATGAGTAAACATCGATTCAAATACAATGTTGGCAGGATTTGTTATATCGTAAATTATCACTCCATCTGTTGAACCTATAAATAGGCTGTTCTGATATGGAAAAACAGTTTCAATTTCTGCAACATTAAAAATTACCTCGCTTTTAACTTTTTTAGGATCTCCTGCTATCGCTAAATCAAATATATTTAGTGTTCTTGAGTCAATTGCAAAAAGATGACTATTTGCAATGGTGAACCTAGCAAATGAACCGCCTGTTCCGGTGCTATTAGTTGGATTAACACTATTGTTGGAAAATGATTCTGAAGTGCTAAATGACAAGCCATTGTCGTCCTCATTGTTTCCGAATCCCCAATTAGGGTTTATTTCCTCTGATATTTCGATAATTGTGTCTTTGTAGCCAATAATTACTCCGGATCTACTTGGGTGACTTGCTGGGAATATTGCATCTACTCTATTAAGCAATTGAATGTTTGTGATGTCTGAAACGTCAAGAGCAAGTAAGTCGTCATAGCTGTCAACATACAACACATTATTCCTTATGGCCATGTCAAAATTCCCGGGAATATTCATAAAAGAGATTTTGTGCGGGGAATCAGGATTAGAATTATCAAAAATGTGCACACCTGTGCCTCTCTCGTTTATTAATAAATAGTGTTGATAGGTGTATATGTTCCCAAAAGTGGTTAAACTCTTTGGGGCTCCTTGAATTAAATTGGCTTCTGCTTCTGCTTCAGTAGTAAACTGGTAAATGGGAATACGTTGTTTTATTTTTGTTGTCCTTTCAATCGTTTTGTAGCATCCACTTAGTATTAGTGTTGCCATTAAAGCGATAATAAATCTAATCCTATTCATAATCAACCATTAAAATTGTTACAAACATAAATATAAGATTTTAGTTCTCTAACAAGCTTTCCAATTTCATGCCCCTTGAGCCCTTCAAAAGGACCGTATAATCACTTATTTGCTGAATTAAAAACCATTTTTTTGCCTCTGCAGTTGTTCTGAAGAATAAAAAATCGTCTTGCTCAACCTTCACGTTGTTAAAATTCTCCCCTACAAAGACAGTAGTTGAAATAGTCTTGTATGATTTTATCTGTTCTATAATCTTTACATGTTCAACCGCAGCAGATTCTCCTAATTCGAACATATCCCCTAGAATGGCAATTTTAAAGGAACTCTCAACTTTTTCAAAATTATCTAATGCTAGACCCATGCTGCTAGGGTTGGCATTGTATGCATCTAAGTAAATTAGAGTCCCATTTTTTTTAATCAACTGAGAGCGGTTCATATCTGATTCGTAGGAGTTGATTGCAGACGTCACTGCATTCGCATTGGTGCCGAAATAACTTGCTATTGTACATGCAGCTAAAATATTATGGAAGTTGTACGCTCCATACAAACTGGAATTTATTTTTCCTGAGTTATTTTCAAATTTCCAAGTGCCTTTTAGCCGAGGGTGTGTCTCCATCAGTTTGCCCTTTCCATTAGCGGAGCTCTCGTTTAAACTGTAAGTGACACAAATAGTACTCTTTGGAATTGACTCTTTGATCTTTGGATCATCTAAATTGATAAAAAGTGTGCCGCCAGTTTTATTGATAAACCTAAATATCTCTGTTTTTCCTGTTCGAACACCTTCTTCTCCTCCAAAACCTTCTAAATGTGCCTTTCCAATGTTAGTTAGCATTCCAAAGTTTGGTTCTGCAATATTGCATAAAAAATCGATTTCTCCTTGGTGGTTTGCACCCATCTCAATTATGGCAATATCATGTTGTGGCCGTATTTGCAACAAAGTAAGCGGCACACCAATGTGGTTATTATAATTGCCAACAGTGGATAAGGTGTTGAA
Source organism: Flavobacteriales bacterium UBA1494 (assembly GCA_905182175.1). Classification (GTDB taxonomy): domain Bacteria; phylum Bacteroidota; class Bacteroidia; order Flavobacteriales_E; family Vicingaceae; genus NORP294. Next base: position 222,309 of record CAJJAT010000008.1, on the reverse strand, counting down.
TTTTTGACTTAGTGCAACAGTAATTAATTCCTTAGTCGTGGTTTTGCCATTACTACCGCTAATCGCAATAATTGGAATGGAGAGTCTCTTTCTGTGGTAATTAGCTAATTCTTGTAACACCTTCAATCCATCATCAACCAACAGGTAGCGATTATCTTTTTTGTAGGTTACATCGTCAATTACAGCAAAAGCAGCGCCTGCATTCAAGGCGGCTTCAGCAAACCTATTGCCATCAAAGCTTTGACCTTTTAAAGCGATGTAGATACAGTTTTTACTTACCTCTCTAGTGTCTTTGGTCAGTATGGGATGCTTAAGATAAACCTGATAAAGTTCTTCAATGCTAGTTTTATTCATATCTACTTAAATAAAAAAGGCTTCCAATTAATTTGAAAGCCTTTTTATTATGTTTTAACAATTGATTCTTAGTAGCCTAGACCTGTTGGGCTTCCTACTCTAATCATTGCGCATCTGAAACCAATTTTATTGGTTGATTGGTCTTCTTCTAAGTATCTTCTAGTACCAGGAGTCATCCAGTACGCTCTGTCATCCCAAGATCCACCTTTATATACTCTCGATCTATCACTGATTAAAGACGTTTCACTAAAATCGTACATTGCGCCGTCTTTTCCTCCGTTATCTTGGAACTGTCCTAAATTTTCAAAGTCTAAAGTTGATTGTAAATCTCCATCTTGGTAGTTAATTACATCAGCCTTCTTGTAGTTTCTTCTATTATCTAAATTATCATCTTCGGCATTAACTTCTCTGTACTTCAATCTACCTAAACTATCCTTTTCAGCTATATAACCTTCTTCATCTCTTTCCAATGTTTTGAAAACATTACCTCTAAAAGGTCTAAAGTCATCGGCATCTTCTGCTGTCATGGGCCTGTAAACATCCATCACCCATTCCGAAACGTTTCCAGCCATATTATACAAACCGTAATCATTTGGCCAATAAGAATAAACTGGTGCTGTAATTTCAGCGTTATCATTTAACTGTCCTGCAACTCCCATCATATCTCCACGACCTCTTCTAAAGTTTGCCAACATTTGTCCTAGGTATTTGTCATCAGCATTTCTAACGCCGTGACCATTCCAAGGATAAAATTTACGCTCTACAATTAATTCACCGTAAGTATTTCCAATAAGACCAAGCGCAGCGTATTCCCATTCAGCTTCTGTAGGCAATCTGTACTCGGGAAGTAATATACCATCCTCAATTCTTACGTTTCTAGTTTCTTTGTTTGGGTCTAAATCAATTAAACCATCAGTTCGTTTTCCGCTTTCGTATTGACCGTTTAAGTAGGCTTTCGTGTTAAAGTTGTCTTCATTAAATTGATTTGGATTGTTTTCAAAAAGACCCTCTCTGATCAAAATTAGCTCGTTAACTCTATCCGTTCTCCATGCAGCGTAGTCAGTAGCTTGCAACCAACTTACGCCTACTACAGGATAGGCGCTGTAGGCCGGGTGTCTTAAGTAATACTCAACAAACGGTTCGTTAAATGCTAATCTGCTTCTCCAAACTAATGTGTCAGGTAGGGCTTTTTTGAATACTTCAGGATAATCTGCACCAAAAACCCTGCCTACCCAATAAAGGTATTCACGATAATCAATGTTTTTAACTTCTGTTTCATCCATGTAAAATGAAGAAACGGTAACAGTTTTTTCTACATTATTCCAATCGTAAAAGATGTCCTGTTCTGTTTTGCCCATAGTAAAACGTCCACCTTCTATTAAGACCAATCCTGGACCGGTTTCTTGATCGAAGTAATATAGGTTCTCAAAACCACCATTATTTGAGTCATTGTAAGCCCATCCGGTAGTACTTGATGTTTCTTTTCCGCAAGAAGCAAGAAAAAGTAATGCGCCTATTAGGCTAAAAACTACACATTCATTTAATTTTTTCATCACTTAGGAGTGTTAAATAAGACTTTCAAAGATATGGAAATATTGTTAGTAACTAAAATGACGGGCAACTTATTGTCTCGAATCGTACTTTTTTAGGGCGGCAAGGGAAAATATATGACATAGAAATCTCATGGGAACCACCTGTCTGACCGTTGAGTTGACTAACTGTAAAATCATGACTATAGCCAATTTTAATATTGTCGGATTCTAATCCTAATAGCATAATAACTGCATCTCTGTTTCCTTTTATACTTGCTCTATACCAAACTCCAATAACAACAGGCCCCTTAGAGAAGTAGTTTCCTGCATTCAATTCCATAGAGGTTCCTTGCGATTGAAATATTATATTTGGAGACCAACTTTGATCTGTTTTTCTTATGCCCAATGGAATTTTTGCGCCAAAGTGTCCTGTAATTCTCATTGGAAGAATAGCTTGATTTAAAAAGCCTTCATCAGGAGCAGTTAAGTGGTGTACCGCTCCACCGAAATAAAACTTTTCGCTAAACCCAATCAGTCCAAATGAAAAATCTGGGTAAAAAACTCGGTCGTTTTCTACTTGTTCTTGAGATTGATAAACAAATCCTCTTCGGGAGTCAATCATATCTCCAAATCTTAAATTGCTAACATCGATTGATTTTTGTACAAGAGTAGCTTGAAAGCCTGCACGAATAGAAAATTTTCTGGTAACCGCGAATTGGTAAGCGTACATAAAAGCTGCGGATGTTGTGTTTAAAACACCCTCTCCTGCTCTATCTGACATTAGTTGGAAGCCTATTCCCCCATTTATTTTATCTATATTTTGGTCATAACTTGCGGCATAGGTTACAAAGCTATTATCGATGCCTGGCCACTGATTACGGTAATTAAGGGTAAGTTTCGGACATTGGCTAGCTCCTGCGAACGCAGGATTGAGATACAGCCTATTGGAAAAGAATTGAGAGAACGTAGGATCTTGCCCAAAACAACAACTATAAACTATAACAGAAAATATGGTAAGTAGGAATCCTTTCTTCACTCTAGTAAACTTCAGCTAAACGCAAATATAGATAAACTAGATTATTCAATTGATGTTATACCTTTGCAATTGACTTTATGCAATAAATAAAACAATGGTTCGTTCATGAATCGTTACTCATAGCGGTGAACTTGAAACAATATAAAAAATGAAAAAAAATAAAATATTTCTCTTATTATTTTTAATGTCAACCATTGTTTTTGGTCAAGATTTTAACAAGGTGCAGTTAGATTGGATCAGTCCATTGCAATACGGGTTGGAAGGTACATTGAATCAAAGGACTTTGACTTTTGTTGGTGCTCAGTATAACTTTTCTACGAATAAAATTCCATTTTTTGTTGAGCGAACGGAAGGTAAAGTTCTCTCCGGAGTTCGATTGCAAAATGTAATAACCGAAAATGTAAGTACTGATGATGCGAGATTAATTGACAAAAGTCTACTAGGTTCAGACTTTGATGTCGCTTTACAAGTGGTGGTAGTGAAAAAAGTAAAGCAAACAGAGATTAAAATAATACCACTACGCTTAGCCTCGAATGGTCAGGTAGAGCGTTTAATTTCATTTGACATAGCTTATAATACGGCAGAGAAACAAAGAGTGCAAACAAATAAAAGTTTGACTTTCGCAGCTCAATCAAAATTGGCGGATGGAACATGGTACAAAATTGCAGTAACTGAAGATAAAGTCTTTAAACTGACAAGGAGTTTTTTACTTTCTTTAGGGATGGATGTTGCAAGTGTTGATCCTAGGAAAATTAAATTGTATGGTTATGGTGGAGGTATGCTCCCTAGTGCGAATAATGATTTGAGGCCCGATGATTTACTTGAAAATGCAATAATTGTGGTCGGTGAACAAGATGGGTCATTTGATGCAAATGATTATGTTTTATTCTATGGTCAAAGCCAAGTTCAATGGGAATATGATAATGTCAGAAACATGTTTCGTCAAAGATTGAATTTGTATAGCGATACAACGTTTTATTTTATAAATGCGGACGGCAACAATGGCAGTAGAGTAAATGTAAAACCGATATCTTTAAATCCATCTTCATCTACTGTGGCTGAGTTTGATAGTTATGATTTTCACGAATTGGAGCTAAGCAATTTGTTGAAATCAGGAAGCTTGTGGCTAGGAGAGTTATTTGATAATACTACCAATTTGACGGTGGTTTTGAGTGGCGCAAACACTGTAACCACAGAAAATGCAAAAGCTGAGTTAAGTGTCTTCGCCAGATCGGGAGTGAAAAGTAAATTTACCGTTACTGTTAATGGTCAATCTTTTGATACAGAGGTTGGTTCTACTAACCTTAATAGATATGAGTTTAGGTTTGCTCAAAGTGCAAGAGATAATTTTGAATTTACACCTAATCGGGGTTTGCTTTCTTTTAATGTAGATTATGATAAGCCTCAGGTAGTTTCTAAAGGTTGGTTAAATTATTTAACCGTTAACACCCGATCGAAACTTATTATGTCTGGGCAACAGATGAGATTTAGAGACATGAGATCAGTTGTTTCAAATGGTAATGGCACAGAAGAAAGTGTTTTTGAGTTTCCTGTTGTGCCTAATTTGAGGGTATGGGACATAACTAATTCAAATAGTATCGATGCGATGAGTTTGCAAAGTTTTGGTAACAAAACTGCCTTTCAAAATAACGTGACGGAGTTAAGAGAATACATTGCTTTTACAGAAACAGATTCTATCGGGATATCAGGTTTAGGTCAGGTTCTTAATCAAAACTTACACGCTTTGCCTCAGGCGGAAATGTTGATCATAAGCCATCATGATTTTTTGTCTGCGGCGAACCGATTAGCGGATATTCACAGAAGCGAAGGTCTAAAGGTAAATGTTGTGACTCCGCTGCAAATTTTCAATGAGTTTTCTTCAGGTTCGCAAGACCTAATTGCAATGAGGTCGTTCATTAAAATGTTTTACGACAGGGCTTCTTCTGTAGGAACACCGCCAAAGTATGTGCTTATGTTGGGTGATGCGTCCTACATGTATAAAGATAAAATATCAGGGAATACCAACTTTGTTCCTGCGTTTCAATCCACAAATTCTGTAGATCCTGTAAATTCTCATGTTTCAGATGATTACTTTGGATTTTTAGATGATAGTGAAGGAGAATGGAGGGTGCCAAGTCAAGATAGGATGGATATCGCAATAGGAAGGTTTCCTGTCCAAACGCTTCAGGAAGCAGAGGGTATTGTTGATAAAATTGTATCTTATTACTCCGCTAATGCGATGAAAGATTGGAGGAATAAGATAGTTTTTGTTGGAGATGACGAGGATGGAGTTGTGCACATGTCTCAAGCGAACGATCTTTCTAAATTAGTAGATCAAAAGGGAAAAGACTTCAATACACAAAAAATATTTTTAGATGCTTACCAGCAACAAGCTACAGCAAGCGGAGCTAGATACCCTGAAGTTACTTCAGATTTAGTACAAGCGGTTGAAGATGGTGCATTATTCTTAAACTATACAGGGCATGGTGGAGAAACAGGTTGGACAGCTGAGAGAATTCTAGGCATTTTTGAAATCATGAACTTTAAAAATATTCAAAATCTTCCTGTTTTTTTAACAGCTACCTGCGAATTTAGTCGATTTGATGATCCTCTGAGAACATCAGGAGGTGAGCTATTACTGCTAAACCCCGATGGAGGTGGCATCGGACTAATGACAACTACTAGGTTAGTGTTTTCTAGTCCGAATTATTTACTCAATCGTTCTTTTTACGATCAAGTATTTGAACCAAGACCAAATGGAGAAGCAATGCGACTCGGGGACATATTTTTGGATGTTAAGAACTTTAATGCTTATTCAACTAACTCCAGAAACTTTTCGTTGTTGGGAGATCCTGCTGTTAGACTGGCAATTCCTAAAGAGAGAGTGGTGACAACAGAGATTAATGGAAAGCCAATTGCTCAAGCCGATACATTAAACGCCTTATCTACAGTTACGATTTCAGGAATAATTGCTGATGACGCGGGTAACAAACTCAGTAATTTTAATGGATTTGTATATCCTACAGTGTTCGATAAGATAGAAACAAAACGTACTTTGAACAATGACGGAGGAGGGGTATTTTCCTTTGAAACAAGAGAACGCAGAATTTTTAAAGGAAAGGCTACCGTCACATCAGGGGATTTTACATTCACCTTTGTAGTGCCCAAAGATATCTCTTACAGTTTTGGGAAAGGAAAAATTTCATACTATGCAGAAAATCAGCAAATAGATGCAAATGGCTATTCAGAAGATGTAATAATTGGAGGAAGTAATCCAAATTTGGTTCAGGATGATCAAGGACCACAGATGGAACTTTATTTAAACGATGAAAACTTTGTATATGGTGGACTTACAGATGAAAATCCAAGGTTGTTGTTGAAACTGAAGGATGATCAAGGAATAAATACAGTAGGGAGTGGCATCGGTCATGACATTGTAGCGACGGTCGATGGTAATTCGGAAAAATCATTTATTCTGAATGATTTTTATGAAGCTGCAGTAGACGACCACACGAAGGGTGCTATCACCTATCCTCTTTTAGCTCTATCTGCAGGAAAACATACAATAACCGTTAAAGCTTGGGATGTTGCGAATAATTCTTCAGAAAAGACAATTGAGTTTACAGTTGTTAAGGACCAAGAAGTAAAAATCGAGAATTTGGTAAATTACCCTAATCCATTTACTACAAACACCGAATTTATTTTTCAGCACAACCAAGCTGGTGTTGTAATGGATATTAAATTAGAAGTATTCACCGTTTCTGGAAAGCTGGTAAAGTCAATTGACCAAATGGTAGTGAATCAAGGCTTTATTTCAAAAGATATTCGTTGGGATGGAAGAGATGACTTTGGAGATAAAATAGGTAAAGGAGTATATATGTATAAGTTAAAAGTTAGATCTGCAAATGGATCTACTTCCGAGAAGATTGAAAAGCTTGTAATTCTGTAAGATTCAAATTAGACTGATAGCTACAATCTTTGTTATATTTGCACCCCCTCAAAAAATAATTCTTTTGACAGTAAAAAACATAAAAAAAATTACGCTCGGCGCAGCTGCGTATTTAGTGAGTTTAAATTCTATTGCGCAGAATACAGTAAACGCCCAACAAACTCAAACTGTGGCTCAGTTAAATACCATTACTACAGCTGTTCCCTTTTTGCTAATTTCCCCCGACTCTAGGGCAGGGGCTCTGGGAGATGCAGGTGTCTCAACTTCTCCGGACCTAAGTTCAATACATTGGAACCCTGCAAAGTCTGCTTTTATGGATGGCTCCATGGGCTTTTCATTGAGTTACTCTCCTTGGTTAAGAAATTTAGTAGGAGATATCAGTTTGGCATATCTAACTGGATTCTATAAAATTGATCGTAAATCTACTTTAAGTGGTTCTTTGCGTTACTTCTCTTTGGGAGACATTACCTTTACTGATATTAATGGCAATGTGATTGGGAATTTTAGACCGAATGAATTTGCTCTTGACCTAGGTTACGGCCTAAAGCTATCAGAACAGTTTTCATTTGGAATGGCCTTACGTTACGTTAATTCCAACTTAACAAATGGGATTAATGTTAACGGGACAGATACACGAGCTGCGCAGTCGGTTGGGGCAGACGTTTCTGCATATTGGTTTAACGATAAATTGAGAATATCCGACTATGATGCTACAGTTAGGGCAGGTATTAATATTTCAAATTTAGGAGCTAAAATGTCTTATTCTGATAATAACCAGAGTGACTTTTTACCGGCAAATCTTAGATTAGGTTCATCTTTACAATTGGATTTTGACGATTACAATTCAATGACTTTTATTTTAGAGGCAAATAAGTTGCTCGTCCCAACCCCTCCGACGTATTTAATTGATTCTACAGGTACAGTTGTTATTGATCCGGGTGGTAATCCGGTAGTTGTGTCAGGTAAAGATCCAAACGTAAGTATAGCGAGCGGCGTTTTTGGCTCATTCAATGATGCTCCAGGAGTAGTTACAGGAGTGAATAACGACGGCACAGGTGTGGAGGTTGAAAGTGGAAGTGTTCTAAGAGAAGAATTAAGTGAGGTAACTCTTTCTGCAGGAATCGAATATTGGTATGATAAACAGGTTGCAGTTCGATTAGGGTATTTTTATGAAAATCCTTTGAAAGGGAATAGACGGTATTTAACAGCTGGAGTTGGATTTAAACTAAGTGTATTTCAGTTTGATGCTTCTTACCTAATTGGAAATGCTCAAACAAACCCATTAGCTGGCTCAGTGCGCTTTTCTCTTGGGTTTAGTTTCGATGACTTTGCAAGCCAAAATAAAGATTAAGTGGTGAAGATAAGGGTAGGTTTCGGTTTTGATGTTCATCAGCTTGCTGAAGGAGAAGATTTTATTTTAGGAGGAATACATATTCCGCATCACAAGGGATCTTTCGGGCATTCGGATGCAGATGTATTAATTCACACCATATGTGATGCATTGCTTGGAGCAGCAAACCTTCGAGATATTGGGTTTCATTTTCCACCCACAGATGACCAATACAAAGGAATTGATAGTAAGATTTTACTAAAAGATGTAGTGGCTATATTAGCTAAAAACGACTACAAAATATCCAATATTGACTCAACCATTGCTTTAGAGCAACCCAAAGTTAATCCCCACATTCCGGCAATGAAGAAGGTTCTTGCTGAATGCATGGGAATTGATGAAGATGATTTGTCAATTAAAGCAACTACAACAGAAAGACTTGGATTTGAAGGCAGACAAGAAGGTGTTTCCGCCTACGCAACCGTCTTAATTTATAAGGATTAAAGAACTCTAGTTCTCTTATATTGTTTACCTTGTTCTTAAATCGTTTATTATGAAGGAAAATCAAACTATATCAGTTTCCTATCTCTCTTATGGCAACATTAGTGAATTGTCTGATGCTGACCAATTATTGTTGAGTAAGGCCATTGAGCTCTCAAATGATGCTTACGCTCCGTATTCTGAATTTCATGTCGGTGCTGCTGTGTTGTTAAAAAGTGGAGAGGTTGTCGCAGGATCAAATCAAGAGAATGCGGCCTATCCTTCTGGATTATGCGCTGAAAGAGTAGCGATGTTCGCTGCTTCTGCCAATTTTAGAGATGTGGATATGGAAACCATTGCGATTTACGCAGCTTCTGAAACAACTGCTCAAAAACAAATTTCTCCCTGCGGTTCTTGCCGTCAAGTTATGGTGGAATACGAAGTGAAACAGGCTAATAATGTGAGGGTTTTACTCATGAATTCTAGTAAGGAAGTTTGGGAGTTTAATAGCTGTAAAGATTTGCTACCATTGGCCTTCGATTTCACTGCGTTGAAAAAGCAGTAAGAAAGTGAAAAATAAGCCTTTTTATGTTAAATTTGTCAACTATATTTTGAGCGACTATGGCAAAAAAGACTACAATTAGCAAGGCAAAAACTGCCGCTAAGAAAACAGATAAGTTTGATAAAGCTACTTACATGAAGTGGTATGAATCAATGCTTTTGATGAGGAAATTTGAAGAAAAAGCAGGGCAGCTATACATTCAACAAAAAATTCGAGGATTCTGTCACTTATACATTGGACAAGAAGCGCTGGTGGCTGCTGCTGTTTCAGCGACAAAGCCAACTGATAATTATATTACTGCGTATAGAGATCATGCACACCCAATTGGATTGGGTATGGATCCTAAATACGTAATGGCAGAATTATTTGGTAAAGAAACCGGATGTACGAAAGGAAAAGGTGGTTCTATGCACATGTTTAGTAAAGAATTAAATTTCTTTGGAGGACATGGAATCGTAGGAGGCCAAATACCGATGGGTGCTGGCATCGCTTTCGCTGATAAATACAAGGGAAACGATAATGTGACTCTTTGTTACATGGGAGACGGAGCAGTTCGACAAGGAGCTTTTCATGAGGCGTTGAATATGGCCATGTTTTGGAAATTACCGGTTATTTTCATCATTGAAAATAATAACTATGCTATGGGTACTGCTGTGGACAGAGTTTCTAACGTTACCAATCTGAATGTTTTAGCAGAAGGTTACGAAATGCCAAATGAGCAAGTGGACGGAATGGCTTGTGAGCCTGTTCACGAAGCCATTGAAAGAGCCGTAACGAGAGCAAGAAAGGGAGACGGGCCAACACTATTGGAGATGAGAACTTACAGATATAAGGGTCACTCTATGTCTGATCCAGCAAAGTATAGAACAAAAGAGGAATTAGAAGAATACAAAACGCTTGACCCAATTGAGCAAGCCTTGAACGTTATTCAGAAGAGAGAATATGCTACTGAATCAGAACTCAAAGCAATTCAAGATAAAGTAAAAGCTAAAGTTCAAGAATCAATTGAATTTGCAGAAAATTCGGCATATCCCGACGCTTCTGAACTATACACTGACGTATATGTTCAAAAGGATTACCCATTCATACAAGACTAATAGCAAAAACAAGAAGTTGTTATGGCAGAAATAATCAAAATGCCCAAGTTGAGTGACACCATGGAAGAAGGTGTTGTTGCAACATGGCATAAGCAAGTTGGAGATTCAGTAGAAGACGGAGAATTGTTAGCTGATATTGAGACAGATAAGGCTACTATGGAATTTGAATCATTTCAATCTGGAACGATTTTATACCATGGAGTTAAAGAAGGTGAAGCTGCGCCTGTTGAGTCTATTTTAGCCATTGTTGGCGATAAGGGAGAAGATTTTTCTGCTTTATTAGACTCTAGCAATGCTTCAACCCCTGAAAGTTCGCCTGCAGCGGAAAGTAAAGAAGAGGCTGTACTGGAAAAAACTTCAGCACCTGCTGCCGTTGATGCATCTGACGTTAAGGCGGTAATTGTAAAAATGCCTAAGCTCAGTGACACCATGACCGAAGGAACGGTTGCTGCATGGGTTAAAAACATTGGAGATTCGGTAGAATCTGGAGAAATATTAGCAGAGATTGAGACCGATAAGGCAACCATGGAATTCGAATCCTTCGAAGACGGAATATTGCTTTATCAGGGTGTAAAAGAAGGAGAATCTGCTGAGGTGGACGCTATCTTAGGAGTTATTGGAGAAAAGGGCGCTGATTATCAAAAGCTAATTGATGCTTTTGGAAGTAACGCAGAAATTCTTGAAAAGGAAGAGGCACCTGCGAAAAAGGAGACTGCATTTAGTCCTGCGCCTATTGCTTCGGCTGCTCCGGTTGCAAAAGCTGCAACAAATAGCTCAGGAAGAATTAAAATTTCACCGTTAGCGCAGCGACTAGCAAAAGAGAAAAGCATCGACGTTTCAACGATTGCAGGTTCTGGAGATGGTGGAAGAATTATTAAAAGAGATATAGAGAATTATCAACCAGTTGCTGCAAGTGCCAAAGCTTCTATAGCAACTGTGTTTGCGGGAGAAGAAAGTTACGAGGATTTGCCAGTTACGCAAATGAGAAAAGTAATTGCCAAGCGTTTAGCTGAAAGCAAATATGCTGCTCCTCATTTCTATCTGACGATTGATATTGATATGGATCAAGCAATTGCTGCAAGGAAGGCAATTAACGAATTGCCTGATGTTAAGGTTTCTTTCAATGACTTAGTCATTAAGTCAGCCGCTGCTGCCTTAAAAAAGCACCCTGCAATTAACTCATCGTGGTTAGTGGATAAAATTAGAACCTACAATTACGTTCACATTGGTGTAGCGGTAGCTGTGGAAGAAGGTTTAGTTGTGCCTGTAGTGAAAAATGCGGACAAAAAGCAATTATCTAGTATTACTGCAGAAGTACGAGACTTTGCAGGAAGAGCAAGAGAAAAGAAAATTCAACCAAACGAAATGGAAGGCAGTACTTTCTCTATTTCTAATTTAGGAATGTTTGGAATTGAAGAATTTACGGCTATTATTAACCCCCCAAATGCTTGTATTATGGCAATAGGAGCAATTCGACAAGAGCCGGTTGTAAAGGATGGACAGATAGTTGTTGGAAACAGAATGAAAGTTACCTTGTCGTGTGATCACAGAGTGGTTGATGGTGCTAAAGGTTCTGAGTTCTTGAATACATTCAAAACGTACTTACAGAATCCAGTTACTATTTTAGGATAGGATTTGTATTAAAATACTTAATAAGCCCTTTTCAACTTTGTTGTAAAGGGCTTATTACTTTATTATATTCGTAATTAAATATTTACGTTCGAATTTATAAAACAATAGGTTCGATTATTAGATTACTTCATCCCCGTTATATTCCATTTACAATGACTAATCGGAAAGTCATTGCGAGGCACAAAGCGACCTTGATACTATAGCATCGTATTGCTTAAATTAGTGGAGCTGTATACTGTATACAATGATAAATGAAAGGTTATTGTGAGCAGGGGAGAACTAATTTTGGAATACTTTCTTTCACGTAAATTAGCAATTTAATAGATGAAATAGTTTTTTAGCATGGGTATTCTTATTCTTTACGGGCTTATTGCCTACACAGAATTTACTACCGAATCCTAGTTATGAATATACGTTTACAAAAATGAAACCCGCATTTCAACCTCTATATTGTGTGTCCTTTCAATCGGGAGTCCTGACTCTTCTGTTCCAAACTTGAACTTTAATAGAACAATTCCAATAAACTTTACAGGATATTAGTTTGCTCATTTAGGCTCCTCTTATATTGGTTTTTCTAGTTACGTCCTCACCAGAACGAAGGATAGCAAGTGTTATCGAGAGTACATTCAAAGTTGAATGTCATAGACTGTGGTGCAAGACAGCACTTACTGCTTGCAGCTATTTGTTTCCTTAGCATATGTTTCAAGGGATGCATTTAAGAATAGGTCGGGGTGTATTTTTCTGCTACTAAAATCGGGTCAAGTAATTTCCTTTATTTGCCTTTTCTATCCCAAATAATGGTTGCTCTAAATTCCTTCATAAAAGAGAAAGAAGAATGGCTACAATTTGATTTTCAATATAAAGCGGAAGGTGGGGAGCAGTATACTACGATTGGAAATTTTACAGATTTAACAGAGGTTGATACATTCTTTGTCGGTGGCAGAACTGATAAACAGCTGAAAGAAATTTGTTACCACATAGGCGATGTGTATTCGGCTAATTGTGTCTGTGTACCCTTTGACACTGTATGCGGTTTGAATGAGCTGGAACTAATTGGTAGAAATCATCGTCTACACTCCAACCTGTCAACGAACTAACTTAACTTAGATTTTGCGGCAAAATTTAGTGAGCAGGTTAGCTTTTTGCTGTATGATTTACAAGGGAAAATGATTCAAGAGCAGTAGCTAAAAGTCGTGAATGAACATAGTATTCCAATAGAAGAGAGGAGGTGTGGATTGTACTTGTACTAAATTAGAAATACTTCGTAGTTGTTGAGTGCGAAGTTAGTCGTTTAACAAACTTATCACTACCTTCCGAGCGAAACAATAGGAATGATCGAAAAAAATTGCTTTTTGCTGTGTTTAACTTGCAAAGATTAATTCGAACGTCATTGCGAGGCAGGAAGCAATCTTGTGAATAAAACATCGGATTGCTTCATTTCGTTGCACTTCATTCGCTGTGGCTTTAGCGATTACCACATTCCATTTCACTTCATTCTCAATAATGGCAATGATAAAAAAGTTTGCTTTTTGCTGTTGATTAATCGCTACAGCTAACAAAAAACGCCGCTGTTTTCACAGTGGCGTTTTTAGCTATATTGATTACATTATTTACTCAACGTTCAATCGTCCAATCATACTAGTATGTCCTGGGTATGTGCAAACGTAGTGATAAGAACCTTTAGCAGGGGCATCAAATTCTATTGTTAAGGTTTCACCCATGTTGCTAACTGCAGTGTAAGCGATAACTCTGTCGTCTTTTGGTACGAAGTTATTTTCGGCACCAGCTTTAATTCCTGCCATAGCAATTTCGGCACCGCTACCCAACTCAACTAATACAAAGTTGTGTAACATTCCTTCAGCTGAGCTTTTGTTTTCAAATACTAATCTTACTCTAGAATCTTCGGGAACAGAAATTGCTTTTGGTTCAAATGCAATCTCCGCCATGCTCTCTCCAGTAGCAGCAACATTAATTTCAACTAACTCTTTTTCTAATTCTTCCTCAACAACTTCCTCCATTACTTCAGGTGTTGTTTCAACTTTCTTTGTTTCTGTTTTATTTGCTTCTCCCCCACATGCAACTAATGCGAAGATAGCTACTGCAATACTCAACTTTTTCATAACTCTTTTTATTTACAATAACAGTAGTAAATCAAAATGGTTCAGAGTATTTTTAGAAGGTGAAAAAAATAGTACTATATTTATTCTTTTTGGGCTTAAAACTCTTGTTAATGAGTGTTTTGTTGAGTGTTGGCGTAGTTGTTTTATACAAGTACGTTGCGCCACCAATTAGTGGCATGATGGTTTATAAATGGTGGGAGCAGGAAAACTATTCAATTGATTACCGTTGGAAGAGCATACAGGAAATTGATTCTTCTGTACCGTTGGCTTTTATGGCTTCTGAAGATCAGAAATTTTTGAATCACAACGGATTCGATATTGTAGCGATTAGGAAAGCTATAGAAACAAATAAAGACTCTAAGAAAAAACGAGGAGCAAGTACAATCTCTCAGCAAGTAGCAAAAAATGTATTCTTATTGCCCACTAAAAGTTATTTTCGCAAGGGCCTTGAAGTTTATTTTACTTTTTTAATTGAATTTGTTTGGGGAAAAGAACGAATTATGGAAGTATATATAAATGTAGTTGAACTAGGGGAGGGTGTTTATGGAATTGAAGCAGCAAGTCAAAATTATTTTAAAAAATCGGCATCTAAATTGGGGAGAATAGAAGCCGCATTGGTTGCTACTTCTTTGCCCAATCCTCTTTTTTATTCGCTAGCCGAACCTAAGGCATACATGCAAAAAAGAAAGCTTTGGGTGCTGCGGCAAATGAATAATCTTGGAGGAGAAGGGATTTTAAGTGAGTGGTATGAATAAAATAGTTCTTGTTTATTTATTTCTATCCTCGATTAGCTCACTTGCTCAGCGTTCGGCTTTCATGCAGTTGGGTGTAGCTCAAAAAAAATGGGTTTTGGCTCATCCTTTTAAGGCTAAGATAGCATATCAAGTTACTCAACAAGCACTAGTAAAATTAGATAGTTTAGGGGCTACCAATTATTTTGAAGGGAACATAAAAAGTGGGAGTAAAGCTGATGCTGTCCGTCATGCATATTGGATGGTGTTATTGAGCAAGAAAATTGGTAAACGCAGAGCTTTGAAGTTGGGTAAAGCGTATGAGCGAAAAAACAAGCGGGATTTTAAAAAAGGAAGTGTAGTAGGAACTTATTTGCCAGATTTAGTTGGGATGCAAATGGACTTAAAAAACAACGCTGTTGGCGTTAATATTGAAAATCGGGTCAGTTCCAATGAATTGCTAGCGGTTGTTCTTTCGTTTTTAGAGCAAGGAAAACTTGTTTACATCAAGCAAAATGAAAAAGGGGAATTTTTAGATAAAAACGGACAAATAATCCTTTATGAAGATTGGTCTGGCAAGTGGAAAAATGATCGAGTAGTAATTCCAACTAGCTTATAACCTTGAATTCGATTATTAGTTAGGTTTTTAGAAATTATAAGGTATAAGTTTGACAGCGTTATATATAATAGCCTGTAAATTTGTTATTCAACGAAATAGTTATTAGCTTTCTCAGAAAGCTTCTGATTACTCCGCTTATTAAAAGCAATTTTTTTCTTGAACCTTGTTATAATTTGCAGGCTATTCATTAATGTATATTAAATCTTGCTATTTATAGTTATTCTGAATCTTTTCGAATAACTAAACTCAAGTCTATAATCCAAATCCAAAGTTTACCCTAATTATCGGATTGGTATACGGAGAGTTAATATCATCATTTAAATTAAATAGAATTAAAAAGTTAGCGAAAGATCTGCGGCCAATACTTGCCCGATATCCTGCACCAATTAGAGGGCTAAAAAAATCAATACGTTCGTCTCGAATGTTTGGATTCTCAAAACTTAAATATTCCAATTCCGCATGAGCAACAAATTGTTCAAATAAAAGATACTGCGCAAATGCGGCTCCACCTAATATGTTTGTTGAAGTTGAGAGGCGTGGTTTCACGTAAATGTATCTTGCACCAACACCTGCAAGCAAATTCTTGGTGAGTTTATAACCCGCAGTTGGGGAAATCTCTATTAACGTTAAATCTCCAAATTGAGCTCCAAAATTACCTCCAACAACTACTTTATCTAATTGAAAGCCTTTATTCTTGTTTGTTGCTTTTGTCGCAGAAGGTCTGCTGTTATCCTCTCTGGCTTGGCTAAAGGCAGAAAGAGAGGCGATTGTAAAAAAGAGAAATGCAATTATTTTATTGTTCATTGTTTTTGAAATAGGTAATTATATCTCCACTTGTAAATGAATTTCTCCATTGGTGTAATTCAATGGAATTAGCATTAAAATGAGGCTAATTTGGTTTCACACCTAGAGTGTTTTAATATTCGGATGGAGTTTTTCAAAATTCTCAATTCCATAATAAAATTAATAAACATAAATTTATAAATTACTAGTACCGTTGCTCTTTTATGATGTCTAAATTAAAATTGTATTGGGTTTGTCAAGGAATTGGCTGGTTGACTTACGTTATAATAATGTGGGTGCTTAATCAGTTAGAGGGTAGGGCTGTAGATTTTTACTTGGTCACCTACTCGGTGATGTCATTTGTGTTGGGTATTCTTGTTTCTCACACGTACAGAGTGCTAATCTTGCAGTTAAACTGGCTTAAGTTTAAAATTGTTGATTTAATTCCTCGTGTTGTTTTGACCTCAATTTTATGTGGAATGTCATTTTTCTTTCTCCACACTTTTTTCTTTGAAATTATCATTGTTAGGCAGCAAGTGATCATCAATACCCTAGAAATTCTTCAGAATACATTGAGTCTTTCAGTTATTTTTATTCTATGGTCATTGCTTTATTTCTTATTCCATTTTATTCAGAATTACAGAAAAGAAGAAATTAAAAATTTACAATGGCAGGCATTAAGTACAGAAGTTGAGTTAAATAAACTCAAGTCCCAACTTAACCCCCATTTTATTTTCAATTCTATGAATAGCATTAGAGCTTTGGTAGATGAGAACCCTGAGAAATCAAAAGATTCAATTACTCAACTTTCTAATATTTTGCGAAGCTCTCTATTGATGGGAAGGCATAAGGTTATTCCGTTAAAACAAGAATTACAGTTGTTGAATGATTATTTGAGTTTGGAGCAAACTCGTTTTGAAGAAAGATTGCAAGTAAGTTATGATATCGATGAAAATACGAAGGATTATAAAGTGCCACCCATGTTATTACAAACGTTGGTCGAGAACGGAATTAAGCATGGAATTAGCAGATTGGCAAAGGGGGGAACGATTACGATTAGGGCAAAACAAAAAGGAGATAATTTGAAAGTGTCAATAGAAAATACAGGAAACTTTAGAGAAGAAACGGATCGAGAGCCTGGCTTTGGGCTATTAAATAGCAGACAGCGATTGTTTTTATTATACGGAGAAAAAGGGGAGTTAACGATTAAGAATTCTGAAGTGGGTACTGTAATTGCAGTAGTTACTATTCCGGATAAAATAAAAGAGATAAAAGTGCTAAAAAGTAATATTGACGATAAAAACGAAGAACTATGAAAGCAATAATTATTGATGACGAACGATTAGCTAGAAAAGAACTTACTAATTTATTGGCAGATTATCCTGAAATTGAAATTATTGGAGAGAGCCATAATGCCGACCATGCAAAGAAAAACATTGAAGCATTAAAGCCTGATTTAATCTTTTTAGACATTCAAATGCCTGCAAAAACAGGGTTCGATTTATTGGAAGAGCTTTCATTTGTTCCTCAAGTAGTATTTACTACGGCCTATGATGAGTATGCATTGAAAGCCTTCGAGGTAAATGCTTTTGATTATTTGTTAAAGCCCATAGATAAAGATCGATTGAAAGACTGTGTTCATAAATTGAATGAAAGTGCAAAAGACGATCAAGAGATTATTGACCAAGAAGAGGAGGAAGATTCAACAAAAAAACTCGGCCCAAACGATCAGGTTTTCGTAAAAGACGGGGAGAAATGTTGGTTTGTGCGATTA
Source organism: Flavobacteriales bacterium UBA1494 (assembly GCA_905182175.1). GTDB lineage: Bacteria > Bacteroidota > Bacteroidia > Flavobacteriales_E > Vicingaceae > NORP294. The sequence continues at coordinate 204,310 of CAJJAT010000008.1, read as the reverse complement.
AAAGACGTTAGTGCATTTGAATCGGAGGGGAATTATGTTCGAGTTTATTTTGAAAAAAATAAACCTTTGATATTGAAGTCACTAAATAACTTAGAGCAGCGTCTTGATGGTAAATCGTTCTTTCGAGCGAATCGTAAATTTATAATAAATTTAAACTGGATTGAAAGCATGGAAAGCTGGTTTAACGGGGGGTTACGAGTTACATTAACAGATGGTAAGCAGATTGAAATTTCAAGAAGACAGGCAGCAAAGTTAAAAGATAAAATGAGCCTTTAATGCGGCCAATTTGAGCGAACGATAAATCCTCGGTCTATCGGTGTGCCGTCTTTTAAAAAGCGCGTTATCATAATTTCATTTTGTAATTCTAAATAATCTGAAATTTCAAATTTTAATTGTTGGAAGTTCATGCGTTCTAATCTCTTATTAAATGGAAAAATCCAATCTTTTCTGTTGGGAACAATTGCGAACAGTAAGTTCGGTTGTTTGATTGAGTCTAATTCTTCAACATGCAGCCACCACGCATTCTTTAGTGGGTTTTCCGACAAGGTATACTTTTTAAATTCAATAAAAGCAGCACCCTTTAGCAAAATTTGAGGCTTAAATTCTATCAATTGTAGATGAAATGGAAGTAAATGAGGGTACTGCTTAGGAATCTTTAATTGGCGGTTCATCAACTTCGATTGCTTTTTGGAAAGGTTGTCTTTGGTTGAAGGTCCAATCCACTCCACACTTCCGTCAACAGTAACCTCTAAGAAAAACTTAATGGCCAGTTCTAAGTGGATTTTTTCAAGATTCTGTTTTTCCTCCAATAAAAAGTCAATTTCTCCAACTGTTATCTTTCCATCTATGAGTTGCAAGTTGGCGTCAATCACAGAAAAGTAATTACTGTTTTGAAAGTAAAATAACATTAATTCTTCTGCGTACTTGCCTAGTCTAATTCGATCTAAGTTTGTAGGGTGCGGTTTTGATTCAATGCTTCTGAACCAGGTAAGTAATTTCTCAAAATTTGGAAATTCTAACAGTTTAAACTGGAAATTTTTAGGAAAAAAGTCAGCAAAAACAAAGGGTGAGTAAAGCAATGCTAATAGGTCTCGATGAAATTTAGACTCTATTTCATCAATTTGTTTTAAATTGGCTTGTATTTCAGGTTTCAAATTCATCAAATAAATCTCAATTTTGCTTTAGATTAAATTACCAAAAGCATATGTTAATTTCTAGAGAAAAAAGAAGAACTAATATTATCGAATACTTACTTTACATGTACCAAATAGAAGATATTATTCGCTCCTTTAAGTTTGATTTATCACAATTGGATAGCAATATTGTTCAACGATTTGACCAGCCTAATGAAGTAAAGTTAGAGATTAAGAAATGGTATGCTGAGTTAATTGAAAAAATGCAACGTCAACAATTACAGCAGTCAGGTCATTTACGAGAGCTAAAAGAAGTAAAGCTTCAATTGCAAGATTTGCACGATCAGCTTTTAACTACCTACCAAGATCAAACCTATATTGATTTGTATGAAACTGCCCGCCCTTCGTTAAAAGAGTTGACGGTAAAATCAGTAGGGCAGGATTTAATAAATCAAGTAGATGTGGCAGTGCACGGTGTTTATGGCTTTTTAGTAATGCGTTTAAAGCAAAAGGAAATTAGCGAGCAAACACAAGGTGCTATTACCGGCATTACCTCATTTTTAGCGCACCTTGCCGTTCAGTTTCATAAAATGGAAGCAGGGGAGTTAAAATTACCGGCTACTCAACAGAATTAGATTTTTGATTTGAGTATAAAGTCAACATACATTGCGCTAAATACCCTTCTTAACTTTAGTAAAAAGTGCCTTTAATACAGCGGGGGCGAGTAAGCGGAAGGTTTTGAAAATAACCTGTTTAATCCATCATGTGAACAAAGTGAATTATCGAATTTTAATCGGCAATACCAACTTATCTTGAAGTTTGAATTTTACTTGTTCAAATGTTGGTGGACCAAAGCTTGCTTTTTTACCATTTGAGAATGCAGTTGGTTCAGTCGGAATTCCAATAAATTTGTCCAATCTGGAATTAGAGTTTTTATCGTGGAAGGCTGCTAAAGCATATTCCCCTTTGCGCAGAGAGTAGTGCACTCTTTTAATTGTTTTGGCATTCGCTCTAGTTAACGCAGAAACTGTGCCTCTGAATCTTTTGTAATTTTCTTCACCCTTCATTAAGGAATAAAAAATTAAGCCCTTTTGGTTTTTAATTGAAAATATAACTTTCAAATCCTCATGCTCATTTCTGTAAATATCATCCATCACAAACTGGTCTGGTTGCATCATGTGCTGATTGGCCTGATCTAGGTTCAAAAGAATCCCTGCTTGCTTCATAGAAGAGCTTAACAATGTTAAATTCCAGTCAGCAGTATACTTTTTCCAATGGACTTGGTCAATGTTAATGTCCATGGCATAGGACACAGAAGATTTTGATAAGCCAATGTCGGCTAAATTTATTTGTTTCACTTTCTGATTGTCGAAGCTTTTGAAGTACAGCATCATATTGCCCAAATCGTAAACGATTGTCCAGTAGGTTTTGTAATTGTCTCGTTCTTCGCTGCTCTCTTTTAATAGGGTAAACATAGATTCAATTCTTCTTGTATCTCTTCTCTGAACGTTGTCTGTTAACTGACAAAATCGGTCCTCAGACTCTCGAGATTCAAAATTAATTTTATCTTTATTTTTTTCAAAATAGGTCAAGGAACTTTTATAGTTGCTATTCGTTAATGCCTGAAACTCGTCCTTTGTATTACTGACTACTGCTTTTCCATTCACAAAGTCAACTACAAATGATCTGCCTCCTCTATCTGCAACAATGTAATGTAAGTTTGAATGAACGGGATTAATGTTCATGGAATCTAAGTAAAATTGAACTTCAGCAGCGGTTTTGTAATTATCTAAGTTGTACTGAACCCATTCTAACTCAGAAAGAGTAGGCTTTCCACTTTCTTCATAATAACTGTCAGAATACCAAAGCATCTCTATCGCTAAACCTCTTTCATTTACTCCGCCATATGGAAACTCTTTTCCAACTTGGTTAAAGGTAATAGACCCATATCTAGAAGTCCAGCCAACTACGTTATTAGTATCTAAACCGTAAGCAACCTTTTTCATTCCACGTCTGTTTTGTAAAATTATTCCGTTGCCGCTGTACCAGTCAAAGTTTTTACCCAAATACATTTGACCTTTTTTTACAAATACAGCAGAACAAGCTGAAGCAGTCGAAATTATGGTAATTAAAAGGGACAAGACAGATATTGTTTTTTTCATATGGGGTATAAGGATAGAGTTCATTTTCTGAAGGTAATTATTACCTAAACAGACACATGTGAAAGGTAAAGCGCCAAATAGGAAGCTAAACAAATGAATGAATTCGAATTAAAACGTTTAAATAATTCTTGTTTGTTGGACGCATTGGGTAGCAAAAAGTAGCCTGCACTCCAAAAAGAAATTGCGCTCATTAAATCCCACCAATCAAAGGTGCCATTTGTAATTCCACCTAACTGAAATAGTTCTAGCAAAATAGCAATGATTATGGGAGTTATTGCCAGTTGAAATGAATGTCCATTTATTTTTAAGAAGAAATTCTTGGAAGCGATCGTAACCGCAAGAACCCACAACCCTTCAGGTAAGGAAAAAACTAAAAAGTTGGGAAGTAAAATAGTAGTGGAAATAATGTGCTTTAGATGAAAGTACAACTGCCCTGTAAATAAAAACTGAAAGATTTCGTTAACAACAGTTTGCTCGCTTCTATAGAACAGGTAAATAAATAAACTAAAGAGTAAGCTCATTACAAGGGTTAAATGGTTGAGACTAAGTTTTTTCAAAAATTAAAAGTTTGTAGCTGTTTAAGATCCCAAATTTAAGCGCTTTCAATGGTCGAAAGGTTTTTAATGCGGTTAAGTTTTCAAGGGGGAAATACGATTTAAAATGAAAAATTTTAGCAATCGGTTGGAAAGTTTTTTCCAAGAAACCGCGTAATGAATGAGAGCTAAAATGATTGATTATAATTAATTTGCCACCCTTATTTAATACGGAACTTGCTGCTTGGAGTATTTTGTTTGGCTGGTTACTTGTGCTCAAAATATGGGAAAGTATAACAATATCGAACTGACGATTCAATGTTTTAACCTCTGTTGCATCCAATAGTTTTAATATAACCGTATGGTGGCTATTAGCCTTTGCACGTGCTAACATTTTTTCAGAGTTGTCAATTCCTGTAATTCGATTCGAGTTAAAGTGTTTTAAATGTTTTCCATGTCCAATTCCAATTTCTAAAATAGTAGCAGTAGGGTATTGATTGACCGCTTTAATAAGGTGCTTTTTGTGATTCGACAGAAAGAAATCAATAATAAAATACAGCGGTGATATTGTATTGTAAAATTGCTTTGTTTTCATTTAGCTAAGTTAATTTCAATCTTTTGAAATTTTGCAAATTACAGCTGTGCTTTCAATACTTTTGCAAAGGTATAAAATTGAATAGTTGGAAGAGGAAGAAAATAAAAAAATTGAAGTTAAGCGTCTCAAAAAAGAGGAATTAACGGCAAGTTTAGAAGTACTTAAAAGTCTAGTGGCAGATAGTGATGGATTACTGTTACTCGATGAAAAAGATCGAATAGAACTCTTAAAGTCTGCAGGGATCTTATCTCGACCCGATAGAACGGAGTTGAAAAAGCGACGAAAAGCGCTAAATAATCAGCGAAAAAATCACGTACGAGACAAGGATAGAACAGCCAGAGGAAAAACAGGAATTAGGTCCGCTCGAACTGCTTCCGTCTTCACTGCACCAGATCAACTATTACTTCCTCAAGGGGCGGATCGAATGGACGGCGAAAGTATTTCGTCGCCAAGAAACTGCTATGTGTGTAAAAAGGAATTTACTTTATTGCACCCCTTTTATGATACCATGTGCCAATCTTGTGGCGATTTAAATTATCAAAAGCGTTTTCAAACAGCAGACTTAAGAGGACAAGTTGCACTAATGACAGGGTCTCGGTTGAAAATCGGGTATCATGTAACTTTAATGATGCTTCGAGCAGGTGCAACAGTAATTGCAACTACTCGATTTCCTGCAGATTCGGCAATACGTTTTGCAAAGGAAAAAGACTACCAAACGTGGTGTGACCGTTTGCACATTCATGGATTAGATTTACGCCATACGCCAAGTGTAGAGCTTTTCTGTTCTTACATAGAGCAAACCTACGAGCGACTGGATATCCTTATTAATAATGCCGCCCAGACCGTGCGAAGACCTCCAGGTTTTTACGCTCATATGATGGAGTTAGAGGAAGAATTCATTAATAATCATGCACCAGAAGTTCAATATCTATTGCGGAGCCATAAGAATTGTATTGCAAGAATTGAAGGCGCTTCCGGTGTAGCAAAAGATATTTCAACATTGGCAGTAAGTTGGAATGCTAAAGGACCTGGAATTGGTTTGAGGGCTTCGGCTGCTTTATCTCAAATTCCATACAGTTATGATGGCGCTGTACAAGACAAAGAAGTCTTTCCTGAAGGTAAATTGGATGTTGATTTACAGCAAGTTGATTTAAGAACAACGAACTCTTGGCGTTTGAAGTTGGGCGAAGTGCCGACACCTGAATTGTTGGAAGTGCAATTGGTAAATTCCATAGCTCCTTTTGTTTTATGTAATCGATTGTCATCTATGATGAAAAGAGACGAAACAGGGCAAAAGCACATTGTGAATGTAACGGCTATGGAAGGAAAGTTCTACCGTTTCAAGAAAGAGCCAAGACACCCGCACACCAACATGGCAAAGGCTGCATTAAACATGCTAACGCATACTTCAGCAGGGGATTTAGCCAATTATGGTATTTATATGAATGCAGTGGATACAGGTTGGGTAACTGACGAAGATCCTGCACAAATAGCGAAGTACAAGGAGGATGTTCACGATTTTCAGCCGCCTTTAGATATTGTTGATGGGGCAGCTAGAGTGATGGATCCTATTTTTGATGGAATTAACCGAGGAGAGCATTGGTGTGGTAAATTTTTAAAAGACTACTTTCCAATAGATTGGTGACGGGTTTTTGTAATTATTAAGGCAGGAGTATGTCATGATTATGCAGGTTTTATTTTTCATGCTTAAGTTTATCCTGTGAAATTTGTGTCATCTTTAATACGTTACGGGTTGAGAAGTTTTTTGCTTCTCATTCTAACATTTACAGGTATATCATCCTATTCTCAGTCATTTACTACAATTGATGCCTCAAATTCTCCGTATTACATCTTGACTGATACTACAATTAACCGGGGTGATACTTTATTATTATCTGCAGGAGCGGAATTATTTATGGGAGATTCTGTTAATGTTCAAGTTGAAGGAGTGCTTATAATAAAAGGTGATTCTAATAATTTAGCTTCAGTAAAACCAATGACCCCCGTGATAGGCTGGGGAGAATTTAAAATTTACATTCATGTAGATTCACTTCATGTGGAGAACGCATATATTGAGGAGGGTCGATTCTTGAGCTTTAATTCTGTAAATCATTTCAATAACGTAACGTTTGTTAATAATCAAAATCTTCGCTGGAATGATGCTATATCAAGGTTCATTGGTGGAGAATTGAAGATTGAAGAAAGCAATGTATAAGGAAGCAATAAGGGAGAAGGGTTTTTGGTTCACTCGATTGATAATCCGCAGGTCTTGAATTGTTATTTTCAAGAGATTCCTGATGCGGTGGAGTATTTAAACTGTAACAATGGAAGGGTTGGGAAATGTCATTTTTTTGGTATGAACGATGATGCTATTGACTTGAATAATTGCTACAAAACCATCATAGATAGCAATCTAATTGTAAATGTTGCAAATCGAGGGATGGAAATTGGAAGTGATAATTTTGGCAGTTCAACCGACATTTTTGTGTACAGGAATATATTAGTTAATTGTGCAGAAGGAGTTAGTTTTAAAGAAGGGTCGAATGGATTAATCTTGAACAATACATTTCATAACAATAGAATAGGTGTAACAACTTTGGCTCAAGGCCGACCAAATAAGGGCAGTAGTGTCAATGTTTTGAACAGTATCTTCCACGACAATGACATTCCAATTTTCTCAGATGATTCATCTTCATACATGGCGAGTTTTAATTCTTCTAGTTCAACATTATTGTTGGGAGATAGTAATTTGTTTGAAGTTCCCGGTTTTAATGACCCTTTAAATTTAGATTATTCGTTAACAAAGTCATCCAAATGTATTGATGCTGGGCAAAAAACGGGAACTTTAGACCCAGATGGAACCTACGCAGATTTAGGGGCAGTTTATTTTCATCAAGACACGGTTAGCTCACTTTTGGAAAATTCTTTAACTGAATTATTATTAATGCCAAACCCTGTGGTAGATCAACTTACAATTGTAGTAAATGAGAGAATTGATGAAATTGAAATCTACAATACCAGCGGACAACTGCAAAAAAACATAACCCTAACTTCAAGTTATGCAGGAGAAAAATCTACTGTAAATGTATCTGATTTAAGAAGTGGAATGTATGTTGTAATACTTACAAGAGGAACCAAACATTTACAACAAAAGTTTATCAAATTATAATTCTGCAGATAGTAAATTAGCTTTTTGTAATTCAATTTCACAAACCATGTAGTGGAAGTAATTCAACTGCCACTCTTGTGTTTTAATAGCTTGTTTGTTCCCGTTATTTTATCAAAGTATCGGTAAAGGTGTTTCTCGACCTATTTCTTTTTGCTATAAACCATGTCGTGATTGCCAACTACTCTAAATAGACTGTTTTTTCTCATAAAACTTTCGCATTCATTCAAACACATTTTGATGTGCTTCATAAATGGAATGGAAGCTCGTATTTTACTACAGTTCTTTCGCGTCGACTAATTCACAGCAGGTGCAACTTCCTTAAAATAGTATAATAATGCATGCAAGTAAATTTTTCTGGTGTTTGCAAAGTCGTCTGCAAAGCTATTGTCTCGTATTTGGCAATCGCTGAAAATAATAAACTTAGAATCGTTATTGCAGGCTATTTTTTATTCAGTTTCATAAGCTTTTGTATTGCGATGTAGGGATGACATACAGGTGAAAGGACAGTTAATTTAAGGCTTTGATTCCAGTTTTAGCTTTGTTCAATTGCTCATCTCTCGGTTTCTATTGTTTCGTTGTTAGTATTAAACACACAAGAATGTGGAGCTTCTTACTTTAAATAAATAAGTTTACACCATCTAAAATCAATTATGTCTGACCAAATCAAGAAAATTTTAAAGCTACTACTGAAACTAGGACTAAGCATTGTTGCGATTGTTTTGATAGTTAATAAAATAGACTTCGATAAAGTAGTGGAGTATTTTGCTACTGCAGATGTTGTATTCTTGGTTTTAGCAGTTTTGTCTTTTTTTATCTCCAAACTTGTTGGTAGTTTTAGAATTAATAATCTGTATAAAACCCAGGACCTTCAGCTAAGTTCTATTGTGAACTACAAGCTTTATTTAGCCGGAATGTTTTACAACTTGTTTATACCACTGATTGGAGGCGAGGGATTTAAGGTGGTTTGGCTAAAAAAGAAGTTTGAAATTAAAATGAAAAAGTTAGTGTGGGCTTCGCTGCTGGATAAAGTAAGCGGCATTATGGGGCTTACCCTTTTGGTACTTATCTTAATAAACTTCATTTCTTTTGAATTTGAATACAAGTGGGTATCAATTCCCCTCATATTTTTGGCCTATGGTGCTCACTATTTAGGTGTTTTTTTATTTTTTAAATCATTTTTACCTTCGTGGTTCATTACTAGTATTCAGTCGGTAATTGTGCAGTTTTTTCAATTAATGTGCGCTTTTTTAATATTAAAATCGTTGAATGTTGGGCCGGAAATTATAGACTACCTGTTTATATTTTTAGTCTCTTGCTATGCTTACGCTTTGCCAATGTTGGGTGCCCGGGAACTTGCTTTTGTGCTTGGCGCGGAGTATATGGGGCTTAACATTGACCTGACGCTGGCAATTGGAATTATATTTTACCTGAGCCTTGCCTTAAACTCTATTGCAGGGGCATACTTTATGTTTCAACCTATTGACAAGGAAGAGGCTTAGCCTTTAAAAAGAACAACCGTTTTTTTCTTTGTGTCTATAAACCGATAGATTGGAGAATATCCTTTCCCTTCAAGAAAGCTCTCATACGCTAAATACAATTGCCCTGGAACAATTTCTGTTGTAAATTTAAGAGGCTCATTCCTTGATAGAGAATAGTAGTACGGAATTTCAAAAGACATGTGTCTTGCGATTTTTAATTGTTTCTCGGGAAATTTAAGAGGACCTATTGATGCACTTGAGAGGATGACATCAGTCAATCCTACAAACTGAATATTTTTATCTTCTGTTAAAGCTAATATTTTACTCATCTCTAATTTTACATTGTGCCTCGACTTCTGTTTCAATAAAGGTGGGTAAATAACGTTAAACCCAATTCGAAGTATACCTATTGCCATAAGTAAAAGTAATATTCTATGGGTTTTTACTCTGTAGTAATAAATTGCAAGAGTGGTAAAACATGCTGATAAAACAATTGCTTTGACCATACTATTATCGACCAATTCTGCCAAAGGAGTAAATGCAAAGCTCAGTGCAGCAATTGCAAGAATAATAATAATAATTCCCCATACTTTTTCCATTACAAGTGTAACCTTGGCCATTTCTAGTTTTCTATTTTCATAGAAGTATGCGAAAAATAATACCAAGAAAGGAAAGAACATGTACACGTATCTGTTCTTAAAATCTCCTGTAAACCAATATAATGGAATATTGAATAATATGAAGTACAGGGAAAATAGTAGAAGAGGATTAGATTTTATGATGCTAAAGTTTCCTCTCTTAAATAAGTACGGAATTAGCAATGAAGCAGGAAGAATTAAGAGTAGTAATTGAATGGGGACGTTGATAATTCCCAATAATATTTTACTCAGTTCGCTCTCTACTCCCGTTCTCTGTGATGCCTCCTTAAACAAACGAGATAAATAGGCAACTGTATCTCCACCATCAGAGTATAGATAAAAATAGCTACCGCTTACAAAAATGAAAAATGCAGCTCCTAAGAAATGTTGCCACCTGAAGAGTAATCTGATATCTTTATATAATACTGCCATCGCTATTAGCGTGAGGCCTTGAAAAGCTACTGAAGGCGGCCCTTTTGTTAATACACCCAGAGCCGCAAAAAAGTAGGACAGTAAAAACATTTGGAGCCATTGTTTTCTCTGATAGAAAATAAAGAGGGACATGATTTGAAGGAAAACTAGGAGGCTGAAGAATAAGTCAATTTCGCCACTAAAAATACTGCCATAAAAAAGTAATTCTATCGCGACCAGTGATAAAAAAGCAGTTAATGTCGCAACTCTTTCACCTACATAGTTTCTGAAACTAAAATAAATTAGCAAACAACACAGTATATGCGAAAGCAATGACGGCATCCTCGCCACCCATTCAGCGTTTGAGTTAAAGGCTTTCATGAATGCAACTTGAACCCAATTGAATAGTGGTGGCTTGTTGTAATATGTCCAATTGTTTAAGGTAGGGTGTATATAATCACCTGAGAACATCATCTCCATGCTGATCGTTGCTCTTCTAGGTTCCTCGGCTTTTAAAGCATTTTCTCCTATGTTATAAAAGAAACCAATTGCCATAACCAGAATAAGTAAAGAGATGACTGTTTTTCGATTTGTAAGTAGACGATTTTTAAAGGAGTCCATTTTTTTCAAGTTAAAGGGCCAAGTTATTCAATTTAGCAGAAACTTTAAATTCTACCTGAAGCTATGAATTTGAGGAAAGAAGGTTCGCTTTTTTTAGGTCAATTTCGGAATCCATGTAATGGAAGTAATTCAGCTGCCAAGCTTGCGTTTTAATAGCTTGTTGGCTTTCTGCTTTGTCCCAAGGAGGATAAACTCTGAACCCTCGTTTTCCTTCTTTTTCTGAAGTAGTAACAATTCCTCTCTTCGCTAATTCTATTTTCGGAAATACAAACTGTCCAATTTTATTATTGCTTTGACATTTTATAATATAGAATTCAAAATCATCCGTTAGCTCATGAGGCTGAGTAACGCCGAGCTCATTTCTTCGCCATACACTCACGAATTGGCCTATTTTTTTGGAAGTAATTTTTGCTTTTCGGAAAATGATACTCATAAAACCAGAGAATTAACTCAATTTAAAATTTGGGTGGTATTTTAAGATCACTCCCATTTCTAATAAACGATCTAAAATTTTTGAAAGTAGAATAAGTATTTTTTCAATTGTGTTTACATCTTTGATTACTCCGAGGCATTCGTACTTTAGAATTAAAACCCCATGGGGTAAGTCAGTTCCCCAAGAACCTGTATCTGCAGTTACCTCCAAATCCATTTCTTTCAGGCTTAGCATAATTTTACGAATAGAATCGTCGATTAGCATTCTTTTACTAACGTCTCGTCATTTCCTTTAATGTAGAATTCATTGTCAAACTTTTTGTCATTAATTTCAATGTCGTTAAGGTTTAAGTATTTCCCAACTGTAGAAAATATCGCTTCCTGTGTAATTCTGAATCTAAAATCACTACTTGCTGCAAAAGGAACCTTTAGTGTAGTAAAAGTGGCAGAATGGTTGTTGCTGCGACTCGTTCTTGTTTTAAGCAAGAATTCCCAATTTTGGTGTGTGTAAAATAATTTTGAATTAGACCAAAAATCTACTTTTTCAAAGCGAGTATTCTTTCCTAGTTGCAGGGCTACTTCTTTCCAAGCGTTTGCTTTAGATGGGCCAAAAATTGAGAATAACATTTTACTCTTTATTTAGATGTTCTGCCAAATGATAGCCCATTGAAAAGCAGGCTTGCAATAAATATCCGCCAGTTGGTGCATCCCAATCTAACATTTCTCCGATGCAATATGAATTTGGTTTTTTAATTAATTCGAAGTTGGAGTTAATTTCTTTTAAATCAATTCCCCCAACTGTAGAAATAGCTTCGTCAATGTGTGCTATTCCATCAATTTGAATTGGAAAATTTTTAATCTTTTGAGACAATGTTTCCTTGTTAAGAAATTCGTCTTTAGTTAAATAACTTCTAATTAATCCAATTTGTAGGGCACTTAAGTTGAGTTCGTGTTTTAAACAATCAGTGCTGTTTTTTGCTTTGGTTGTGGTTAACTTCTCTAGTAACGCTTCTACTGAAAAAGTAGGTTTAAAATCAACCGTAATTTGTGCTGTTCCCTTTGATACTTGCTTTCGAATTTCAGGACTTAAGGCATAAATAGCATTTCCTTCCAATCCAAATTTAGTAAGCACAACCTCTCCTTTTTGAGTTTTGTCTTGGCAAGTAATACGTATGTTTTTGAGTGGTTTTCCTGCAAATTTATCGAGTATTGCGCCTTTCCATTTTACTTCAAAAGCGCAGTTGCTTGCTTCAAAAGCATTGGTCTTAATGCCAGCTTTTTTAAATTCACTTAACCAAGAACCATCCGATCCTGTTATCTTCCAACTGCCACCGCCCAGAGCGAAAATGCAAAGGTCCGAAGTTGCGACAGTCTCATCACTAAAAAGTAATGCCTCTTTTTCACTCCAACCTGTCCAAGTTTTGTTAAAATGAATTTTCACCTTATTTAACACTAATGCTTTCTCAATTGCTCGCAATACTTCAATAGGTTTAATGCCTTTCTCTGGGTATATTCTATTGCTACTTCCTACAAATGTTGGAACACCAATGCTTGCCAACCAAACTCTAAAATCATCCTTGGTAAATGCACTTAACGCAGGTTTCAAAAATGGTTTAGGAGCGTACCTAGAAACGAAGTCGTCCATAGGTTCTGCATGAGTCAGGTTAAAACCACCTTTGCCTGCTACCAGAAACTTGCGTCCCAAGGCTTTGTTTTTTTCGTAGAGTGAGATGTCAAATTTAGTAGAATCTAGAAATGAAGCTAGGCTAAGAGCTGCTGCTCCACCGCCTATAATTGCAATTGTTTGTTTCATTGTGCCGAAGCTTTTTTAAATACGCTGATGTGAAAGTCGCAGGTTACTTTCATGGTTGAGCAATTTGTTACTTTTTCTTGCCCTTCTTTACTTGTGTTGTAATAATATGGGGTCATTTTGTGCAATGCCTGTAAGGTTGCTGAACTTTTAATTACGATGTCGAAAGTAGTCCGTTTAGAGAGATAGTGGTCGAACGAATCCGGCATTTCTTCAACTATTTTATGTTCATGTGGTCGAAAGCTATTGTAGATGAGTTCTGCCAGCTGCTTCATGTGGTTTTCAGCAGGACTTACAACAATAAGAAACCCTTTGTGATTTAAGATCCGCTTAAATTCAGTTGGTTTAATAGGAGAAAAAACGGAAAGAATTACATCCATACTATCCGATGCTACAGGCATGTTGTAGATTGAACTCACAAAATAGAGGTTGTTTTTGTATTTCTTGGCTGCATTTTTTACGGCATATTTCGAGATATCTGTTCCCAATACAATAGCTTTAGCACTGGCTTTTTTAAGTGCATGTTCAGAATAATATCCCTCGCCACAGCCTGCGTCTAGGGCCAAAAAATCCTTTTTTTCGAATCGTAATTCTTGAGTTAGCAGGTCCTTTATGCTTGCTACTAGAGGGTCATAATTTCCTTCTTCCAAAAATTCTCTGCGCGCTGCAATCATCAGCTCATTGTCGCCAGGTTCTTTCGACTTCTTTTTATTTACCGGTAAAAGGTTCAAATAACCCTCTTTAGAAAGGTCGAAACTATGGTTTGATTCACATTGAAAAGTCCTTTGCTCGGTTTTTACCAATTCAGCTGTGCAATGTGGACAAATAAGGGTGGAACTCATGTAATTTCTTTGAAAGCTCTAAATTACGCTAATCGAAAGCAAGCTCTTCCTCAGTTTCAAAAATTTCTCGAACAGCGTTATCGTATGCGTCGATGGTATTTGCTTTTTTTATCTTCTTTACGACCTTCTTGGGATTCGAAAATGTTTGTGCAAAATATTCCCAGTAGTGCAGCATTTTCATGGTAATGTGCTTCGCTCCGGATAGAGATTGTTCAAATTCAGAAAATAAGGTATCGTGAAATTTACTGAACACCTCAAACCTGTTCTCTGGATATTCTGTGGTATTGTTTTTAATCATGTTTGGCAGAAAAGGATCCGCAATTAAACCCCGGCCCAACATCCAATGATCAATGCTTGGGAAACGTTCTTGCATCTCTTTAAACCCTGCTACGGTGGTAATATCGCCGTTGTAGTATAATTTGTGACGAGTACTCTCAACGCAACGCTGAAAAGCTTCTAAGTTCACTCCTCCTTTGTAAAGTTGTTTGCCAATTCTAGCATGAATCGCAATGTTTTTTAACGGATACTTTTCCAGTAGAGGAAATACATCTAAAATCTCCTCAGGGTGCTCGTAGCCCATTCTCATTTTCATCGAAACAATTAAATCAGTTTCTGAGTGAACTCGATTTAAAATATGGTCAATTTTTTCTGGCTGACAAATTAAGCCTGATCCCATTCCACGGTTAGTTACCATTGGGTAGGGGCAGCCAAGATTCCAATTCAATTCATTGTAGCCAAGCGACTTTACATATTTTGCTACAAACAAAAACTCATCTGCATCATTGGTCATTATTTGCGGAATAACAGTTAATGTATTGTTGTTTTTTACCAATAAGTCTCTGTCGTAAGCAGGCTTAATTACAAACTTGCCGTTTAATCTAATATAGGGCGAATAAAAGGTATCAATACCACCAAAGTACTTTTGAAAAGCATTTCGAAATCGGAAATCAGTAAACCCCTGCAGTGGGGAGGAGAGGAGAGTGATGGGCATTATTTTATTACGTCTAAAACATTCAATTGATAATAGATACCTCGCTCAATTAGAAATCGAAGCTTCTCACCGGAAACTAGATCTATGGTTTGGAATTCTGATGTAGGATTGATTCTTATTTCTTCTTTATTTCTTAAGACCACTAATTCTTGTCGCATCATTAAGGGTATTTCTCTCGCCCAACGGTAGTGCAATTTACCTTTCTTCTTGTCTATTCTAACTTCCAATTGTGGGGGCTTGGCTTCATCTAAATACCAATTTAACATTGGCGAATAGTCGTCTAAAAGTGATTTATTAAGCTTGATAACCATTTCTTCACTAGAAATGTTTTGGACGGCAAAGTCAACTTGAATTTGTTTTAAAGCCTGTAAAAAAAGGGCATCGTCATTTACTAAAACCCTCAATGAGTGCATCATTAATGCTCCTTTGTCATAAATGTCTTGGTCTGGCCCATTTGTCCAACTGTTATAAGCAACACCGCAAATTTTATGAATCGGAATTGTATTATAGGCAGAAAATACCATTTTTCTCATTCTCTCTGTGTAATCTTCTTTTCCTAAAAACTTTTCTAGAAATAACGCCTCAGAATAAGTTGCCATGCCTTCGTGAATCCATATGTCACAATAATCTTTTCCCGTAACGCTATTTCCCCACCATTCATGCGCCAATTCATGCACTAAAGTTGTATTTATGGTGTCCTTCCAATCTTTGTAATATTCGTCGCCCATTGCAATACAACTTTGGTGCTCCATGGCTGCAAAGGTTGATTCTACAAAACGACAACCGTCATTCCACCAAGGAAATACTCCAAACAGTTGCTCAAACTCTTTCATAATAATAGGAGCCTGATTATAATAATCATCGGCTACTTCTTTGCGGTAATCCATTGCAAAGCATTCAATGTTGCGCTCAATACCGTTAACATCTGTGTAGGGTTTATTTAACTGCACAAAGTGTCCGGCGTTAAAGGAAATGTTGTAAATGTTTATCGGATTTGTAACAAGGTGCTTAAAGGTTTTTTTATTTTCTGCTTCGACAACTCCAATCAATTGTCCGTTGGCAGTTACGGTAAGGTTAGACGGAACGGTTACAGAAATAACAGTTGTATCTGCTTCATTACCCAATAAAATATTACAAGGCATCATAAAATGGGGGCCAACGCCTTCGGTAATGGAGGAAATCCAATGCCTTCCTTTATCGTCCTTCTTCCATTGTATCGGACCTTCGCCTGTTAATTTTACCGGCTTTCCTTCGTACTGAATAGTCAAGGTTATTCTTTTTCTGGCAGTCTGTTTTTCTTCAAAGTTGAGGTACAAAAAATCTCCTTTGCGTTTTAAATCGAAATCTCCTGTTGTAGAACATGATTTTATCTTCATTCGTTTTTGCAGGTCAAACAAAAAGGTGTCTTGCCGAATGGTTGGAGTAAAACTAATGCTCATCGTTCCTGCAATTCGTTCTTTGTCAGGAAAAATCTCAACCACCCAATCGTATTTATTCACTTGGTAAGCTCTGTGTGGGTTTTCATTGTTACCGGCAAGTTTCTCTTTTTTACTAAACTTCTTAAACCCTTCTTTATTGAAAGTATATTTTATAAATGGTTTGTAGTAACAAGAGCTCTGCACTAAAACAAAAAAGAGCAGTATAATTTTTGACTCTAGATTTCTCATTGTGGTTCTTCTTAATCAATAATGAACTTCTGTAACCGAATACGATGATGTCTTTGCAAAGTAATTGGGTACAAGTTACCGACTATATTAATACCAAAAAAGAAAATAGGAATTGCGTAATAATTTAAACATGAGGTATAAAAATTAGCAAATACCACCAAAACCAATGCGCTTAAATGACCAGCACATCAGATTGATGTATTTGATAAATAAAATTTTAATTCCCGCTCTGGCTCCGTTAAAATACTTTGTTCTGTTTTTTTGCTTCCTCAAAATAAGAGGAGGAGCAGCTTTTTAAAATACCCTACTTTTAACAGGCGATACCAAAATAGAAGTTGGTTTGTATTTTTTAAATGGTAGCAAGAGCTTCCAATCAGTTTATTAGTTGGATAGGCGAAACCAACAAATGCAAAAACTCCTGTTCTGAAAAGCACAATTATGAAAGCGATTAATAAATCAAGTCCCAGATGAACGTTCACTCCTGCATTCAATCACAAAGCAACCAATGTTTGGTAAAACTGATACGCTAAAAAAGCAGAGGCTAATGGGAGAAAGATCTTTTTCAATAAAGTGAGTTATTTCTCTACTTCAAGTATCTAAAATCATGGCCATCTTCAATGTTTAACAAGGTATCGTAAATCAGCTGAATTACATCTTCCACATCGTCTTTGTGTGCCATTTCTACTGTAGTATGCATATAGCGAATGGGCAATGAAATTAATGCTGAAGCAACACCTCCGGTGGCGTAAGCAAAAGCATCTGTGTCTGTTCCGGTAATTCGACTAGCTGAATACCGTTGAAATTTAATCTTGCTTTTTTCAGCAGAATCAATAATCAATTCACGCAAATTGTTTTGTACAGCGGGTCCGTAAGCAATAACAGGTCCATCGCCAGCAATAAAATCGCCTTGTTCAATCTTATTAATCATAGGGGTTTGTGTATCGTGACAAACGTCCGTTATAATGGCAACATCAGGCTTGATTCGCTCCACAATCATTTGAGCACCTCGTAAACCAACTTCTTCTTGTACTGCGTTGGTAATGTATAATCCGAAAGGAAGTTCTTTTTTGTTTTCTTTTAGCATTCGCGCCACTTCGGCAATCATAAAACCACCAATTCTGTTGTCTAACGCACGGCCAACGTAATACTTTTTATTGAGTACCATTAGTTCGTCTTCGTAAGTAATTACGCAACCTACGTGAACGCCTAATTTCTCTACTTCCTCTTTTGAACTACAACCACAATCTAAAAAGATGTTGCTCATTTTTGGAGTATCTTCTGGTTTACTTGAACCACCACCTCGGGTGTGGATTGCAGGCCAACCGAAAATAGCTTTTACTAAACCCTTTTTGGTATGAATGTTTACTCTTTTTGAAGGAGCAATCATATGGTCAGAACCACCGTTTCGGCGAACGTAAATAAATCCATCTTTGGTAATGTAGTGTACCGACCAAGAAATTTCATCTGCATGCGCCTCAATAACTACTTTGTACTTTGCCTTTGGATTAATTACCGCAACAGCTGTTCCATAAATATCTACAAAATGTTCATCGGTATAGGGTTTGATGTAGTCTAACCAAATTTTTTGTCCTTCGGCTTCATAGCCAGTTGGTGAAGTATTGTTAAGATATTTGAATAGAAATTTTTCTGATGTTTTGGTGATGAACTTTTTCCGTTTTGCCATATTGTCTTTTTCTGTTCCTCAAATATAAGCATAGCTCTCAAATTGTAGATAAATCAACTTATTCTTTGTTTTTTTGTTGTATACTTGAGTTATGGGTTTTTTAAATGAAATGTTAGGTAATTTACTGCCTGAAAAGAAAGATGCTGAGACAGGTGAATCAGAAGTTATTCTGCGGGAAGCAATAGTGCCAACAAAAACATTTGAAAGTAATTACAGGGCATGGATTGAAAAAGGCATGCAAAATGGATTGTTAGATTATTTGAAAGAATGCATGGCAGAGCGAAAAGCTGACTCTGCCGCAGGCGTTAACTTGTACCTTCATGAGTCTAAGAATTCTAACGGCTTCTATTTTCGAGCAGAGAGTCCTTGGGTGACGGAAGATTACCGTTTCTTAGTTCACTTAATTATTCAGAAATTAAAGGCGCTTCGCTATGTTCAAAACCATGCTACTAGAGAAGCAGTGGAAGAAAATGGAGAGCTGAAAACGATCGAAGAATACTTTTTTAAACCTACCTTAAAGTTTAGGAAAGAAACTCCCTACGAGCAATTATTTGGTAATGTATTTGTTGAGCATCGGATTAAAGGTGAGAAGACGGAGTTGATTAAAATAATGGTGAACACATATACCGACCAACTCTATAAGAAACCTTACGATTTCGAAGATTTTTTAACTGAAATATGTTTATCTTAACGGTATGAATGAAATCTCGAAAAAGAAGATTCACTATCCTATTAAAGAGCACCTAAGGAAATATTTAGAAGAATATTCTAGGGAAAATCCGTTGCCAATTAAGTACGAAGATTTGAATCATTATGAGAATTCAATTTCCTTATATGATGATGCTGGTAGGGACACAATGTGGGAGACCGTTTTCTACAGTCAAAATGACATGAGTGAAATTCATAGCGCATTGAGTAGTGTTTATGCACTATTGAAAACAGAAGGAGATACTGAGGTAATGGAGCATTTATATGTAAATCGGATAGATTTTTGCCCTTTTGGAAACTCAAAACCATTCAGAATAAGGGTAACAAATAGATACAACGATAACTACGATTATTTCTATGTTAAAAAGGCTGACTCGTCACGGATTTACGGATTAGAGTTAGAGCATATTCTGTCTCCAAACAGAATTTTCTACATTGTGGATGGAAATACAATTGTAGAGGATCATATTGCAGGTATTCCCGGGGATGTTTTTATTAAGAGTTGGTTGGAGGATCCCCAGTTGAATAAGATACGACTGGCGAAAGAATTTGTAAAGTTTAATGAGCGCTGCTTTGTGCGTTTATTAGGCGATATGCGTTCCTATAATTATGTAGTAGATGTAACTCCAGATTTTGATGCTGTTCAGTACCGGATTAGAGCTATCGATTTCGATCAACAGACATATGAAGGCAACAAAACGATGTACTTGCCGCAGTATTTTAAAGACAATAACCCCATTGTTGATTTTGTGTCCAATTTACTAGAATCTAAAACAATACGGCAATATCAGAAAGAGGAGAGAGCCATGATTGCGAATCGAATTAGAGTTTCTCGTTATAGATTGAAAGACTTGTCGGATTGTTTGGACAATGATACGATTAGTCCACCCGAAAAAGTGAATCAGTTAAAACACGAATTAGCGGAGCATTTTGAAGATCAGACATTTTTAGAATGCCAGTCGATGGGAGATATTTTAAGAACCCGCTTGTATAATTTAATGTACGACAACAGAAAAGTTTTAGCTGGCTATGATTAATAAGTCTTACCTGCTTAAAATTTTGTTTGCAAGTACATTGCTTAATTTAAAATAAGATTCTTTTGTCCAGCCCGCTACATGCGGAGATAAAACTACTCTATTTGAGCCTGCTAAATATTGAAAGTCTGTAGGAAGTTCCTCCTTCTTTAAATCCTCAAAAGAGGTTTTTTCATATTCTAATACATCTAAACCCGCACCAACTACTTTACCGGTTATTAAAGCCGAAGCTAAGTCAGCTGTTTTAACATTTTTTCCTCGGGCGGTATTAATTAAGTAAATGTTTTTGTCGAAACGGTTTAGGAATGATTCGTCAACTAAGAAAGTAGTCTCTTTCGTTAAAGGCAGATGAATGCTCAAAATATCGGATTGCTTAAAAAAGGTTTCTAAGTCAACTTCAGTTACAATTTCGCTTGAAAAGTTCGTTTTGTATTTATCGTAAGCAATCGTAGTTACTCCAAAACCTGTTAGCCTTTTAGCAAGCGCTTCTCCCATATAACCGTAACCTAACAGTCCTATCGTTTTGCCTTTTAGTTCAATACCTCGATTTTTCTCTCTATTCCATTGTCCTAATCTAACTTCAGAATCAGCCTGGTTTAATTGATTAAATAAGCTCAAAATCATCATGATGCAATGCTCTGCAACAGCGTCTCTGTTTCCTTCTGGAGAGTTAAATAGTTGGATGTTTTTGTTTCGAGCTATTTTGGCATTAATGTTTTCCATTCCTGCTCCTGAACGTGCAATCCATTTTAGCTGAGTTGACTTTTCAAAAACTTCTTCATCAAATTTAAATTTTGAGCGAATAATTGCACCTGTATAGTTTGGGAGTATGCTCAGAATTTCAGAACGGTTCAAATCATTCTTCCAATGACACTCATATCCGCTTTGCTCTAATCTTTCGAATAAAATAGGGTGAACTGAATCGATAAAAATTACCTTAGGTTTCATCTGTTCAAATTTTAAATTGCGATTTTACAACCAAATGTACATTAGGTGCCCGATACCAAAGTAGATGAATAAACCTACAATGTCGTTCATTGTTGTAATAAATGGACCTGTAGCCAAGGCAGGGTCGATCTTGAATTTGTCTAGCATAAGTGGAACGAAGGTGCCAAATAAGCCGGCAAAAATGATCACAAGCACAAGAGCCACACTAACTGTAGCGGCTAGCTCATTGCTGTCTTTATAAAGAATGGTGTAAGCGAAGATCAGAATACTACAAACCACTCCATTTAACAATGCGACTAAAAACTCTTTTCGCAATCGTTGAAAGAGGTTATCAAATCCCAAACTATTGTTGGCCAATCCTTGTACTATTATGGCTGAAGATTGCACCCCCACATTTCCGCCCATAGCTGCAATTAGCGGAATGAAAAGAGCCATCTCAGGATATATTTGAAGTGTATCTTCATATTGCCCAATCACTAAGGCACCTAAAATTCCGCCCAATAAGCCCACTAATAGCCAAGGCAAGCGGGCTCTAGTTAATACTTTAACACTATCAGTAGAGTCTACACTTTCAGAAATACCTGAAGCCATTTGATAATCTTTATCCGCCTCTTCTTTAATTACATCTACAATGTCATCAATCGTAATTCTACCTATTAATCGATTTAACTCATCCACAACAGGCAACACAACCAAGTCATATTTTTCCATAATAGATGCGATTTCATCCGACTTTTCGTAGGCTTTTACCGATCTAATTTCTTCAAAATACAGGTCTTTAACCGTTGCGCCATCAGGCGCTAATAAGAGCTTTTTTAAGCTCAATGTACCAATTAATTTATCTAAGTTATCAACCACATAAATGGTGTAAACATCTTCTATGTCTTCGGCTTGCTTTCTCATTTCTCGCAAGCATTGAATCAACGTCCAGTTAATGTGAACTTTTATTAGTTCTTTGGCCATTAATCCACCGGCAGAATCTTCAGGGTAAAGCAGGAGGTCAACAATGTCGCTTGCTAAATGAATGTCGGTTATGGCAGAAATTACTTCGTCCTTTTTTTCATCTGATAGCTCTGCCATAATATCGGCAGCATCATCAGAATCCATATTGTCTATGAAGTTCTCAGCGATTTCTTTTGGGCTGAGGTTTCGAAGTAATTTTTCTCTAACGTCTTCTTCAAGTTCGACTAAAACATCTGTTGCAATTTCAGAGTCTAGGCACTGGTAAAGTAAAACAACCTCCTCGGTTTCCAGTTCATCACAGATGTCTGCAATATCAGCAGGGTGAAGCTGATTGACCTCATTCAATAGATCTGCTTTAAGATTGTCGTTTAAACATTCTTGTAATTCAGATATGTACTCTTTGCTTAATTCAAACTGCATGCATTCAATTTTACAAATGCTAATTTAGCCTTTATCTAACAATGGGAGAAGGCCTGGATGATTCGATTAAATTCGTCAAATCAATAAACTCTTGAACGCTCAATTGCTCAGGTCTTCTGGTAAACAAGTTCATTGCCTTTATATCGTCTGTTAAAAATTGTTTCAACGAATTTCTCATCGTTTTTCTGCGCTGGTTAAAAGACACTTTTACCAGTTGCTTGAAGAGTTTTTCATCACAAGGTAGTTTTTTTACATTGTTCCTTTTCAGCCGTATAACTGCCGACTTTACTTTTGGTGGCGGGTCAAAAACATCTTCATGAACCGTGAATAAGTACTCAATGTCAAAGTAAGCTTGCAGCAAAATAGAAGTAATACCATATACCTTGGAACCTTCTTTCGAGGCAATTCTTTCAGCAACCTCTTTTTGAAACATCCCAACCACCTCTAAACATTGGTCTTTGTATTCCAATGCTTTGAAAAGTATTTGAGTGGAAATGTTGTAAGGAAAGTTTCCTAAAATACCAAAAGGCTCATCGCCGTAAATGTCTTTTAAATCAATTGCTAAGAAATCTCCGTTAATCAGTTGGCTATCGTCTACCCATTCTTCTTTTTTTAGGTACTCAATCGACTCTTTGTCAATGTCAATTACAGTAAGTTTAAGGTCTTCTCGATTCTGAATAAACTTGGTTAGCACACCCATTCCTGCGCCAACTTCTAAAACATTTTTCAGTGTTCCGTCTTCGTTAAAAGCGTCAACCGTTGCTTTTGCTATGCTTAAATCAGTTAAAAAATGCTGACCAAGCGATTTTTTGGCTCTAACTCTCTTTGCCATTAAACAAGTTCTAATAAGGTTCTGAAAGCAGCAAACTTACCGTCGTATAGATCGCTGTGTTCCTTTTGTAAGGCTGGAGCTTTTTGCACTTGGTATTGGTGTAAATCAGCCATACTATCGCAAGTATATTGTATGTTATAACTGATTCCTTGTTCGTCATCTTGTCGTGAAATTACTCGAAGCATGCGGTATTCTGAGAAATAGCCGGTAGCCATTACGTCAGGAATGTGCTTGTTTTTCATCCATGCGAACCAATCCTCATGGATTGATTCGTTAATATTTACTGTAACGCTGTAAACTATCATAGCTTAATTTATTTCTTCTTTTAACTTGTCTCCTCGCAGCGCTCTAAAACGCTTTCGGGCTTCCACAACAAACAAGCTAGAAGGGTAAGTGGCAAGCAAGGACTTGTATAGTTCCATTGCTTTTTCTTTATTCCCGAACTCTTCTTCTTCTAACTTCGCTAAAGCAATAAGGGCGTTATCACCCAATAAATCTTCTCCGTAGCTTGAAATCAGTTCTCTTAAAAACCCTGCGGCTTTTTCGTAGTTACGTTCTTTCATTGCCATTTGATGTTTGGTAAAAAGAATGTCATCTTTTAAACTTGTCGCAGGGAAATACTTTACAATAGAGTCAAGGATAAGTGTAGCTTTTTCAAAGTCATTTCTTACAATCATAAAATCGGCGATCGCAAACATTTCTAGAGGTTCAACTATACTATCCAACCCAACATTATCGGTAATTAAAAGCGACAAATCCATGGCATCGTTTGAGATTAGTTTTGAAGTTGAACCTTTCAGCACGTCTAATTGCGCTTGAGCCCAATAAAAATCTCCAATATAATAAGCCACTTTTGCATTTTTAAATTTTGCTATTTCCCCTAGTTGGTCATATTTATATTCTTTTTCAACTTGAGAATAGAGTAGTGATGCTTCCCAAATTTCAGCCTTTAATAGAAATAAGTCAGCGAGTTCAATTTTTGCTTCTGCTCTGTCGATACTTTTAATACGATCCATTGCAATTACTTCATTCAAAATTAGAATGCCATTAGGAATACTGTCTAAGTAATATCCTTGTAACTCAGCTAATCCTCGTAAAAGTGGAATGGTAAGAGGACCTTTGCCTAAATCTGAAATGGTTGATTCGTAAGCTTGCTTTAAGTTCTGCAAATCTTCTTGAGTGTAAGTTTTAGAAGAAATCACTTTCTGCTTTAAAACCTCTACTAACTTCATTTTTGCCTGCAGAAAGTAAGGCGAATCTTTTAGCTCAATTACGTAATTAAATGACTTTTCTGCCGATGAGAGTTCCTTGTTAGATAAAGCAAGTAAACCTAATTCATAAACTCTTTTACCTTGCTCAGTGCTTTTTTTGTCTAAAGCTTTAGCCTGAATAAATGCACCGAGAAAGTTTTTATCTTGAATGTAAAGCCAAATTAGCATTTCGGCAAAAACTTCATTTTTTGGCTCTTTTTGAATTCTACCGATTAAAATACTTCTTAATTTCTCGTTCTGAGTACCGTCGGGGTCTGGGTTTAATAGTCGAGAAAGTATGGTTTGGATCGTTTGTAAGTAACTTCTATTGGCACCAAGAATTGTTAAATATTCTTGAACCATTTCATCTGTTTTACCCAATCTACTGTAGGTGTTGGCTAATTCAAATTGATATTTTCTTGGGTCTTTGTACGCTTTTCGAGATTTTAAATAAACCTCTTCCGAGTAAGTGTAGAGCTTGTATTTATTGAATTGATTCGCAACATCTCTTCCTTGTCTGTTATCCGATAAGGATGCATTAACTGCTTTTTTATAATACTTCTCCGCGTCTTTCTCTTGTTTTTGAACATTGAAAATATACCCCTTGTCTACCAATAACTCTGCATTGCTAGGCAATAGCCTCATCCTCTTTTTTACGAGTTTTTCGGCAGCACTAAATTCTTCTTCGGTTAGATATAGCTCAAGTAAGGCGCTGTAAAATTGACTCGCATCCGACTTTTTAATCAACTCTTCGTAGTAGGTGATTGCTTTCTGATTTTGACCGTTATTTTTAGCCTGCTGGGTAAGTGCCTTTAACGTTCGTATGTCATTATTTTGGCTCCAAGAATTAATTCCTGAAGCCATCAATAAAAAGAAAAGAATTAGCGATAACGCTTTATTCATCTATTTTCGTTTTGTATGCATCAATAACTGAGTCAACAGCTACTATTCTTTCGTTGTATTCTTTTGTGCTTACTTCAACTGCTCTTTTTAATTGAATAGAGGCTAATTTTAATTCGTCGTAATTTGCTTTTTCCAAACTATAATAACGTCCAAACTGTTTTTCTTCAATTAATCTTTCAGAAACATCATGGTTCAAGTCAACCATTTGGTCTTTCATAATATTTGCTTCCTTTTTAATGACTCCGTATTCTCCTCTTATAAAACCCATTGTTTTTCTAAGCTGAATAAAACCATCTAGCTTAAAAATAATTTCTGGCTCGAGCGTATCTATCATTTGCTTTTGTAAGAAGTTTTTACGATTAAAAAAGTTGTCCGTTAACGTCATCAATTCAACACTATCCATAGCATTTATTATGGATGTAACCGAATCTACTTGAGAAGTTAAGGTGGAAAGACTTTTTTGTTGATCTGAGTTTATTTTAGGACCGCAAGCTGTTAAGAATAATCCAATTACTGATAAAAATAAAATACTTTTTCTCATGTCAATCTATTTTGTCAAATTTAGTGTAAGGTACCAATACTTCAGGAATATTAATTCCATCAGTTACTTGATAATTTTCTAGCAAGGCTGCCATAATCCTAGGCAACGCTAATGCGCTTCCGTTTAAAGTGTGTGCCAATTCAGTTTTTCCTTCCTCATTTTTAAAACGCAATTTTAAGCGGTTGGCCTGAAATGTTTCGAAGTTGGATACAGAACTAACCTCTAGCCAGCGGTTTTGTGCTGCAGAATATACTTCAAAATCATATGTAATGGCGGCAGTAAAACCTAAGTCGCCACCGCAAAGCAATGCGATTCGGTATTGTAAGCCTAATTTTTCTAAAATAGAAGCTACATGTTTTACCATGCCATCCAATGCTTCATAAGATTTATCTGGGTGCTGAATTTGTACAATTTCTACCTTATCAAACTGATGTAATCGATTTAAACCTCTAACATCTTTTCCATAAGAGCCGGCTTCTCTCCTAAAGCAAGGAGTGTAACCAGAATTTTTAATAGGAAAGTCACTTTCCTTTACAATTACATCTCTGTAAATATTGGTTATGGGAACTTCTGCGGTTGGTATTAAGTATAAGTCATCAACTCCTACGTGATACATTTGCCCTTCCTTGTCAGGAAGTTGTCCTGTGCCATAACCTGATGCTTCGTTTACCAAATGTGGAGGAACTACTTCGCTATAGCCTGCGTTTTCAGCTTCATCTAAAAAGAAGTTAATTAATGCTCTTTGTAGTTTTGCTCCTTTGCCCATGTAAACAGGAAAACCCGCTCCTGCAATTTTAACACCTACTTCAAAATCAATTAAGCCATATTTTTTAGCTAAATCCCAATGAGGGACTGCATCAAAATCAAATTTGGCTTTTGTTCCGTGTTCCGAAATAATTTTATTGTCTGCATCGGATTTCCCATTAGGTACAATTGCATTGGGAACGTTTGGTAGCTGATATAAAAGGTTTAATTGAGCTTCTTCAATTTCTTGAAGTTTTGTCTTCTCTTCGTTACTCTTCTCCTTTAAAACCTTCGTTTTTTGTTTTAGCTCGTTTGCTTCCGCAGCTTTTCCGCTTTTGTACAAATCGCCAATTTCTTTTGCCAATCTATTTCCTTCGGCTAAATCTTGGTCCATCGATTGCTGCGTAGCTTTTCGTTGGTTGTCTAGCGTTATGATTTGATCAATAGTTTCGGCTGCATCCAAGTTTCTTCTGGTGTAGCGTTCAATTACTAAATCTCGGTTTTCTCTAAGGTAAGGAATTTGTAACATGTTCTTTTTTATTCGTCCCGTAAAGGTAATATAGTTTGCACAATCAGTAGGTAGAGACAATGGGATATTTTGGTAAAAGAAAAAGAGTTACAATACAAGATTGTGACTCTTTTAAGAATTATTAGAAGTTTAAACAGTAAGTATAATTGAAGAATGATTTGCTTTACCACAACTGCATCGTTAGAGATTAAATGCATGTTATATATGCCACTCGTTAATCCACTTAATTCTAATTGTTAGTTGACCTAGCTATTAGAACTGTTAAATTCATTTTCATAAACTAACTGACTACTTGAATTGAATATTCGAATTTCAAGGGTTTCACCATTAAAACCTTCTGCCGTAAAGTTAAAGTCCCTTCTGTTGGATTGGGAAATATGTTAACGTCAAATGCATCTTCATTTGAATTCTCTTCGGCAGAAGGGATTTCTCCAATATGGGTAGCATTGATTTTACAGTATTCTTTCAGGTTTTCATATTCTGAATCACTAATCTCGTTGTTGAGTAGTAGTTCTTCTTTCAGAATATAACATTCAAGACTATTTACTCGTTCTAATTAATTAGCAGGAGCTGTATATTTTAAATTAGCTAAAGTTGCAAGGGCTAAATCATTTCTTCGAACACCATGAAATAGCATCGCTTTGTCTATGTTATGGAATACAAATTCATCGTACCTTTCAATTTCGTTGAAGAAAAGTCTGCTTGCTCTCAAATTAATTACCTCAATTAAATTTTGTGCAAACTCGTTAATTTGAGGAATATTCGCGGTAGAGCTAACATTAATTTCATCATTCACTATCATTTCTCCGTAAACCTCTTTTAGCTTATCATAAGCAGAAGCTTGAATCAAAATAACATTTGACGAGTGCTCTTCAACTTCAATTGTAATTATTTCAGCCAATCTTCCAAACTCTAGAGATAAGTTTACCTCTTCACCTTGCAAGGTGTTTTGTATATCAATCAAAGCACCATTTAAGGAAATGCTTTCGAAGTTTGGTGTATTTATTAGCGGACAAGATGGGCAATTACTTATTCTTCCTCCATCTGAAAAAGGATCGTAAGTGGACGGGTCAGAGATAGCTTCAAAACATGAGAGCGAATTAAATATCTAGATATGAAAATATTGAATGGTTAAGGGTGCGTTAATCCAATTGCTTGAAGCATCTTGATAATATTGACTTAGATTAGAATCCACACTTCGGAAAGGAGGAAAAGAGGTAAATTGCCATTCGTTTTAGTTAGCTTGAATGGTAGTAGAAGGAATTAGAGGGGTAGGTGATAGCTAAGGTGTCATTGTAAGTTTCTTGATTTTGATGCACACCAACTAACTTTGCAGAATTGGTACTTACCACCCATCCATCAGGTGCAGTTATGGTGAAATTGTCATTGTTTATTGTGACATTATCAAAGAAATTGAGCGTAAAGGAAACACTAAAAGAGCCCTCTGCATTTTCAGTTTCAAGATTTTCGAATTGAATTCCATACGGCACAGAACCACTTTGCGCGAACAATATTAAATTGCATAGTAGTATTCCCGTTATTGATATTAGCTTTTTCATAGTTAGTTATTTAATTATATTGTAATTTTTAATTCGTTGTACTCTGCCGCTTTCAAATTCTATACGGATTAGCCCAACATCTTTTGCCCACCAGAGAATGGATGTCTCAATATCTTGCAAATTAACTCTAGTCGTTTTTTGAAGTATTATTATATCTTTAAAATTTATATTGTTAAAACTTATTTCCTCAATCTCTGCTAGGTTGTGTATGTTGTTTTTTCCGGGAGATTGTCCATTTTTTTTCATGTAGAAGTGAGATCCAGTCAGGCTTGAATTTATAAACATATATCCTCTTCCAGTAAAAGTCGTTGAAGCGGTTAACTTCTCAATAGTGTCGCTTTTTATTTGTTCTATAAAGAAAGTTTCATTGTTATATCTGGCATCACATCCTCTACCCGAAATTCCTTCCTTTATTTCACGTTCATTCGAAATAATATAGACAGAATCGGATTCACCACTTAAAGAGTCCTCATAAACCCAATACGTGCCCGGCTGAAAGTCAAAATAGGCCTTAAAGTCTTCGTCTAATCTGTATTCAGGAATTGGGTCTTCGCAGTTATATAAGGGTTCATCGTCTGGTATGCAACCAATAATAAATGCCATTAAAAGCAGAGTTAAAGTAAATGTTTTGTTCATAGTCTTGTTATATAGTAATATAACAAAAGCAGTAAATTAATGCCATGATAACTAGGCGGTAGTGCTATTTCTGTTCCATTAAAGGGTTTTTACTGCCGTCTAATTAGATTTTAGGTTGGTTAAATAAATTTTTTAATTCTTTGAAGTTTGAGCTATTTTATCATTTCTTAACGCTTTAATCTGAAAACCCTACCATCTTCCATTTCTTTTCTGATGACTCCTATACCTTTTGCCCACCAAGTTCTAAACGTATCCTTCGGTAAGCCATTTTTTCTAGTAAAATTTGATATGATTTTTACTTTTGTAAATGTTGTTTTCTCAAAAAGCAACGAATCTAATTGGCTATCTATCTTTACTCCTGCATTTGCAGGGTCTTCGTTGTTCGGGTACTCTCATGATCAAAAGAGATATAAATTTGTCGTTGAGTGGGCTACTCTTCGATTAATTCTCCAAATACTAATCTGTTTTCACTAACGGCAAGTCCTTCATTGTTGGTAAAAGAATACCAGATAGAGTCCACGGTAATAATTGAATCTTCAGGGTAACTGAAAGAATATTGAACAATAAGATCATTTGAAGCTGTATTTACCTCCTCAGTAGTAAATTTTAAATCAAGTTGTTGATTACAGCAAGTATTGGAATAGGGTTCTTAAAATAGAGTAATAATAGTTAATAGAAGTGCTAACTTTTTCATGTTAATCGAGTTTATTGAAATTGGCAGTGAGTTAAGGCTTAATTTTATAGTTGATTAACTCCCGGGAGCTGTTATCTCCAGGGTTGAAGTATTTGGTAGGGCCTACACTTTTAGAAATCCATATTTCATATCTAAAACTTGGGAGCCTTCCAGATTTGATATAAATTGTATTAGCAAAGTCAGAATTGGAAGTGATCAAATTATCTGTATCAATTAGAAAAGTGTTGTCATTACTTTTTTTGAGCATAGAAATGGAGTCAATAGGAAGCGAAAAGAAGTCACTTACATTTTTAAATAAAGTTTTCTGAGAAAATATATTAATTCGATCCATTTGCTTGTTTAAATTAGCTGTGCCAACCTGCAATTTAGGTTCTACAGTTCTTGGTAGAGAACTGTAATAAGAATGGAATATACCTGTAAATGCATATTCCCAAGCTGTTGGATAATCAATTCGTTCGTATAGAATTCGACTTTCTCTCTTCACTAAAGTTGCAGTATCATATGTTGCCACATTAGTATCTGTTCTTTTGTAAACCCACCAACTGCCTTCACCAAAGTAATAGTATCTTTTTAGTTCATTATCTACATAAATAGTATCTGTAGGTTGAGGAAGCGTTCCATCTATTATTTTATTTCCGCCTCTGTTGCTGTTATCATCGTCTTCTTTACATTGCGTAACCAAAAGAGCAAATATTAACAATAGAATAAAAAAAGAGAGGTCTTTTAAATTTCATATTAATATGACATTAGAGATTAAATTTGGGCTAATTTTTTATTTAATAAAATGCTTTTGGTTTAAGAAATAGTTAAGGTTTGATTTGTTCGTAGTTAATAGTTTAGGACTGTATTAATGAGCAAATTTTTCGTTAAAAAAGTCGTTTCGATACACCTCTTGTTGTCGGCACTCAACTAACTTTTTAACGAAAATTGCTCTGGAGTATCTTCAAGAAGGCTCTTTTGGAAACGGAACGTAGTGGTCGTCGAGTAGTTCGAAGAATGAGAACATACCGAGACGAGTGCGTACCGAGATGGTCGGTAATTAAAGACCTAATTTTGGAAACGGAATGTAGCGGTCGTCGAGTAGTTCGAAGAATGAGAACATACCGAGATGACCGAGACGAAAGTACACGATGAAACTTGATTAGAATTTCTTCTTGGCAGCTTTCTTTAACTCTTCAATATCTCCATTAATTAAAGCCGCTTTCTTTTTCTTGCTCCAATTTTGAATTTGCTTTTCACGATTGAAGGCATAATCAATTCTATCAAATTCTTTCGTATACATTAATTTAACCGGAGCATGTTTTTTAGTGTAATTCGCCCTCTCTCCATTTTGGTGTTGTGTTATTCGCTGTTCTAAGTATTTTGTTCTGACAGTGTAGGACGTGTCATTTGCGCAGAGTAGGATGTACATGTGACATTTCATAAAGGCAATTTACTCAAAAAGGCGTTTGGATACACCTCCTGTCTTCGGCACTCAACGACCTTTTTAACGAAAAATTTGATCTCGTGTATCTTCAAGAAGGCTCTTTTGGAAACGGAACGTAGCGGTCGTCGAGTAGTTCGAAGAATGAGAACATACCAAGACGATTGCGCACCGAGATGGTCGGTAATTAAAGGCTCCTTTCGAAACGGAACGCAGCTGTCGTCGAGTAGTTCGAAGAATTAGAAAATACCGAGATGAAAGCATACCGAGACGGTCGGTTGTAAAAAAACAAAACCCTAGCTAACAATCTAAATTTACTTAGATGTTGACTAGGGTTTAAATGTGTAAAAAAATCTTTACTTACGCTGCAGCAATAGGCTTCACGTGAACAAATGATCTTTTGTTAGCTCTTTGTTGGAAGGTAACGATACCATCAGTTAAAGCGTACAAAGTGTGGTCTTTTCCAATTCCAACATTTTCACCTGGATGGTGCTTTGTTCCTCTTTGACGAATAATAATGTTACCTGCAATGGCAGCTTGACCACCAAATATTTTAACACCTAGTCGTTTACTTTCCGAATCTCTACCGTTTTTAGAACTACCAGCTCCTTTCTTATGTGCCATGATCTATAAGTTTTTTCTGTTTATATTAAATCAATACAGTCTTTTGTCTGTATGATTATTTATCTTCTTTTTTATCATCCTCTTTCGTAGGATCGGCTTTTTTTGCAGCTGGCTTAGCTTTAGCAGGAGCTTTCTTAACCTCTGTCTTTGGAGCTTCTTCCTTTTTCGGAGCTGGTGCTTTTGCAGCTTCTTTCTTAGGAGCTTTTGCAGCTTTTGGAGCTTCCTCTTTTACAGCTTCTGCTTTCTTAGGAGCTGCTTTAGCCTTTGGAGCGGCTGCTGAGCCAGTCGAAGTGCCAAAGCCGGTGATTTCAAGTTTCGTCATATACTGACGATGGCCATTTCTTTTCTTATAGCCTTTTCTTCTCTTCTTTTTAAAGACGATTACTTTATCGCCTTTTAGGTGTTCCAGAATAGTTCCTGAAACCGATATACCTTCTACAGCTGGGGCGCCAACTTGAATCTTGTCTCCATCAGCAGTTAAAAGAACGTTGTCAAAAGTTACTTTTGAACCTTCTTCTCCCTCTAAACGGTGAACAAAAATTTGTTGATCTTTTTCTACCTTGTATTGTTGCCCTGCTATCTCTACAATTGCGTACATGCGTTAAGGATTTAATTTAGTTTTCCCAAAAATGGGATGGCAAATTTACATAAAGCCTTTTGAAAGGACAACCGTGATTCCTTACTTTTTTTCATTTAGTACATTGTGTAGCTCTTTTCGCTCTAAACGGTTGTCTTTGTTTACAATATAAATTCCAGTTAAGATGATGGCGATGCAGACAAATTGTAACATTTGAATCTCTTCGCCATCTACTAATCCCCAAAAAATGGCAAAAACAGGAATGATGTAAGTTACCGATGAAGAAAAAACTGCAGACACTTTTTTAATGAGCATGTTGAAAAGAATCACTGCAATGGCAGTTCCAAAAACGGCCAATAACCCAATGTAAAATAAGTTTAGTGTAGCGTTTTCGTCGGTTTTTACAATCTCAATAAAATTAGTGCTAAATAAATGGGCAGCGGCAAAGGGCCCTGTGAATAAAAAACCAAAAGAAGTGATATTAATAGCATCAACTTCGTACAAGAAGTTTTTGATGAAGTTGATATTTGTGGCGTACATTACGGTTGCTAGCACTACAAAACTAGCGTAACCTAAATTTCCATCAGCCAAATTTATACTACCCGCTGAATAAACTAGACCCAAAGCGCCGATTAGGCCTATTAAAACACCACCAATTTTTAGCCATCTAAATCCCATTTTAAAGAACAATAGACCAATTACCACTGTGAATAGTGGTACTAGAGAGTTTAACATGCCGGTTAGGGAGCTGCTAATGTGAGTCTGTGCCAGTGGAAAGAGGTAAGCCGGCACTCCGCTACCTAATAAACCTGCGATACAAATTCTCCACCACTGGTTCTTTTTAATTTGACTGAAATTTTTAAAGAGAATGGGAGATATAAATAGGGTTGAAATCACTATTCTTAAAGAGGCGACTTGGTCCCATGAGAAAGAGACTAACCCCTTCTTCATTAGAATGAAAGAACTGCCCCACACAAATGCTAGGAATAATAACATGGTCCACTGAACGGCTGGGCGGTCTAAATTGGGCATTTATTTAAATTTACAGGCAAAAGTAGATGCTTTAATCGATTGCCTTATATATTCTTTAAAATAATTTGATTGGTCTCGAACCTTATGATCGTTTTAAAGGTTAAATTTGTTCAAAACCTGAATGCTATGAAAAAGTTACTGTTTCTCTCGTTCTCATTATCAATTTTCTTTTTTTCTTGTGGAGACACCAAAACTTCGACAAATGAAGCGGAGCTAATTGAAATTCCTATTCCACAAAATAAGATTCAAAAAGAAGTTCTAGCTGAAAATAAGGTAGAGGTGAAGATGGAAGTGGAAGGTATGACCTGTGCTATGGGGTGTGCTAAGTTTATACAAGATAAAGTAGGAGGTATGGATGGAATTGTTACTTCTACTGTTAATTTCGAAAACAAAATTGCCACTTTTGAGTTTGATAAGTCAACGACGACACCTGAGGCTATTCAGAAATTCATTAATAACATCCACGAGGGGCAATACAAAGCAAAGACACTAACAAGCGATGCAACTATTGATTCAGAGGCAAGTGATAAAGAAGATGAAAGTGTAGCATCAGTTGCTGAGCGAATTAATATTTCTTTTCCTGATTTATTCACTTACTTCATTAAAAGAATAAGATAACTATCCTGATAAAGGAATAAACAAGGTTTGCCTAAGTACTATGGAGAATACTTCTCAAACAATTGAGAACAACCGACCCCAAACCCTCTCTCAACAAAATAATAATTCAATAATTATTTGGCTGTTCACCGGCTGTTTACTCATATTTATTATGGTGGCAATTGGAGGACTAACTCGTTTAACTCATTCGGGTCTTTCGATGGTTGAATGGAATCTTTTTGGTAGTTCGCCGCCAACTTCACAGGGGGATTGGGAAATTTTGTTCAACAAGTACAAGCAATTTCCAGAATACCAATTGGTAAACTTTAACTTTTCTATAGACGAATTTAAGTCTATTTTTTATTGGGAGTATGGCCACAGAATGTTTGGCAGAGTGATTGGTATTGTATTCATTCTTCCATTTTTGTGGTTCTGGATAAGAAAGAAGATTTCTAAAGCCTTAATGCCACGGTTAGTTGTTCTATTAATAATGGGTAGCTTCCAAGGCATCTTAGGATGGTATATGGTAAAAAGTGGATTAAAAGCAAATCCGGATGTTAGTCACTATCGATTGGCAATGCATCTAACAACTGCCTTTTTAACTTTTTCATACACTTTTTGGGTAGCACTTGGGTTGATTTATCCAAAACCGGAAAAGCAAGTTCGTCATCCGTTAAGAAAGTGGTTTCAAATTTTATTTCCGGTGGTTGTAATCCAAATTATTTGGGGTGCTTACGTTGCAGGCTTGAATGCAGGGAAAGTATATAATTCTTGGCCAAAAATGGGTAAGAATTGGATTGCTGAAGGAGTTACAGCGATGCAACCAATGTATCTGAATTTCATCGAAGGGTTGGCAGGAGTTCAGTTTCTTCATCGTTATATGGCATATGCAGTGGTCGGCCTAATCTTATTCATCTTTTTTAGAGCTAGAAAAATGGAACTATCTTCTTCTCAAAAATGGGGCGTAAACTCTTTACTTATTGCTGTAAGTTTTCAATTTGTGCTTGGTGTTGCTGCTTTATTATATGCTGTGCCGGTGAGTTTGGGATTACTGCACCAGTTGGGGGCATTACTTCTCTTAGGAACGGTAATTTTTAATCTCCATCGGTTTAGAGCGGCCTAGTATTTTGAAATCTAAATAACGGTAAATCCTTTTTGGTATGGAAATGGGTTTATCTTTTTTAAAAGGGCTTGTTGCGGGTTTTGTTTCAGTTAAATTTATGGGTTTTTAATTGCCCGGTCAAGTTCAATTGAAATCAACCAAGGGTTTATAATACGATTCGTTTCATGTGAATTGAAAAATTGTCTTTGAGGGAGCAGTCATCTTAAAGGTTCTGGATGAATTAGAAGACATTATTTCGTTACAGAACACTTCCAATCTATTTTTTCCAGCGGACTGTTTCAATTAAATGTCGAAGATCTTTAGTGATGAACCTTTGAACAGGAGCAATGGAATCAAAATTAGGTACTACATTAAAGTATAGTGCACCTCTTAAAAAGTGATTGGTGCTATCTGTTAAGTAGAATTGAGAACCGGAAGCTGTGTTGCCATCTAGTGTGTAAAATAGGCCAAAAACTCGTTTATTTTCCTTGTAAATCGATGTTTCTGAAATGTCTTGTGCTTTTTCCAGATGTTTGTATACTAATGTTCTAGCATCGTTAAGTAGCTTGGGTAAGTTGGTGTCTACTTTAATGTAGCTCATGTGCAGCCTGGCTCCATATCTAGGAAAGTCAATGTTTAAAAAATTGCTGTCTTCCTTCGTTTTTTCTAGATTTATAGCAGCATATTGCGGCAATTCAAACTGAAACGGAAAAGGTAAACTATCAACTACGTCAAATTGCTTTTCAGGTAAATCAATTCGAAAGTACCCTATAGGCTTAGGAATTGGTGTTTCCTGACAAGCAAAAAGGCTAAGCAGCAAAATGGGTGTGATTAGTTTTTTCATCTATCCTGCAGAAGTTTCTTTCGGTAAAGTCAATTTAATTCGTTTCACCCGGCGCTTATCTGCTGCTTCGATTGTGATTTGATACTCGTTAAATCTTAATTTCTGGTTCTTTTTTGGAATTTTTCCAAATAGCTCGAGTACAAACCCTGCCATAGTTTCTGATTCGCCCTTTTCTGCCTCAAAATCTTCTCCATCAATTTCTAGAACCCGGTACATGTCATTTAGTGGAGTTTTGCCTTCAAAAATATAATTGTAATCATCAAGTTTAGAATAAACCAAGTCTTCATCGTCAAATTCATCTGAAATCTCTCCAACAATCTCTTCTAAAATATCCTCTAGACTGATGATTCCGGAACTTCCGCCATATTCATCAACAACTATAGCTAGGTGTGTTTTCTTGGTTTGAAATTCTTTTAGTAAGTCATCAATTTTTTTATTTTCTGGAACAAAAAATGGTTTCCGAATTAGTTTCATCCATTCACAGTCATCCTCACTTAAGTGAGGTAAAACATCTTTAATATATAGCACTCCTAAAATACTATCGAAAGAATCTTTGTGAACTGGAATTCTTGAAAACCCAGAATCTAAGATAGTTTCAATTACCTCCTTAAAGGACATTCTCTGTTCCAAGCTAACAACATCTACCCTTGAGGTCATGACTTGTTTTACATCGGTATTTCCAAATTTAACAATACCTTCTAGTATTTTCTGGTCTTCGTCTCTACTATTTTCGTCCGAGGTTAGTTCTAACGCTTGGGAAAGCTCATCTACTGAAATGTTATGTCCCTTTTTTTTTATTCGTTTATCAATGAAATTTGTTGAATTTACGAGGATACTGCTTAGTGGGGTGAGAATTCCACGGATATAGTATAGCGGTTGAGACATAAACTTTGCTAGGCTTAGTGGTTTTTTATTCGCATATACTTTCGGAATTACTTCTCCTAAAAGCAATAGTAGGAATGTTACTAACCCAACCTGTATGAATAAGGTTAGCGAATCACTGAAGCTTTCAGGAATCAACAGGTCACTCAGATAAGCAGATAAAATAACAATTGCTACGTTAATAAAGTTATTCGCAATAAGAATGGTTGCTAACAGTCTTTTTGGGCGTTCTAGGAGGTTTTTTAGCACGACCGATTTTCTGTCAACATGCCCGCCGATTTCGCCTAACTCTGAAGGGCCTAATGAAAAATAAGCAACTTCAGAACCTGAAATAAGAGCGGAACAAACTAATAAAAAAGCGACAATTATGCTTACAGCTATGATTGGTAGCGATTCTCCGAAAGAAGGTATTGATAGTACTGTTATTATAATGTGTTGAAAGGGGTCGTCCAATTGCTACCGTATTCGTGATAAGTTCAAAATGATATTGTTCATTTGGTTAAAAAGGTAAGTCATCGGCCTCGTCGGAAGTTAAGTCGACGTTTCCTTTGTTTTGAGTTGGCTCTTTTGATTCTGTGGGTGCGTCAGGTGCATAGGTGCTATTTTCTGTTTTACCTCCAAGCATCGTTAGTTGATCCCCTACAACTTCTGTTGTGTAACGAGTATGTCCATCTTTATCTTGCCAACTTCTAGTTCTTAATTTACCTTCAACATAGATTTGACTCCCTTTTTTCAAATACTTTTCGGCAATTTCTGCTAAGCCTCTCCAAAAAACGATATTGTGCCACTCGGTTTGTTCTTGGCGAGTTCCACTTTTGTCTTTATATGTTTCAGAAGTTGCAATAGAAAAATTAGCAACAGCTGCCCCGTTTTCCAAATGCCTAACTTCAGGGTCTTTTCCTAATCTACCTACTAAAATTACTTTATTTACTCCTGCCATTCGATTTTGGTTTTAGTTTAATGAGCCTAACAAAGATAGCAAATTGGTTTCTTCTCGTAAGTAATTTTCGATTAATTTAGGAATTGGTTTATTAGCTAATTCTGTCTTTTTAATCTGTTCAAAATTTCCTTTAATTACCTCAAGTTTATCAGTTATATAAATGTGGTAAAATTTAGCAAACAGAATTTGATGACTTAAAATGTGCTTTCTTTCTTTTGAACTTACTACGATCTTGAATTCAGAACCACTTAGCAAGGTTTGAAAATCTTTGCTCAAACTGAGGTTGCGTTCAGAAATTGAAGTTGCACTTTCCACCATAGGGAAGTCATATAGGTTTTGCCAAATCCCTTTCCCATCTCTTTTATTAACAAGCAATTCGTCATCTGACTCAAGAATCAAATAATTCAAATACCTTTTTTTCTGTTTTAATTTTTTTTCTTTTATTGGAAGTCTTTCAATTTGATCGCTTTTTAAGGCGATGCACGAGATCGAAAAAGGACATGTATGGCATTTTGGTGTCTTTGGGGTGCATTGAATTGCTCCGAATTCCATTATGGCTTGGTTATAATTCGCAGCTTGATCTATTGGTAGCAATGTTTGTGCTAGCGATGCAAACTGTTTTTTTCCTTGAGTTGAATCAATTGGAGTTTCAATTCCGAATAAACGAGAAAGTAGGCGGTAAACATTCCCATCTACAACAGCATGTGGTAAATCGAAAGCAAAAGAAGCAATCGCGGCAGACGTGTAGTCTCCAACTCCTTTCAATTCTCGAATAGAGGCATAGGAATTAGGAAAAATACCACCCATCTCATTTGCTACGAATTTTGCCGCAGTATGCAGGTTTCTTGCTCTAGAGTAGTAGCCTAGCCCTTGCCAATCTTTCAAAACTTCTTCTTCTGATGCTTCTGCTAAATCATTAACAGTTGGGTAATTGGTTGTAAACTTTAAATAGTAGCTCGTTCCCTGCGCAACTCTTGTTTGTTGTAAAATTATCTCTGAAAGCCATATTTTATATGGGTCTTTTGTAAGCCTCCAAGGTAAGTCCCTTTTGTTTAGGTGATACCAATCAATGAGTTGGGCGGTATTAAGGATGCTTTTGTCTGTTAAATAGGTCAAATCGTCGAATTATTTTTAACTAAATGATTTATAGTAGGTTGAATGTAAAAAAAATGTTATATTTGCCCTTGGATGATGTAAATCATTCATATAAAACCAATTAATTAATTAAACACACAAAATTAACTAAAGATGACAAAAGCAGACATCGTAGCAAAAATTTCAGATAACACTGGAATCGAAAAGGCAGCAGTTTTAAACACTGTTGAAGAATTCATGAAAACCGTAAGAGGTTCATTGGAAGGCGGAGAGAACGTATACCTGAGAGGTTTTGGTTCATTCATTACTAAGAAAAGAGCAGAGAAAACTGGTAGAAATATCTCTAAAAACACTACCATGATTATTCCTGAGCACTTTATTCCAGCTTTTAAGCCTTCTAAAAGCTTCGTAAATAAGGTAAAAGCTAACGTTAAGCCATAAGGTTAATGTCAGGTACTTTAAAAAAACAACTCCTGCTACTTTTAGCGGGAGTTGTTATTATAGCCATTTTCTACTTAGCTCCTGGTCAAAAATCAGATGTGGTTAAAGAGGAAAGTGAAATTGCGGAAGAAAGCCACGAGGGCCATGATCATGAAGAAGGTGAAGGACATGAACATGAGCATCAAACGGAATATGAAGATAGGCTAAGCGAAGAAGATAAAGGATATATTATTAAACTTGAAAGAAAAGCGAAAAAAACTGATGACTTAGATTCTAAATTGCTAATTTATGATTCTCTAATAACTTTCAGCATTAAAAGAAATATTCCGCCGATGGTGGCAAAGTATACAGAAGAGAAGGCAAGAGCGATTCCAACAGAGGGAAACTATATGCTGGCAGGTGATAATTTCTTTAAGGCTTTCAGACTTTCAAAGGTTAAACCGAAAGATTTAATTGTAGGAGCATTAAGAAATTATGAAAAGGTGTTAGAGCTTAATCCCGATAACCTGGATGCTCAGACAGCTACAGGAGTCGTAAATGTAGAAGGATCAAGTCAATTAGGTATCATGCCTATGAAAGGAATTGGCATTTTGAAAGATGTTTTAAATAAAGATCCAAAAAATGTGAATGCCATGACAAATTTGGGTTACTTTGCAATTCAATCAGGGCAGTTCGAAAAGGCTGTTGAAAGGTTTGAAGAAGTTCTTAAAATTGATCCCAAGAATGCAGAAGCATACATCTATCTAACAGACGCTTATCTGAGCCAAGACAAGGTAGAAAAAGGGATTGAAACATTAGAAAAATACAAGTCATTAGTGGAGAATCCTATCGTGTTAAAGCAATTAGATGATTACATAAATGACATTAGAAATAAAAATTAATAGTTAAAACATAAGGTTATGCCAAGCGGTAAAAAAAGAAAAAGACATAAGATGGCGACACACAAGCGAAAGAAAAGACTTCGTAAGAATCGTCACAAAAAGAAGAAATGATAAAAGCCCGATTCGGGCTTTTATTTTCTAACTACTTTTTTATCAGAGAGTCCCTGCATGTTTATGTAATGGGATTCTTATGATTGCATAATTCTTAGCCCAATCTGGGTGTTATAGAATATATATTATCATGAGTGTTGATGTTATAATTAACTCGAAATCCTCTGAAGATGTTATTGCACTTTTAGAAGATAAACAACTGATAGAATTACATAAAGAGAAAAGCAACAATAACTTTTCTGTTGGAGATATCTATCTG
This sequence comes from Flavobacteriales bacterium UBA1494, assembly GCA_905182175.1. Lineage (GTDB taxonomy): Bacteria > Bacteroidota > Bacteroidia > Flavobacteriales_E > Vicingaceae > NORP294. The sequence goes on along the minus strand of CAJJAT010000008.1, from coordinate 163,575 downwards.
GGTAGAATTAAAAAAGTAATGCCGGGTTTAAATGCGGCATTTGTAGATGTAGGGTATACAAAAGATGCTTTCCTGCACTACTTGGATTTAGGTCCAAATTTTGCGTCCTTAAATAATTACGTTCAAAATGTAATTGCCAATAAGCAACAAATCTCCTCTTTAAACGGTTTCAAATTTGAAGAAGAGATTAATAAGGATGGGAAAATTGCGGAACAGCTAACAAGCAGTCAATTTGCTTTGGTGCAGATTGCGAAAGAACCTATCTCAACCAAAGGTCCTCGATTGAGTAGTGAACTTTCTCTTGCTGGGAGATACATGGTGTTGGTTCCATTTTCTAATAGAATTTCAGTATCTCAAAAAATTAGAAATCATGAAGAAAAAGATCGGCTAAAGCGTTTGATTAAAAGCATTCGTCCTGAAGGTTTCGGAGTTATTGTAAGAACTGTTGCTGTCAATAAAAAAGTTGCTGATTTACATGCTGACTTAAGTGAACTCATGGAAAAATGGGATCAATGCTTTCAACAAATGAAATCAGCCAAACCACCGAAGCGAGTTTTAGGCGAAATAAGCAGGAGCTCAGCAATGCTCCGTGACTTATTGAACAAAGATTTTAATCATATTTATGTTGATAATGCAGAAACCAAAAAAGAATTGGTAACCTATATATCTTCTATCGCACCTGGGAAAGAAAAAATGGTAAAAGGCTATAGAAGAGATACTCCAATTTTTGAGCATTTTGGGATAGAGAAACAAATTAAATCATTGTTTGGTAGAAATGTTACCATGAAGTCTGGAGCTTATCTGGTTATTGAGCACACAGAGGCACTGCACGTTATTGATGTAAATAGCGGTCAGCGCAGTAAGTCGAAAGACAACCAAGAGCAAAATGCTGTCGATGTAAACTTAGAGTCTGCTGCAGAGGTCGCTAGGCAATTGCGTTTGCGAGATATGGGTGGTATAATCGTTATTGACTTCATTGACATGAAGGATGGTGCAAATCGGGAGCTTCTTTTTGAAAAAATGAAAGGGTACATGAAGGATGATCGTGCTAAACATACCGTCCTGCCTCCTACTAAGTTTGGATTAATCCAAATTACTCGACAACGTGTTCGGCCTGAAATGGACATCAAGACTGCTGAGAAATGTCCTTGTTGTAATGGCAACGGAGAAACGCATGCTACCATTTTATTGATTGATGATATTGAGAATAATTTACGCTACTTATTAGAGCAGCAGAATATGAATAAGGTTACTCTTAAAATACATCCCTTTATTGAGGCATACTTAACCAAAGGTCTATATTCAGTGCAACTTAAATGGTTCATGAAGTATAGAAAATGGGTTAACATCCGCAAGTCTTCAGCTTATTCTTTCCTAGAGTATCGCTTTTTTGATGCTAAACAAGAAGAGATTAGAGTAAAGTGAAAAATATTTTAAAGCCATGTTTAACGTGGTTTTTTTATTCCTCAATTTTTAAGTCCCTTAATTTTTTGTAGTTGAAAATTAAAGGTAAGATGGAGAGCAATGTCATTGCTCCAGCTAACATAAATGCCCAAGTAATATTTGAGCCTTCTGAGAAAAATGCTAAAGAGAAAATTCCAATAAATACAGACCTCAGAAAGATATTTATACTTTGGAAAACACTGTTCGTTCTGCCAATAATGTGATTGGGAATGTGATTGAACAAATAAGTGATTCTTTGAATTCTAACACCTGCGTTAGCAATTCCTAAGCTAATGGCTAAGCCAAACAGAACAGCAACGGATTGTGAAATCGATAGGATGAAAAAAGCCGTTAACGCAATCAGCATTAAAATAATAATGGAAAAGATGATATTAGATTTTCTAAAAAGAATGCTGATGAAAAATCCGGCAAAAAGGGCTCCTAGAGCGTAATTCATTTTAGTTACGGCGTAAATGGTTCCTAATTCATTCAAGTGCTTCTCAATATATATAGGCCACAGCAAATGAGTCGAGATTAGTACAAATATAAAAACGGTATATGATGCATTGCCAAAGTGAAAAATTTCTGGTCGCTTTTTTAGGTATTGAATACCTTCTTTCAACCTGACAATTACCGGCTCTTTTGATATTATGTTTTTAACCGTAGGTACATATTTTATGAAGTAAATTAAACTCATTGCAATTAGATAGGTAATTCCGTCCATTAAAAATATTTCATGAATTTGCCATGGATTTATTAAAATTGCTTGACCCCATATTTCAAAATCAATTCCTTCAATTAAAAGAACAGCAACAGCACCTGAAAAGACATTAATAGATTGTCCCATGACTTCTAATAATGAGTTCGTTTTGCTATAATTTTCTTTCTCTGTAATTTCTTGGCCAAAGGCATACATAGTTGGATAGTGTATGTTGTAATTGAATAGCGTAAAGCAAAAAACAAATGCAACACCAAACATTGGAATACTTCCATTTATAAATCCAAAGGTAGAAATGCTTAAAAGAACAATAGCGCTAGCGGCACAAATACCGATGAAAATATTTTTACGAGGAAAACGATCTATTAAAGTGCCTGCATATAAACCCCAAAATAGAGTAATGAACGTAGCAATCGCATAAATACTTGCAAAAGTGGATGCCGCATCGAGGTTCTTGGCAAAATACCAAGGAATAGCTAACATGCTAATGCCTTGAGCAAAATGTGAGACAGCATTGGCGCTGAGTAATAATATGAGTGCTTTTTTATTTTTCAAGGAATGATTTGGGTTAAGCTGTATCTTTGTTAAGTTGACAAAGTTCTATGTTTAAAAAGAAACAACCACTTTCTTTCCAAGAAGTTTTATCAAAATTGATGCGTTATTGCTCTTATCAAGAACGAAGCCCTTTTGAAGTGAAACAAAAGTTACGAGAATATGCTTTGCCTTCTGATAAGGTGGATGAATTAATGGACCTTTTAATAGATGATAATTTCATAAACGAAGAGCGATTTGCCGCTTTGTTTGTCAGAGGTAAAGTGTCAGTAAAGCGCTGGGGACTATATAAAATTCGAGAAGGTTTGATGGCTAAAGGTGTTAAATCAGCAGAAATTGATACAGCTATTAAAACGTTGGACAAGGTTAAATACCAAGAAAATTTAGATTATTTGGTTGATCGAAAAGTAGAACTACAACCTGAATTTGCTGTCGATGTTTCTAAATTGTATCGCTATTTGCAATCTAAAGGTTACGAAAGTGATAAAATTAGTAGGGTGTTGAGAGAAAAAAAATTAATTACTTGACTTTTCTTCAATTACTCGCAGACCAAAATAACCGTCACTAAATTTGATGGAGTACTCAGAGGTTCCTTTAATATTAGGAAAATCTTTGTCATAGATAACTCTCAAGTAGTCTTCGTCTTCATATTGTCCCCCTTCCAAATGAAACTCATACTTTCTTTTAAAAGGTTCAAAGCTTGAAATTGGATATGTTTCTATATAGGGAGAATTCTTAAACGTTAAGTTGAGAATAAATAAAATAACGATACTACTTGGTGCGAACGAGATGATGTTGAATATAACGTATTCGTAAAAGCTCATGGTCCACTTTTTACGGTAGAATTTAATAGGGATTAAGAATCCGAGAGCTCCGGCAATAGCAAACAAACGAAATAACCCAAAATTAGAAACATCAATTTTATAGACGTTTACCACAAAGAACATAATAGAGGCAATAAAACTTAAAACCATAAAAAAGGTGAACCATCCCATGTTGTCTTTTTCTTCCGAAATTATTTTTTTCGGAAAGGGAGGCTTTTTTTTCTTTCGCTCTAAATATCGTTCCCTGTTTTTTTTCATAGATGCTTCATCAAATAGGAATAGAGTTGGAGCATTGCTTCGATATCGTCCTTGTGCACTCTCTCTGTTGGCTCGTGAACATTATCTTCAGGCGCACCAATAAAACACCAATCTATTGGGTAGGGAGATTTTTGAAGGGCATTCCCATCACTTCCTCCTGCACTTTCTACCTCTAACTGGTAAGTAACACCGGATGCTTTTGTAAGTTCTATTATTTTGTCAATGTAAGCCCTTCTTGGTATACCTGAATCTCTCATGGAAATAGCAACTCCATTACCATCTTTAACTCCGTTTGTTACCCAAGTAATGTCAGAAATTAATGACTGGCGGATTTGGTAATTTTCGTATAAATATTTAGCTAAATAACCTACGCTTCCGCCTCCAATCTCCTCCCAAGCAGAAAATACTATTGCTCCATGCTCTAAAGTCTCAGCTACTTTTAACGCATTCCAAATGCCTAAACGGTCATCAAGGTAGCAATTTTGTATATGAGAGTCTGTTTCAATCCAGTTTGGCTTATAGGTTAGTGTTGTTCCTCGATCGATAGTCCGATCAAAAATAATTTTAGTCTTCACAATTTTGCGTTCATCGCTTTCTTCTTCTATTTCGAAATCCAGCTTGCCTTCAATTTTTCCTATGCTATCCTCTCCTATTAGCAGTGTTTTTGCTTTGGCTTGTGGGCCACCAATTTTTAGTAATTCATTATCGTAACCTACCGAGTAACCAACGGAGTCCATGTGGGCATAAATTGCAGTTGTGGGTTTGCCAAAAATTAAAATTAAGCAGTCCTGAAAGTCCTCTCCGTAAACTAGCGTTGGTTGTGTGACCCACTTCCCTTTATTTGAATTCGTAAAATCAATTAAAAAATCTCGAACTGCTAATTCACTGCCTGAAGGCGCATGAATTTTACTTAGTTGCTGTAGTAATTCTTTGTCTTTATTATTCATATAGGATATAGGTAGTGCTGTAACAAAAAAGCCCATCTCGAAGAAATCAAGATGGGCTTATGGATTGTTTGTATTACTATGAATTTAGCATAACTGGCATAACCAGCATTAGTACTTGCTCATTATCTTCATTTCCTGTTGCGGGCGTTAAAATACCTGCTCTGTTTGGAGCAGACATTTCAATGTTTACTTCCTCGGTGTTTAAGTTGCTTAGCATCTCAATTAAAAAACGAGAGTTGAAGCCGATTTCCATATCTTCTCCGTTAAAAGAACATTTCAACCTTTCTTTTGCTTCGTTATCAAAATCTACATCTTCGGCAGAAATCTGCAATTCACTTCCACTCATTTTCAACCTAACTTGATGGGTGGTCTTACTAGAGAAGATACTAACTCTTTTAATAGAACTTAACAACGACATTCTTTCAATCGTAAGTTTGTTTGGGTTCTCTTTTGGTATTACTGCTTCGTAGTTGGGATATTTTCCGTCAATCAATCGACAAATTAGAAGTGTATCTTCAAAAGCAAACGAAGCATTGGTTTCATTGAATTCAATCTTTACTTCTTCATCTGAAGAGTTTAGAATGTTTTTCAACAAATTTAATGGCTTCTTCGGCATAATGAAACTTGCCGTTTTTGAAGCTTTTGCATCTGTCCTTCTGTATTTAACTAACTTGTGAGCGTCAGTAGCTACAAAAGTTAAATCTTCTTTTGAAAGTTGGAAGAACACTCCGGACATTACAGGTCTTAAGTCATCGTTTCCACTTGCAAAAATCGTCTTGTCAATGGCATTGTAAAGTAATTCTCCTGCAACAGCTAGAACTGCCGGGGATTCTACTTCTGGCGTTTTTGGAAACTCAGCGCCTTCTTGACCTGGCAGTTTATATTTACCGTAATCAGATTTTATTTCGATTGACTTTTTTTCTGTATCAATTGTAAACGTTAAAGGTTGGTCAGGTAAAGATTTCAATGTATCCAATAATAACTTGGCAGGAATTGCAATGATGCCTTCTTCCTTGCAATCTACTGTGATTTTAGTCACCATAGTTGTTTCCAAATCTGAGGCAGTTACCTGAATTTGGTTTTCGCTAATCTCGAATAAAAAATGATCTAAAATGGGCAGTGAATTATTTCCATTTAAAACACCGCTAATGTTCTGTAATTGTTTGAGTAATGAACTACTCGATACTAAAAATTTCATATCCGCTATCTTTTTGTATGGCAAACAAATTTATAGCTTTTGGTAAAGTAAAATTCAACTTTTTTAGATTTACTTTTCAACAGTTGTTGATGACGTTAACTGCTTCAAACTAGGGACTAATTTGTCAAAAGTAAGGTTCTGAACAATTGGATGAGCTGCTCTGCCTAAAAAACTGGTGTATATGTACATTCTTTCTGGATGATATGTAATAGCTTTTCCATCAAGTTCAGCTCCTTTTCTGATGGGCATATTATATGTTTTCATTACGATTTCTTCGCTGTCATTAAATTTTATTACAACGCTGTGTCTTGGTAGAACGGAATACACTGAATCTAACGATTCCTTGCTTGTTTTTTGATCTATATATTCATAAAAAACGCTTGCAAACTCCTTTAAATATGGTACCGCTATCTGCGGAGAAAGCTCAGCAGTTATGTTTTCGTTTAGATTAGTAAGCTTGAATTTTCCCAATTGATATTGATCTATTTTAAACGAAATGGATGAATCTATTGTGTGTTTTACTTCAACGCTACTAATTTGTTTTGGATCACATTTCATCACAACTCGGTCTTTCCACAAAAGGGCGTCTAGAAAGAACCTAGAACCCAAAGAGCCTCTTTCCATTAATAAATGGGTAACGTAGGGTTTAGAAGACTTTATACCCTCCTCCTCGAGTAACATGTATGTTCCCAGTCGGTTTTCAGTTGCATCGCCAATGTACCAGGTTTTATCTGGTGTAGAATTGTCTGTATAAAACTCCACCTTAGTTGAGCCTGTGGCCAATCGTTTAATGGTGTGGTTCATCTGGTCTTCAGGTACAACACCCATCACTTTAATATCAGCAAGTGTTTTGAGAATAAGTTCTATAGCGTCTGTCCTAGCTTCAAAGCTATTGTTTACCAACCACGCTGAACTATCAATCCTAGTAAGTAATAATTTTTTTCCGTTCGGTTGGCTCAAAAATATTTTAGTTACTTGAGCGGTATCTTCTATTGCAAAATCCCTTAGCTCATCATTGTTAATGGAGGTAAATTTTTGTTCTTTAATTACTAGAAAGTAAGCTGCAATTCCAATAGCAACTAGCAATATAAATCCGATTAAGTTTTTCATTTAGCGACAGTGTATTCTCTTTTTCGAATTGCATGAATGACTAATCCAATTATTACCGTAAGGACAATGGGCAGTATTGTAGTAATGACTTGAATTGTAACCCTACTTTCTTTTATAGTCTGAGTATCGAGCAAACGAATTTTAAAGCTCTTATTGTTAGACAAGATTAAACCGCTTTCGTCTACCATGTAATTGATAGAATTTATAAAGAAAGATTTATTGCCATACATCTGCTTTGTGTATTTGTCAAAACCTAGAGCAAAAAATTGATTTGAAGTTTCGCTAAACTCATTGCGAATTATATCCCCATCAGAGATAAAAAGCTGTTGAGTCATCTCGCTTTTTTCTTTAAACTGAATTTGTTTTGAATCAAGAATATTTGGTGTTAGTCTGTTTTTATAAACTGATTCAAACTCTCCTTCCACTAACACGACGATGGGAATATCTGATTTATTGTATTGTTGAACTGGAGGTTCAAAACTTAACATGTTTAAGCTAATTCTTGTAGGTGCCTTCATGACCTTGGTGGCGTCTGAGCTAGCCAATAGAACCGTCTTCTTTACCTCTCCGCTTCCAATTAAATCAATACTACCCGCAAATTCAGCTTTCACCACGTCCAAATTTTTGTTGATTGGGTGGTCATTTTTGCTGAAGAGAAATGGAAAGTAAGGCCAAGGATAAAGTTGTGTTTTTACTTGAGTGCCATATTTTCCGTTTACCACAGGAATAGGAGCAGAGCGCAGGTCGAGAACTAAATCTTTATTAAAACGAACTCCGTACCTGAAGAACTGGTCGTCAAGGTTTAAATCTTTAGCAGTTGCTAGGATGGTATTGTTATTGTATTTTGAGTTTAAACTGTCCATATCAGCGAAAACTTGATCAATTAACCAAATGACCTTGCCTCCATACATAATATATTGGTCAATAATAAATTTGTCTTTTTCAGTAAAAGCAGAATCAGGACTAGCAACTACAATGGCATCAAATCGTTTTTGAACTATAGCTTCTATGCTATCAGCGTCTGTATAAATTCTCTCTTGCAGGCTATTAATGTTCCCATCAATAGTAACTCTTTCAACATTGTAGTACTCCCTTAAAGAGCCCATAATATCAGCAGTTTCATATTTATTTAATTCTCCGTGACCTTCAATAAATGCGATGCTTTGAACGGTAGGGGTTGACGCTTTTTTTAGGCCAAAAGCCAACTCATATTCTAGACTTTCTATTGATTGATTTAAAATTAATTCAGGTTGACCTCCAAATTGGCTTTTGAGCAATTGAACAGGTACTTCGAGGTTGTTGTAACTAATAATAGCGCCTGGCCAGACTATTTTTTGAGAAACTCCATCTTCGTCTTTTATATTGAGATCAGTTGGCCGAAGTCCTTTGTCATAGAGATTCTTATAAGCTTGATCCCTCTCTTTTTTATCTACTACAGCTGAAGGGTTAACAAATTCAAAGTCTATTTTTCCATTAGAATAGGCTTGAAATTCGTCCAGCATTTCTTTGGTTTCATTTCTAAGCCGTTTGAATGATGCTGGAAAATCTCCTTCTAAATAGACTGTAATGTACACGTCATTCTCCAAACTTTCAATTAACTGCTTGGTAGGATCAGAAATGGAGTACCGTTTTTCAGCAGTTAAATCGAATCTTTGAAATACTACTGAGCCAATCATGTTTAGCAAGATTAGAATTCCCAATCCGATGAAAAATCCGATGATATCTTTTGTTTTATTCTTTTTCATTACCAATTTCTTGAGCTAAGTTTTAACTTGGTTAACATAAAAAAGAAAGCAATTACCGAGATAAAGTACAGGGCATCTCTGCTGTCTATTACTCCTCTGCTCATAGATCCATAGTGTTCACTAATGCCAAGTTTTTGAACAAGCAAATCAAAATTTCCAAATAAAGCCAAGGAACTAATAAACTCAAATCCAATGTAAGCTATAAAGCTTAAGAATATAGCAATTATGAATGAAATAACCTGATTATCAGACAAAGATGAGGCGAATAGGCCGATGGCTACAAATCCGGAGGCTAAGAAAAACAGACCGAAATAAGAGCCCCAAGTTCCTCCTTGGTCTAAATTTCCTTCTGGTGCACCCAATTTGTAAACCACTAGATAGTAGACCAACGTTGGGAGCAAAGAAAAGAGAACAAGAATGAAGCCTGCAAGATATTTTGCCCCAATAATTTGAAGGTCGGTTAGTGGTTTAGTTAGGAGTAATTCAATTGTTCCCGCCCTGTTTTCATCGGCGAAGAGCCTCATGGTAATGGCTGGAATTAAGAACATGAAAACCCACGGAGCTAGGCTGAATAAAGGCCCTAGTGTGGCATATTCGCCATCAAGTACATTGTAATCACTGGGAAATACCCACATGATTAGACTCATAATGGTTAGGAACACAATAATAACAATGTAACCGATTAAGGAACCTAAAAACGATTGAACTTCTTTCTTTAAAAGGCTTAACATATAGCGCCAAAAATTTGAAGAACAAACTTAACAAAAAGCCTAGGGAAAAGGAAGTTTTTAAAACGAGCAGCAGTTAAAAGATCTAAACAATCAAAAGCCTAAAACCATTATCTTTGGTTGCTTAATTTTTTGTTATGATTGTTTTAAAGTTTGGAGGCACTTCTGTAGGTTCTGCAGAAAGGATAAAGAAGGTGGCGACTTTGATTTGCAATGACCAACCAAAGTTGGTTGTGCTCTCGGCAATGTCCGGAACTACAAATATTTTGGTAGATATTGCGAACAACCTTTTTAAAAAGGAGAATGAGGAAGCTTCCAAAAAGATAAATGAGCTAAGGCTGCAATATTATGAAGTAGTGAGTAAGCTCTATTCTAACAGGGAGACACGAGAAACAGTTAAGGAGTTAATAGACACACATTTTGACTTTCTACAAAGCTTTACGCAGGATTCATTTACCATTCATGAAGAAAAAGCAGTTTTAGCTCAGGGAGAGTTAATTTCCACATCTTTACTCCATTATTATTTGCAAGAGAGAGGTGTGAACTCTTTTTTATTGCCCGCTTTGCAATTTATGCGAATTGATAAAGATTTGGAGCCGGATCATTATTACATCAAAGAGAATTTAAATCGTTTGTTGAATGATAATTCAATGCAACAAATTTTCATAACTCAAGGCTTTATTTGTAGAAATGCATTTGGGGAAATTGATAATTTGAAAAGAGGAGGGTCCGATTACTCTGCTTCTTTAATTGGAGTGGCATTGGAAGCTGAGGAAGTTCAAATTTGGACAGACATTGACGGAATGCACAATAACGATCCAAGAGCAGTTGAGAAGACACAGCCGATCAAAAAATTATCTTTCGACGAAGCTGCTGAACTCGCCTATTTTGGGGCAAAAATTTTGCATCCTTCAAGTATTTTACCGGCAAAGCAAGCGAATATTCCTGTGCGCTTAAAAAGCACCTTATCGCCAGAATCGGAGGGGACTTTAATAACGGCGGATTTAGTGGGAGAGGGAGTAAAAGCGATAGCGGCTAAGGATGGGATTAGCGCCATTAAAATTAATTCGGGAAGAATGTTATTGGCGTATGGGTTTTTGAGAAAAGTATTCGAATTGTTTGAGTTGTATAAAACGCCAATCGATATGATTACAACTTCAGAGGTGGCTGTTTCTGTGACTATTGACGATAGTTCGCATTTGCACAAAATTCAAGCTGAGTTGGAAAAATACGGGACTGTGGAAGTTGATATAGATCAAACGATAATTTGTGTTGTCGGTGATTTTATTAAAAATGAAAAAGGCATTGCTGCGGATATTTTAAACAAAATGAGAGATATTCCAATCCGAATGATTTCTTACGGAGGAAGTAATCACAATATTTCTTTTTTAATAAATACAACTGATAAGGTAAATGCTTTGAGAAGTTTAAATGAGTTGTTTTAAAATGGGATATTTTACAAAGGATAAAATCGAACAATTAAGTGTTCACGCAACTCCATTCTACTATTATGACTTGGAGGTCTTGAATAAGACCTTGCTCTCAATTAATGCTGCTGTTAAGAATAAACCCTTTGTTGTGCATTATGCTATAAAAGCAAATGCCAACAAGCCAATTTTAGAGCAAATAAAAGCTCAAGGTTTCGGAATAGACTGTGTTAGTGGAAACGAGATTAAAAGAGCAATTGAATTAGGCTTTAGTTCAAGTAAAATTGCATTTGCGGGAGTCGGTAAAACAGATGAAGAAATTAATTACGGACTGGATCAAGATATTTTTACATTTAACGTAGAGTCATTAGCTGAATTAAAAATTATTGATGAATTAGCCACAAAAAAAGGCAAGATTGTAGGAATAGCAATTCGGTTGAATCCAAATGTAAATGCTAAAACTCATCACTACATTACCACAGGATTGGAAGAAAATAAGTTTGGAATAAATACTTGGGAGTTGCCCGAGTTTTTTGAATTGTTTAAAACATTACAGCACATTAAACTCAAGGGTATTCATTTTCACATTGGATCTCAAATAAATGATTTAACCGTTTTTAAGAGCTTATGCAATCGAGTAAATGATTTTCAACAACAATTTAGAGAGCGTGGAATTATTTTGGATCACATTAACGTTGGAGGTGGGTTAGGTGTTAATTATGAATCTCCAGATGAAGAGACTATTCCGGATTTTGGGGCATTTTTTAAGGTGTTTGACGACTTTTTAGAGCTCGAGCCAAATCAAGAAGTGCACTTTGAATTGGGCCGATCTGTGGTTGCTCAATGTGGGAGTTTAATATCAAGAGTGTTATATATTAAAGAGGGAATTAAGACCAACTTTGCTATCTTGGATGCTGGAATGACGGAGCTAATTCGACCAGCTTTGTATCAATCCTATCATAAAGTTGAAAATATCAGTCAACTTGGTCAGCCAAATAATAAGAAATACGATGTCGTTGGGCCTATTTGTGAATCTTCCGACTGTTTTGGAAAAGCAATTGATTTACCCGAAACAAAACGAGGAGATCTAATGGCAATTCGATCAGCAGGTGCATACGGTGAAGTAATGAGTTCCTCTTATAATTTAAGAGACAAAGCAAAAAGTATTTATAAATGATGAAGTATAGTATTGTATTAATTTTATTAGGTGCAAATTTTCTGTTCTTAAGTGCACAGGAGAAAACAAGAATATATTATGCTGATAAAGAGTTAGTGCCGAGAGAGCGATTTGTTGATTTTTCGCAGTTAAAATTAGAGGTAGAGTTTGAGCCGAAGAAAAAGTTAGTTCGAGGAACGGCAACCGAACGTTTTACAGTTCTTAGAAAACAAATAGATACGCTTTTCTTAGATGCAATAAATATGCGCTTTTTTGAAGTGAAACTTGATGGAGATACCGTTGCGTTTACGAAGTACGACAATGGTATTACTCTAAAATTTGGCAAAACTTTAAACTGGAATGAGGAACATACAATTGAAATTAAGTATGAAGCCAACCCGAAAAAGGGGTTGTACTTTATAGGTTGGAATGATAAAACGCAAAGAAGTCGAAAGCAAATTTGGACGCAAGGGCAAGGAATTGATAACAGGCATTGGATTCCGATGTACGATGAGCGAAACGATCAGTTAGTAAGTGAAATGATCGTTTATTTCGACTCAACATATAAGGTGCTTTCAAATGGAGAATTACTCAGTAAAAGTAATGCATCGCAAAAGTTGCCACGGGGAATGACTAAGTGGCACTATAAAATTTCAAACCCTCATGCACCTTATTTAATTATGTTAGGTATTGGCGATTATGGAATTCTGAGAGATACATCTATTTCCGGAGTGCCTTTAAACTTTTACTACTATCCTGGTCAGGCCGATCAAATTGAACCTACGTACCGCTACTCGAAGGAGATGTTTGAGCTTTTTGAAAACGAAATAGGAGTACCATATCCTTGGAAATCGTATTCGCAGATACCCGTTCAAGATTTTATGTACGGAGCAATGGAAAATACAACTGCAACCATTTTTGGCGATTTCTATTTGGTTGACAGCAGTGCTTATTTAGATAGAGATTATGTTCGGGTAAATGCCCATGAGTTGGCTCACCAATGGTTTGGCGACATGGTTACGGCCCGTTCAGCAGCGCACCATTGGTTGCAAGAAAGTTTTGCAACGCATTACGATTTAATGTATCAGGGCGAAGCTTTCGGTAAGGATCATTTTAATTGGGTTCGACGAGATTATAACAACCAAGCGATAGAAGAGTCGAAGAAAAATTTCATACCGGTTGGTCATAGCGAAGGAGGGACAGTTCGACATTATCCAAAAGGGGCACATGTACTTCAAATGTTAAAATACGTTGTTGGACGTGAAGAGTTTAATGCTGCTATTCAATATTACTTGGAACAGCACTCATATCAAAATGTAGATTCTGATGATTTATTAACTGCTTTTCATGAAAAGTTAGGTTTAAGCTTAGGCTGGTTTTGGGAACAATGGGTTTATAAGGGTGATGAGCCTCACTACCAAGTAAAATATAAGTCTAAAAAAGGAGAAGGGATATTTGAAGTAATTCAGATACAGGAGGAAAACGAACTAAGTTCAACTTTTAAAATGCCAATTGTTTTTGAAGTGAATTTTGAAGATGGCACAAGGCAATCTGTTCGAAAAATGATAGAGACAGATACAGTAATAGTAGCAGTGCCACTGAATGGAAAGAAAGTTAGTTACGTGCTATTTGATCCCAACAGTGAAGTTATGAAACAAGTGACTTTTGAAAAATCAAAGAGTGATTTGAAAGCTCAAGCGGTGAATGCTCAGAATATGATAGATAGATTTGATGCATTGGAAGCTCTCGGGGAACTTAAATTTAAAGATAAAGAAGCGCTTTTTCTGAAGCAATTTGAGGTAGAATCATTTCATGGAATAAAATCATTAATTGTTCGAGAACTTACTGAAGATAAGTCTAAGGCAAAGGAAGAAATTCTGCTGAAGGCATTGAATGATGAGTCTGTTGAGGTCCGGAAGACTGGACTATATAACATTTCAGAAATGACACCAACAATCGAAGCTGCTGCAATACAATGTTTATCAGACGACTCCTATGAAATAGTAGAAACTGCGCTTGAAGTCCTTTGCGTAACTAACATTCAAGAGGCGGATAAATATTTGAAATTGACCGAAGGAATGATTGGGAACAGGTCTTTCAACATTGAAATAACGAGGGCTAAAATAGCTGCGATAGTTTATAAGGACAAAACTTACGTTGATAAGATTGTAGACTTTACTTCTCCCTCATTTGAATTTTTAACCCGTGCGAAAGCGATGAAAGCGCTCCAAAATTTACAGTACGTTAATGAGGCTGCTTTAGATAATTTTTTTGAAGCTCGATTCCATTTCAACAGCCGATTGAGAAACGCTGCCCATAGTTCATTTGACTATTTTTCAAAGTTAGAATCATACAAAACTGTTGTAAAAAACTATTTTGGAAAGAAGGAATTATCGGAAAAGGAAAAAAAAATTACTGAAAAATACATTACTGATTAACTACAAACTTAGCTGTTGATTGACTTCCGTTTTGATGTGCGACTGTGACAAAATAAAATCCTTTTGCCTTTTTTTCGAAAGGAATTGAAACTTCTTTAGCGCTAATATTGCTTCGAGAAACAATTAATTTACCTGTAATGTCATAAATATTTAGCACATGAATGTTCTGGTCATTTAGGTTGACAATAACTTTATTTTGAGAGAAATAAGCCTTATTTATTTGGATTAAATTTTCATTTAAGTCGACTACAAATCGTTCGCATTCTCCGGGAAACTTATTGGTGTTTGTAGGAAATTGAGTTGTACCGCTTACATCTGCGCAAGCGGAATAAATATTATTTCCGTTAATAATAAAGTCTTTTGCTAGGGTATAAGTTCTGCCTTCGCCAACCTGCATGGATCTGCTGTCTCCAACTAACAATAGGGTATCGACTGTTACAGTGTTTGCGGTGCCGTCTCCAATGGTATAGCTTACTTTAAATTCATCACCTGGTATTAAGGTGCTTGGACCGTTATTTTTGATTCGTATAATAATGTCAAAAGTATCAACGGTATTATAAGTTTGACTGGAGCTTGGGGATATAACCGCTTGAACTTCTATATCTATTTGTTGATTAAATTGAGCCTTCGCTCCTAAAAATAATATCGAGGCAATTAATAAGCTGTAAATTTTCTTCATGATATTGTAATTTTTTGGTCTAGAACTTCAATCACATCTCCTCTTCTTACCTTGAGACGCTTTCTAGTATCAATTTGTCCGTTCCATAAAACTTCTTCATTTTCGACAAGAGCCTTCGCCATCCCACCTGTTTCAGCGATGCCTGTTAGTTTCAATAGTTTAATAAGTTCTATGTACTCTTCGGTAAGTTCAAAATTCATACCACAAAATTAGGGAAAGCGTTGGTTTGATTTGTGTTATTTTGATCATTGTTTACTTAATTTCGAATTTATGAAATTGTACTTTCTATGTCTGTCCTTGGTTACGAGCCAAGTCCTTTTTTCTCAAAGCTGCAAAGTAGAAAATACAAGTTTCGCCTTTGGCGAAAGAGTAGATTACACCATTTACTATCATTTGGCTGGTGTTTGGGTTGGCGCAGGGGATGTGTTTTTTAAAGTTGACTCTGCTAACTTTCAAAATAAGCCTTATTATCATTTTAATAGCGAAGGGAGTACTTTTAAAAAATACGATTGGATTTATAAAGTGAGAGATCACTATGAAACATTTATGAATGTAGACGATATGAAACCCATTCGCTTTAAGCGTAAGGTAAACGAAGGAGGAACACACATTAGAGAAGATTATATTTTCAACTACAGTAAACTGCAAGCGTACACGTTAAGACAAATGGGCGAAGAAGAGCCGTTTGTTAAAGATACTGTTGTGCTAAATGAATGCAGCTATGATGTAATGAGTATGATTTACGTAGCAAGAAATTTAGATTACTCGAATCTAAATGAAGGGGATAAAATACCTATTCAGATTTTTCTAGACAATGAATCTCATGATAGTTACATTGAATATTTAGGGATAGAAAATTTAAAAATAAAAAATCTAGGAGAGTTTCGTTGCATCAAATTTTCCCCTCTTCTAATTGAGGGAACCATTTTTAATGCTGGTAATGGAATGACAGTTTACGTAACTGATGATCAAAACCGAGTTCCAATGCTTATCGAAACTCCTATTCTTGTAGGTTCAATAAAGGCGAGGGTTAATAAAATGAGTGGGTTACGATTTCCTTTGACTTCTAGAATTGAAGAGGATTAAAGTGCCATCAAGCCTTCTATTTTCGATGCTCTTTTATACCGGTTAATAATGCCGTCAGAATTTAACATCAATTCTTTAGCGCTAACACTAACATAGTTGCCTTTGCTGCTTTGCTTCAAACTGACCTCTGCCTCTGCACCAAAAAGAGCCTCAACTAATGCCAATTTTTTATTATCAGAGGGTACAATGAATTTAAAAAGGTAAACCCTCGGCCATTCTGTATTAGCTTCTAGTTTTTCTTTTAGATCGCTATAATCTTGATTCGCCATTATTCTCCTTCGATCGGTAAATTTCTAATTACATCACTTAAACTAACAAGTAATGCTTTCTTGTCATCATTTTCTTCTTTTTCCTGTGCCTCGTTTAAATCTGCTTCTAAATCCAATAACAAATCTTGGTTGTAAGCCCTATCAAAGTTTTCTACCACGGTTAAAGCCTCCAAACTTGTCATGTATTCGCCGTTAATCGCAACGGTTACAAAGTCTTCCAAATAATCTGACCCATCAATTGCCGATTGCCAGAAGCCCGCCACTAAAAAATTATGGTAAAATGCAAATTCGTCATCTTGAATTGCTTCAATTAAGACAGGAACGCTTCCTTCATCCTTTAGGTCATACAAGAATTCAATAATTGAAGCTTCGACCAAAGGTTCGTCAGTGTCTTTTAGTAAACTCAGTAGAGCTTTAAAGCTGTCCTGATTGCCCTCTTTTCTATTGGTTTTAATTGCTTTTAAAACCATTTCTGGTTCAGGAGACTGAAAGTCTTGTATGATTGATTGAACTGCTTTCGAATTACTAGTCATGTGCGATAAAATAAAAATGCAAAAGTAATTAAGTTTCACAGTCTTTACGGTACAATAGCTTGTTTGTTGGCGTAACTGGTCAATTGAGGTAAATGTGCTAGATTAATTTGTCTAACATTGCCGCCTTAAATTGTATTATGAATAGATTTTTTTCAAGCGTTTTTTCTCTTTTATTTATTGCAACGAATTTGAACGTTGTTGCCCAAACAACTGTAGAAATTGAGGAGGTAGAAGTTTCTAGTCGAAGAGCTCCCGTTGAATTTTCTAAAGCAGCAAGAAATGTTATTTTACTTACGGAAGAAGACATTAAAAACTCTTCTGCTACAAATCTTAACGAGGTTCTAGAGTTTGTTGCAGGGGTTGATGTTAGACAAAGAGGTCAGCAAGGAGTTCAGGCTGATTTGAGTATACGTGGTTCTAGTTTTGAGCAAGTTTTAGTGTTGATAAACGGCATAAAAATGACAGATCCACAGACTGGACATCACGCAATGAATTTGCCAATAAGCTTACTAGATATTGAGAGGGTTGAGATATTGAATGGCGGAGCGGCTAGGATTTACGGTCCAGGAGCATTCGCTGGGGCTATAAATATTATTACAAAAACCCCAAAGACAACAGAGGCAACAATTGAAATTTTAGCCGGGGAATATGGGCTGAGACAAATAGGAGTGAGTGCTGCGATTGTTCAAGAAAAGATGAATCATAGAGTAAGCTTTCAGCAGCAAGAATCTGAAGGTTTCGTTAGAAATACAGATTACAGGAGTTCTTCTATTTTTTGGGAATCTAAAATTAAGGTAGAGAACCTTAGTCTAGGATTTAACTTGGGACAGAACAGTAAAGCATTTGGAGCACAAAATTTCTACACTGCCCGTTTTCCTGATCAATTTGAGGAAACTAGAACTCAATTTGCTTCAGTTGTGGGAGAATATAAAAACAAGCGACTAGAAGTGAAAATTCAGGCATACGCTAGAAAGCACAACGACCGTTTTGAGCTTTTTAGGGAAGGTGAAAGTTTTTATAGACGATTACCACAAGGAGGGTTTGCGAATAACAAAGGGGATACAGTAGTTTGGTATAGTAATCATAATTACCACCAAACCAATGTTTGTGGGGCTGAATTTGCAGCTAATTACACCAGTAAGTGGGGTAAAACAAGTCTTGGATACGACTATAGAAGTGAGGAAGTGATTAGTAACAATCTAGGTGATTCATTGTCTTCTGCTAAGCAAGTCGTAAATGAAGTACCAACTGCAATGTATTACTTAGGTGCTTTTAGAGACAACCACAGTATTTACTTGGAGCATAATGTTACGACTGAGAAATCGTCGGTGTCAGCGGGGGTGTTGTTTAACAGTAACTCGCAATTCGGAGATGGTTATTATCCGGGAATTGATATGGCGTATCAACTTGATTCGGCGTGGCGTCTTTATGGTTCTGTCAACAAGTCTTTTCGTTTCCCTTCGTTTACTGATTTATATTACAATCTTGGAGGTGCTCTCGGAAGTGATCAATTAGAAACAGAAGAGTCGATGAATTATGAGTTAGGTTTAAAATGCAATATTACTGCAGGTTTTGGTCACGTCGCTTTATTTAGGAGAGAAGGAACGGACCTGATTGATTGGGTGAGGTTAAGCGGTAGTGCAATAACGCAAGCAACCAACTTAACAAACATTACTATTGACGGGGCTGAAGTAGATTACTATTTCTTTCCTGCTTTGATTGGTTCTAGCCTAAACTTTTTGAAACAAGTAAAATTTAGCTACTCTTACATGACCTCTAGAAATAAGAGTAGTGGATTTGAATCAAACTATGTCTTGGATTTTTTGCGACACAAAGCGGACATGGGGTTAAAAATTAAATTAGCGAAACAATTTTATTTAAACTGGAATACAAGTTATCAGGAAAGAAGAGGGGAGTACGCAGATGCAGATGGAATAGAGCAGCAGTTTGATCCGGTTTTATTGTCAGATATAAAGCTATCAACCGAACAAAAAAGCTTGAACGTTTTCGTTCAAGCTTCTAATGTTTTTAATCAGGAATTTGTTGACCTAGGAAACGTTCAAAATCCAGGAAGGTGGTTTAGTGTTGGGTTAAAATACAACGTAAAGGCTTCGAAATAGTATCGTCATACTCCTAACTGATTTAAATGGTATTGCAACTGTTTGTAAAATATGTTGTTTTATTCCGTGTTGTTGAGGTTTTCCGTTGCATGAGATTTACCGTCAAAATTAGCTTCGCCTAGTTTTGTGCTTTGTCTATGTAACCTATTAACCTAGTTTTTTCGCTAACAAACGCTGTAGTGTTAGTGATAGTAAGCGGGAGAGGAGTTATGCTATTTTTTGGATAAGGCTTTCAGAAACGACTATATTTTTCAAAAAGCTTGATCATTAACTTTGTTATGGCATTTGGTTTAGGAAGCTTTTCAGGATCGTATACTATTTTATAAGGTACCTTATACCTTAAATGGCGCAGACACTTGACCAACTTTCATTTTTTCACTGCGCTTGAGAGTTAGAATTTAGTTTTTCTATTCTCGTAGTAACTTTAAGAGTGAATATATTTTTCATAGTTTGGTTTTGATGAGACCAACTGTATAAAAAGCGATTTTCACTTATCATGTGATTGGTTTGTTGCCAATTAGTCCGTAGTCAATTCATGATTTTACTAATCTCGCTAAATAGCTACCATCCTCTTGCTCGTAAATAATCTCGGTATTCCAACCACAGGATAAAGCAATTTCTGCTAGTAACTCTTGGTCAACATATAGCCACTTATAGCTAGAACCTAAAGTGTCTTCAAAACTTAATTGGTAATCAAATATTCCAAAGTATTCAGTACTAAAGTTGAGTTCTGTTTCGCCGTTTCTTAAATCTGAGGAGTCTAATATGATTTGACCGCTTTTGTTGGTAAGTAAATGTGCCTGATGTAAATAATTCTCGAGTCCTTTCAAATCTCCTGCAACACCAATTCCATTCATTAAAAATAGCAGTGTATCAAATTTTTGATCTGATAAATATTTTAAAAAGTCATCGCAAACTGGCTGCTTTACTCCCAGTTCTTTCATTATTTCAACACCATCGTTCGAAATATCAAGGGCAACTACTTGGTGCTTTTTTTGAAGAACCAAGCTATGTGCTCCCGCTCCTGCACCAACATCTAAAACTGAACCTTTACAAAGTTTCAATGCAATCTTTTCAATCTCAGGAAAACCACTCTCTGTTCTGAAATAAATTTCAACAGGCATATAGGTGACGGTGTCATCATCCATATGGATTGCAATTGCAGCTTTTTTGTTTCCTTCTGAATATGCTTTGAGGGCAAGTCCATGGGGAAGCCAAGCTGGATTTGGGAGTTGGTTAGTTTTTTGCAATTACATCAGTATTGGTGATTTTAACTAAATTGTTACTCTCAATTGCCATGAGAACAGTACTCAGGTTCTTCCGAATTAGTTCGATTGATGTGGTATTCCTTATACTACTTGTTTTGATCAAAATTAGCTTGTTGGGTTTTTTCTTAATTAATTGCGATTGCAAAAAATCGTCATCTTTTGAAATTACTACCCTATTTTGCTCTTGTGTAAAATTGATAATAAACTGATCTGTGGAATTACTTTGCTCAGGTAGGTCCAATGTGTGTTTGCTGTCAAATTCTTGTTTTTCAGAGAATAATGATAGTCGTTTTGGCAGTTGAGCGTCAACAAGAAACCTCATGAAGCAGCCTTGTAAATACGATTGTTTTGATAAAGTTTGGCTGCGTAGTCAATACAAGCTAAAAAATCTTCCTTTTCCAAATCTTCGTAATCTGCTAGTAACCCATCAATAGTCATTCTCGAAGCAAGTAATTCCAGCATGTTCTCAACCGGATATCTCTTGGCTCTAATTGTCGGCTTTCCGAGGCAAATAGTAGAATTTATTGTAATTCGAGATAATAAATTTTTCACTTTATAAATTTGAGGAAATAGTTTCAGTCTCTACTTCCAAATATAGAACTACCTATTCTTATCATGTTGGAACCTTCTTCCATGGCAATTTTGTAATCTCCGCTCATTCCCATGCTTAGAACAGTAAACTTTTCCATATTGATATGGGCTGGAATAGTGGAATTTTTAATTGAATCAAAAAGGATTTTCAAATCTTTAAATTCACCTCGAACAACGTTCTCATCATTAGTATTAGTCGCCATTCCCATTAAGCCAACGACACAAATATTTTCTAACGCTTTAAAGTCTTCAGAGCTTAACAGTTCTTCAACTTCCTGTTCATCCATGCCAAATTTACTTTCTTCTTTCGCAATGAAGACTTGCAGTAAAACGTTTATAACTCTTTCGTTTTGAGCGGCCCTTTTATTAATTTCCTGCAGTAAACTTAGTTTGTCAACCGAGTGAATTAATGAAACAAAAGGAGCGATGTATTTTGTTTTTTTACTTTGGAGGTGACCAATCATATGCCACTCTATATCTTTTGGCAACTCCTCCGCTTTCGACTTCATTTCCTGCGGTCGGTTTTCACCAAAAATTCGTTGCCCTGCAGCATAAGCTTCCTCAATAAATGAAGAGGGTTTTGTTTTGGAAACGGCAACCAAATCCACAGTTGGGAGTAAGGTGTTTTTGATTTGGTTTAAATTTTCTGCAATGCTCATAATTCTATTTTGTAGAGTAAACAGTTAGTCCGCTTCTTAGTTTTGGCTCAATCCATGTGCTTTTTGGAGGCATGGTTTTGTTCGCGTCTGAAATGGTTTTTAATTGTGCCATACTAACAGGAAAATGAGCGAATGCGACTTTTGCTTTTCCGCTGTCAACCTCTTTTTTTAACGCATCAATACCTTCTAAACCTCCTTTGAAATAAACTCGATTGTCTGTTTTTAAATCACTAATCCCTAAAATAGGGGCAAGTAGATGGTTGGTTAATATAGAAACATCTAAACTTTTTACAGGGTCGTCTTGCAAGAATTGGCCGTTTTTAGGAATTAAGCAGTACCATTTATTGTCAATGTACATTCCAATCTCATGAATTTTTTCAGGTCTAAAAAAATCATCATCGACGAAAGTAATTTCAAAATTTTCTTTTATGGCATCCAAAAATGAGCTCACATTATGGTCTCCTAAAGTTGTAACTAATCTGTTGAATTCATAAATTTTTAAGCAATTTTCAGGAATAAAATAACCCATAAAGTAGTCATATGGTTTTTCTTCTGGAGGGTTTCCCTGTTCTTCTCTTAAACTTTTTCCTAGCAGGGCAGAAGAGGCTGATCGATGATGTCCATCTGCAATGTAGATGGAATCGATTTGTCCAAAATACGCTGTTAATTTAGCAACCCTACTTTCGTCCTCAATTTTCCAAAAGGTATGTCGGTCTCTATTGGTTGATGTAAAATCATATTCTGGTCGTTCTAAAATCTTCTCATTTGTTAAACGGTCAATTTTAGCGTGATTTGGATACGTAAAACAAACAGGCTCAGCATTGATTTGAACTGTCTCCAAATATTTTTTAAAGATATCTTCTCGTTTTGTCAGTGTTGCTTCGTGCTTTTTAATCACATTAGAGTAATAATCTTTTACAGATGCACAGGCAATGATTCCTAAGTAAGGATGGCCATCTTTAATTTGACGGTAAACGTAAAAGCTCTCCTTTTTATCTTGAATTAATATTTGCTGATTCGCAAAGTCTATAAACTTTGTTTTTACTCTCTCGAACTTCTCTTTTGAATTTGAAAAAGATTGCTTCTCTGTTTTATAGTTTGGATTTAAAATATGCAGAAAGGTAAACGGGTTTTCGTCTAATTTTCGAATTAAATCAGCTTTTGTGTAAGAGATATACGAACGAGAAGCTACTAAGTGAACTTTGTCTCTCGCTGGGCGATATGCCTTGAAAGGTTTAATGTTTGCCAATGGGATCTATTTTTTACGAAGATAAGTACAAAACCAAAAACAGCCGCCTTTGAAAAGGCAGCTGTCTCGTATTTTTTAATCGAAATTTTACGATATAAAATCGAGATTAAGATTGTTTATTGTAGTGCTCTATAATTATTGATGCTAATTCTCCACCAATCCTATCTTGCGCCTCTAAAGTAGCGGCGCCAATATGAGGAGTCAATGAAATTTTTGAGTGTCTCAGCACATCAGCTCTTGGGTTGGGCTCGTTTACAAATACATCCAGGGCGGCATGTGCAATTTTACCTGAATCTAAAGCGGCAATTAAAGCGTCTTCATCAATAGACCCGCCTCTTGCAGCATTCAAAATAACAGCTCCATCTTTCATTGAATGCAGCTCTTCAGCACCAATAATAGGCTTGTCTGTACTTGGAATGTGTATGCTTAAGAAATCAGATTTCTGTAAAAGATCTTGTTTAGAGCAACCTTCAACTTTAACTGTAACCTTTTGACCACCGACTGTTACATCAATGTTAAAAGGGCCTGAATTTATGTCAGAGGCCAATACATTCATTCCGCAACCTAACGCATAACTAGCGAGTGCTTGTCCAATTCTACCAAATCCTAAAATACCTAAAGTTTTACCTCTTAGTTCTATTCCTTTGGCGTATTTCTTTTTCAGTACTTTGAAGTCGCTTGTGCCATTTACTGCCATTTCTTTGTTTGAATCGTACATGAAACGGACAGCCCCAAATAAATGCGCCATCACTAATTCTGCAACCGATTGCGAAGAAGAAGCCGGAGTATTAAAGACATTTATTCCTTTTGATCTGCCATAGTCTACATCAATGTTATCCATTCCAACACCGCCACGTCCAATCATTTTTATTCCTGGGCAAGCGTCAATTACGTCTTTTCTAATCTTGGTGGCTGAACGAACTAATATTACTTCGTAGCCTACTTCGTTAATCACTTTAATTAAGTCCTCTTGTGCTACCGTCTCTGTCACTACGGTAAATCCAGCTTTTTCCAACGTTTCCTTTCCTGATGCTGCAATTCCGTCGTTTGCTAATACTTTCATTTTTCTATTTTTTAAGATGTTATTTAGTGAGGTTAGCTTGAAAAGGGCGTTTAGCATCCATTTCTCTAACGCGTCTATTTTTTAACTTCTTTATTCTTTCTGCTTATTCTCGAATTTATCCGTTCTTTTTTTCAAATTCTTTCATTACGTCTACTAAAACTTGCACACTCTCCAATGGCAATGCATTGTACATAGAAGCTCTGTACCCTCCAACAGATCGGTGGCCTTTAATTCCGTTAATGTTTGCAGCAGCCCAGTCTTTATTAAACTCCTCAGTCAAACTTTCATCAGTTAAAATAAATGTTGCATTCATATTTGACCGATCAGACTTTGCAGTAATTCCTTTAAAAAGAGGGTTTCTGTCAATTTCACTGTACAGTAAAGCTGCTTTTTGGTTGTTGACTTTTTCAATCCAATCTACACCCCCGTTTTTCTTTAGCCACTGTAAGTTCAACATACTCACGTAAATCGGATATACCGGAGGAGTGTTAAACATGGAGTCTTTTTTAATGTGTGATTGTAAATCTAACATGGCAGGGATATTATTTCCCGTTTTACCAAGAGCACTCTCTTTTACTATATAAACGGTTGTTCCTGCTGGACCCATATTTTTTTGTGCTCCTGCATAGATTAAATCGAAGTCAGCGACATTAATTTTTTTACTGAAGATGTCAGAAGACATATCACAAATTACAGGTATTCGACTAATCGGCGTTTTCTTAAACTGTGTACCGAAAATGGTATTGTTAGAAGTGTAGTGCAAAAATTTTGCATCGTTTGGAATTCCAAACCCAGAAGGAATGTACGAGTAGTTTTTGTCTTTGCTTGATGCAATTTCAGCTACTTCCCCAATTCTTTGTGCTTCTTTAATTGCGTTGTCTGACCAAGTTCCTGTATTGATGTATGCAGCTTTCCCACCCGTTGGTAAGAAATTATATGCAGCAATTAAAAAACCCAGACTAGCTCCTCCTTGTAAGAAAAGAACTTGGTAACCTTCAGGTACTCCTAACAACTCTTTCACTAAAGATCTCGCATTTTCCATTACTTCAACAAAGTCTTTGCTTCTGTGCGAAATTTCCAGTAAAGAAAGGTTTAGATCATTGAAATTTACAACGGCTTCAGATGCTTTTTTGAGCACTTCTTGCGGTAAAATACAAGGACCCGCACTATAATTATGGACTTTAGTCATGGCTTTTATTTTGTTAAGTCAACGAAATTCCGAAATTTATATCAAAAAACCTCCTATATGTGCGGATTAGCCAACAATTTAGTGTAAAAAATTAGTTAATTATGTGAGGAGTAAAATTTAAACACAATTAGGGCTTAATCAATTCGTAAAATGGTATATTTGCCTTCCAATTTTTATAATAGATGAAAAAAGATATCCACCCAGAAGATTACAGAACAGTTATTTTCAAAGACATGTCAATTGACTATGCATTCATGACAAAGTCTACTGCAGCTGCAAAAGAGACCATCAAGTGGGAAGATGGAAATGAATATCCATTGATTAAGTTAGAAATTTCTTACAAATCTCATCCATTTTATACAGGTAAGATGAAATTAGTCGACACAGCTGGTAGAATTGATAAGTTTAAAAACAGATACGAGAAGTTTAGCAAGAAATCTAAAACTCCAGAAACTGACACTGAGGATCCTGAAGCAGGAGAGTAAGTTCAAACAATATAGTAAAAGCCCCAAATTCGAAAGAGTATGGGGTTTTTTTTGTGCTTTTAAAAGTCTATTATGTCGGTAAGGAGTATTTAAAAGCTAAGGGCCAATAACTGGAATTTGAATTTTTGTAGTGCATAATGACCAATGAAAAGGCTACTCTTTTCACGTGAACAAGCTGTTCTATTAATAGTCTTGCAATAGTTGGTTACATGAAACCTATTGCTCTAATTTAATTACCGTATTTTTTTCAAAGTCGTAATGCGTGGTTGCTCTAATGTTATAATATGATTGCCAATAGGAGCGGTAAGAGCCAATGTAACTAATTAATGCTCTATC
Source organism: Flavobacteriales bacterium UBA1494 (assembly GCA_905182175.1). GTDB lineage: Bacteria > Bacteroidota > Bacteroidia > Flavobacteriales_E > Vicingaceae > NORP294. The sequence continues at coordinate 137,504 of CAJJAT010000008.1, read as the reverse complement.
TTTTTCTTGCTGAGCGATTTGTAAATCGGTAATTAGAATTTTCCCTAATAAGTACCGCTGTTTGGTTACTTCAAATCTTTTCTCAGCTACTTCATTTGCTCGTTTACTCACTTGCAATTGTTTCTTGTTTAAATTAAATCGAGCTACCTTTTCATAAATATCTTGCTCAAAATCAATTTGCCCTTGTTCAACCGTTGATCTCACTAAATCAGCATTGGCCTCCGCTTGTTTTACTCTTCCTTTACCAAGTCCCCATTGAACAATGGGTATATTCACTCCCATAGAAACAAATTCTTGATTTCTTGGATTTTGGTAAGATTCGTTCAGAGTAGGGGCTGTTTGGCTAAGCCCAAAAGAGGCGGAAACGTTAAAGCTAATTCTGTTGTCACTTTTGACTTGTGCTACGTCCATTTCTGCCTGGGTCACTTGTCTCTTTTGATTAATTAGGGCTGAGTTATATTGTGTTGCATAATTTAACGCTTCAATCAGGTTAACATTGATGTTTGGAATAATGGTGTCCATCTCCAAATCAATTCTTTCTAACGAGGAGTATCCTAAGAAAGTGGCTAATTTTTGCCTGCTTAGTTCAAAATTCAGCTGTTGCTGTTCAAAGGAAATGTCAGAATTTAAGAGGGAAAGCTCCAATTGTAAAAGTTCATTTTCTGAAATTTTTCCATAGGAATACCTGCCTTTCCCAACTTTATAAATGGTATCGTTATTGAGTAGGTTTTTTTTGGCATTTTCCATGCTTAATTGATCTCTGAGTAAATCAAAATATCGGTTAACAGCTTCAATGGATAGCGCTTCTATTTGTTCTATTTTTAAAAGACTCGCTTCACTAAAAACCATCGGTTCTATCTTTCTATCCCATTTAAATCGATTGAATCCGAATACGTTTTGAGAGTAGCCAATTTCAATGGGTCTGCTTAAGTAGGTTGTGGAGTTGGTTTGACCAGACAATTGAATGTTTTCCATGCCTGTTCTTGCAAAAAAGCTACCTCCGGTAAAGGGCACGATTTGGTTTACGCTCAAATTGGCTCTATTGGAAATTACGTTTCTATCTACAAAAATTTCTGTTCCGTCATTTTGAGTAACGCTAGAGATGGATCGCTGAATCTCCGGAATTGTTCCATTGAAACTTAGGGAAGGTAAAAATTGTCTTTTAAAAGCGAAGTTTCTCCAATAAGCATTTTGAAATCTGTTTTCAATTTGTTTACTTACAATACTGTTAACTTGAGCTTGACTAATTACTTCTTTTAAACTTAATTTTTCCTGTGCGGTACTGTTGAATAAGTAAAAAAGGCAAGGAAAGAGTAGTAGTAATTTCTTCATGTTAGTTTTGTCTTAAAGAATAAACAGGATCTTGTTCTGCCGCTTTTTTTGCAGGCATATAGCCAAATGTAATACCAATTATAGCGCTTACAAAAAAGGAAATGACAACGCTCCAAATTGAAATTATGGTTGGTGTTCCCGTAGTCAATTCTGCAATATAAGAGAGTAAAACCCCCAAGAATATTCCGATTAAGCCTCCAATCAAAGAAATCAATCCAGATTCATAAACGAATTGCTGTTTAATGTCCTTTTTAGTTGCGCCAATGGCCATTCGAAGTCCAATTTCCCTTATTCTTTCCAAAACAGAGGCGAGCATGATGTTCATTATTCCAATGCCGCCAACCAGTAAGGAGATTGCTGCAATTACACCTAATAAAATATTAAAAATATCATTGGTTTGTTTCTTCTGCTGTAAAATTTGTTCTGGAACAATAATTTCAAAATCTTCAACCTCATGATGTCTTCTAAGTAATAGGCGATACAGAACATCAACACTTTGTTTCATGTTATCGGTCTCTTCAATTGCAATAACTATTTTTTCTATTTGATCGGTTATTTCGGTTTCTGGTTTCTGTTCGTTCTTGTTATCGTCATCATCGTCATTGCCTCGCTTCGTTTTGAGTAGTTTTTCCGTAATTCGACCACGATCTTTGTATCGTCTTAACACCGTGTTTATTGGCGCAAACACTTCGTCGTTGTAATTATTCATTCCAATGCTTTGAAGAGATTCCCCAATAGAATTTCCGGGAGAAATAATACCAATAATTTTTAATTGTAATCGATTTGTTTTTAAGGTTTTACCAACAGGGTTTTTACCTGAAAAAAGCTTTGTTGCGAGGTTTGCTCCAATAACGCAAACTGCATCCGACTTTTTTTGATGCAACGTTGAAAATGCTGAACCTAGGTCAAGTTTTAAATTATAGATTGAAAAGTAGTCGGAACTAACGCCTACTAAATTACAGTTTTTCTTTTTCCCGTTGGCGATAGCAGAGGTTTCGTAACTAAGGAATGGAGTAATCTTTTCAATTCCGGGTAGAATTGCTTGTATTGCTTCAACATCGAGTATTGTGAGCTTTGGGCTGTATTTTTTTGATACGTCATCTTCGCTTTCAATGTTCCCTATTAATTTTGGTCTGATGATGATGTTTTTTGCTCCAACCTGTTCTATTTGCTTAATTATTTGTTGCTGTGCTCCGTTTCCAATGGCAAGCATAGTTATAACAGCTGCAACACCAAAAATTATTCCGAGAGCTGTTAATCCTGAGCGGAATTTATTTTCAACAAGCGCTTCAAAAGCAATCGATATATTTGACCTGTTAATCAAAACTTATCTCCAAGAAATTGATTCTACATTTTCTGGCTTAGCTAAAAGTATGGCTTCTCCTTCGGACAAACCCTTTTTTACTACAACAAAATTTGCGTTGGTTTTTCCCAATTCAATTTTTTGCTTTTTCAGTCCAATGCTAGATTCTGTGATTGCATAACTAATCGAGTCATTAACAAATACACCTTCCTGTGGGATGTATAGGACATCTTCAATTTCCTCAATTAAGATATTATTGTTGGTCGTCATTGAAGGCCTCAGCAGAGTGTCTTGTTCATTTAATTCTATGGTAACCTCAAATACTTTTGAATCGCCATTGGGTAATTGTTCCCCAACATTTGCAACATCATTAACCACTCCTGTGAACGTTTTATCGGGAAATGCATCAATGCTCAACTTTACTTTTAACCCTTTTTTTAGGTTGCTTATGTCAATTTCGTTCACATAGGTTTGTGTTACCATTTTTGATAAGTCTGGTAATGTTGCAACGGTTGGATCCCAGACGCTTATTTGACTTCCTGAAGTAATCTTGGAGCCATCCCACGTCCGCTTATATACTATCATTCCATCTTTTGGAGCAAGAATTTTTAGCTTATTTAGTAATTCTTCAAGGCGAGTCAACTTAGAATGCTCTTGATTTAAAGAGAGCTCAATTTGGCGAAGTTTAGCAGTATTCTGTTCTCTTTTTAAAAGGATGTTATTCGCATTTTGGCTATGACTCCGTTTTGTTTTTTCCAGATCAATTTCCGCTTGTCTTTGGACAGCTGGCGCTTCGTAGGTACTTTGGTCGAAAACTAGTTGCTTTTCTTCTATTGAATACGTTAAATTGAGCAATTCGTTTTTTAGTTTCATCATTTCGATAACAGTATCTAATCTGGCCTGCTCGTATTCAGAAGTGATTTTTTCAACTTCTGTACTTGCTGAAATTATCTTAGTCCCCACTTCCGACTTATCTAGCTGAGCAACATAGTCTCCTGAATCGATATAGGAACCCTCAGTAATTAGATCAGTTATTTTTATTTGCCAAATTCCGTGAGAACGTAAACTTGTAGGGCCTTTAATGTCTTCGCTTTCTTTTGCTTTTAACTCCCCGGAGGTATTTACTTCAATTTTAAAATTGCCTTTCAAAACTGAAGCCTTTAGGTTGCTTTGCTGATCTTTAGGCCATAGAATAAAAAAGAGTAGTAACGCTATTGCAGATACAACAATGCCCCATGTTAATTTTGATAGTTTCATAAGTTGTATTATGGAAGTAAATATATGGATTAAACGAAAAGGTAAACCATAAAGTATCTTAATCTATTTTAGCAACTTATAGCGAATATTAAAACAAAAAAGCCCTTTCAATTTCTAGAAAGGGCTTCATTATATGATATCGGAGAGGCTTATTAGTCTGCCAATACGATTATTTTATTCTGATTTACTTCTACTACACCGCCGCTTACTTCAAACAAGTGTTCGGTTCCGTTTGCGTCCACTTTAATTTTTCCTTCTTTCAAGGTTGCCACAATGGGAGCGTGATTTTCTTGAATTCCAAATTCACCATTTGATCCCGGAAAACTAACGGATACAATATCTCCACTAAAAATATTCTTGTCTGGTGTTACAATTTCTAAAAACATAATTTTTCGTATTAGATCTCTGATTAGTGGTAAGCGCACCAAAGGATGTCCTCATTTTGTCTGAGCATTAAACGCACTTAAAACTGTATCAAAGGACAAATCTTATCAGGCTGAGTACAGTCGAAGCCTATTTATTTTCGGCTAATAATTTTTCTCCTGCCTCAATAGCTTCCTCAATTGTACCTCTTAAGTTAAACGCTGCTTCTGGATATTGGTCTACTTCACCATCCATAATCATGTTAAATCCTTTGATTGTGTCTTGAATGTCCACTAAAACACCTTTCAATCCTGTAAATTGCTCTGCAACATGAAAAGGTTGAGAAAGGAAACGTTGAACTCTACGAGCCCTGTTCACTGTCATTTTATCCTCTTCAGATAATTCATCCATACCTAAAATTGCAATAATATCTTGCAATTCTTTGTATCTCTGTAACATCTCTTTTACTCTTTGAGCGGTATCGTAATGTTCGTTACCAACAATCTCAGGAGTTAAAATTCTAGAAGTTGAGTCCAAAGGATCAACTGCTGGGTAAATACCTAGCTCAGCAATTTTTCTTGAAAGTACAGTTGTTGCATCTAAGTGAGCAAATGTGGTTGCTGGTGCTGGATCTGTTAAATCATCTGCAGGAACATATACTGCCTGTACAGATGTAATAGAACCTGACTTAGTAGATGTAATTCTTTCTTGCATAGCACCCATTTCTGTTGCTAATGTTGGTTGGTAACCTACTGCAGAAGGCATACGGCCAAGAAGCGCTGATACCTCAGAACCTGCTTGTGTAAATCTAAAAATATTATCAATAAAGAAAAGAATATCTTTTCCTTGTCCATCTTCACTGTCACCACCATCACGGAAGTATTCAGCCAATGTTAACCCTGACAAAGCAACTCTAGCTCTTGCTCCAGGAGGCTCATTCATTTGACCAAAAACGAATGATGCTTTTGATTGCTTTAATTCTTCTTTATCAATTGAAGCTAAATCCCATCCGCCTTCTTCCATGGACTTAATGAATTTGTCGCCGTATTTTACAATACCTGCTTCAATCATTTCACGCATCAAATCATTTCCTTCTCTCGTTCTTTCACCAACACCGGCAAATACTGAAAGACCACCATGACCTTTTGCAATGTTATTAATCAACTCTTGAATTAGCACAGTCTTACCAACACCTGCACCACCAAATAAACCAATTTTACCACCTTTTGCATACGGCTCAATCAGGTCAATTACCTTAATACCTGTAAAAAGTATTTCAGTTGCAGTAGATAAATCTTCAAACTTCGGTGGATCTCTATGAATAGAAGAACCATTTTTACCAGTTTTTGGAAGGTTTCCGATCCCATCAATCGCATCTCCAACAACGTTGAATAAACGACCTTTAATTTCCTCGCCAATTGGCATCAGAATTGGGCTACCAGATGCTGTAACAATAGCACCTCTTTGCAAGCCTTCAGTAGAGTCCATAGAAATGGTCCTTACTGTGCCCTCACCAACGTGAGTTTGAGTTTCTAAAATAACTTTCTCTCCGTTTGTTTTAGTTACTTCAAGAGCATCTAAAATTCCTGGTAAAACCGCGTTTTCACCGTCGAAACTAACATCGACAACAGGTCCGATGATTTGGGTAATTCTTCCTGTGTTAGTTGACATATTTGAGTATGTTTTGTGTAAAAATTGTCTGCTAAAATTGGCTGCAAAAGTACTGCTTTTTCATATAGTACCGAAAGATTTTTAAATCTTTTTATTTGGCTAATTTTGACACCGTGAAAGATGTAAAATCACGGCAGAATAATGGTTGGAAATAATTTTTAGTGTGAAGGTTTATAGAGGATTAGAAGAATTCGAAAAGTTAGATAACGCAGTGGTTACTACAGGAACCTTTGATGGCGTGCACCAAGGGCATAGGAAAATTTTGGATCGATTAATGGAGGTTGCCAAAAAGAGCAACGGGGAAAGTGTATTACTCACATTTTTTCCTCATCCTAGAATGGTTTTGCAGCCAGAATCTGATCTGAAACTAATTAATACTATAGATGAAAAGATTAAATTACTCCGAAAGGAGGGGATTGATCATTTAATAATTCAGCCTTTTACAAAAGAGTTTTCTAGAACTACTTCTCTGGAGTTTGTTCGAGATTTATTGGTAAATCAAATCGGCACTAAAAAGCTTGTGATAGGATACGATCATCACTTTGGAAGAAACAGAGAAGGGTCTTTTGATCATTTAAAAGAATTTGGACCCATTTATGGGTTCGAGGTGGAAGAGATTTCTGTTCAAGATGTAGACAATGTGAATGTGAGCTCTACCAAAGTAAGAAAAGCCTTAGAAGAGGGAGAGGTAGATGTTGCGGCGAATTACTTGGGCCACTCCTTTTTTATAGAAGGGGAAGTTGTTCATGGGAAAAAGATGGGCAGAGAACTTGGGTACCCTACGGCCAATTTAAAAATAGAAAATCCGTATAAATTGATACCCGGCAATGGAATATATGCTGTTCGAGTAAGGCGAGGAGATGATTTGTACGGAGGAATGCTCAATATTGGAATACGGCCAACCATAGATGCTTCTCAAACAATAAGTATTGAAGTCAATCTTTTTGATTTTAACGAAGAAATTTACGGCGAGCGCTTAACGGTTCATTTTATAAAAAGAATCCGATGTGAAAAGAAATTTGACAGTAAGGACGAGCTAATTACTGCAATGCAAAAAGATAAGGCTAAGGCACAACAACTATTGAAATGAGGGCACTAATTTTTCTTTTCTTTCTTTCTTTTAATATCTCAGCGCAGGATCAGGGAGATGTTACTTATGTTTTTACATCTCTTGAAAAAGCGACGGAGCGTCCTGAAATTGTTTATCATTTAGACCTGTCCAAGCAAAAGCTGGAATTTTTTCCCGCAGGATTAGAAGTGTTTCAAAATCTAAAGACATTAGACTTAACCAAGAATAAAATATCTATGCTGCCCGCAGAAGTAGGTTTATTAGTTAGTTTAGAAAAATTGATTTTAGCAAAAAATAAGATTGTTATTCTGCCTCCACAAATTGCCAAATTAAAGAACCTAAAAGTACTTGAATTGTCTAGGAATGATGTAAAAACTATTCCTGAAGAAATAGGAGGATTGACCGCGCTTGAGAGGTTGGACTTGTGGTCTAATAATGTGCAAGAGGTGAATGAAAATATTGCGGCTCTCAGTAATTTGAAATTATTGGATTTGCAGGGTATGTTGATTTCTGATGAGATGAAAAAGCAAATCGCAGGTTGGTTGCCAACTACTCAAATCGAATTTTCAGGTGGCTGCGATTGCGGTTTTTGAAAATAGAATCATGTTAATTTTAAATTGACAATTAATTTTTTTTGGTATGAAAATAAATAATTCAATTCATTTTACTTATTGGCAATTCCCTCTACTTTTAGTATTGCTGTTAGTTTTTATGAATTACTCAGGTATTTCATTTTTAACCGAGTTGGTCTCTCCTGATGTTAATCGAGAATTTGGTTTGCTTGAGAATCTTCAATTGCTTTTAATCGCTTCTAGTCTAGTGTATGCCTTGAAAGCAATTCGATTGAAAGACTTTTGGTTTGAGAAATTGGCCTACGTTGTTCTTGGGATCTTTTTTTTGCTCTTATTTCTGGAAGAGATTGATTACGGCATTCATTATTACGAGTTCTTTGTAAAAGGAGTAGAGGAAGATAAGGGTATGGTTAGAAATTTTCATAACCAGGGGGATAATAACTTTTACTTAAGACAAACTTCGTACGTAGTGATGGTACTACTCTTTATAGTAATGCCATTGTTTAAGAAAAAGATTAGAATCAATTTGTTCCACCACTTCGCAGCTAAACAATATATCATCTATTCCTTTATTGTTTATCTATTTATTGGCCAGCTGTCGCGCTGGTTGCCAAAGTTAGGTATGCCAATAAATGAGTCATTAAGGGGGAATCACCAAGAATTTGAGGAGCTAATTTTGTATTACATTGTACTGTTGTTTGTATATGAAATAGCTAATTCAAAAAAAGCGCTGTTTACCCCGAAAGGTCAAATGCAAAAAACGTCAGATTGATATTTTCTTAAAAAAAGAGAAAAAGGGAAATTAAATAGAGGAATATCTCCGTGAAAAAGGGGGAGAGTTTTCTTTATGTTCTTAGTTCCAATTCAATTAAGTAGAGGGTGAAGCTAGTTGATTAAGCAGCACAAGATTCACATAATAACAATCGCTAATTTCTCTTTTTGGAATTCTTTTTTAGTCATAATACCCAGCCTAATTAAGTGCTAATTGCATCTGTTGTGCGTCTTAAATTTGTATTTCGTACTTCTCAAATCCGTAATTTATATCAATAGGAATACCAATCTTTAATCACTTTCTCTACAGGTTTGTTTTGCGGTGTAAAACCTCTGTGTTTATTGCCACCTGCACTTTCATGATTGGAGAACCACTTCCAAATGAAACCTCCTTTAATATACTTTTCATTCCAAAAGCTTTCAAAAAATGCCATATAAGCGTTGCTTTGGGCTTCAAAATTTACTTCTCCTCCACGATCAGATTCCCAAGGTCTTTCAGAACTCTTACTTCTGCTTCTATATCCAAACTCAGTAAATAAAATCGGCTTATTGTGTTTTTTAGAGATACTTTCTAGTTCTATTTTATAAGGAAGTAGAGCTTCTCTTAATTCTGCTACACTGGGTGTTTCGGAATCTGTTAAAGGAAAGTAAGCGTCCACTCCAATAAAATCTAATTCTTTCCAGAAAGAAATTCGTTTGTATTCATCCCAATTTGCGGCATAGGTTAGTTGACCATTATAGATGTTACGTACCTCTTTTATTAAGTTAAACCAGAAGTTGGGTCTAGTAAGGGCAAATTGTTCCCATTCAGTGCCAACGCAAAATACTTCGGCTTTCTCCTCTTCAGCAATTTTTGCAAAATGTAAAATGTATTCGGAATATGATTTTTCAAAAGCGAGCCAATCTGAAGATTTAGTAAACGTTAAGTGCCCGGTGTAAGTGCCATGTTTAATCCAAATATGGGGTTTTACCATCACTTTTAATCCTTGAGCCTTTGCTAATTGAATTGTTTTTCGAGTACCCTCTGCTTTTTCGCCCCACCATTGCCATGTGGTGTTGAATTTTATGGTGCTAACATTTCCAGGAACGTAAGCATACGGCATAAGCGTTATGTAATTTGCATTTACAACTGTTTTGGGCGTTATAATTTGATCAGATGAGATCTCTGAAGAGGGCGCAACAAAACTAACTCCGTTAATTTTTTCAGTTTGAGCCAACAACGATGCTGCTACTGAAAGTGAAACTAGAATAGAAGAAAGCCATTTTTTCATAGCACTAAAATAAACATAAGCTAAATTTATTTTTGAGAGTTTCAGATTTTTTAAAATGGCTATGTACAAGAAAGATTTATAATATGAAGCGAGCTCTGTATTATAAACCTCATGCGGTAGAGCGTCATTTTTGGAAAGGCTAATGGGTTATAATTATTAGATTTTCATATTTTAGGTGTTGAAAAGGCCAAGTAATTGATTGTTTTGTTTCTAGCAATAAATAACTATTTGTTATTCAACATTCTAAGTTCTCGAGAAAAATTGAACTCCAGTTTATAATAAAATGTAGAAGTTAGTAACGAATTCATAATAATCTATAAAATGTAAACCATTCTAGTATGAATACGTTCGTCATTTTAACGAAGTTTAATTAACTTCGCAATTCAAAATTTTTACGATAAACATTAAACCTATATAATTATGTATCCAGCAGAACTAGTAGCCCCAATGAAATCAGAATTGACTTCTGTGGGTTTCGAAGATTTAACAACTGCATCAGATGTTGATGCTGCCCTTTCAAATGCAGATGATACTGTACTTTTAATGGTGAATTCAGTTTGTGGTTGTGCAGCAGCAAATGCTCGTCCAGCAGTTACTATGGCATCAAAGCACACGAAAGTCCCATCTAAATTAACAACTGTTTTTGCAGGTGTCGATCAAGACGCAGTAGCGCAAGCTAGAAAGCATATGTTGCCTTACCCTCCATCGTCTCCATCCATTGCTTTATTCAAAGGTGGAAAGTTGGTTCATTTCATCGAAAGACACCACATTGAAGGTAGACCTGCCGAAATGATTGCAGAGAATTTGACTGCAGCGTTCGATCAGCACTGTTAATAAGCCATTAAATAAGATTTATTTTAAGGAGGAAAGGCTTGCTTTTCCTCCTTTCTTATAGGTAAAATGGAGTAGATGATATTTTTCTGTTAATTGATGTTGTCTAAAATAAAAATTAATTCTAACTTCGCAGCCCCATTTTAGGGATGAAAAGTTATATCAATAAGTAAATAAAGGAATACCGTGGATACCTTAAGTTATAAAACCATTTCAGCCAACAAAGCAACTGTAGACAAGCAGTGGGTTTTGGTAGATGCTGAAAACGAAACACTAGGACGTTTAGCATCAAAAGTTGCTAAAATGATTAGAGGGAAGCACAAGCCTAACTACACTCCTCACGTAGATTGTGGAGATAATGTAGTGGTGATTAATGCTGAAAAGATTAAATTGACTGGAAACAAGATGGCTGAAAAGAAATACGTTTCTTACAGTGAGTATCCTGGTGGTCAAAAGTTTATTACTGCTGAAAATTTGTTAGCAAAAAAGCCACTTGCTTTGGTAGAAAAAGCAGTAAGAGGGATGCTTCCAAAAAACAGATTGGGTAGAGCTTTATTCAGAAACTTGCATGCAGTTGAAGGTGCTGATCATAAATTTGGTCCTCAAAAGCCAAAACAAATTAAATTAGATTCAATTAAATAAGGTTATGGAGGTTATCAATACTTTAGGAAGAAGAAAGAAGTCGGTAGCGAGAGTTTACTTAACAAAAGGTAAAGGAACGTATACAATCAACGGTAAAGATTACAGAGAGTACTTTACCACTGTTGCACTTCAATACAGAATAAACCAGCCTTTCACATTAACAGATAATGTTGATGGGTATGATTTTAAGGCAAATGTTACCGGAGGCGGAATTACTGGTCAGGCAGAAGCTATAAGATTAGCACTATCAAGAGCTTTTGTTCAAATTGATGCAGACAACAAACCTGCCTTAAAAGCTGAAGGGTTAATGACAAGAGATCCAAGAATGGTTGAAAGAAAGAAGCCAGGTCAAAAGAAAGCAAGAAAGAAGTTCCAATTCAGTAAGCGTTAATATCGTTCATTGGGTGAAGAAATTCATCAAAATATTCAAGAATTTAAGCATCGCCGAAAGGAGTGTTTAGTATCAAAATTGCAGAGACTGATTTATTTCACTACTCTGCAATTGTTTTTTAATCGAATGTAAACACAAAGAAAAATGTCAAAAACAGATTACAAAGAATTATTAGAAGCGGGAGTTCATTTTGGACACTTGAAAAGAAAATGGCACCCAAAAATGGGACCGTATATTTTTATGGAGAAAAATGGAATCCATATTTTAGATCTTCATAAAACAGCCGTAAAGCTTGACGACGCTGCTGAAGCGATCAAGCAAATTGCAAAATCAGGAAAGAAAATACTTTTTGTTGCTACGAAGAAGCAGGCAAAAGATTCTATTGAAAGTAGAGTTTCTGCCGTAAACATGCCTTATGTAACCGAAAGATGGCCTGGTGGAATGTTAACAAATTTTGCTACGATTCGAAAAGCAGTTCGTAAAATGTCAACCATAGATAATATGTTGAAAGATGGTACTTTCAAAGTGTTATCGAAAAGAGAAAGACTACAGATTACGCGTCAAAGAGCGAAGCTAGAACGAGATTTAGGTTCTATTGCTGACCTAAATAGATTACCATCTGCACTTTTTATTGTTGACATTAAGAAGGAGCACATTGCGGTTGCTGAAGCGAAAAAATTAAATATTCCAACATTTGCAATTGTTGATACCAACTCTAATCCAAGTTTAGTTGATTTTCCAATTCCTGCAAATGATGATGCTGCAAAATCTATTGATAAGATTTTGGAGATTATGACCGGAGCTGTTGCTGAAGGATTGAGCGAAAGACAAGGGGAAAAGGATAAGAATAAAGCTGTTGCTGATAAAAAAGCTGCAACTGCCAAAAGTGACGCTGAAAAGAAGGACGTGAAGCCAACAGAGGTGAAGGAAGCGAAGCCTTCTGAAGCGAAGTCGCAAGAAGCTAAGTAATTTTATACTAATTAAATAAATACATACTAAAATGGCTAAGATAACTGCTGCTGAGGTAAATAAATTGCGAAAGCACACTGGTACAGGAATGATGGACTGTAAGAAGGCTCTTGTAGAGGCTGAAGGTGATTTCGATAAAGCGATTGCGATCCTTAGAAAAAAAGGACAGAAAGTTGCAGAAAAAAGAAGTGATAGAGACACCAACGAAGGAGTAGTTGTTGCAGGAGCAACAGAGGACTCTTCCTACGCTGCCATCATTACATTAAATTGTGAAACTGATTTTGTTGCAAAAAATGACGATTTCGTTGCTGTTGCAAAGAGTATCTTAACTATTGCTTTGAACGAAAAGCCAGATTCTATAGAAGATCTAAGAGCTGCTAAGTTCGATGATTCTATGACAGTTACTGAAAAGTTAATTGAAGAAGTCGGTAAGATTGGTGAAAAAATTCAATTATCTTATTTTGATGTAGTATCTTCTGCCAAAACTGTTGCTTACAATCATCCTGGTTATCAAACTGCAACTATTGTAGCTTTAAACCAAAACAATGATGATGCTGCTGCTGCGGGAAGGAATGTTGCCATGCAAATTGCTGCAATGAACCCAATAGCTTTAGATGAAGCGAATGTTAGCGATGAAATTAAGGCTAGAGAGTTAGAAATCGGAAGAGAGCTAGCATTGAAAGAAGGTAAGCCAGAAGCTATTTTAGACAAAATTGCTCAAGGAAAACTTCAAAAATACTACAAGGATAACACATTGTTAAATCAGCAGTACTTTGTTGACAATAAAATAAGTGTTAAAGCTTATTTACAGTCAGTAAATAAAGATCTAACAGTAACAGACTTTAAGAGAAGTTCGTTAGTATAATCGAATAAATTTAAAAGCCTCGAAATTTACTTCGGGGCTTTTTTATGCCTGATTGTGAAATGAGGAAAGGGCAAACTTAAAATATGGCAAACTTATTTTTAAATTAGCACAAAATAAATTTTTATGGCTTACAAGAGAATACTCTTAAAATTAAGTGGAGAAGCCCTGATGGGTGACAAGCAATTTGGAATTGATCATAACAGATTAGACCAGTATGCCAAAGAAATAAAAGAAATTGTTAGAGCCGGAGTGGAGGTAGCAATCGTTATCGGTGGTGGCAATATTTTTAGGGGTATTCAGGCTGTTGATGGTGGCATTGACAGAGCTCAAGGTGATTACATGGGCATGCTTGCAACAGTAATTAATAGTATGGCGTTACAGTCTGCGTTGGAGAAACATGATGTTTTTACCCGTCTACAAACGGCGATAAAAATGGAGGAAATTGCCGAGCCTTATATTAGAAGAAGAGCAGTTCGACACTTAGAAAAAGGAAGAGTGGTTATTTTTGGTGCAGGAACAGGGAACCCCTATTTTACAACCGATACCGCAGCAAGTTTGCGAGCTGTTGAAGTTGAAGCAGATGTAATTTTGAAGGGTACGAGAGTAGACGGCATTTACGATTCTGATCCTGAAAAGAATGCAGATGCTGTAAAGTTTGAGACAATTTCATTTACGGAAGTATACGAGAAAGGGTTAAATGTAATGGACATGACAGCTTTTACGTTATGTAACGAGAATAAATTGCCAATTATAGTTTTTGATATGAATTTACCTGGTAACCTAAATAAGGTTGTTATGGGAGAAAAAAATGTTGGAACACTAGTTAAATTTTAAAAGGACAAATCCGTAATTTCATTTTATAAAATTAGTCAAATGGAAGAAGAAATAGACTTTATACTTGATTCGCTAAAAGAGTCAATGGAGAAATCAATTGAGCACTTAGATAAGGAGCTAGTAAAAATTAGAGCAGGGAAGGCAAACCCCAGTATGGTAGGAAGTGTAATGGTCGACTATTATGGGTCAATGACACCCTTACCTCAGATTGCAAATATCGGTACAATGGATGCTCGTACGCTAACGATTCAACCATGGGAAAAGTCATCTTTAGAACCAATTGAAAGAGCAATCATTAATTCCAACTTGGGATTAAATCCACAGAATAACGGGGATATGATTCTGATTAATATTCCTCAATTGACAGAGGAGCGTAGAAAGGATTTAGCCAAGCAGGCTAGAGCAGAGGCGGAGCACGCAAAAGTTGGAATTAGGAATTCTAGAAAAGAGGGAAACGACGAAATTAAAAGGCTAGAGAAAGATGGACTATCGGAAGATCTTGCTAAAGGAGTAGAAGAATCGATTCAGGAGTTGACCAATCGACACAGTCTTGAAGTTGATAAGATATTGGTTGCAAAAGAAGCTGATATTATGAAGGTGTAGTAATTTCTTCTGCAAATAAAAAAGGGAAGTAAAATTTATTTTACTTCCCTTTTTTATTTGTACATGTGGTTGATTTATTTGATTAACAACACTTTTTTAGTTAAACTTTCAGTCCCCATATTAATCCTGATAAAGTAAACCCCATTCTCTAATCCAGTTAAATCAAAGACAAGGCGTTCACCGGAAACCTTTCTCATTTCATATGAAACTAGTTTTCCAACCAAGTCTCTTACTTCGATTGAGGAATTATCAGTGTCAATTTCTTTATCGAATTTGATGTTTACTTCACCAATTGATGGATTAGGGTATACTTTAGCTTGATTGGAAAATAGTGTCTCATTAATACCAATCGATCTAACTGTATCTTGGGTTACTTTGGCTTGAAGTGGGATAAATGGAGCAGAGCTGATAGTAATGAATGAGCTGCGCTGTTGGCCGGTAGTATTAGGCTTGGTGGCGGTTACTGTTAAATCACCTGTCAAACTTCCTGTGGCAGGAGAAACGTTCAACCAATTAGCGGGTGTTGTGGCGTTCCAAGAAATTAAATTTGAACTTATATTGAAGGTGCCAAACGATGCAGAGTCTGCACCAATAACTAGTGAGTCTGGAGTAAAGTTGAAGTCTAGTGGTGCGCCTAATTGAGCTACAACTAGAATTTTATTAGCATTCCCAGGTGAAGTAGCAATAACGTCCGTAAACCTTGGAGTACCGAATAAGTTTTCTGACACTGCAAGAACTGTTATTATATCAGTATTATTGCCGGTGGATTTATTTAATGCTAGCCAAGGGCTAGATTCTGTTAATGTCCAACTATTGTATGCAATGACAGTGAAATCAGCAGTGCTTCCTGAAGTGCTTCCGACAAATAAGGTGTCGACCGAAAGTAAAAATGTGGTAGAATTAGCATCCACTTGAGTAATGTTAATGGCTTTACTTACTGCTCCTAAACCACTTATTATTATTGTGGCAACTCTGTTTGAGCCCGTTTGGTTTATTGAATTAGAATTAACGCTTACGATTTCATTGTTTATGCCGCTTGATGCAGATAAGTCAATCCAGGAAGGTTTTCCAGAAATAGACCAATTAATATCTGAGGTTACACTAAAACCACCGATACTGTTTGCACTTGAAGCAAGTGTAATGTTAGAAGGATTAATTACAATATTTCCAGTAGTTCCTGCTTGAACAATAACCAAAGTGTCGATTAAACTATTAGCTGTATCTGAAATAGTTAATGTTGCTAATCTAGGGTTATTTGATGAATTGATACTTGTTGTAGTGGCTGTGAGTATTCCATTTACATTTCCTATTAAAGTATTTAATACAAGCCAATTGCTAGGTGTGTTTACCGTCCAATTTCCAGAAGCTGCAATATTGAAAGTAGCGACTTCGCCACTCGCCATTCCTATAAAAACCGTATCGGGAGAACCTGTTAGGAAAGCTGCTAAACCCTGCTGTGTTACTTCTACAGAATCAGTGAACTTTCCATTTCCTGCATCGAGATATATGGTAGTAGATCTGCTGTTTACGGTTGGTGACGAGGAGTTTGCACTCACTATAACTGTTGTTGAATCGTTCCCTGAAGTTTCATTTGTGCTTAGCCATGAAGCACCGTTAATTAAAGTCCATGGTAAATTTGCATTTACAGTAATACTGTCAAAGCTACCTGATGGTGATGCAAGCGTTAAACTAGTAGGATTAACAGAAAAGTTTCGCGGTAAAAATTCTTGCGTAATTAAAACAGAATCTATAAATTTTCCATTTCCGGCGTCGAAATAGACATATGCTGTACGGTCCGTATTCGTCAGATTCGAAGCGTTCGCTGTTATTGTAATAGAGCTGCTATCGCTTCCAAATGTGGTACTTGTCGTTATCCATGTGGCTGAATTTGTTAAAACCCAGCTTAAATTAGCATTCACTTGGACGGAATCAACACTACCTGCTGTGTAATCAAGTAGTATATTGTTTGGGGAAACAGAAAAGCGTTGGATTAATGAGTCTTGAATAATATAAATGGTATCATTTCCCGCATTTTGTGATCCAGTTGCAACTATAAAACCTGATCGAATTTGATTTGTTAGATTTTTTGTAACATTTACCTGAGGGTTGCTATCATTGTTCCCGTTCATTGGATTAAAAGAAATCCAAGATTGTGAATTTGATAAGCTCCATGAAACATTGCTTTGCAAGTTGAAAGTTTGGGATGGAGAACCTGTAGCTAAGAAAAACAGAGTATCAATTGTGATATTTAAAAACCTTCCGGAAGATCTCTGTATCACTGTAACTGTATCACCTCCACTCCCATTAATGGGGTCGATATATAGCTCACCTGTTCTTTCAGGTCCAATGTTTCCCTGAAGAGCTAACAAGTTGATAGTTTGATTTCCAGTTCCATTGACTGGAGTTGAAATCAACCAAGATTGGTTATCTGTTGTTGCCCAACTTGAGTTGGCATTCAACTGAAATGAGTTTGTGCTTCCTGCTCCTGCATTTAGATAAATAGTGTCCACTGCAGCGTTAATGTTTGCAAAATTACTAGAGGTATAAGACCCTTCCCAACCTGTTGAATTTACTGAACCGTCTGTGTCAAATTCAATAAACATAGAGCCTGTGGCACTCGTTAGTGATGGAGGGATGTTATTGCCGGAGAAAGAGCCTAGTAAAATTCCATTGTTATTTGCTCCTTGATAGACATTAACGAAGTCATAGTTAGCTTCGGTTGAAAAATAGTTAAATTGTAAGTCTACAAAAGCAGCTCCTTGAGGCTGGATTAACCACTGGCAATTGCCGTTATCTGCATAATTAAGTTGGGGGAAGCTACCATCGCTAAATAATCCATTTGGTGAAGTTAGAGTGGTTAGTCCTAAGCAGGTAGGGATCGTTATGGTATTGTAAGTAATTCTCCATCCGTTTGATGTTGGTCCGTTGTTAGACGATATAAAACGGACAAATAGATTTCCTGCAGTAGAGAGGTAAGTTCCGGTTGTGGCATTTCCAACGAGGGTTGCTAAGATTGCTGCAGTAGCGTCAATACCATCATATAAAATTAGAGAATCTCCTGTTGCTAAAGAAAAGCGGGTAAAGGTTAATTCTATGAATAAGCCGGCAGCTACAGGCTGAATTAGCCACTCGCAATTTGCGTTATTAGCGTAGTTTAACCCGTTTCTAGTTCCGTCTGTAAATGATCCATTATTTGTTGTTAAAACGGTATTTGGCTGACAATTTGTTGAGTCACTCGTGTAGCTAGCTCTCCAACCTTGCGCATTGCCAAAACCATCTGTAGCGAATTCAACAAACATGCTTCCACTATTAGCAACGGCAGGAAATCCTAGATTGTTGTTTCGATAATTAGCAATAAGAGGGTCTGAATTACTGGTTCCATCATACACTCTAACAGCGTCGTTGAAAAAGGTCAGGTTGAGGCTGTCCATTGTAAGTGTGATGTTAATAGGATTTCCACTGGGCTGTATTAACCACGAGCAAGCTGTATTGTTGGCATAATTTGCACCTCCGCTTCCATCTGTAATGGTGTCCGCTACTGCTGTTAAGGTTGTTAAGCCATTGCATAATTGTGCTTTAATTGTTTGAATTGAATATGCTGTTAAAAATAGCATCATTCCTGTTTTGAGGAAATTTTTAATCTTCATAGGGGTAGATGTTAATCAATAGAGAATAAAGATGATCAGTGATTATTAATATAAATAAGGTCAAAAAAAGTTTAGATCTTGAAATTAATGGTTTTAAGTTTTGAGTGGCAATTTTACTCTGTTAGAATTAATTTTTTATTAATTGTTTCCCCGTTTAATTGAACAGAGAAGAAATAGATTCCTGAATTTAGATCCGCTAAATTCAAATACACCTTGTTTTTTGCACTGAAGGTTATTGAAATCGGAATTTGCTCACCAAGGAGGTTAAATAATCTAACTGCTGCTAGTTCAACATTCGCTTGGACGCCAAACTCAATCGTTACTAAACCGGCAGTGGGATTAGGGTAAACATTTAATCCAATCTCTAATGAATTGTTTTCAATTCCAATGGTTCGGATGGTATCTTGAACGATCCTTATAGTTTTTGGAACCAGCGGAGGGGCAGTTACAGTTGCAATAGTACTTCGTTGAACTCCAGTGTTATTTTGAGAACTGGCTGTCGCTCTAACTCTTTGAGTAAAGGCGCCATTTTCAGGCGAAATTCTTAACCATGTTGCATTTTCAGAAATATTCCACACTGGCATATTTGAACTAATGTTGAATTCTTTGAAGTCTGATGAATCCGCCCCTATAAGAATTGAGTCAGGTGCAACTTGAAAAGTTGGATTAGATTCTTTTTGTGCAACGACTACAGTAAAGTTGGAGAACCCACTGGAGTTTGCCGTAATGTTTGCATATCGTGTAGTTCCGTAGATATTTCGCGTTGCTGCTAAGGCTGTTACTGTTTGCGTCTGCGAACCCGAAGTTGGGTTTATTAGCATCCATGAAGTATTCTCTGTGACTGTCCAGCTATTTGCATTTGACAATACAGAAAAACTACCTGTACTGCCTTGCAAATTATCAACGAGGACCGTGTCCGTGGAAGAGATAAATATAGGAGATGATCCATCAACTTGGTTTACTGTTATAGTCTGCGTTATCGCTCCAGTTCCATCTACCAATAATATAGCTGTTCTTGTTGTACCTGTTAAATTGTCTGAAGTGGTTGAGATAGTTAATACTTGATCGTTAATTCCTGAAGTTGAAGAAACACTTAACCAGCTTGCAGGGTTAGTGATCACCCAAGATGTATTGCTTACGATACTTGCTGTTTCGGTACTATTCGCTAAGAATCCAAGATTAATAGTGGAAGGGTTGACAACTAGGCTAGCAACAAAACCTTCTTGAATTACCCAGACTGTATCCGTATTGATCGCTCCCCCGGTAGTTGATACTTCTATAAAAGATAACCTCTCTGTGGTTCCTGGATTCGCATCTGCTGAAACAGAAACTGATCCACTTCCATTTCCGGCAGCTGGTGTAACAGTAATCCAAGTAGCGGGTGCAGTTGCAATCCAACTTTGACTTGCACTTACGGTAAATGTTGAAGAGCTGCCAACTGCAGCACCAACTCGTACTGTATCTGGGCTAGCCGCTAGGCCTACCGTCAAAGTATCTTGAATAACTATTATTGAATCTGTTAAATTATTAGCTACATCTGCTAGCGCAACGTACGATACTAATCTGGTAGTACTTGTGTTAGCAGAATTTGTAGTTAAGTTGATGGTTGTAATGCCAGAACCGGAATTTTGAGACATTGAGAACCAGGGGTTTCCCTCTATTCCTGTCCAGCTTCCTGTTGAGCCAATGTTTAGTATTCCTGAACTACCTGAAATAGCTCCTAACAACACTGTATCCGGTGCACCAATAAGAATTGGAGTAGTTCCTGCTTGGAATACGAACAAAGTATCAAAAATGGTTCCCGCTGCATCCTGAACGGCTACAAAACTTGCTCTCGGAAGAGGGGCAATGTTCATACTATTAGCAGCAACAATAACCGTTTGTGTGTCGGATAAAATTGCAGGGTTAGTAACTGTTAACCAAGTTGCGCCTGAGGTAGTTTGCCATGTAGTATTGGAATTAACTGTAAAAACATCTGAACTTGCCACAGTCTGTGCGAGGGTTATATTCATTTTATTAAGTGACAATGTTGGATTACTGCTCGTCACAGCAGTATCTTGAATTATCCAGATTGTATCATTTGCTGCATTTAGAGTTCCCGTAACTAGCACAAAGCTAGTTCTAGTTGAACCTAGTGTGTTGTTCTGAACCATGACAGAGGAAATTCCACTTCCAATTCCTGTTGATGGTGTTGCCATAATCCAAGGTTGGTCCGGGGTTAAAGTCCAAGAAACATTAGAGTTAATGTTGGCTGATTGATTAGGTGCAGATGTACCTATAAAATAAAGTGTGTCAGGCGTGACGTCAATATATCTGCCCGAGGATCGCTGAATAACAACCACAGTGTCAGCATCATTTGTCAGCGTGGCAGTGGTTATAAGTTGAGCACTTCTCTCCGGGCCAATATTAGGTTGAACCGCTAATAAATTAATAGTACTAATTCCGCTACCATTAACGGGATTAGCGATTAACCAAGCAGCATTGTCAGCATTTTTCCAAGCAACATTAGATGTTAATGTCAAACTGTTAGTGCTACCTGCACCTGCATTAAGGTATGCTGTGTCTTGCTGAATAATCAAGGTTACTGTATTGAATGAAGTATAACTAGCTTCCCATCCTGAAGAAGTTCCAAATCCATCAGTAATAAATTCTAAAAATAAAGAACCTCCTGTTGAATTTATTACAGCAGGAATAGTTGCACCTGAGTAAGATCCAATAAGTAGTGCGGAGTTATTATTTCCGTCGTATACATTTACTACATCATTTGTTGTCTGTGTATTAAATCGGTTAAATGTTAAGTCGATATTTAATGCACCTAGTGGTGCAATTAACCAAGAGCAGTTACTATTGTCTACATAATTAGCAAAAGTGGCACTTCCATCATCAAATGTTGCAGTAGCCTGGTTTAATGTTGTTATACCTGAGCAAGCTGGTATTTGTTGAGTATTATAACCCGCGAGCCATCCGGAAGCTGTGGTTGAGCCATTAGATTTAAAGGTGACAAGCATATCACCTCCGCTTGAGGTAATTGCAGGTGGTGTTGTATTCCCAGAAAATGTTCCAAGTATAGGAGCTGCTGTTGTCGCTCCGTCGTATACTGTAACAGTGTCGTTCGTTGCTTCAGTATCGAAAGCAACAAAGTTTAATCGAACTGCCACATTTGGTGCAGTTGGTTGAATTAACCATGCACAATTGGTGTTGTCTAAATAATTTTGACCGAATGGTGAACCGTCAGTAAAATTTCCATTGTTTGCAGTGAACGTCGAATTCGGTAGACAATACGTTGACGAGCTGTTATAAGTTCCTTCCCATCCCGTCCAAGTATTGGATGCATTAGTCGTAAACCTCACTAGCATTAATCCCGTATTAGATGTTGTTATCCCTCCTAAATTAGTTCTTGAGTAATTGCCGATTGGAAATCCAGTTCCACCGGCGTTATCATATACTCGAATTCTATCTCCAGTACCTCTCAAGTTTATTCTGTTTAGGCTGAAGTTTATTGCTAATGGATTTCCAGTTGGTTGAATTAACCATTCGCATGATAAATTATTATCATAATCGGCAGTTACTGCACTACCGTCGTCAAATGTAGCCGAGGCCGCAGTTAAAGTTGTTGTCCCTGCGCAACTCACACTTAGAGTTGTAGTATAATCAAAGTCCCAACCAGATCCGTTTACGGCGCCATCAGTTATGAATTCAACAAACATTTCTCCTGCAGTTGATGTAACGACAGGGGGTAAAGTAGTACCTGTATATGCAGCAAGTTGATTCGCTGCCGAGCTGTTACCATCATATATGAAAAGCGTATCTCCTGGAGAAAGTACATTGAATGTATTAAATGTTGCAGTTACTGAAGTAGCTAACGGAGGTTCAATAACCCAAGAACAACTTAAATTATCTTGATAGTTTCCAGTTCCGCTTCCATCTTCTATATTCCCATTAAATCCGGTAACAGATCGGTTGCTGAAGCACTGCACATTTGTAGAACTATAATTAGCCTCCCAACCGGTTCCTTCAAAAACCCCGTTAGAAGTAAATTCTACAAATAAGCTATTACCTGAAGAATTAATTGCAGTAGGAATAGTATTTCCACTATACCTTCCAATCAAAGGTGAGCTGCTGTTAGGTCCATCATAAACTAATACAAAATCAGCATTATTCTGGGTGTTAAATCGATTGAAATTTAAGGTAACTAAACTTGCTCCTGCAGGCTGAACCAACCAAGAACAATTTAAATTAGGAGCATAATTTCCACTTACATTAGACCCGTCATCAAAAATTCCAGACGTTGCGGTTAATGATGTAGTTCCATTACAGGCAGGTATTGCTTGGGTGTTATAAATGGCTCTCCAACCAGTTGTTGTGGAAGAACCGTTTGTTCTGAAAGTAACCAACATACTTCCTCCTGAAGATAACAGTATTGGAATTGTTGGGTTGTTTCCTGAGATAGTCGCAAGGATAGGATCACTTGTCGTTGCACCATCATAAACAGTAAGTGTATCATTCAATGCTTCAGTGTTAAATCGGGATAGTTGGAGGAGTACCGCTAAATTTGGAGTTGCCGGTTGAATTAACCATTCACAGTCGGTGTTGTCTAAATAGTTTTGACTGTCTGGCGAGCCATCAGAAAAATTCCCATTGTTTGCAGTGAACGTCGTATTCGGCTGACAATATGTTGACGAGCCGTTATAAGTTCCTTCCCATCCTTGGCCTGTATTACCGGCGTCTGATGTAAATTCAAAAAACATAGAACCACTAAAGGCACTTATTGTATTTCCCAAGTTAGTGCCAAAGTAAAATCCTAAGAAAGTTCCTGTATTGTCTGTGCCATCATAAACAAGTAATCTATCACCCGTTCCGAAAAACGAGCCTACTATGTCTAAAGATGTCATGTTGAAATTTATAACTACAGGATTTCCAGTTGGTTGAATTAACCATGTGCAATTTAGGTTATTGTCATAGTTACTGGCACCACTGCCATCCGAAATTGTTCCTGTTGCTGCTGTAAGCGTTGTTAACCCTGAGCAAGTTGGAAGGATTACTGATGTATAGTTAAAATCCCAGCCAATATCATTAACGGATCCATTTGTAATGAATTCTACGAACATTTTACCGGTGCTAGCCGTAACACTTGGCGGAATAGTGTTCCCTGTAATTTTAGTAATCAGCGGTGCTGAATTGTTCATTCCATCATAAAAATAGAGGGTATCTCCAGAACTATTAATACCTAATGTATTGAATGTTGCAGTGACTGATCCAGCTCTAGCAGGTTCAATTAGCCAAGAGCAAGACAAGTTATCTTGATAATTAGCGGTTCCACTTCCATCATCAATATTTCCACTTACTGCTGTTAAATTAGTAATACCGCTGCAAGTTACGCTTGATGTGTACGAAGCATCCCAACCTAAGTCAGTTACTGTTCCGTTTGTTCTAAATTCTAAATACAATGCATTTGAAGTGGAAGTTAAGTTGGCTGGGATGGAAGTACCACTAAAATTTCCAATTTGCATAGCAGTATTATCTAAACCGTCAAAAACGAGTACTCTATCGAAATTAGTTTCTGTCGAAAAAGCGCTAAAAGATAAAGTAACCGTTCCACTTGGTGGTTGAATTAACCAGGAGCAAAATTGATTGTTGTTGTAGTTATTGGTCATGCTCCCATCTGAAAAAGAGCCTGATGTAGCAGTTAAAGTAGTGGCTCCTGAACACCCTGCAGTTGACATTGTACTGGTGTAAAATGCATCAAACCCTTGGTCTGTAATTGTTGCATTTGTTATGAAAGTAACAAAGATGCTCCCCGTGCTAGAGGTGAATGTGTTTAAGTTATTCGTTCCAGAAAAACTACCTAAGATCGGAGAAGCCGCACTAGTTCCATCGTAAACAGTAATTCTATCGTTTCCAATTTCTGTAGCTAAGCTGTTTAATCCAAACGTAATACTCGCAGCACCTGCTGGTTGTATTAACCAAGAGCAATTTTGATTGTTGGTATAATTAGCAGTTCCGCTTCCATCTGTAAAATTCCCGTTTGCTGCTGTTAAGTTGGTTAAACCTGAGCAGGCCGCAGGAGGAATGTTAGTTATAAATGAGGCATCAAACCCAGGACCGCTAATGGTTGCATTGGATTTAAATTGAATAAACATCGCATTTGATGTAGAAGTTAAACTAGCAGGAATTGCATTACCACTATACGTTCCTAGTGATACAGCGGTAGCACTTCCCCCATCGTAAACGGTAACTGTATCATTGGTCGGTTCAATGTCAAAAGCTGAGAAGCTTAACGTAACTGTTCCTGTTGCAGGAGTAATTAGCCAAGTACAAGTTTGGTTGTTTACATAATCTAAACCTGTTCCGCTGCCATCATCAAAAGAGCCAGTATTTGTAGTAAAAGATGTTGTTGCAGCGCAAGGAGGGCCAGGTACTCGTCCAAAGTCAAAACTTACAGAACCTCCAACAGTTTCTACAATATTTCTGATTTGTAATCCCGTGTTTCCTAGTAAATAGTCCTGTGCACTTGGGGTGGTGGTGTCATCAAATGTGGTTCGGGTTGAGGTTCCCGGAAATAAATCTCCTCCATCTCCTCGGTTTACTTCATTGTCCAAATCGTCATTGCCATCAGCCTCTTCCAAGTCAACTCCTTTTAACGTTTCATCTGCATTTACGCTATTTCCAAATGAATTTGTTTTGGTGGTATTGATATGCCAAATGGCTAATCCGTGACCTGGTAGGTCAGAATCTTTCCCAACTAATTGTCGATTTTCTATTAAAAAATATTCGTCAGTTATAGGAAAAGGAACAGATACCTTGTAAATTTCATTTCTAGAAGTACTTGCAGGCGGGAGCGTATAGGTTCCTGTTTGGCTTAGGGGTATTATTTGAGGAACATCCCAGCCTAACTCTTCCTTACACCAAGCAGAAAAATTAGAAGGTCTATTGCTAGAGCCTGAATAAGCTCCACCTGCCATCAAACACCAATTTCCAATTCCTTCTGAATCTCCGTTTGTGTTGTCAGTATCATACAAATCAGGGAGTCCTAAATTATGTCCAAATTCATGGCAAAACACTCCTATACCGGAAATGCCATTGTTTGTTGCACTTCTTGTTTCAGGATTTATCATATAATCATCAATCGAAACTCCATCATAAAAAGCAGACCCTAAATTACCTGCTCTCATTACCCAGCGGTGCGACCAAATATATAATCCGCTTTGAGATCCTATTTCTGCTCCTGGGCCTGAATGAACCGCTAATATTCCATCTACACTTCCATTAGAGTCGTTGTCATACAAGCTGAAATCTGTTCCTGCAATTTCAGCGGCGTTTACAGCTTCCCTTACCAAATCTGCAGCTCTGTCGTATCCGCTATCTGCTGCGTAGTATTGAAAGTTATTTGATGCTCTATACCATCCCCTAACATCTACATCAACAGTTAATTGTCCTCCTGAAGAAGTTTCGTAAAACGTTTTAAAGCTACCATCTCCTGAGAGGTAATTTGCACCGTAGAGTAAGCTGTCGAAATCAGAAGCTGGTATAACATTAATTAAATCTGGGTAATCTATTAGCAATGCTAAAACTCTTATGTTACCCGTTGTTGGAAATGTTTTGTTTTGAATCTGGCGGGCAACCTGACTTAAAATAGATCCCTTCAAAGGACTTGAATCTGGTTTTGTTGATTTTGTCAAGCTTGAAGCATAAGTTGCTTCAACAAAACTTCTGTTTGCTGGATTAGTTACTAATATTCCACTCGGCGAAAGGTTACCGTTTATTTTGGTGGCGTATTCATAATTTCCCGTCTTGTTTCTGACAACCGAATACCCGTCCACCGTTTCTGTCCAATGGTTATGTAAATTTCCTTTACCAACAATGGTAATGCTCGTTCCGTTTGGTTGTAATAAAGTTAGTTGCTCTGTTGAAGCAACGCAGCTTGTCGGCGAAGAGACCGGATGAACTTGTGCAGTGGCTTTACCTGCAGAAAAATAAAGTCCAGTTGCTAGAATTAAAACCTTAGTTAGGGATGTAATAATTTTCATATCGATAGCATTTTACGTCTAATATTCAAAGACGCATAAATATACCAAATGGTTGGCAATTTGCCCAGTTCCAAGGGCAGAAATTACTGCGCCTTAGTCGTTGGTTGCTCTCAGTGTGTTTTTAATTTCTCTAATTTCCTTCTGCATATTTAACATTGAGCTACTTAACTGATCTCTCGAAAGGTTTGGTTCAGGAATTTCGTCGCTAATGTAATTTACGAATTTCCAAATTTCAAGTACCTCATTCACATTAACTTCATATGGTTCGTAAATTGGGTTAGTGGAACAGAGCAAGAGTGTTTGGTTTTTATCGTATTGCTTGTATAAATTTTTAAAAACAACGCCGTCGTTTGACGTTACTACAATGTATGGATAGCCGTCTTTTATCGTATTCCAGTTTTGTATAAATTCGCCTGTAACCCAAGATTTGTCTGAAACGGGCGGCATGGAGTCTCCGCTGATTTGAAAGGTTCTAAATTTTTTGTTGCGGTCTAAAAAGGGCAATTGAAAAGTGGGGAGTACTTTGATGAAATCTGGGTCGCCAAAACCTGTAGCGTAACCTGCTTTTGCTTTCACTGGGACGAGTTCAATGTTTTCTTCGTTGTTGTTGTCAACTGTAGTGGCCAAAACTCTTAATTTACCCCCAGTTAGATCAATGTCGATTCCTTGCTCTAACTGGCTTAAGTACAAAGCTGAAATTTTTTGTAAATTAACTTTCAACAACTTGTCAATAGACATTTTAAAAAAGTTTGAAAAGCGCAAAAGAGTTTCAAAATTGGGTTCGGAATTTCCTAATTCATACCCGCTCAATGAGCTTCTCTTGATCTCCAATTCATTCGCTAAATCCGCCTGTGAGAGTTGTTTTCTTTTTCTTAAAAAGGATAGATTGCTTCCGAAATACATAGTGACGTAATTTTTACCAAATATAAGACAAAATTATCGTCAATATGAAGGTTTTATCAGGATAGATTTCTCAATGATTTCGAAAGAATTAAAATGATTATCTTTTAAAGTATTGATTTAAAGATTACTGATATGGATAAAAACACATTTTTTATTCTCTTTTGTTTTATTTTCTATCATATTAATTGCTCAACAGGATTCTGTTAAAATTGAGAAGGCCGTTCTGTTGTTTTTATGACTTGATGGAAATTGCGCCGGTAGTAAATTTGATTCCATATTTCGAAACCGGCGAAACTGTTCACTTAGTGCATTATAGAAATATGGGAAGTTGAGATTTATTTAAGATCAATGAAGAGTTCGAGGTAACAGATGTAAATGACCTAAGTGGAGGACCAAGTTTAGGTCTTGTTTATTCCTCATCAGTTGCCGGAGATACTTTATTTGTAGGAGAGTTTAGAAAAGTTAAAATTCAGAATTGCACCGTTGTTCCATAT
The DNA here is from genome assembly GCA_905182175.1 of Flavobacteriales bacterium UBA1494. Classification (GTDB taxonomy): domain Bacteria; phylum Bacteroidota; class Bacteroidia; order Flavobacteriales_E; family Vicingaceae; genus NORP294. Next base: position 109,689 of record CAJJAT010000008.1, on the reverse strand, counting down.
GTTCTCGGTTCTTTTTGAATGGATTTTAAAATTAGAAATGCACCTAATCACTTATTAGATAGCAGTTCTTTTTATTTCGAAATATCAGATATTACTTTGTCAAAGAGCCATAATAGTCTACCAACTTCAATAACTGGACCTCGTTTTTTTCAAGACAGTAATTTGAACCAAGCAAGAGGTTTTGCAACAGGCGATTGGTTTGGAATGTTATACGAGAAAAACAGAGTATCTTCGTGGAGGCAAAGAAATGTGCCAACTTCGAGGTCTTTATACATTGATTCTGATACATCTAATATGGGTAAGGAGTTTGACCCCAAAATATGGCAAGCTACCTTAGATTCATCACAAATAAGTTTAATAGTAGGAAATGTAGACGCTACCGCCTTTATACCAACCACTATTGATAGCTTTATGTTAGGGAGTGAGTTAACTTTAATATTTGATAATGGGACAGCTGTTTTTAGTGGATTAACTGAGGGTAAATATATTGTTGGTTTTGAATCTACTTTGCCAAATCCAAATGGAAAATCTTTGATTTTAGGCAGAGATACCATTGGTGAAAACTTACAGCCTATGGGCTCAAGTTTTGTTTATTTTGGACACAATACCAACCGGTATGGTATATATGACTTACCAATGATTGGGTTAAATTTTGGAAACGCTCTAGGCACTGCGTATATTCGGCCTTGTATAACTGTAGGAATTGAAGAAGAATTTGAAAAGTTCGTTGATTTTCAAATCTACCCCAATCCTTCTAACGGTAAGTATACTGTTGAGAAACGTGCTTCAATTCAAACTATAGCCGTATACAATATAAACGGTCAAAAAGTAAATGTTGAACTTACCAACAATCTGCTTGATTTAAGTGAACATCCAAGGGGTATTTATTTGCTGCGAGCACGGCTGGAAAATGGAGAGGTTGTTTCAAAAAGTTGATGAAGAATTAACTTTCCGCTTCGTCGCTATTTTTAACCAATACCTTGCCAAAAGCAACTTCTTGAGCAGCCAGTGCTAACACAGTAGTTGGTAAATCTTTAATTCTGTTTTGAACAGAGGCATAGTATTCTCCAAAGTTTTCGTTTGGTGTTGCCAAGCCCATAAAAATTAAATCAGCATTTTTAGAAGATTCTTGCAGTATTTCATCAAAGCTTCTGCCGTTTGCAGCTATAATGTCGCATTTAGCTTGTATTCTTATTTCCTCCAAAATGCCTTTTAAGTTGTCTTGTGCTTTTGGAACAGCATTGTCTGAGCCCACCACCATTTTAATATGAACCTTGGCTTGTCTCCAATCTATGTTGTTGGACATTAAATACGACAAAATCATCATAAGTCCCCCGTTGCCTTTTAATCCGCCCCACCACACATCAATTCGTTTGCGGTTTCCAAAAGTAGGACCTTCCTTCGCTTTGTGTACAATTAACACATTGCGTTGCAAGTCGTAAAATCGATGAATCATATTGCAGAAGTTTGATCTAGATTCATCGCTTAGGCTTTCTCCTAAAATAACCGTGTTTGGTACAAGTGTTCCTAGCCCATAAGCATTAACCAAATTTACAGCTCCTTCAAAGCGATCTTTGGCTTGCATTACCTTTACCAAGCCATTCACCCCTTTTTTTAGCATAAATTCTTGTATGTGCAGCTTCATGCTCTGAATTTGTTCGGTATTCATACTTCCTTCAGAAAGTACACTCGCTACTGATAATATTCCTTGCTTGTTGGTGAATGTATTTGCAAATTCTATGAGGTGCCATCTTTTCGTTGGCGAACCGGCAAGCACAATTGGGTTTGGGCGCCAATTCTTGGTATCTAAATCTTCTGTTAAGCGCATAATGTTGGCTCTCAGTATTGCCATTCTAACGCCTCTTCCAATTCCGCCCCAGCTTGAGTTTAATTCTCGCTTTTTTAACCAAACAAATATGCCTGCTACAAATAATAACGCTGTAATAGTTGCAGGTGTATTAATTAATAGCATTACTGCCAAGCAAGCCACCGCACCGATTAACGAAAAGATCCAATGAACTTTAAAGGTTGGTCGAAACGATGGGCTACCTAAAAATCGTTCGGTTCCTGCAGCAACATTTAATACGCCATACGTTGTTAAAAAAAACATAGTTAAAATGGGTGCAATCAAATTCAAATCAGCAACCCATACCGTAATTAGTACGACTGCCAATGTGAAAATTGTTCCTAACCTCGGAGTCTCATCTTCTCCTGCACCTTTACCGGTCCACTTTAAAAAGTTAGGTAAAATATTATCTTTTGCTAATGCTTGGAGAACTCTAGGCGCTCCTAACATACTGCCAATAGCGCTTGACAAGGTAGCCCCCCAAACGCCAACTAAGATACTATCTCCCCAAAGTGACATTTTTCTCATAATTAATGGGTCATTGATTAGCGCTTCTGTAGACGCTCGGTTAGCTAAAATTATAGGTAAACCCATGTAAATAATAAAACCAACACCAATGGCTAAAAAAGTTCCCTTTGGGATGGAAGTCTTGGGGTCTTTTAAATCTCCAGACATATTTACGCCGGCCATAATCCCGGTTACAGCCGGAAAGAACACTGCAAAAACTGTCCAAAAGCCAACAGACTTGAAGGGTTCTTTTACCGTAACTTCAATCTCAGTAGTTTCTGCCGGTCCTCCCAAAACAAGGCAAACTAACGAAATGGCAATGCCTACCATAATAACATATTGCGCTTTGATAGCAGCTTTGGCAGAACCTAGTGCAATTCCTGCAACAGCGATAGTTGTTACAATTCCCAAAAGTTTCTCATTTAAGTCTGGAAATACTTGAACAATACTTTCAGCAAACCCAACAGTATAAAGTGCTACAGATAAAGCCTGAGCGAAGTATAACGAAATGCCAATGGCTCCACCAGATTCAATTCCTAGGGAGCGGCTGATCATATAATACGCTCCGCCAGTTTTTACTTTTTGGTCTGTTGCTATTGAAGCGATGGAAAGACTGGTTAAAAATGTAATGGCAGTTGCCATGGTAACAATTAATAAGGTCCCCACTAAGCCAACGTTACCTACTACCCAACCAAATCGAAGGTACATGATAACACCTAGAATTGTTAAAATGGAAGGTGTGAAAACTCCTCCAAAGGTTCCCAATCCATTGATTTTTTGTTTGCTACTATTTTTGTTAATGAGTGCTCCCAAAGAAGATGTTTTGATAATGAGTTTTGTAAATTAAGACAAAAGCAAGTAAACCTTCTGCCTGTGAAGAATTGATGTTGCTTAAATAATAAATGCCAAGGCTAGTTTAATATCGATATAAGTTACTTGACCCTCTAGTTTTTCAAAAATGGTTTTAGTACTGATTGGTTCGTTTTTTGGTAAACTTTTGTAGGCAATATCTACTTTGTTCATCAGTGATGTTTTTGGTTTGTATTGGCTGAAATTAACCTTGGGAAAATCTTTTTTGAGTTTAATAATGTGGCTTGCAATTGTACCTTCCACCATCCCCCTTTCTTCGGAAATTTCAGCTAAGTTTCTACCTAATTTTATGAGAGAAAGCGTTTGGTCATAGGTGCTTTCCTTCTTTGTCTTGGTTTTAATTTTGCCTTTTTGTTTTAATATTTCTTTCTCATCAGTTGTGCCACCGCACTTTTTAATGAATTTCTTTGCCGCATCCTCTACTGTAGAAGTGTTGTTGTTTTGTTCCGCTAAATTAGAGAGTTCTTGAAATCTCCGGTCTGCCTTAAAAGCTAAACCATCGACTTGCAGTGCCATTTCATTTAGGCCTAATAGCTTTAGGTTTTCTAATTTCTTAAGTCTTGAGAGAGCGACATATCCTTGTCCTTTTTCAAATGTATTGCTGAGGTCAATTTCTGCAGCATCCAATGTCATTCCCTGGCTTTTATGAATGGTAATTGCCCAAGCTAATCGCAAAGGGACTTGTTTAAACTCAGCTAGCACCTTTCCAGTTTCGTCTTGTATTTTCCAATCCTCAGGACTTGCTATGACCAAACGCTCATCTATTAATCGCACTAAAGGGTGTTTCTCTTCCTCGTCATCAAAGTCAACAACCTCGCCTAAACTGCCATTTACTACACCCTTTTCAGGAATATTTCTGACAAACATCACCTTCGCTCCAACCTTCAGTTCCATGCTCTCCATAGCTAAAACTGACTTTTTAAGACCTTCTAGTAGCTTTTCGTTTCCTTTGGTGCTGGCGGTAAAAAAGCGTGACTTTTTCTTTATTTTTTTTAGTTCCGCTTCGTTGATTTTATCTACATCGTAATTGTGCGTAAATAGCTTGGTTGGCTTAATCTTTGATTTGATGCTTTGTCCAATAACATTCTTCAACTGTTGAAAACGCATCTCAGATATTTTACCTGATCGAATTTCATTTAAAATGCTATTTAATTCATCATTTGTTTGACGGTATTGTTTGGTTAAGTAGCAGATGGTAGGTTCTGCATTTACCCAAACTGGAGCCATGAAGCAAAATTTTTCTTTGCTACTTTCTTGATTTCCTCCAACGGGAGGTAGCTGAAAAAAATCACCACAAAAAATGACTTGTATTCCTCCAAATGGAAGCTGATTCATTTTGAAATATTTCAATACTTGGTCAACCAACGTAAGTTGTCTTTGATGAAGCATAGAAATCTCATCAATAATGAGTACTTCAACCTTTTCTAATTTTTTTTCGAGATACTTTTTAGTTTTTAATGTTCGTAGCTGTGCTTGTGAAATGCTATCCTTAATTCCTATTCCTGCCCAAGAGTGAATAGTCATTCCATTAATGTGGGTTGCTGCAATACCGGTTGAAGCAGTTACTGCTACCGGAACTTTTCGCTCTTTTAAATAGGCGATGTATTGGTTTAGTACGTACGTCTTTCCTGTGCCTGCGGAACCGGTGAGAAAGATATTTTTTCCAGACTTTAAAAGCGACAAGGCTTGTTCTTGTATCATATTAATCTTCTACCCATTGTCCTCGCTTTGGGCGAAGAGCATCTCGCACTAAAATCATATTTTCTTCAGGAACAGTGATATACGCTAAAAATTGTTGATCATTCGTCTCTTCTGTTCCCGATTCAAATCCCTCAATCGATTTCATCTTTGCAAACTCTTCTAAATGAACAGCATGGTGTTCAGCCGTTTTTTTAGCATCCTCGCCAATAAAATCCCAAATTAATTTAATTTTTCTGTTCATAACTATCGAATTAAACGAATTGCAAAGTAATGTTGAAATTGTTGATTTTTCAATAGTAGGGTTAATTTGTTTTCGAAAGACTAATTAGAGATGATAATAAGATGAAAGGAAGGTGGTAGTAAGGAATGAGGGAGTTGTGAAGAAATGTTTAGCTGAAGAGTTAGTTTTGATTATTCTATATTCTTATATTTGAAGCCTTAATCATAAAAAATACAAGATGAATTTAAAAAGTTTTAAAGTTGCAGCGGCAGCTATTGCGTTGGTGGGAATGGTATTTACAGGTTGTACAGGTGAAGATGGAGAGGATGGTCCTGCAGGAAATGCAAATGTAAGTTCTGATACGTATACAGTGCTCGATACCGCTTGGAGTGGAGGTAGAGCTACTTTTTACCATGCAGGTATATCACAAAGCGTAGTTAATTCAGGTACAGTACAAACTTTCTTTACTGGAGATTCAATTACTTCTGAGACTGAATGGATTCCTCTTCCAAGTGGTAACTTTAGTTACACTTACAAAACTGACTCTGTAATTTTCTTAACACCTGGATTTGCAGGAGCTAATTTTACAACTTACTATAAAGTTGTAGCTATAGCATCAGGGGCGAAGATTGAAGGACTTGATGAAAGTAGTTATGAGGAATTGCAAATGGTTTACGGATTTGAAGATTAACCTGTTCTAATTAAGGGTGTATAAAAAAGGCGCAAAATGCGCCTTTTTTTATGCAGTCATTATGCTTAACACGATTTTATTGCTGTGGCCAAATGAAATGGCAGTAAGAAAGTTTATATTTGAATACGATTTAAAAAAGAAAGTTATGATGAGCTTAAAAAAAGTATTCTCTGTAGTATCAATTTCAGCGCTACTTTTAACCTCTTGCGTACCAGAAGACGGAGAAACAGGTCCAGCAGGACCGGTTGGAGCACAAGGGGCTTTTGGTCCTGCAGGGCAAGATGGGACTAATGGAAGTGATGGAAACGACGGGACAAATGGAAATGATGGCGTTAATGGAACAACTGCTGTTACTTCTTGGGATTATACAATATTAGGCACTGATTGGAATCAGGGAAGGTCTGTAAGAGAACTTGTAGACATTACAAGTAGAGTAGTCGAAGGTGGGGTTGTTCAAGTATACCGTCAAACAGTTAGCACTATTTTTTCAGATACTATATGGACAGGGTTACCAGTAGAGCCTTTCGGTTTTGGTTTTAAACAAGATTCTATTGTTTTTATGACACCTGGTTTCTCCGGAGCAAGTTTTACTTCTGTTTTTAGAGTAATTGTTATTCCGCCTGCAGTTAAGATAACGGGTGTTGATATAACACTTTATGATAACGCGAAAATGATTTACGGGTTAGAAAATTAAATAAAAATAAGTAACAGGCTAAAAAAAGGGACCTAGTCCCTTTTTTTAGCATAAAATATAAAATGTATGTCGATACATATAGTTAAAAAAGAACATCAAGCAGTTGGAGAATTTAACGGTGGAGAAATTCAAGAAAATAAACCCATAGGTTTTCCACGAGAAGGAGGAGAGTTAAAACCATATTCTAATTTATTTTATTGGGCACATGCCTGGTCTGATAATGGAAGCACCATCGGTTTACATCCACACCAAGGTTTTGAAATCATGTCATTCGTAACCGAGGGATCAATTGAGCATTACGATACTGCACACAAAGAGTGGAGAAGATTAGAAAAAGGAGCGGCCCAAATTATTCGTTCAGGAAGTGGGATTTCTCATTCTGAGAAAATAAATGCTGGTGGGAATATGTTTCAAATATGGTTCGATCCTAATTTGAATCAAAGTATCCAACAACCTGCAAGCTATGATGACTATTCAGATGAAGTTTTTCCAGTAACGGAAAAAAATGGAATTCGAACTAAAGTTTACAGAGGCGATGGTTCTCCGTTGCAAATGCAAAGCAAAGGAGTAGAAATTGTAGAAAAATTTATGGAAGTAGGGGAGTTTACTATTTTATTAAATGCTGCTAAAATGCATTCCATTTATGTGGTAAATGGCGCTGCAGAATTTGAAGGGCAGGGATTAATTCAAAATGATTTTGCAATTGTTAAAGAACAGTCAAAATTGAAGCTAAAAGTGACTGAAAGTATGCAGCTTTTTATAATTTCAAGTCAGGAAAAACTAACGTATAAAACATACGCAGAATCATACGGAAGATGAAAAAGATTATTCTAATTACGGGTGCAACCGCCGGAATAGGAAAAGCAACGGCAGAACTTTACGCAAAAAACAATTGGAAAATCATTCTTACTGGTAGGAGGTCTGAGCGATTATTGGCATTAAAAAAGGAACTAATTAGTGAGTTTTCTGCTGAAGTGATAACGCTGAATTTTGATGTTAGAGATAAAGAGGCGGTTGACGGAGCGGTTAACTCTTTGCCGTCTGCTTGGAAAAAAATAGATGTTTTACTAAATAATGCAGGTTTGGCGAAAGGGTTTTCTGACATTCAAGACGGGAGCATCGAAGATTGGGAAACCATGATTGATACAAATATTAAAGGATTGTTATATGTGTCAAAAGCCATAATGCCCTTAATGATAGAACGAAAAGCTGGGCACATTGTTAATATAGGCTCTATCGCTGGGAAAGAGGTGTATGCTAAAGGAAATGTTTATTGCTCTACTAAGCATGCTGTTGAGGGAATTACAAAAGCTCTCCGAATGGATTTGTTACCACATAAAATAAAGGTTTCCGCTGTTTGTCCAGGTGCTGTAGACACTGAATTTTCTACCGTGCGGTTTGATGGCGACAAGGAAAAAGCTGGTAGCGTTTACGATGGTTATCAACCTCTTTTAGCGAATGATATTGCAGAGGCAATTTTCTTTGTTACTTCAAGACCGTTTCATGTAAATATCAATGACTTGCTGATTATGCCAACTGCACAGGCAAATACTTCTAATTTACTGAGAGAATAGAAATCTATTGCACAATTTGATGGTTCTCTTTGGTATCAGACCAATTAAATAAAAACAATTTCATTGCCTCATCCAGTCTTTTTAGAAAAAGTGGATTTGGAGAATTCATGTTCTTGAAGTAGTCTTCTTGGTATTTTCCCAAATCATATTTGAAAAAAACCGCTTTCGACATGGCGTATAAATTATTATTAGATGGGTGATTTACTCGGCTTAAGTAACTCTGATACTCTCGTAGCGTTCCTTCTAGCTTGTCAAAATCAACATCAAAAACACCGCAAAGCTTTGTAATAACAAGGTTTATTATCCTGTTATCTTGATGGGCCTCAAGGTGTTTTGGTATTTCCTTTAAATTGGCTGCAATAACAATAAGCAAAAATTTACTATCGTTGCTTTCTTCAACATCTGGCGTTTGTATGAACTCTGGAGACTCTTTAATTATTCCAACTATGTCAGAAAAACACTCATCAACAGTTTGTAAAATAAAATTTACAAAAATATTTGCAAGTTTGTCTTCTTTGAGTTTTTTCTTTCCGAAGATCTTTGTGAACATATGGTTTTAATGATTTGATAACTAATAATATCAAAATTAGAGTCATTTTTCAGTTGTGCTTAGAGTGTCGTGATATCCTTATCAACAAAGTTGTTAACCATTTTAAGAAATTGTTAATAACCTCCTAGCCTTAGAGCCACTTATTCTTACCGAACAAAATTAACATCAAAATAGCTAGAATAACAATGAAAACATAAACCGACGGGTAAGGCCATTTGGTTTCTAATTCAGGCATATTTTGAAAATCCATTTCATAAATTCAGGCAATAAATGCTAGTGATATAAAGATCGTACTCATAATGGTTATCCCTTTCATTCTATTGCTAGCAGTATTCTTATGTAAATCCATAATACCACTTTGCAAGTCATGGCAGGTCTATATAGACTCTATTACTTTAACCGTACGATCATAAACGTCCATAAGGTAGCGCTCTGTTTCGGTTTTAAACAAAGGGCGTTCACTTTTAAAAATGATATTGATGGATTAACGCAACGGGTAAATGGATCGTCTCAAATAGCTGAGCTTTTTCCGAATACTTTGTAATTTATGTAAGGTTTTAGTACTCAGATCCTCCATTACCTCACCCTCTAACTGCTCTATCTTGTAGGAAATTCTATCCAGGACAATAAAACAGCGTTCTACAATGGTGTCGATAAAACGATAGAATAAATATTCTGCCCCTTTTTTGCGAATTTTTCAATGAGATTTAATTAAACGATCACAAATTAAATCAAATACGTCTTTTGGTCTTTTTTGAAAGAAATAACGCTTTCGTTTGCTAAAACAAAACTAATGTGCTCATATTCTAATTCACCATCTGGATTGACGTGAAACATTTTAATCATGAAGAAATATAATCTCTAAAAACCTTCAGTTTTGGTCGTTGTTCTGCATGCAATACATCCTCCAGTAAAAATGAACTCAGCTTATATGCTCTCCCAATCTAATTGATGAGATCAATGTTGTGCAGGCCGTCAATGTTTAACTAATTAGCCCTTTCCTTAGTTCTAATAACTTGGCAATACTTTTGTTCCCTTTTTTGCCTAATACTTTCTTCGCTTTAACTGTAAATTTCTAACTGCATAACGTTTTTGTTTTTAGAAGTGTCCTCGGAACTTGTTTTGTAGTTTCTATAAATTGAGTGAATTCAGAGAAATTGCTAAAATTTACTTCTGCAACTAAGGATTTGTTAAGATTAATGCACATGTCAGGTTATTTATTGAACGTCTTGTTTCTTGAAAATACTTTGTTTTAAAAACTCCTTCATAATAATCTCCGTCATGTCGCTTTTAAAAGCAAATTCATTTCTTATGTCAGAAACATATGCTTTTACTCTCATTTTATAATAACTGCGGTCTTCTTTTACCTCATTAAAAAATAAGACAGTTATTGGTTTGTTTAGATAAGTAAATCGAGAAACTTGAGCTGCTTCAGTTGCGATTAGCCGCGCTGCATTTGTATCTGTATCTATAGGTAAATAAATTTCTGCAACAACTTGGCAATTTGCTTCACCATTATTTGAGTTGGAAACTGCACTGTTTACCACTTCGGCATTTGGCAATGAAACGAGGGAGTCATCTTTGGTAAGAATTCTGGTAGACCGCAATCCTATTTCTTTTACCTCGCCATAAATAGCGCCAACTTCAATTTTGTCGCCTACTTGAAAAGGTTTGTCAAATAGGATCATAATTCCTCCAAAAATATTTTTCAAAATATCTTGCGACGCAAAACCAACAGCCAAACCTGCAGAGGCTAAAAAGGCAAAAAGTTTATCATTTGACAATTCAAAAACTCCCTCAATAATCCAAATAATAGCTACCATCCAACCTATAATTCTCACAAACGGAGATAAACTTTTAAGTGTAATTCTATAGTTGGTGCTTTTTTCTGCAAAACGTTCGATGATTGTAACTAATATCTTGATAAAAAAATAAGTTCCAATCAGTATTATTAAAGACCAGAAAATGCTACTAAAGGCGATAACATCACCTAAAGGTACAACGGTTTCTCTCTTTTTTGTTTCCGTTTTAGGAAGAAGAGGGGGAATTAATCCATTCGTTATTCTAGTTTCTCCTTCAATAAGCACTTTAGCGGTATCGAAGGTAATCATCCGTTGAGTGTTTAAAACAGCAACTTTTTTTGTTTCTTTTGGGACTTCTTTTGTAGAATCAATTTGAGTTGTATCGTTTTTAATCTCCTCTTTCACAATTACATATCCAATGTAGAGTGGATCTGGTAAGTCTTCAACCGCAGTTAATGAATCTTGGCATTGCATGCTAAAGCCAAAACTTATAAATACAAGTAATAGTGCTATTTTTTTCATTAGTGTATGAGGTTTTTATTTCTTAGAACAGTAACTACTTGGCGATATATTAGTTGGTTTATTGTGTACTCTCCATTTCGGAAGATTAGAATTCCGCTATCCTCTAATACCATTAAAGTCATTCTACTCTGTTTTTCAGCCTGGGAAAAAACCTCTGCATGTTCTTTTAAGCTCAGGGTGTCGTGCAGAAGTAAACTATGTAATGTAAAAATACTAGTCGCATCAAGTGAGGTTAAAAAATCAAATTTGATATTTTTAATTTTTCCAATAACTACTGTGTTGTTTTCAAATGAAATTACAGAGTGCAACCAATACAACAAGGCTAAACTAATATTACTTTGTGCAAAGCTATTAAGTTCAGTAAAAAATGTTCTTTTTAGGCCCTCTTGACTGTTGTCTGTTGTTTTTCTGAGTAAGGTAAATAAATCTTTTCTTCGTAATTGATTTTCATCGAATTTCAAGTTATACCCACTCACTCTATGTCTTTTCATAATTAGCTTTACAATTTGTTCCTCGTTTAGCCGACTAAGTATAATTTTGTGGCGAATGAATCTTTCAATGGCGATTGTTTTTTCAAAATAATTCCACGAGAAGGTACTAATTCCGACTAACCAAAAAACGTTTTTTGCAGTTTGAGAAATCAATTCAAGAAGTAGATTAATCGCCTCAAATCCGTTTGACTTTTTAAGATAAAAATGTTGGATATCTTCTAAAATTATGATTCGTTTTCTGCCCTTGTTTAAAAAGTTAACAGTGCCGTCGAAGTCTCCTAATTCATCATCTTCAAATAAAGTATCAAAAAACAGGAAGAACTCATCTGCAGTGCAAGCCGAAGTGGTCATTTTATGACGAGTAATATTTGAATCGTTGTGGCTTTTTACAAACTTGTTTAGTAAACTACTTGCCCCACTACCTTTCTCACCTACAATAACCGCCGATGAAACATTGGACTCATTCCAATGACTAAATGCTTCCTCCAGTTTGGCCGACTCTTTGATCCTTCCTTCAAAAAACCCGTCCTCCTCGAGTGGCTTTATTTCGTAGAGTCTTCTGTACACATAAGGTAATTTTTGAATGGCTTTTTCAGAATGCGAAAGAAAGTCAGAAAGTGCTGTTGTTAATTCGGTGTTGGGCTCTATTATTCCAATGCGCTCTTGAATGGCACGACTGTAAAGTAATAATTTACTCCATTTTTGTTGGCCAAAACGCAAGGCAATGGGTACGAAATTTCGCACTTTAGAGAAAAGCTCTCTCCTATATTGTTCTGTTTTCTCTATGGCCTTTGCCTTAGCAAGTTTTATTCTAAGGTTGGTAATGTTCTCGTTATTTGTTAACCCGAGAAGGCCTACGTTTAATTTATCGATCTCTTTTTTTAGATGTACACCAATGATTACTGAAATACCACCTAAATCGTCTGCTAATGCCCCTGTTCTGGCGCATGCTCTTTCCAATCCCTCTTTTGCAATGGCCTTAATTTCATCTAAAGCAAGCTCTCCATCAACTGAATTGGTCGCTGCATCTAGATTGTAGTCTACTATACCCACTAAATCATTTAGCCCTATTTCTGTGCTACTCAGTTTTTCATTTAATGCTGTTTTTAACTGGAATAGTTTATTTGAAAATGGACCAATTAAGTCAACTTCAACTAGCTCTTTTGGATTAAAGTGGCTCAGGTTTGATTTAGGAATAGGAGCGTCATAGGTTTCTTTGCTGTAAATGATACGCTTATCCTTCATGACGGATAATTGAGCACGAATCTTAGTTTCCATGCGTTCAATTAGGTTCGGGAAATTATTTTCGTATAGGGCTGTAATTGCTAAAGGAACACTTTTGTTTTTAAGTTCGTGGTGCAGTTTTATTCGTTCAGAGATAAGTAGTTCTTTTATTTCTGAAGGACTTTTAGCAGATTCTACTTTTTTTATAACCTCTTCTAATTGAATTTTGATAGTGTCAATAAATTCGGTGACTGTCTTTGCAACTCTTTTTTTACAGCCGTTTTCCAAAAGGAAATACTGCGTAAGTCCACTGTACTTTAATTGGTAAAGCTCTAAGTCTATTTGGAAATCGTCTATTTGGGCATATTGAGTATTTCGCCATCCATTCAGTATTTGCTTAAATGTAGCTTGAGCGGTGTTGCTTTTTGTTTGAAGAGCAGTGTTTGAATAAAAATCAGCATGAAGTTCAAGAGTATCAACTAGGTCGATGCTTTCATTAAATTGGATCAGTGACTCTGTTATGTTTTGTTGATTGTCTACTTTCCATGTGCTTAGTTTTCTGTCAAAATCGGCTATTACCTCTTGGATTTGCTTGCGTTCAGCCATTGTCCGCAAGTGGTCTTTTAATTCTTCAAAATCAATATCTTCTTTATCTAGAAGTGCTGCAACTTCACGGTTTATATCTTTGTTTATCCTCCATTTTATATTTCGAGCATCACATTTTAATTTTTGAATTTCATTGAAAAAACGCAAACTCTTTTGAGATAAATCATATTTGAGATGATGCTCAAGCATCGCCTTTAAAGGAATGGTTTGTTTCCAACGAACAATTGGCGATTTCTTTTTTTGAAATAAATTTTTAGTGCGAATGGAGAACGTTCCAATAAAAAAGAAAAATTGTTTAAAAACTTTCTGCACCTGAATTGAAATAGTATTCTGAGGCTGAATTGAAAATCTTTGAGCTTTTTGTATTGCCGTTACCTTTTTAGCAACATTGTTAGTCAAATTTTCAAATACTTCGAAAAATTCAGTGTAAAAGTCGAAAATGGAAATTTCTTCTTTCTTAGGAAACTCTGTTTCTAATTGCTGATTGAGTTCTTTTTTTAACCAATTGGTTTCGTTTATGTACTTACTAGTACTATTGACGCTTTGAATTCTGTTGATTCTTTCCAAATAGGAGGTAAATAGTTCATCTGTTTTCTTTAAGTACAGCTGTTGTTCTGCTACCTCATTAACTAAAGGTTGAAGCAGCGCTTGCAAAAGTTTCTCCTGAGCGAATGCGTCCTCAATGAATGGAATATTCTTCATGCGATAGGGCAATTTTGTTGCGTGAATTTAACGAAATTAAAAACATAAATAAAACTTGAGATAACCCGCTTTGAGCTAATTAAAGTCTTTTACGAATGCAGTAAGAGAGGGTTGGAGAGGTGAATTATCCTGAAAGGATGGTGTATTTCACCTCCAACTTGGCTCAAAATCCAAGTTGGAAATTGTTGTTTACATCACAAGCAATACCCATGTTTACATTTTTGATAGAGCTGTTTCTGAATGTTCGATCACCAAGGTAATCTGAACGAGAAAACTCAAAAATAAAATTAATTATTTTGAAATAGTGTAATACAAATGATAGCGGTTGCTAATGTATTGATACTCGACTTGGCAGGTCAGGTTTGGATTGGAAATGAATTTTTTATATTGAAGAAATAGTGTTTGTTTTAGCCATTCGTGTCATCCTCAAAAAAAACAAGTAACTTTCAAAGTGACGGCAATTAAAAGCTCCTTTTACCTCGTTTAACGTCAAGTTCAAAATGGATAACATTATTATTTTTGTCCGTTGTTGGCTCAAGAGCTGTATTAGTGAATTTTCTACCGAAATTAGATTCTCCTAGTAGAGCTAAAATAAATCCAGCCCTTCCTGCAGTTTTCTAAAAATTCAAATCTCAAGAGGAATATAACTATTTATGTCTTTGTGGGTGGGTTTTATAAAATTTCGATTTAAAAATGCATTACCAAAATTTAACTAGGTGTTGAATTCTGTGTGCCTTTTTTAGACAATAAAAGGCCTATTTTTTATGAGCAGTATTTCTCCAACTATGGTTTTGCTATATTTAGTGAGGCTGTGTCGGGGTTAAAAAATAAGAATAAAAGTCTAGTCTGATAATTTATAGAACAAGACCGATTGCTTATTTGATTAAAATAATTCTATCCCGGTATAATTGAAAGGGGTAATTAATTTTAGTTCTGCCTTAATTTTATCTGAAATATTCAGTCCATCAATAAAATTTGAAATGGAACTTTCTGTTACCTTCTCGTTCTTACGAGTTAATTCTTTTAGTGCTTCGTATGGTTTTGGAAAGTTTTCTCGTCTTAATACTGTCTGAATCGCTTCTGCAACTACTGCCCAATTATCATCTAAATCTGCTTTAATCTTAGCCTCATTAATAATCAGCTTGTTCATTCCTTTTTGAAGAGACTTTATGGCGAGGAGGCTATGGGCAATCGGCACGCCGACATTCCTCATTACCGTTGAATCAGTTAAATCTCTTTGCAATCTACTAATGGGCAATTTTCCGGACAAGTGCTCAAATAATGCATTAGCAATTCCCAAGTTACCTTCAGAATTTTCAAAATCTATTGGGTTTACTTTATGTGGCATTGCAGAAGAACCTATTTCGCCCTCTTTAATTTTCTGTTTAAAGTATTCCATCGAAATGTAAGTCCAAATGTCCCTATTTAGATCTATCAGAATCGTATTAATTCTTTTGAGAGCATCAAATAATTGTGCTAAGTTGTCGTAATGTTCAACTTGAGTTGTAATTTGACTCCTTGTTAATCCAAGTGTGTCATCAACGAATTCGTTGGCAAATTCAATCCAATTTACCTCAGGGTATGCTACAAAGTGAGCATTGAAATTACCTGTAGCACCTCCAAATTTTGCAGAAAATGGAACGCGAATTAGGCTATTGTATTGTTCTTTCAATCGATCGGCAAATACCATTAATTCCTTCCCTAATCTAGTAGGGGATGCAGGTTGGCCATGTGTTCTTGCTAGCATTGGAATATCTTTCCATTCCATAGCAAATGCATTTAATTCAGAAATTATTTCATTTAACTCCACTAACAATACATCTTCTATAGCATCTCGCAGCGAAAGGGGAATGGCTGTATTGTTAATGTCTTGAGAAGTTAGTCCAAAGTGTATGAATTCTAATCGCTCCTCTAAGTCGGTGCTTGCTAGTTTTTCTTTTATGAAATACTCAACAGCCTTAACGTCATGATTTGTAGTTTTTTCTATTTCTTTTACGCGTTCAGCATCAGCATCATTAAATTGAATGTAAATGTTTCTCAATTCTTTATAGTGCTCATCTGTTACATTAGCAAGCTGTGGAAGAACTTTGCTAAGTGAAATATAATATTCTACTTCAACTCTAACTCTATATTTAATTAGAGCTGCTTCAGAAAAATACTGAGAAAGTGAATTTACTTTAGAAGCATACCGTCCGTCAATCGGTGAAATGGCGTGCAATGCTGAATTACTCATCTGTAATTAATCGTTAAATGTTTGTTGTAGTTCTTCGTAAATAAATTGGCTCAATTCCTGAACGTATTCATTTGAGAAGTCGAATTTTACTCCCGCTGCTTCATAAATTTCACCAATGGATTTGGTATAGCCTAGTGAAAGAGCGTTTTTGTACTGTTGTATAGTCTTTTTCGGATCTTTTTTGTAATTCCTCCACATTGCAATGGCTCCTAATTGTGCCATGCCATATTCAATGTAGTAAAACGGCACTTCGTATAAGTGCAGTTGGCGTTGCCATTGACTCGCTTTAAACTTTTCTAAACCTGTCCAATCAACCTGTTCCGAACTAAACTCTGAGGATAATTCTAGCCAGTATTCATTTCGATCTTTTACGGAGTGATTCTTATTGGTGTAAATCCAATGCTGGAATTTATCAATTGTTGCCACCCAAGGAAGAGTGCCTAAAATGTCCATTAGTTGGTCTCGTTTGGCCCGTTTTAAATCTGCTTCATTATCAAAAAACACGTGCCAACTATCCATGCTAATTAGCTCCATACTCATGGAAGCTAATTCTGCTATTTCAGAAGTTAGACTTTTAAAATCAGTTAGTTCTAATTCGTGGCTTAGTACCGAATGTACAGCGTGACCTCCTTCGTGAATCATGGTTACAACATCCCTAAATGAGCCAACTGCATTCATGTAAATGAAGGGGTAACCCGACTCGTACAACGGGTAGTTGAATCCGCCAGGTGCTTTTCCTTTTTTCGATTCTAAGTCAAGGTGTTTTCTACGATTCATTTCACGAAGACATTCCCCAAAAAAAGGATCAATAGTATCGAAACATTCAATCGTTTTTTCTAATAGTTGTTTTCCGTTTTCAAATGGTTTGAGTGGTTCTTGTAAGCCAATATCAACGCCTAAGTCCCAAGGTCTTAATTGCTCTAAGCCAAGCATTTCTTTGCGCTTGTCGGTTACTTCATTCAGTAGGGGAACCAAATGTGTTTTAATAGATTGGTGAAAATCCTCGCAGTCTAAGGCGGTATAGTCAAATCGCTCCATTGATTTGAACATATAATCTCGGTAGTTCTCGAAATCTGCATTGGTTGCAACTTTTTGTCTTAATTCTATTAAGCCATCAAAAAGAGAGTCTAGTTGTTCAACCTCCTTAAAACGTCTGGTCTGTATTAAGTGGTAAACCTCTTCTCTAATAGATCTATTGGTGTGTTTTAAAAACTTTGATGCCGCCTGTAGTGTGAATTCTTCCCCATTATATGTGATGCTCATTCCTGCTGAAATCGCACCATATTTTTGAGATTCAGACTCCAATTTTGTAAAAAGTGGAATATTTTCTTCTCTGAATAATTCAATTTGGTTTGCAACACTCCGCAATAGAAGAGGAAAACCGTCTCCAGATAACTCTTCCTTATGCTTTGAGTCGTGCAGCTTTTGGTTCAGTTTATTCTCAAATGGTGCAACTTTGGGGTTTATTTGCTCTACAAAATATTGAAACTCTTCCTGTAATTGGGAATCTGTTGTATCAATATTCATTCGAATATACCGCCAGGCAAATTCTTCTTCAAGAACTGCATTTAACTCACTCCGTTGTTTTAACCATTGCATTAAATCCTGCTTGGAAGTAATGTTTTTGTGTAGCAATTGATCGAAGTAGAGGGATAAGTTGTCCCAAGTAAAGCTCAATTCGGCATTTACAAAAGTTCGGTTTGGTTTTTCTGTAACGCTCATATAATTGAAATTTTATCTTCCTTTCGCTGCTCCTTTAGGTGCAGCTTTTTTTCCTTTTGCTGCAGAACTTGCTCCTTTTGGAGCCATCGCTGCTTTTGGTTGAGGTTTGGCTTTTGTTGTTTTTTCTGGCTTTTTATCGGTTGCTGAACTTGTCGTAGTATCTTCCTCCGCAGTAAGTAAGTCTTTTGACTGAAGTAAGTTGTACCATTGAACTAGTTTTTTAATGTCACTTGCATAAACTCTTTCTGAGTCATAGTTCGGCAGAATTGTTTTTAAATAGGTACTCAACTCACTTGTAGACGATTTGTGCGATAAAACGGCAGTTCCTTTTGAATCGTCAAACATTTTCTGGAAAATATCTTTCAGTAAAACATCCTCTTCGTAGGTGTAAATACTAATGTCTTCCAAAGAGCTAACCCTTTCAGCACCGTGCACCGGAGTCCTTTTTCCGTCGATTAAAGATTCAACAATTAAACCTGTTCTGGTTTGAGATACAATTTTTGATAATCCCGGCTTACCTGAGATTGAAATAATTCCTGTTAAGTTCATAAATTAAGTTCTTTCTGAAAGATGCCAAAAATACAGAAATGTTGACGCTTTGTTTAATTCAATTTCAAACAACGTTTTCACTTCTTTTTTCGTCTTGTTTAATTAATAGAATGTGTATTTTAGACCATTGGATTTTTTTAAGACTTTTTATGAAAAAGATTTTACTGTATATAGGATTTGTTGTTTCGTTTTTATCGCTTACAAATGAGGCTAATGCCACTCATATTATGGGTGGAGAAGTTACTTGGGAGTGTAATGGGAGTAATCAATATGTATTTTCATTCACCGTTTACAGAGACTGCAGTGGCACGGCTATCGTGCCTAACACAGGTAACTTTGAGCTATACAATTACCCTAATTTAGGGAATGTGACCTCACTAACGCTTGACGCAACCCGGAATGTTGACCAAGAGATTGCTCCAAGGTGCAGACAGGGAACGGGTGTAACGTATTCTTGTGCAAGTGGAGATCCAGAGGTGGTTTTTGAATACATTCGAGTAACACAGCCAATTACATTAAATGGGATACCACCTGCAGATGGATGGGTAGTTACATATAATGATTTTGCTAGAAACGCGAATGATAATATTGGTAATCGCGGAATAACGATACGTGCAAAAATATTTGCACATTCGGGTTCAGTGGCAGGTCAATGCAATGATAACTCCCCACAGTTTAGAGAAAAAGCAACTAGCCTTTTATGTGTTGGTTCAAGTTTTACTTACAATCACAACGCCACTGATGATGAATTAGATTCTTTGGTGTATGAATGGGGTAGACCGTTGAACAATAATGTGAGTGCTCCTTATCTTGAAGGAGTTCGACCAAGTATTTTAGCTTTTAACACCGGTTTTAGTTTTAACAACCCTTTTCCTGGGCCAGAAGTGCTAAACTCATCAACAGGAGAGATTACGTTGAACCCGCCCACAGCAGGAAAATATGTTTCAGTTGTTAAAGTTTCCGCGTATAAATGTGGTGAAAAAGTAGCAGAAGTATTTAGGGAATTACAATCAAACATTTCGAGTAACTGTTCTGCTAACCAAACAATCCCAACGTTAAATGCCCCCTTTCAGGATGCATCAGGAAACTTCACCATATTTAACGACACTGTAATGGCCGGGGATTTGGTTACCTTCAATATTCAGGCAAGTGATTTTGCTAGTTTGGCGCCTCCTTATTTAGGAGACAGTATAACATTGACGGCAACAGGTTTGCAGTTTGGCACAAACTTTAGCAGTACAACCGGATGTAATAATCCTCCTTGTGCAACTCTCTCAAGTCCATTACCACAAACCGGTTTGTTAGGTGTCACAAACACCTTTTCGTGGCAAACAGATTGTAATCATGTTTCTTTTACCGATCGATGTATTAGCGGTCAAAATACTTATGTTTTTGTAATTACTGCATCCGATGATGAATGCCCAATTCCGGCCATTAACATTGCAACAATTTCAGTTACGGTGGTTGGTGATACGGTCATCGAATCACCCGATGTGAATTGTGTGAATGTATTGGCAAATGGAGATGTGGCATTGGATTGGGATTTAACGCCAAATATTAATAATTCGTTTACCGCTTGGATGATCTATTCCGCACTTGATAGAAACGGGCCGTTTGTCTTGTTGGATAGTGTCAAAACATATACAACCAATACGTACACCCATTCTGGAGCTAATGCAAATGCTCAGCAACAGCATTATGTGGTAAGGAGCAGATCCGGCTGTAAAGGTATAGTGCAAAATATTGCAAAAGATACGGTTTCTACAATCTTTGTTGGGGCAACAACGAATCCTACAAATGTTGTGGTAGATTGGAATTCAATTTCAAATCCAAATCCTTTAGGTTCTGCTGGTCAATACCGAGTATTTAGGGAGTATCCTCTAGGTTCTGGGTTTAATTTATATCAAAGTACGGCAGCAATAAACTTTACTGAAACTTTTATTCCATGTTCAGATGACGTTAATTATAGAGTAGAATTGGTAAACGCTTCAAAAAGTTGCACTTCAAGTTCGAATACTTTGAACTACACTTTTACCTTTCCCGACCCTCAAACGAATTTCTCATTCCCTAACAACCAATGTCCAAATATCCCGATTAGTTTTACAAACTTAACTACCATCACAGGTGGTCTGGTAACTTATTCTTGGAATTTTGGAGATGGTTCATCGGTCTCAACTCAAACAAGTCCAACGCACACGTATACAGCTGCAGGAAATTATAATGTAGTTTTAACTGCAACTTCAGGGCAAGGGTGTGATTCTACATTAACTCTCCCAATATCAATTACTTCGCCTACAGTAATAGCAGGTTCTAATGAATCTGTTTGTCCCGGAGGAACAGCTCAACTTGGAGCAGCTCCTGTTGTTGGATTAACATATAACTGGCTACCAACAGCAGGGTTAAGTAATGCAAATGATGCTAATCCAACCGCTACTCCTGCAAATACAACAATTTACACTCTTACAGTAACAGATGGTAACGGATGTGCGAATTCTGCACAGGTGACAGTGACTGTAATTCCCTTTCCAATGGCAGATGCAGGAAATACTCCTGCTTCAGTTTGTTTGGGGTCAGGAATTCAAATAGGAGGGGTACCAACAGGTCCGGCAGGAGCTTCTTACGCTTGGAGTTCTATTCCTACAGGGTTTGCTTCAACGGCACCTAATCCAACCGTATCTCCAACTGTAAATACAACATACACCGTCACGGTTACCATTGGTTCAGGAACAACTTGCACGGATACAGATGATATTTTGGTAATTGTTAATACTCTCCCAACAGCCGACGCTGGAGTAGATCAAGATATTTGTCCTGGAACAAGTGTTCAAATCGGAGTAACCCCTGTTGCCGGATTTACTTACAGTTGGACTCCAACAGCAGGATTAAGTAGTTCAACTGTTGCAAATCCAATTGCTACACCAACAACTCCAACAGCATATACTGTTGTAATTACAGAAACAGCAACTGGTTGTAGCGACGATGCTGTAATGAATGTAACCTTCAATTCAGTTCCAACCCCTTTATTTACAGTAGACAAAACATGTATCAATCAAATAACAGAATTTACTGATGCAAGTACAATTGTAACGGGTACAATAACTGCTTGGTCTTGGGATTTTGACGATGCGGCAGCTAGTTCAACGCTGCAAAATTCGACACATCAATTTTCTACACCAGGAACATACCAAGTAAAACTAGTTGTAACGAGTAACTTCGGATGTAAAGATTCTGTTACTATTCCAATCACCATTGATCCAAAACCAACGGTAGACTTTGCGTTTGCTAATCTGTGTGAAAACGATGTAACTCAATTTACAGATGGAAGTTCGATAGGTTCAGGAGCTGTAAATACTTGGAGATGGGATTTTGATGGCTTGGGAGCTTCAAGTGCACAAAATCCGACTTTTACTTTTCCGTCGGCCGGAACGTATGACGTGAAGTTAGTTTCAGGAAGTGGAGTAGGTTGTTTGGATTCAATTACGAAGCAGGTAACAATTAATCCAAACCCAACAGCAGAGGCCGGAGTAGATCAAGATATCTGCAGTTCATTCTCTGTTCAGATTGGTGGGTCACCTACATCGACCACACCAAATGTGAGTTACTTTTGGGACAACTTTGGAACGTTGGATGATAACACATTTTCAAACCCTACCGCTTCTCCGACGGTTACGACGAGATATAGCCTAACTGTTACTGAGAATACGACGGGATGTATTGATACTTCTTCTACTCTGATTAGAGTGAATCCAATACCTGGTGTAGATTTTACAATTTCGGATACTTGCATTAACAATACCACGCTTTTTACAGATATAACGACATTGGCATTAGGAACAATTACAAGTTGGACCTGGGATTTCGACGATATGGGGTCAACGTCAGTTCTTCAAAATCCTAATTATACTTATACTTCAACAGGCACTTACAATGTGAAGCTTATTGTTGAAACAGCCATTGGATGTAAGGACTCTATTACAAAAACAATTACGATTGTTCCTTTACCAAATATTGACGCAGGTTTAGATCAGGTGATTTGTGATAGAGATACGATTCTGATTGGCGGTTTTCCGACTTCCTCAAGTGCGGGAGTGACTTACCTCTGGGACAATGCTCCATTATTATCAAATGCAACTGAAGCAAACCCAAGAGCATTTCCAAGCGTAACCACACGATATAGATTAACTGTTACTGAATCGGCTACAGGTTGCACTGATACTGCTTCCGTACTTATTCAAGTGAACCCAGTTCCAGTATCTGCTTTTACTGCTTCGGCAGTATGTGAAAATGAGCTGACACAATTTACCGACGGTAGCTCGATTCCTGCTGGAACGATTGTTTCTTGGACGTGGAACTTTGGAGACATGGTTGGAACTTCGACTCAGCAGAGTCCTTCTTATCAATATTTTGGCCCCGGAACGTATCAAGTAAAACTTGTAGTTCAGAGTAGTTTAGGTTGCAAGGATTCGATAACAAATACGATCGTTATAAGTCCAAAACCAACGCCAAGCTTCACCTTTGTAAACTTATGTGAGAATGACGTAACTCAATTTACTGACGCTAGTTCAATTGTATCCGGTACTATCATTTCTTGGTCTTGGGATTTTGATGACGGAGTTGGATTCTCAACCTTGCAAAGTCCAACATACACTTATGGAGCTCCCAATACTTACAATGTTAAGTTGGTTGTGGTGAGTGATTTCGGTTGCACGGATTCAATAACGATTCCGATAACAATTAATCCCTTACCTGCAGCAGATGCAGGTTTAGATCAGGTTATTTGTAATACAGGAACGGTTCAAATAGGAGGTTTGCCAACCTCAGTTACACCAAATGTGAGCTATTTATGGGACAATGCAACAAGTTTGAATAGTGCAACGCTACCGAACCCCGATGCCTCACCAATTGTTACAACTAGGTTTAGTTTAACGGTTACTGAGAATACAACTGGTTGTTTTGATACCTCATCTGTTGTAGTAACGGTTAATCCTATTCCTGTAGTGGACTTTACCATTGCGGATACATGTATTGGGAATACAACGCTTTTTACAGATGTATCAAGTATATCCATCGGAACTAATACTAACTGGACATGGGATTTTGGAGATGGTATAGGAACTTCAACCATTCAAAACCCTACATACACTTATTCTGCCGCAGGAACATACTCAGTAAAGTTAATTGTAGCTTCAGCAGTAGGGTGTAACGATTCAATTTCAAAAATAATTACGATTGTTCCATTGCCTAGTATCGATGCTGGTGCTGATCAAGGTGTTTGTTTAAATGATTCAGTTACAATTGGAGGAGCTCCAACTTCTACGGGTCTGAATGTTTCCTTTGTTTGGGATAATGCTGCGACGTTAGATGACAATAGTAGTTCAAATCCAGTTGCCAAGCCATCGATTTCAACTAGGTATAAGGTAACTGTAACAGATTTAAATACTGGATGTTTTGATACTTCTTCTGTGTTAATTACAGTAAATCCGTTGCCAACGGCTAACTTTAGATCAACTGAGGTATGTATTAACGAGGTAACTCAATTTGTAGATTTGTCAAATATTATTTCGCCTGCGACGATTCAAGGTTGGGCATGGGATTTTGGTGATGGGGCAGGTAGTTCGGCTCTTCAGAACCCTACCTACGAATACCAGGCTCCCGGAACTTATTCGGTGAAGTTAATTGTTACAACAAATTCAGGTTGCCTAGATTCGATTGTGAGAAATGTAATTGTTGATACCTTACCACTTGCTGATGCTGGATTAAGTCGAACTATTTGTGAATTGGATACCACGATACTTGGAAAGCCGGCTGTGATCGGTGAAACCTATTTGTGGGACAATGCAATATCCTTGACTGACGCCACAGCAGCGCAACCTGGAGCTTTTCCAACAGTGCTCACGAAATATTTTGTGACTGTGACTAATACAAATGGATGCACGAGTATTGACAGTGTTGAGATAACTGTTACTTTGTCTCCGAACGTACAGGCAGGAGGTGATGCAACAATTTGTAGAAGAGATACCGTTTCAATAGGTGGCTTACCAACATCAACCGAACCTGGGGCGACCTATTTATGGAACAATGCTTCTAGTTTAGATGATCCGACGTTACCAAATCCTCGAGCATTTCCAAATGACACGACCGCCTTTATTGTAACTGTTACTGATCCTATTACAGGCTGTTCTTCTACTGATACGATGATTGTCAACGTGAATCCATTGGCAAATGTAGATTTTAGAATAGAAGAACCAAGTTGCGAGGGAGACTTCGCTGCCTTTACAGATATTAGCACTGTTGCTGCAGGTAGCATTGTTTCTTGGTCTTGGAATTTTGGTGATGGTGTTGGAACTTCTACATTACAAAATCCGGGCTATCAATACGCAGTACCAGGAACATATTCCGTATTCCTAGAGGTTCAAACTGCTTTAGGCTGTATCGACTCTATTCGAAAAGATGTGACTATTCTTCCTCTTCCTGTCGCAGATGCAGGGAATGATACTGATATTTGCTTTGGTGATATTGTTATTCTAGGAGGAAGTCCAACTGGATCCTTAGGCTCAACTTACGCTTGGTCTCCGGCTTCCGACTTAACTTCTGTTTCTGATTCAAACCCCGGTGCTTTTCCGACAAGTGCCACGATTTATTACTTAACGGTTACAGGAGCAAATGGCTGTTTTAGTTATGACACGGTTAATGTTGGTGTGAATGCTTTACCAATTGTTACTGCTCTAAAAGATTCTTCATTATGCGTCGATCAGCCGGTTCAACTTTCGGCAGATGGGGCACAAATTTATTCTTGGTCACCAACTAATTATTTAGATGATGCTACAATATCCAACCCTATCGTTAGGGCGTTAAAAAGCACAAATTTTGTTGTAGCAGGAACAGATACTAATGGTTGTGTTGCAAGAGATACCGTAACGATTGATGTGTTTAATTTAGATTTTATTCCTTTTGATGTATCTATTTGCTCAGGAGATAGCGTTGTTTTGGCTCCGGTAATTCAAGGAGATACAAATGGTATATCGTATGTATGGTCTTCCAGCAATATGGATGATATATTAACGAGTATTACAGATAGTTCAGTCACCGTAACAGCTACTTCTAGGCGATACTTTACTGTGCAAATACAGAATGACCTAGGTTGCGTCGATACTGACAGTATTTACGTTAATATGAAGCAGGCTGCCGAAGTAGATTTCGATTATTTAAACTCTCCACGGTGCGCCAACTCTGTGCTTGAAATCATTAATACTTCGATATTTACTGATGATTATATATGGAAATTAAACGGGAAAGTAGTCAGTAGAGAGCGGAACCCGCTATTTGAAATCAATAATTTGACTGAAAACTCATTGACTTTAATTGGAAGTAATTTAACTTGTACTGATTCAACATCTGAGAATATTAATGCAGCGGGTTTAAAAAGCTTGTTGCAACTGAAGAATGCGAATGTTTTTACCCCTAATGGTGATGGGATGAACGATCTTTTTGATCCGGGATTTGAAGGAGAGTTTATTGGTTGCGTCGAGTTTCAAATATTTGACCGTTGGGGAGAAAAGGTGTTTGATTCTAACATAGGACAATATGGCTGGAATGGGGTTACATTAAGAGGACAACCTGCAAAAGTTGGGACATACTTTTATGTAATTATTATTGCCGACGAGGTAATTAAAGGTTCAGTTTACTTGAGCCGATAAAATTTCAATTTAGTATAAAACTAAAATGCCGCTTCAAGTAAATTGAAGCGGCGTTTTAGTTTTATGTAACAGGTGAATTAAACTCTATTTGTCACTTCTCTTTCTAAATAAAGATCTTTTCCAATTGAAGGTTAGTTTAGAACTAGTGTGCTTTTTACAAGGTATATATTTAACGAAGTAGCGTAACTGCTACAAGCTAATAATTTTAAATTCTGTCCTTCTGTTCTTAGCCTTTCCTGTTGCACTTTCATTGTCCGCAATTGGTTCTTTGGAGCCATAGCCTTTTGATTGAAGTCTTTCTGAAGTGATACCATTTTCTACAAGATGTTTTTTTACTGAATTGGCTCTGTTTTTTGAAAGAGTCAAATTCAGTTGGGGATTACCATCACTGTCAGTATGGCCACCTATTTCGATGGTCAGGTTTTTATTCTTAGTTAGAAAAGCTACTAACTTATCAAGTTCTACTTTAGATTGTTGTTTAAGATCATATTTAGCAGTTTCAAAGAAAATATTTTTTAAAATAATTTTTTCTCCTGACAAAATTTTATTTAGAGGAACATTTTGAATAAATGGCTTGTCCTCATTGTAGTCAATTAGCGAAAAGTTTTCCGAATAGAGCATGTATCCATTTTTAGATGAATTAAGCGCATAATTCTTGCCTGTAGGTAGTGTAACTAAAAATTTGCCAGTAGTGTTATCAGAGAAAGCCTCTACTACCACTTCTCCGGTTTCTAAGTCTACCAATTCAAACCTAGTACCAAGTGGTTTCTTAGACTTACTATCGTAAATCTTTCCGGAAAAGTAAGTTACTTTATTTGGAGCAAAATTTTGTGGTAAGTCAAACTGATATAAATCTAATTCTCCAAATCCTCCTGCTCTGTCAGATGCGAAAATTGCAATTTTTCCATTTGGTGAGACAAGTAAGCTATTTTCATTTTTATGAGTGTTTATCGGATAACCTAAATTAACAGCTGCTCCCCATTCTCCTTTGTCATCTAGCTTACTAATAAATATATCTAAGCCCCCCATGCCGATGTGCCCGTCAGACGAAAAGTACAAAGTTTTGCCGTCGGGGTGAATTAAAACAGACTCTTCATTGCCTTTTGTATTAACATTTCCATTCAACGGTGTTGGTTTCGACCAGCTGCCATCTTCTTGCAATTTTGTAACAAAGATATTTCCATCTTGCATTTGTTGCAAGCCTTTTCGACCTTTCACAAAATAGAGCGATTTTCCATCTGCTGAAAAAGAAGGCTGTGTTTCCCAATTGTTAGTATTGATAAGAGAGCCTAAGTTTATTGGTGTTGTCCAAACTTGATCATTCTTCACACTATAGAAAAGGTCACAACTGCCTTTGCCTAGTTTACCACCACCATAATTACCAAAAATTTCGCAAGCAGCATAAATCATCAATTCTCCGTTAGCTGCTAAGGATGGCGCTCCCTCATTAATTTCGCTATTAATTGGTGGCCCCATATTTTGAGCTTTCTTCCATTCCCCGTTCTCTTTGTATGCGATATAAAAGTCTTCATTGTACTTTACAGGAGATCTTGGCGCTGGTAATCTTCTTGTAAATAAAAGCGTCTTTTCATCTACAGTAATCGAGGGGAAGTATTCGGAGTGCTCACTATTTATTGCGGGCCCTAAATTAATTGGAGAAAAAGGGTAGGGGTTTTCTTTCGCACGTATTGCAAAATCAATGTTGTCAAGTTGCTTAATGGCTCGGGTTATTAGTTTAGGATTAACTCCTTGCGCCCTTGTAAATTGGGTAAGATACTTTTTAGCTGGGGCATAATTTCCATCTTTAAGTTCAAGTTCGCCTAAAAAAAAGAAGTTATTGGGTATTGCAGTTGGATTCGTGGTTATTGCTTTTTTAAACGAAGCCTTTGCCTTTACTTCTTGTCTGCTATCAATATAAACATAGGCGAGTAGCGTTCTTGCTTCAACAAAATTAGAATCTCTCTCCAGTGCTCTTAATAGGGTTTCTTCAGCTAAGCTTAATTCCATTTTTTGATAGAAAGCTTGCGCTGTAGCATAAAGCTTTTGAGCTTTTTTGTTACCGGTAGGAGACTGTGCGACAGACTTGGAAGGATTGCATGAAAATAAAATGAGCAGAGCTAATAAAATCTCTAGTCTTTTTAAGGAATGTCTAAGTATTTGTGGGTTTGAACGCTGATTCTCCATTGTGGGTTCTGTTTTACATATTCAATCAAGAGTGGAGTTAATTCATCTCGTTTACTCCATTCTACTTGCAAGTAAAGTTTGCAATTTTTATTCACTTTGGCAGCATGCTCTTCCGCCCATTTAAAATCTGACTTATTGAAAATAATTACTTTAAGTTCATTGACAACGGCATAGAATTCTTCTCTAGGAGCTTTAAACTTTTTTGGAGATAAACAAATCCAATGCCACGTTCCACTTAAAGAGTAAGCCCCTGAGGTTTCTATAGCTAACTCATATTTTTTTTCAATGAGGTTGTTCGTTAATTCAGTTAAGTCATGCATCAACGGTTCCCCTCCTGTAATTACCACAAATTTAGAAGGATGTGCCATTGCTCCGGAAACAATATCTTCAATAGACGTTATCTTGTGCAATCCTGCATCCCAGCTTTCCTTTACATCGCACCAGTGGCAACCTACATCGCAACCTGCTAAACGAATAAAGTAGGCTGGTTTTCCTGAATGATAGCCTTCGCCTTGTAAAGTGTAAAAAGCCTCCATTAGAGGATAGGCTGTTTCAGATGTTGTTGACATATGTAAAATTCGATGGCTAAATTAAGCTTTTCTTTAAGGACAAAAAAAATCCCATTCTGAATTTTCAGAACAGGATTTTCTATTGATATGTTCTATTAGTAAACAATTAGTTTTTCTATAATTCCTGAATTTATTTCGGTTAAAAAATAAATTCCTTTAGAATATCGGGAAAGGTCAATTTTACTAACCTCTGATCTAATCCTTACTTCTTCTATAATTCTACCACTGATATCTGTAATTTGAATGTTATTGGTTGGAAGTTCATTAAACTTAAGTGTAAAAATTCCCTCAGAAGGATTCGGAAATACTAAAAAAGAAGCGTTCTGTACTCGTTCGTTCAATCCTAATGATTTATCTACAAAACTGATATCGTCAATAGCAATATCTCCCGACCAACTATTACCTGTGGTAACAGTAATTCTAAAGTTAACATTTTGGCCAATATAAGGTCTAGCGTCAATAGAAGCTTGTTGCCAAAAATTACCCTGAGTACCGATGATTGGATTTAAAACGTTATTTGTCCATACTCCGTTTGAATAGACATCAACATTAATTCTGCCTATCGCTGTTCCATTCATGTGGTACCAAAAACTAAATTCTGGATAAATTGTATTTGTCAAATCAAAACAAGGAGTAATAGTAATTGCATCTGAAAAAGTACAGCTTCCCGAAGCTTCTGAATAAATATACCTTCCAGTACCTGTACCGGGGTTGTGATCATTAGATGGTCCTGTGCCATTTGAAGGTGTGCCTCCAAAGTCTACTCTCATATCAAAGTCGTCATCCACCCCGTTTGTGCCATTATACCAACCACCGCTGAGATTGCAATTAGTTGCTCCGCAATCATTTGTCGTAGCGCAGTTTAAATTGCCCTCAAAGTCCTCAATATATGGTAAGGTAAAAGTGGTGCCTAAAACGGTTAAATCTATTCGGATCGAGTCATTATCTGAATTCTCATCACCTATAAAATCACTCAATACTTCAAATGTGTTAACCCCTGCCGTATTAAATCGCAAAGAATCGCTAAATGTAAAATTCATCGTGGCATTTGACACTAGCGGGCCAGCTAGGGTGTCTCTGTAAGTTACGCCATTGTATAGCAGCCGTAATGGAATATTTGTTAAATTACTGTCGCCTCGATTTCTCATTGTAGCACTAATTGCTGTTTTTGCATTACCGCAGCTAATCAAGAAGGAACTTGATGGAGAAGTTACTTGGTCGATTGAGAAGTCGTATGTAAAGGGGCAATTATCAGCATTTTTACCAATAATATTAGCAAGAGAACGCTTTCCTTCAAATCCACTTCCTGTTGGAGCAACTGCAAACCAGTTATCATCCGCTAAGTTTAAATTGTAAAGTTTAAGAGTGGCGCTAGAGGATACTGCAATAGAATCCATGTGAGTTGCTCCAAGTTGGTATATTTTATATCCTGTCGCTCCAGGTGCAGGGTTCCAAACCAACTCTACTGAATCTGGGCAAATGAAGTTAGTTCTAACATTTGTCGGTCTTCGAATGACAGTAAAATTATTAGCTGAAATACCAACCATTGCACCTTTTGTTACTCGAACCAAAGCGTCACCCGTAGCAGCGCCCGGAACTAACCAGTCTAATGATCGCACACTCCCTGCTGTATTACTTATAAGATTCCAGGTGGCACCATTGTTAAAGCTGTACTCAACATCAGTGGTGCCGCTATTCCCTATTGCATCCCAACGAATAGTTTCAGAACTTCCCGGAACTAAGCCTTCGCCACCTCTAGGGTAGGTAACCAAAATTGAATCATCACGTGTTTCCCATACAATGTAGTATTTCTGTGGGCCTTGTGGAATCGTTTTACCCTTTATTAGGACGGTATAGGTACCTGCTCCTACAGTATCAATTTGAACCTGTTCCATGTTATTTAGGTCATCAATTCCTTTAGTTGCTGGACTGATAATTGAAGCAGCTGTCGCAGTAGAGTTTAATACCCAAGGTAAAAGGGTATCCCCATTTGGAGTTACTACAGTTAAATCTAAATTGTTTACAAGTGCTTGCGAGGCATTCGCGGCTGCTTCAAAATCGGTCCAGTAAAGCATAATCTTCAATTCTTCTAGGTTGTTGCCTACAGTTATTGAATGTGTGTTATTGCCGTTTTGAGAAACGGTAGAGTTTAAATATCGGTTGTCTTCTAATAACGTCATCGCTCTGTGCGCGTTAACTCTTCCCCAACCAAAGGTAAAGTCAGGGCCTTTTCTACCTAAATCTCTGGCTGTGTTTAACAGGGTAGCCTTAATTAACCCAGACTCAGGGTTGATGCCACCATTTAAGCTTCTATATCCTTCATAAATTTGAGCTGCTAAGCCGGCAATTCCAGGAGCAGCAGCAGAAGTTCCACCTCCTACCTGGTAGGTGTTATTAGCGTCAGTGGACATCTGACTCGTTCCATTCGCACAAATGTCAGGCTTGATTCTGCCGTCAGAGGCTGGGCCTCTTGAACTACTTGTAGTAATGCCTGCGTCGTATAGCAAGTTCCCAGTTGCAATTGCAGACTTTCCTTGTTTTCTGCCTCCAGTGATTGTACCCCAAGGCGTTCCTGCGCCATAAGCGTCTCCTGCGCAAGTGCTAGCAGAGCTATTTCCTGCTGAAAAAACGTGTAATAAAGCAGGATTTTGTCTAGTTTGCTGATCCACCGCTCTTGTGGTAGATGTGTAACCTGCATTACAACCCTCGCTAAACGAAGTAGAAGTAATAACAACTCCTCGTGTATTTAAGTTAGTAACTGCATTTGAAATATGCGGGTAACCGTTAATGTCATAGTAATAAAGGTAAGCTCCAGTCGCCATGCCGCGGTAATCAGGGTTTAAATTTCCTGCCCCCATCGCAATCCCAGTTGTCATATCGCCATGGGTTCCATTTGGATTTGTAGAGAAAGAAGTGACTCTTCCTTTAATATCGATGTGTGGACCTATTACAGCATCGTCGGCAATTGCGATACTTACTCCAGATCCGTCATATTTCCTTCCCATTGGGTGCTCAGAGTCAAGCATATTTGATCTGTGCAATGTTCGTCCTCTTTCATCTTCTTTTTCTGGAGGAGCAGGAATGTATGCTATGGATTTTATAAGCTCTGCAGAGGCTAATTTATTGAGTTTATTTTTTGGAATTCTCACTTCTAAGTATTCAGCGGTTGGATTTTCTGTAAGAATTATAAATCCTTCGCTTTGGAGATAATTTACAAAAACACTCATGGGAACATCTAACTGCGTTTCAACCATTAAGTCAATTTCATTACCCGAAATGGCCCAACTCGGATTTTCTAGATTTAAAACTGATTTTGACAGTTTGTGGTTGATACCGAAAGGGACAACTGATCTAATATTTAACCTTTTAAGACTAGACTGACTTGGGTTTGTAATTGTTGCTATGAAAGCATGCAGTGGTAAATATTCCAACAATTCTACTCCGCTTTGGCGTAAAACTTCTTTTTCAGGATTTGATGGAACAGAATGGAATTGAACAATAAAATACTTATCCGTAAAATTGGACTTTATGTCTGCTATTGATGAGCTCTGATTGTCCTCATCTAAAACAATATCTCCACTTTTTAATTTTAATGTATAATCTTTTCCGGCAAAACTGACAGAATAGAAACACACAAAGAATAAAAGGATGGGTAAAGAAATAATTTTTTTCATGTTTTGCTACTTAAATTGTTGATAAAGTTACAAATCAAACGGCAAAAAAAAAGTTATGTTCAATTCTGCACCATAGCTATTTTTAATAGCTTACATACAAGGTAAATAGGCGGAGTGGAATGCAGGGCTGTATTAAACCAATCTTTTCTAATCATTCCTAAAGCTCTGTCGAGAATCCATCTTGCATTTCTAAAAGGGATTCGGTTCTGGACTAAATGGAGCTAAATCCAGCATGCGAGAAAATAAAAAAGGAAATCCTTCCTTTTGAGAAACAAATTATTTAGGCCACTTACTGTAACCTCCTTTTAAATCAATAATAGTGGTGAACCCCTCTTGTCTTAAAGCTGCTGAAGCTTTTCCGCTTCGACCACCAGCAGCACAAAAAACATAAACGGGTGCATTTTTATCCAAGTTGGCCATCGCATTTTTAAATGTTCCATCTAAAAAGTTCAAATTTTTAGCTCCTGTTATGGTTCCAGCTTGAAATTCTTTTGGTGTTCTCACATCGAATAATTGAGGGGTTTTTTCTAAAGCTAGTGCATCTTTGAATTCAGTAGCATTTAATTGGCTATAAATTACTAGCTTTTGAGTTGTTTGATTTTCTTCTTGTGCAACTGAATGACAAGCCCCCAATGAAAAACCTGCGAGAACAGTAATGTAGAATAATCGTTTCATCATCCTTTAGCATTAAAACTGTTCCAAGCACCAATTCCTCCAACTAAATTAAATGAAGTAAGACCTTGCTTTTCCATGAATTGGCAAGCTGTGGCACTTCTGCCTCCAGATCTACAATAAACGTAGTAATCCTTAGATTTATCTAAATCCATAACCTTTTCGGGAAAGCTTGGTTCCATAAGATTTATGTTTAGTGAATTTGGGATTAAACCTTCAGCTTCTTCTTCAATTGTTCTAACATCAATAATCACTGCGTTATGGTCATTTTGAAAACCATTAATAAATTCTTCAATTGATAAATTTTTCATCTTTCTTTTTTTTATAATTCATAAATAAATTAGCCCATACAATTTTAGACAAGGCATAGTAAAGGGGTGTGATTAAAATTAAACTACTAGCAACTAGTATAATGAAGTTCCAGAATTCCATTTCAATCTCTAAAACCCATTTCGCAACAACGAAGCTAACCATGTGAGCAACTCCTAGTGCATAGGAAACATACATTGCACCAAAATAAAAGCCTGGTTCTAAGCTAAATTTTTCGCCACATTCTGAACATTTTTCTCTGTGTTCAGACATGCTCGAAAAGTTATAAGGATTGTTGGATTTGAAAAAATTGCCTTCATGACAATGAGGACATTTAAATTTTAAAATACTGTATAGCTTACTGCTTTTTTTCACTTTACTGTTTTTCCAAAGGTACATGAATTTAATCGCCCCTAAGTGTAATACCGGGGTGCTTTCAAGGGAATGATTAGGAAAATAGTTCGTCAGTAAAGCTCTTCAAAATATTGTGTTTCTATAATGGAACATACCTTTCAAGTTATTTTTTATGAAGCAGGTGTTCCATAATTAATTGAGTAGCTCCGGTGTTTTTCTTTACATATTCTCTTGCTCGATCTTGAGAATTTTTAAGAAATTTTGAGTCTTGCAAAAGCCGGGTTGAAATTTGTAAAAAGGCTTCTTTATTTTTAATCGAAAATGCTACTTGGGCTTCCAGTAGGTCAGTTGCCTCTTGAAATTTTTGATAATTAGGACCAAAAATTACTGGGCAACCATAAACAACTGCTTCAAGCGTATTGTGTATGCCACTGCCAAAACCTCCTCCAATAACCGCGAACGTGGCATAGCGGTAAACTTTTGAAAGCAGTCCGATTTCGTCAATAACTAATATAGTTGAGTCTTTTTTTAGACCGAAATCTTTCGCGTTTGAGAGAAGTTGGGACTTCTTTCCAAGAAGGTTTTTCAATTGGGTCATTTTATTAGCGTCAATCTCATGAGGAGCGACTACTATTTTTATTCCGGAGTTAGCTTTATGTAATTTAATTGCTAATTCATTTTCCGGCTTCCAACTACTGCCAAAAATGATGACTTTCTCGTGGTCACAAAATTCTTCAATTAAGGTATTTTTGAAATCTTCAGTAGCAATTTTTTTTACTCTATCAATTCTAGTATCTCCGGATACTGTAACATTATTGAATGGGATAGAATTTAATAGATTTTTAGAAGAGTTGTTTTGAACAAAAAAGTGAGAAAAAGCATTCAAGTGATTTGAAAACCAATTGCCATATATGCTAAAGAAATGTTGTTTTCTTCTGAAGATGCCTGAAATTAAATAACAATTTATTTGTAGTTCTTTAATTCTGTTTAAATAGTTAAACCAGAATTCATATTTTATGAAGAAGATGTTAGTTGGATTTACCAAGTTTAAAAAGTCTCTCGCATTTTTTTTGGTGTCGGAAGGAAGATATACAACTAGATTTGCTAGGTCATAATTTTTCTGAATTTCATAGCCTGAAGGTGAAAAGAACGAAAGTAAAATAAAATGTGTGGGAAAACGGACTTTATACTCTTCTATAAGTGGCCTAGCTTGTTCAAACTCTCCTAGTGAAGCAGCATGAAACCAAGCTGTTTTTTGTTCATTTAAATTGAGTCGTTTTAAGTCTTTTCTCCAATTTTGCCTTCCTGCCTGCCATAGGCGTGCTTTAGAGTTTCCCAAAAGGCCGGCCAAGCGAATCGCAGAACCGTAAAGTAGGATCAAGGTGCTGTAAATCGTTCTCATTATTTATCTGTAATAAAAATCTTCAGAAGCTCTTTTTCGAACAGGCAATGACCAACCAAGACGGATACCATATAAAAGATCAATTTTTCTATCCAAGTCAAAACTTTTAGTGTCGTAATTGTATTGTCTTCTATTCTTAGTAAAGCCTTGTTGAAATTCAAAACCAACGTAAAAGTTGAACATATTTTTTCTACCAAAATGTTGGTACCCTATAAATTGTTTAGTTGCAAAACCATTGTGCAATCTGTCATAACCCTTTAACATTGATTTACTAAGTTGAAATACGTCACCATCTCTATAGTCTATAAATATTTTATGCTGAAGAAAACCCACACCTATTTGTGTTAAAATACCTGAATTATTATTGGATTCTTTTAAGGGAAATAACTTGCCAACTGTTGCGAAGACAGTAAAACCTCGTAAATCAAAAATAAGTTTAACTAACTCGCCCTCTGAATCAGTGATGTCGCCTTCTTCATTAGAAATGTCGGATAAAAGGTCAATTCTTTTTAATCTGGAGCCAAACATATAGTTTCCTTCTATCTCAAACTGCCAATTCGAAAGTGTCTTAAATCCAAAAGCCCCACCAACACTATTTCCATTATCAAATGTGTCCTCAAAATCTCCCGATGCCAAAAGGTAATTATACTGAAATCTAATAAATGGAATGGATTCAGAGGAGTCTCTCTGGTTCTTGCTCTGGCTGTACCCTGAAAAAAATGGAATACTCAAGGAGGTAAATAGAAGTATTTTTAATAATTTCATAAAGCTAAATTACCAATACTTTAGTCGCCAAAATTTAGTCAAAAACCCTATCTTCGCAACCATTAAATGCAGATATGAAGGCAATTCAAATGGTTGACTTAAAAGGTCAATACGATAAAATAAAAGAAGAAGTTGACAGCAGAATTCAAGGGGTGCTAAGTACCTCGACATTTATTAATGGTCCCGAAGTTAAAGGTTTTCAAGTTGAATTAGAGCAATACTTGCAGGTGAAGCACGTCATTCCATGTGGAAACGGAACAGATGCGTTACAAGTAGCTATGATGGCTCTGGGCTTAAAGCGTGGAGATGAAGTAATTACGACAACTTTTACTTTTGTGGCAACGGCAGAGGTGATAGCTCTTTTGGGTCTGATTCCCGTTTTGGTAGATTGCGATGAGGATACTTTTTTGATTTCGACAGAAGCAGTGCGAAATGCAATTACTCCAAAGACAAAAGCAATTATTCCTGTTCATTTGTTTGGGCAATGTTGCGATATGGATGAGATTATGGAAATTGCAAACGAAAATGATCTGTTTGTAATTGAAGATGCTGCTCAATCGATTGGGTCAAGTTTTCATTTTAAAGAAGGACGTTCGCAGCAGTCAGGCACCATTGGTGATTTTGGATGTACATCATTTTTTCCATCAAAAAACTTAGGTTGTTACGGTGACGGAGGAGCGCTATTCACAAATGATGATGCTTTAGCTGATAAGGCGAGAGTAATCGTTAATCATGGTATGAAGGTTCGATATTACCACGATGAAATCGGAGTAAATTCGAGACTAGATAGTATTCAAGCAGCTGTTTTAAGTGTAAAATTAAAGAGGCTGAATGAATATGGAAATGCCAGAAGAGCTGTTGCTTGGCATTATGACGAAGCGTTTAAAGACTTACCTCAGGTGATTACACCAACGAGGGTTCTTAATTCTTGCCATGTGTTTCACCAATACACACTTCGAATTGTTGGGGTAGATAGAAATGCATTGCAAAGGCATATGATGGACAACGGAACTCCTGCGATGATCTATTACCCAGTCCCTCTTCATCAGCAAAAGGCATACTTAGACAATCGCTATCAAGATGGAGACTTTCCGATTGCGGAGCAATTAGCAGCAGAAGTTCTTTCGCTGCCAATGCATACTGAATTGGATAAAGAACAACTGAATAAAGTAACTGAAACTTTAAAGAGTTTTATTTTAGAAAACAGATAAAAATTATAATATGAAGATAGCGGTAGTTGGAACGGGTTACGTAGGATTGGTAACAGGAACTTGCTTGGCAGAAACAGGAAATGAGGTTGTTTGTGTAGATATTGACAAAGCGAAAGTGGAGAAAATGAAAAATGGGATTGTTCCTATCTATGAACCTCATTTAGACGTTATTTTTGAACGTAATATAAAGCAAGGCAGACTAAGTTTTACTACAGATTTAGCAGAAGCGATAAAAGATGCAACTATAATTTTTTTGGCTTTGCCTACACCTCCAGGAGAAGATGGTTCCGCAGATTTGTCTTATGTATTAGGGGTTGCCGACCAATTGGGGAAAATGATTTCTGATTATAAAGTAATTATTGACAAAAGTACAGTGCCTGTTGGCACTGCAGAAAAGGTACATGCGGCTGTAGCTGCTAATGCAACTGTAGATTTTGATATTGTTTCAAATCCTGAGTTTTTGAGAGAAGGATTTGCAGTGGACGATTTTTTAAAGCCAGATAGAGTAGTCATAGGCACAGAATCAGCAAGAGCTAAAGAACTGTTGACTGAATTGTATAAGCCATATGTGCGTCAAGGAAATCCAATTATATTTATGGATGAAAAATCGGCTGAGCTAACAAAATATGCAGCAAATGCTTTCTTGGCTACCAAGATTACTTTTATGAATGAAATTGCTAACTTTTGCGAAAAAGTTGGAGCAGATGTTGATGCCGTTAGAGCCGGTATTGGATCTGATACTAGAATTGGTAAACGTTTTTTATTCCCCGGAATTGGATACGGTGGAAGCTGTTTTCCAAAGGATGTTCAAGCGTTAGCAAAGTCTGGAGCAGAGGTAGGATATAATTTTAAAATTTTGGATTCAGTAATGAGTGTAAATCAAGATCAAAAAACGGCTTTGATGCCTAAGATTTTGGAGCACTATAATGAAGGTATAAAAGGTAAAAAAGTAGCCCTTTGGGGTCTCGCTTTCAAGCCCGATACGGATGATATTAGAGAGGCTCCAGCGTTGTATTTAATAGACGAACTTTTGAAGGCAGGAGCTAGTATTTCGGCATACGATCCTGAAGCTATGTCAAATGTACAGGAGTTGGTGGGTGATAAAATTAGCTTTGCGCTTAGTGCATATGATGCATGTAAAGGGGCGGACTTCTTGTTGATTGCTACTGAATGGGCAGTTTTTAGAAACCCTGATTTTAAGAAGGTGAAAGATGGATTAAATGAAAGCGTAATTTTTGATGGCAGAAATCTGTATGATTTGCCTATGATGCAGAAGGAAAACTTCACGTACATCAGTATTGGCAGGAACAAAGTAATTGCAAAATAGATGAAAAGAGTATTAATTACCGGTGCCGCAGGTTTTCTAGGATCACATCTCTGCGATCGTTTTATCAAGGAAGGATTTCACGTTGTTGGAATGGATAACCTGATAACAGGAAATATTAGAAACTTGGAGCATTTGTTCCCATTGGAACAATTTGAGTTTTACAATCAAGATGTATCCAAATATGTGCATGTTGCAGGGGATTTAGATTTTATCTTGCATTTTGCATCACCCGCAAGCCCTATTGATTATCTAAAAATTCCAATTCAAACCTTAAAGGTTAGTTCCTTAGGGACACATAATTTATTAGGGTTGGCGAAAGCTAAAGGAGCTAAAATATTAGTCGCTTCAACCTCTGAGGTCTACGGAGATCCTTTGGTTCATCCTCAAGCAGAAGAGTATTGGGGGAATGTGAATCCGATTGGTCCTCGAGGAGTTTATGACGAAGCAAAACGATTCCAAGAAGCCATAACGATGGCGTATCATACGTTTCATAAGGTAGAAATTGCCATTGTTCGAATTTTTAACACGTACGGTCCACGAATGAGGTTAAATGATGGCCGAGTGTTGCCTGCATTTATTGGACAGGCTCTTAGAGGGGAAGATTTGACTGTCTTTGGAGAGGGGAATCAAACCAGATCATTTTGTTATGTTGATGACCTGGTTGAAGGCATTTATAGATTGTTGCACAGTAATTATGTTCAGCCGGTTAATGTCGGAAACCCAGATGAAATAACAATTCTTGATTTCGCGAAAGAGATTATAAAATTAACTGGTACTTCTCAGAAAATCATTTACAAGGGACTCCCAACAGATGATCCGATGCAACGTAGACCCAATATCGATATTGCACAGCGAGAGTTGTCAGGTTGGGCTCCAAAGGTGAATAGGGCAGAAGGATTAAAGATAACTTTTGATTATTTTAAATCGTTAACTCAAGAGGAGTTGCATAAAAAAGATCACAATGATTTTTCTAAATTCATAACGAAATAAATGGACTACTTCGCACATGAAACGGCAGTTATTGACGAGGGTTGTACCATCGGAAAAGGTACTAAAATATGGCACTTTTGCCATATAATGTCTAACTCAACTCTGGGAGAAAGGTGCAATGTTGGACAAAATTGTGTGATTTCACCAGAGGTCATATTAGGAAATAATGTGAAAATTCAGAATAACGTATCCATTTATTCTGGTGTAGTCTGCGAAGATGATGTTTTTCTAGGTCCTTCGATGGTTTTTACAAATATTATGAACCCCAGAAGTGCAATTGTAAGGAGAGATCAATATACGAAGACAACTGTTAGAAAAGGAGCGAGTATTGGAGCGAATGCAACTATTGTTTGTGGCAACGACTTAGGAATGTATTGTTTTATTGGAGCCGGAGCTGTAATTACAAAAGCAGTAAAAGATTATGCTTTAATGGTAGGTAATCCTGCAAAGCAAATTGGATGGATTAGTGAGCACGGCCACCGATTAGATTTTGATAAAAATGGCTCTGCACACTGCATTGAGTCGAAACAAGAATATAAGCTAGAAAATAGTCAGGTTAGTAAAACAATTGATTAAAAATTAAGTAGCATGGGAATTTATCAAGATATTTTAGATAAGAAGGAAAAAATAGCAGTAATAGGTTTAGGATATGTAGGATTGCCAATTGCCTTAGCTTTGGCTAAAAAAGTTGCTGTAATTGGGTATGATATTAGTGAAGAAAGGGTTGAAATGATGAAGAACAATGAAGATCCTAGCGAGGAACTTTTGGCTTCAGAATTTAAAAATTCGGATATTAGCTTTTCTGCCGATATTGAAGATTTAAAAGCAGCTAAATTTTATATTGTAGCTGTTCCAACCCCTATTGACCAGCACAACCTGCCTGATTTGAAACCTTTGATTTCTGCATCAACTACTGTTGGTAAGGTAATTAAGAAAGGAGATTACGTCGTTTTCGAATCAACAGTTTACCCGGGATGTACGGAGGAAGATTGCGTTCCAGTAATAGAGAAATTGAGTGGGCTTGAGTTCAGAAAAGATTTCATGGTGGGTTATTCCCCTGAAAGAATTAACCCGGGTGATACTCAGCATACCTTGCAGAACGTAGTAAAAGTTGTTTCCGGTTGTTGTGAGACATCGTTAGATGAAATTGCAAAGACATACGAGTTAGTCGTGCATGCAGGCGTTCATAGAGCAGCGTCAATTAAAGTTGCAGAAGCGGCGAAAATTATTGAAAACACGCAACGTGATGTAAATATAGCACTCATAAATGAGCTATCTATCATCTTCAATAAGATGGGAATTAATACTTACGAAGTTTTAGAGGCAGCGGGAACGAAGTGGAATTTCTTGAATTTTTCGCCTGGTCTTGTTGGAGGTCACTGTATAGGTGTTGACCCCTATTATTTGACTTATAAAGCGAAAGAATTTGGGTATCATGCTCAGATAATAAATTCAGGAAGAGCCGTTAATGACGGAATGGGAAGCCATATTGCAGGGCGTATTACAAAGGAAATTGTTGCTAAAAACGGGGCTTCAAATGGAGCAAAAGTTCTTGTCATGGGAGCTACATTCAAAGAAAATGTAAGTGATATTAGAAACTCTAAGGTGGTCGACGTTATTGATGAATTAAGGTCTTTCGGCCTTGAAGTGGACGTAATTGATCCTTTCGCATCCTCAGCTGATTTAAAAAAGCACTATGGATTTTCTTTGGCAGATAAGGAAGCTGACCATTATGAAGCCATACTAGTAGCGGTAAATCACGAAGAATACATTGCAAAAGAAGAGTCTTATTTTAGAGCTTTATTGGATGATAATGGGTTCATTTTTGATGTGAAAGGAAGTCTGAAAAATAAGGTTGGGAATATAAATTATCTGAGTTTATGATGGAAAAGAAAAGTATTTTAATAACAGGAGGAGCAGGATTTATTGGTTCTCATGTCGTGAGGTTGTTTGTAAATAAATACCCGGATTGCCAGATAGTTAATTTTGATAAGCTAACGTATGCAGGTAATTTAGAAAACCTGCGAGATGTTGATCAAAAGCCAAATTATACTTTTGTGAAAGGGGATATCTTGGATGAGGCTTTTGTTGAGGAGACTTTTACGAAATACAAGGTAGATTCAGTGATACATTTAGCGGCAGAATCTCATGTAGATCGTTCAATTACAAATCCATTAGAATTTATTCAAACAAACGTAATAGGGACTGCTAATTTGATGAATGTTGCTAGAAAATATTGGGGAAACAATTTCTCAAATAAGCTATTTTATCATGTTTCAACGGATGAGGTATATGGTTCTCTGGGTGAAACTGGTTATTTTACAGAAGACACTCCTTATGATCCTAGAAGCCCATATTCATCCTCTAAAGCTAGTTCAGACCACTTGGTAAGAGCGTATCATCATACGTATGGTTTTCCTATGGTAATTTCAAATTGCTCAAATAATTATGGAGCAAATCAATTTCCGGAGAAACTTATACCGTTGTTTATAAATAACATAAAGCAAGAAAAGCCGCTTCCTGTATACGGGAAGGGAGATAACGTAAGAGATTGGCTATGGGTGAATGATCATGCTGATGCGATTGATGTTATTTTCAACAAGGGTAAAGAAGGTGATACCTATAATATTGGTGGAAATAATGAATGGCAGAATATCCATTTAATTAAGGCGTTATGTAAGATTATGGATGAGAAGTTAGGACGTGATAAAGGTGAATCTGAAAAGTTAATATCCTACGTCAAAGATAGAAGTGGACATGACCAGCGTTATGCTATTGACGCTTCTAAGTTAAAGAATGAATTAGGTTGGTCACCATCAATTAAGTTTGAACAAGGATTAGAAGAAACTGTACAATGGTATTTGAATAATGACGAATGGCTAAATAACGTTACATCGGGAAATTATCAGAAATACTATCAATCACAATACAACGCAAGATAAAAATATATGTATACCTCGAATTTTCATCAGACAGATATATCAAAAACTAGTTTTTTAATAACTGGAGGAGCGGGATTCATTGGGTCAAATATTGTTAACTATCTATTGACCTTTGGAGCAAAAAAGGTTCGAGTAATAGACGACTTATCAAATAGTTCTGGAGAGAACTTGAAACCTTTTATGGAATTTGCAAATTTTGAGTTTGTGAACGGAGACATTAGCAATTATGATGATTGTTTGAAAGTGACTGAAGGGATCGATTTTATTAGCAATCAAGCAGCTCTAGGCTCTGTACCAAGGTCATTGGCAAACCCCCTTGCGACTAACAATGCAAATGTTGTAGGGTTTTTAAATATGATTACTGCAGCACGAAAAAATAAGGTCAAACGGATAGTTTACGCTAGCTCATCTTCTGTATATGGGGATTCACAAAAACTTCCCAAAATTGAAGCTGAGATAGGAAGTCCTCTTTCGCCGTATGCCGTTAGTAAATATACAAATGAGTTATATGCTAAAGTGTCCCATTTAAGCTACGGGCAAGAAATAATCGGACTAAGATATTTTAATATTTTTGGACCGAACCAGAGTCCTGATGGAGCTTATGCTGCAGTAATACCGATATTTATTGAATCACTGCTTAAAAATCAATCTCCTTTTATAAACGGAGATGGGAAACAAAGTAGAGATTTTACTTTCGTAGAAAATGCTGTTCAAGCTAACATCCGAGCTCTATTTACAACAGATGACAATGCGATAGGCGAAGTGTTTAATGTTGCTGTTGGAGAAAGCTATTCTTTGATAGATTTATTTGAGACCGTCAAGAAAGGGGTAGGTGCAGATGTTTCTGTTGTGCACAGAGAAGAGAGAGCAGGAGATGTTAAAAACTCCTTAGCAGATATATCCAAGGCAAAGAAAATGTTAGGATACAATCCTCAAGTTCGCTTTAAAGAAGGAATGCAAGAAACCATAGATTGGTTTAAAAATAAGTAGAATTCGTAATTTCTAGGATATGAGTTGGTTTTCCAAGATTTTCAAAAAAGAAGAAAT
Organism: Flavobacteriales bacterium UBA1494; assembly: GCA_905182175.1. Taxonomy (GTDB): domain Bacteria; phylum Bacteroidota; class Bacteroidia; order Flavobacteriales_E; family Vicingaceae; genus NORP294. The sequence continues at coordinate 66,042 of CAJJAT010000008.1, read as the reverse complement.
ATTAGCCCCTGTAGATTTAGCTCTATTAGGGACAGATCTTCATTCTCACCTAATACCTGCTATTGACGATGGATCAAAGAGTCTAGAGGACTCAATTAATATGATTCGATCCTTTCAGGAAATGGGGTATAAAAAAATTATTACTACTCCCCACGTAATGAGTGATTTTTACAAAAATACTCCTGAAACAATATTAGGAGGGTTAAGAGATGTAAGAGCGGAATTAAAAAGACAAAATATAGAAATACAACTTGAAGCTGCGGCTGAGTATTACTTAGATGAAGTTTTGGAGCCACAAGTGAAAGGAGGAAAGTTGTTGACTTTTGGGAAAAATTATTTATTATTTGAACTGCCTTTTATGACTGAGCCGCCCAATATGGCTTCTTTCATTTTTGAGCTGCAAACCAATGGTTACATTCCTGTATTGGCACATCCAGAGCGCTACGGATATTATTATAAAGAGTTTGAAAAATATAGAGAGTTAAAAGAAAAAGGCGTTCATCTTCAGTTAAATATGCTTTCTCTCGTCGGTCATTACGGTCCAGAAGCTCAAAAAATTGCTGAGCGATTGATAGATGAAGAGTTAATTTCATTTTTAGGGTCAGATTGCCACAACGAAATGCACCAAAAAGGAATAGAAATAGCTCGAACTAAAAAATACTTCCATAAATTAGTTCGAAGTGGAAAATTAAAGAATTCAGAATTATAGAAATTGCTCTAGCTATCCTTTTTGTTAAATAATATTTACTTCTCTTTCCAAGGTAATTCCAAATTTGTTCTCAACGGATAACAATACACGTTCGGAAAGATCATAAATCTCCAAACCGGTCGCGCCTCCATAATTGACTAAAACTAAGGCTTGTTTTTCATGAACCCCATAGTTACCTTCTGTATATCCTTTCCAACCAGTTTTTTCTATAAGCCAGCCTGCAGCTAACTTATATCCACCTTTTGGCAGTTTATAAGCTGGCATATCCTTGTGTGTTTTTTTCAGCTTTTCGAATGTATCATTATCAATTATTGGGTTTTTGAAAAAACTTCCAGAATTTCCAATTTCCTTTGGATCTGGCAATTTACTCTGACGAATGGTTATAACAGCATCTGAAATGTCTTTAATATTTACTGTTTGTATGTCAATATTATTGTGCTCTAGCTGACTTTTAATGGCCCCATAGGAGATGTTAAAAACAGGGCTCTTTGTTAACTTGAAAGTTACTGAAGTGATGAAATATTCATTTTTGCAAGTTGTTTTGAAGATGCTGCTACGATAGTCAAATTCACATTCAGGGTTGCTAAAAGTTACTATTTCTGCATCTCTAATTCTAATTGCCTCAACTTCTGTAATCAAGTCTTTTACCTCCACTCCATAAGCTCCGATGTTTTGCATTGGGCTTGCACCAACATTACCAGGAATTAAGGATAAATTTTCAAGTCCTGCATATCCTTCATTTATGCAGTGTAATACAAATTCATGCCAATTTTCACCAGCCCCTACTTTGAGTAAAACTTCGTTTTCATTTTCAGATTCTACAGAAGTACCTTTAATTTCATTGTGAACAACAGCACCATTAAAATCTTCAGTGAATAATAAATTACTTCCTCCTCCAATAATTAGAAGTTCTCGATCATTAAAATTTTCTTGTAAAAAGAATGTTTTTGCATCAAGTGCAGAATTGATAGAATAAAACTCTTTTGCAAAAACTTCGATACCAAAAGTATTGTATTCCTTTAAATTTATGTTGTTTTTCATTCTTCTAACCCTTTTTTATTAAATAGTATATATCCAAAATGTACTAAGAAGCTAAATTTAATTTCTTCATTATCGTAATAATTTAGACTAGCAGCAATGGGACCAACTTTACTGTGGTATACCGATGTTAGTGTACCGATGTAATCGCCCTCAAAGATGGAGTTTTTTCCACTGAAAGAAACGATAGAGTTCAGATCTTCATAAAAGTTTCCGCTAAAGACCTCCTCGTCATACTCTACTGATCCATCGGCATTTATACTAAGTTTTTCAAATGGTTTGAACAGGTGTATCTCTGCTCTAAAATCAATTAAATCTCTAAAAGAGTAAATGGCTTTTAGTCCAATACCTGCGTAAGACCGTGCTCTATATCTATCTTGGAAAATTGTCCTATTCTCAGGCAAAGGAGCAAATGCCGGGGAAATTAAACTTGTGACCGTGTAGTTTTGAAAAATAGGAAGGCTTGATACATTTGCTTCAAGTGAAACTCCAAGGTGAATCTTACGTTTCTTTAAAAAATACTTGTGCAACAGCGCATGAGCTTCAAACCAACTTCGATTTTCATTAACACTAGATGTAATTGGCGCTGTAGAGCCCGGAGTAGTATTCTCTCTGCCATTTACGCTGCAAAGCCTCATGAGTAACTTACTGCCTTTTGTTGCGTATTGTTTTCTGTTCAACGAATTACGATCATAGGTTATAAAAAACTTATTTCCTTCGAAGCTAGTTCTGTCTGATGTATCACCTCTTACAAAACTGTTGGACTGGTAGTATTCATAATTCTGCCACATGTAGCTGTACCCGGCCATAATTTTGCCGTTAGTGTAGAATGGTATGGCAATCCGGGTGCTCCAGTATCGTTCGGAATTTATAATATACGGAGGATTAATGTCATCAATGAACGTTGCTCTTCCATTAAAATAATCGAAACTATTTACGCTAAACTTACTCTCTATGTAAAATGGTATTCCGAATGTAGCATTCCATTTCACTTTTGCTTGTGCCGAATTATAGAAGCTTCCAAAGTAAATGTTTGCACTAGTTGTTAATTCAGTTTTCTTTATAAGATTATGGTCAAGTTGAAAGAATCCGGTACTGAACGGTTTTGTTGTAATTACTCCCCCGAATGAAGCTTTGAAAATTTTCTCTTTTTTTATGTCTAAATCCAGCTGGAAATTGCCTGTCTGTTTATTGTAAATTGCTGTTGGGTAAGCGTTTCTGATTTTGGGGTTTGATGTTAATCTATAGTATGATGCTCTTAAGTCTGTAGAGTTAATGTTGCTTTTATCTAAATTTAATGATCTTTTAAAATAGCGGCTTTGATTACTATAACCACCTGATATTTTCACAGAATCAAACTTTAATGCTGGTTTCTTTGAATTAAATTGATTCCGTCTTAAGGTTGCCTCAGATTTTGTGCGTTTTGTTTTTACATCCATCTGAATGGAGTCAATTAGTTTCTTAGCAGTAAAGTATCCTCGCTTTAGCGCTAGTTCGGTGCCATAAAAGTCAAAAGTTGAAATGTCCTTAACGTCAGTATTAATGATAATGCCTTTTCCACAGCTAATTTCAAAGTCAGATTGGTTCGTTAAAATACTTCTCAACTGAGCAATAAAGTTGTCTTCTGTTGGTTCAACATTCTGACTTGCGACGTTACTCGCTATAATGTAATCTGGAAAGAACTCGTCGCACATAATGTCAACCGGGAAATTATTTTCTAATCCTCCATCAAACATTAGATCTCCATCGATAGTTATCGGTGAGATATAAAATGGGTAAGTCATTGAAGCTCTAATCGATTTTGACAAGTCTCCAGATTTAAATATAGTCTGCTTTTTTTGAGTAACGTTTGAAGCGGTAGCCCTGAAAGGAACCATTAATTGATCAAAATTTCGGTCAGCCGCTACGTTTGCAGGGCTAAATAGTTCCATTAGGCCATAGTCTATAGAAATCGAAGAGACTAAGTTGGTAGGAAAGTTTGACCCCGGGACAGAATTTACGTTAAAATTCAATGAAAAAACAGAGCTATTTTTATCGGTTTTTGTAAAGTAAAATAGAAATTTCTCGTCTATAAGACCATTTCCGGAATTCCGTAATTCAGGTGAGCTAATCATTACTTCGATTTGTTCAGGAGAATAACCAGCGGCATAAAGACCTCCAATTAAAGCCCCAATGGAGGTTCCAACGATATAGTCAATTGGAATCTCGCTTTCTTCAAGGGCTTTTAAAACTCCCACATGTGCTGAACCTGCAGCGCCACCGCCGCTCAAAACAACACCTACTTTTTGAGCCTTTAATTGACTCAAGAAAAGGAGTAATATTAGCAGGCACTTTACTTTCATGGTTGGGTTTATGAATTAGTTAAAATTAACTAATAACAAAGAGCCAATAGGTGTTGAAAATCAGGAGCTATAAAGATGTTCTTGTTTATAACTCCTGATTGACTATTTATTACGATTTTGGGTTGATTGCAGCTATTATATCGTGGATGGTGATAATTTGAACCTCATTCGATCTATTCTTTACTAAAACTGCAGGGTTTTGTTTGTTTAACACTTCTGCTAATTCTTCTAATGATGCATTCCCATCAACAAAATCATAGGCTTTAGTCATGTGGTCTTTTACTTTTCCAAGATCTTTACCACCTTTTCTAGCGATGACAGAATACAATTCAGAATCGTTGATAGCCCCTACAAACTCTTCCCCTTCCATAACAGGGATGTGAGAAATGTCGTATTTTGTCATCAAGCTTAAAACATCTGATAAATCATGATCCGGAGTTGCAGTTACAAGCTTTTTACCTTCGTGGCTGCTTGCTACCGACAGAGCATTTATTTTATCAACTTCCATAAACCCTCTATCTCTTACCCAATCATCGTTAAACATCTTACCAACATAACGAGTTCCATGATCGTGAAAAATTACGACAACTACGTCATCTTTTGTCAACTGGTCTTTCATTTGAAGTAGACCAGCAATAGCAGATCCTGCCGAGTTACCCATAAAAAGACCTTCCTCTCTGGCTAGTCTTCGGGTCATGATTACGCCATCTTTATCTGTTACTTTTTCGAAATGATCTATTAAATCAAATTGAACATTCTCAGGTAGGATATCTTCTCCAATACCTTCGGTGATGTAAGAGTAAATCTCTTTTTCATCAAAAATACCTGTCTCATGGTATTTTTTGAAAACAGAACCATACGTATCGATTCCCCAAATTTTAACATTGGGGTTTTGTTCTTTTAAATACTTTGCCGTTCCAGAAATAGTTCCACCTGTGCCAACACCAACTACTAGGTGGGTTATTTTTCCATCTGTTTGTTCCCAAATCTCAGGACCTGTTTGCTCGTAGTTAGCAGTTCGGTTAGATAAGTTATCATATTGATTGGGGTAATATGAATTTGGAATTTCCTTGTTTAATCGTTTTGCAACTGAATAATAAGATCTTGGATCATCAGCAGCAACATTAGTAGGAGTCACGATTACTTCTGCTCCCATAGCTCTTAAAATATCCATTTTCTCTTTGGATTGTTTATCAGCTAAGGTGCAAATCAACTTGTATCCTTTAACGATGGCAGCAAGGGCCAAGCCCATTCCTGTGTTACCAGAAGTTCCTTCAATAATAGTTCCACCTGGCTTTAGCTTGCCACTTTTTTCGGCATCTTCTACCATTTTTAGAGCCATTCTATCTTTAATAGAGTGTCCTGGGTTAAAGGTTTCTACTTTAGCCAATACTAATGCCGGAATATCCTTGGTTATTTTGTTTAGCTTAACCATAGGTGTATTTCCAATGGTTTCTAGAATGTTATCGTAATATTTCATGTCAAATAATTTGCATGGCAAAGGTAACGAATTCGGCGGCTGAAGATGCTGAAACGTATATTAAATCTTTATTGAAATCGAATTGCTTTTACCGGACTAATACGAGCAATAATACCCGATGGAATTAACAGCATTACGAAACAACAGATTAATGTGCCAACGTTTAACAGTAGAAGGTTAATAAAATCGAATTGAATTGGAACCTTATCGATAAAGTATGCTTCTTGAGGCAGGGTCATAAACCCAAACTTTAATTGTAGCAAAGAGATTCCTGAGCCGAGTAGATTGCCCCAAAATAATCCCATTACAATAAGGTAGCTTGCATTGTATAAAAATATTTTACGAATACTAGCATTTTGCGCCCCGACTGCTTTTAAGATTCCAATCATGTTGGTTCGTTCCAAAATCAAAATTAACAGTGCTGAAATCATATCAATTCCACAAACTAGAACTAGCAAGCTAATAATTATTATCACATTTATATCTTGTAACTCTAACCAGTTAAATATATCAGGTCGTGCATCTTTTATTGAAGTGGAGCTTAAGTCATAGTCAATAGCTTCGTATACTTTTTCGTCTAACTCTTCTACTCGCTCAATGTCATCAATTAAGACTTCAAATCCTCCAATCTGGTGATCTTCCCAGCCGTTTAATTTTTGGATATGTTGTATGTCGCCCAAAATAATTTGCTCGTCCATTTCGCCAAATCCCGTGCTATAAATTCCGCGAATTTTAAATTTTCTAGTTCTTGGAGGTTGTTGCACAAAATATGCGAGTACCTCATCTCCATTCTTTAGCTGCAATTTATTTGCAATGGTTGAAGAAATTAAGATATCGTTTGTTTTTATAGAACTGTCAAGCTTAGGGATGTTTCCCTCTGTTATATATTGCTCAAAAAATGACCATTTGTAGTCTGGGCCTACGCCTTTCATAACAACCCCATAGTTGTTCTCTTTAAATTGTAATATAGCAGCTTTATTGGCAAAGGTTTGAATATGATGTATACCATCAATTTTAAGTAAAGTTGGAACAAAATCCCGATTTTTTGAAATCGGTTTATTCTCTAGCAAACCTCTTGAGTCGTAAGTTGAAATTTGAATGTGCGCTCCAAATCCGGTGATCTTTTTTTCTATTTCTGCTTGAAAACCTTGTACAATTGACAACGAAAGTGTCATCATTGCTATGCCTAGGGCAATGGCTACGATTGAAATTCGTATTATTGGTTTCGAAAAGGAGTTCTTTCCTCCTTTAATGATTTTTTTTGCAAAGAATAGTTCGAAATTCAAAGGAAGAAAGACTTAGAATGAATGACAAAAATAGGTAAATGAAAAGGCAAGTAGTAATTAAAAAGTGGAGCATATTTTTATTGATTTTTCAAAGCGCTTTTGCATGCTCATCTGCACCTCAAAAAACTGGAGCAGGGGAACAAGACTTTACTGCTCAGGAAAGGGAATTGCCAAGAATTATTCTTGGCAATGAGCGGATGGAATTATTTGTTTCAAAGTTGAAAGACAAAAAGGTCGGTTTTGTGGGCAACCACACATCGTTAATTGGAGAAACTCATTTGGTAGACAGCTTATTGGAGTTAGACGTCGACATAATTAAAGTATTTAGTCCGGAGCATGGTTTTAGAGGAACCGCAGATGCTGGGGAAAAGGTGAACAATGAGGTTGATTCTAAAACTGGGTTGTCCATCATGTCTCTGTACGGAAGCAACAAAAAACCAACAGCTGGTCAATTAGAAGGAGTGGATGTTGTTCTATTTGATATTCAAGATGTTGGGGTTCGGTTTTATACTTACATTTCAACCTTGCATTATGTTATGGAGGCTTGTGCTGAGCAAAGTATTCCTCTAATTGTGTTGGACCGTCCAAACCCAAATGGTCATTTTATTGATGGACCAATTTTGGAAAATGCTCAAAAGTCATTTGTTGGACTGCACCCAGTACCGGTTGTTCATGGCATGACAATAGGAGAGTATGCTAAAATGATTAATGGAGAAAAGTGGTTAAAAAATGAAGTAAGTTGCGACTTAACAGTTATTCAATGTGAAAATTATGCACGAGATATGGAATATAAAATTACTATGGCTCCGTCTCCGAATTTACCGAATATGAATTCTATTTACTTGTATCCTTCTCTGTGCTTTTTTGAAGGAACTCCAATAAGCATTGGTAGGGGAACTTCAGCTCCGTTCCAACAGTTAGGGCACCCTGCCTTGAAAACGTATAAATATAGTTTCATGCCCAAACCAATGGCAGGTGCTAAGAATCCTAAATTGAATGGCGAAACTTGTTATGGCGTGGATTTAACGAATGCAAAAAATGGTGGTGCTAGAAAATGGGCAAAATTGAATCTTTCATACTTGATTGACTGCTACAATCAATTTCCTGAAAAGGAGAAATTTTTTACCAGTTTCTTCAATTTATTAGCAGGTAATTCTAGCTTAAAAGCTGCAATAAAATCAGGTAAAACAGCTCCTGAAATCCGGAAAACCTGGAAAGAAGGGTTAGAAAATTATCAGAAGACTAGAGAAAAGTATTTGATATACAAATGAGAAATTAATGCTCTTGGTTTAGTTTGCCGCTTCCGTTAACTTGTGAAGAGATTTCTTTAACATTTCCTATGTAATACACATCGCCACTTCCATCTATGTCAACGTCCAAGGCGTATGAAACATTTACTTTCACATTGCCACTGCCGTTGATCTCTATTTCGCTTTCATCACTAATTAAATCATACGAATCAATATCTCCACTGCCGTTGATTTCAATTTTATGAAGTTTCGTTTCTCCTATTAAATTAACGTCTCCTGAACCGGATATTTCCGTTTTTAATTCTTTTACCATTACGTTTAAATCTATTAAACCTGAGCCATTTATCTTTAGAACTAACTCATTGCTTTCAATTAAACCTTCACTGAATACTTTGCCAGACCCTTCTACGGTTATTTCTTGAATATCATTTGTTTCAATGTAAATTTTTATTGGTTCTTCTGTTTTCGTACAACGGGAGAAATCAATGTTCCAAGTTCCGCCACTCACTTCAGTTAAGAGTAAATCTATAATGTTTTGGGGAGCTTCAATTGTAACTTTTTGTTGTGAGGCTTGCTTCAAGTATACCTCTGCTTTCTGCTCCAATTCAATTTCATCAAAAGTATCAATAGTGACCACTTGTTCTACAATTAGACCTTCGCCTTGCAGGCAGTTTCCAAAAAAGTTACAAGAAGAAAATCCAACTATAATGGTTGCAATGGCAATTAATGGTAATTTTTTCATGGGGTAGTTTTTTGGAAAGTAATTAAAGAGTTACCAATTGTTTCAATTTGCACCGCAGTAGACTTTTCACAACCGTGCACAAATCCTATTATTTTATCGTTAGGCGTTGCAGGAATGCAGTGAAAGTCAAAGCTTGGAGCATGCTTTAGAATAAATTCTTTGTCTGACTGGATTTTGTTGCTAAAACCTAAATATTCGGATATATTAAATGGAACTGCTAAACGTATAAATCGTATTTCTAAATCATTTGAATCTAGATTTATAGCTTTTTTAAAGCTGTCTTCGCTTTTAGTTACATACTTCATTTTCTTGAAAATGTTACAAGTAGTTTTAGTTATAATACCCTCGAAAGCTATTTGGTACGCTAATATTTTTGCAGTTGGTGTTGTCCCATTTAAAAACGATTCATACACTTTTTGGGCAGTTAAGTAATCGCTTAATGCGGTCAGGTATTCTGCTCGCGAATTATCTAATGTAGGCTTGCTGGAAGTGCCAAATCCTGTGAAGGAAGCAAATAGAAGCAAAACAATAAAAAGTCTCCTTTTCATAAAGTAAACTTAATCAAATCAATTCTCAGGGGTTTCAGTTTGGTTTAAATCTGATAAAATTTTCAAAACTCTTAAGTTCTTAGTGTAGATATCTTGTTTAAATACCATTATGAATATCATTGTAGGGTTTCTGATTTTTGAATAGAGATAAACTTCAACAGGAATTAAAATAGTATTTGCTTTAGTTCATGAAACCAAATACAATAGCGACAACCCCAACAACGGCGCAATAGATAGAGAAATATTTGAGTTTACTCTTTTTAACCAACCTGATCATAAGTGTACACGCAAATAAACCAGAAACAAACGCTGCAATAAAACCAATTAATAACGGCGTAAAATTGCTCGACTCTATTGTTATCTTGCCACCTAAGATGTCTTTTGCTACTTTACCAAGTATAAGGGGTACAACCATTAAAAATGAGAATCTAGCCGCTTTGCTTTTGTCATTGCCTAACATTACTGAAGTAGAGATTGTAGCGCCTGATCTTGAAATTCCCGGTAGCATGGCGATGGCTTGAGAAATGCCGATAATTGCAGCGTCTTTGAAGGTAACGTTCTTCGATGTTTTTTTACTTAAGTCAGCTAGTAATAGTAAAACGGCAGTAACTAAAAGCATAGCGCCAACAAAACGAATATTACCGCCAAACAGCTGTTCTAATTCTTCTTCATAAAAAAGGCCGATAAAGGTCGCAGGCAACATGGATAGAATAATCTTCAAAGAAAATTGTAATTCCTCGTTCCATTTGAATTGAAACAAGCCTTTTAAAATAACTCCAATGTCTTTTCTGAAAATAACGATGGTGCTCAGGGCAGTTGCAAAATGAAGAATTACGGTAAATAATAAACTGTCTTTGGGAAGAGATTCATCACCTAGAATAGCTTTAGCAATTTCTAAGTGTCCACTTGAAGAGACCGGTAAGAATTCAGTTAGTCCTTGAATTATACCGAGGATTATTGCATCTAAAACATCCATCCTAGTCGTTTGGATAAACCCTTAATGCTTCTGTTAAGCAACGTATTGCTTTTTTTAATTTGTTTTTTTCTAAAACATATGCCAACCGAACTTCATTTTTTCCTTTCCCTTTTGTAGAATAGAAGCCACTAGCAGGTGCCATCATAACCGTTTCGCCTTCGAATTCAAAATCTTCCAATATCCATTGGCAAAATTTATCAGAATCTTTCACTGGTAATTGAGCTACGGCGTAAAATGCGCCACCCGGTTTTGGGCAGAAAACTCCGTCAATTGCATTTAGTCCGTCAACTAAAATATCTCTTCTTTCTACATACTCTTTACTCACTTTTTCAAAGTAGGAAGTCGGAGTTTGCAAAGCTGCTTCTCCTGCAATTTGACCTAATAAAGGTGGACTTAATCTTGCTTGAGCTAATTTTAAAGCAGCTTTCATTACTTCTTTGTTTCTAGAAATCATAGCACCAATTCGAACGCCACACATGCTGTATCGTTTCGAAACAGAATCAACCACGATAACGTTATCTTCAATTCCTTCTAAGTTCAATAAAGAGTGATGCTCTTTGCCATCGTAGCAGAATTCTCTGTAGACTTCATCGGCAAACAAGTATAAATCGTGTTTCTTAACGATGTCTCTTAGTTTATTTAGTTCTTCTTGAGAATACAAATAACCGGTCGGGTTACCAGGGTTGCAAATTAGAATTGCCTTCGTCTTTGAAGTAATGTTTTTCTCAAACTCTTCAATATTTGGCAATGCAAAACCACTTTCAATAGAAGAGCTAATTGGTACTACTGTTACCCCAGTTGCTTCGGCAAAACCATTGTAGTTGGCATAAAATGGCTCAGGAATAATTACTTCGTCACCTAAGTTGAGGCAAGCAGTGAATGCAAAAGCCAATGCTTCAGAACCACCTGTTGTTACCATAATATCTTCAAAGGTTATTCCTTTGCTGATGTTGTCATAGTATTTTGCAAGCCCTTTTCGATAGGACTCGTTTCCTGCAGAATGACTGTAAGCATATACGTCCATTGAAATATTTTTAACCGCATCTAAAGCAACTTTTGGTGTCTCAATGTCTGGTTGTCCAATGTTCAAATGAATCACTCCAACTCCCTTGTCTCTTGCTTTATCAGCAAAAGGAACCAACTTTCTAATTGGCGATTCAGGCATGTTTAATCCCCTTTCCGAAATCTTAGGCATATTCTATATTTTAAAGTGCGAAGTTCAGAGAAAATAAGGGATTTTCAAAAGGTTAAATACCAAGAATACTAACCTTTTTTTGCTGCCTTCAATCGTCAAACGATTCCAATATATCAGAACGGTAAATCTGCGAACCCAGCTGAATTTCCTACAGCTGCTGTAGAGAAATTGCAATACAACAATGGAGCTAAAGGCGATGAAGCGGAAGCATTATTTGCACTTTTAAGCGGAGAGTTCAAGCATCACCCTGTAGTAAAAAAGCGAAATGCTGCGATTAATCAACAAGGTTCAACAGAAAGTTCAAGCAACTTAGCTCAGTTCTCTGTTTTTCCAAACCCAAGTAACGGCAACGCTACTATTGTTTACCAATTAAAAGGTGATCAAAATGCGAATTTACAGGTGTTTGATGTAAATGGAAGATTGGTGAAAGAACAACAATTGTCAACTGTAACTGAACGTCAAAAGCTAGATGTAAGTCATTTGAACAATGGAGTGTATCATTTTTTAGTAACTTTAAAGGGTGAACGCTTGTTTGATGGTAAACTAGTAATGACACAATAATTGAGCATTGCGAGAATGCGATAGCCGCTGAAGCAATCTAATTTAGAAAATAGCTAAGTAAAATGAAATACCTTTTTTACATCTTCTTGTTTTTATTCTACTTATGATTACAATAATCAAAATGATTTTGGAATTGTTATACTTGAATCTAATCAATTATCTAATCTCGTAATATTTGGAAATACTACAAGAGGAATAAGAGGAGCAAAGATTCTATTTGTAGATTCTATGGGGTCATCTCCCATCCATTTAAATTATTCCTATGTTTCTAACCCTTCCTTTAATGGCGGGTTAAAAAACGGAAATTCTTATTACGGTTATGGAGCTCAATATAATCCAATAGAAGGGGCGGCAGATAGTTACTTGTTGAAAATGAATTTAATGGGGGATACACTAAGAACAGTTTCTTCGAACTTTGCCTTTAATGATCGTATCCATGATATGCATTTAAAAGCAGACAGTACTTTTATTGTCTATGGGTTTTATACAGATACCATTCCTGCTGAGCGTAAGCCTTATGTTGCCAACATAGATACCTTAGGCAATGTATTGTGGTTTAAAACGCACAGCAAACTAGGTTTTGATGCCACTATTGTAAACTTGCAAGCCACAGCAGCTGGCGGTTATGTTTTTAGCGCAGTAGAAGAAGAAACACCGGGTGGGCATTTAGATTTATTTTTAACAAAGGTAGACAGTGTTGGCAACTTGGTATGGAAAAAATATTACCATGAATTACTCAGTCAAAAAAAAGGGCATGTAGAGGTGTTACATGATGGCAATTATGCTTTGTTTGGTCCGGGGTATCACCCACAAGGTGCACAACGTGCTATTTTAAAAATAGATCAAGCTGGTAATTTAATTTGGCGTCGAAAGCACGGCATTAATAATTTAGACGAGGGTTACAATGTAGGGAAAGAGTTGCCCAATGGTAATTTTATTTGCGCAGGCTCAAGTATTAGAATGTACAACGGACTGCAAGTTGATGATATAAACTTGAGCATGCTGGATAGTGCAGGTAATTTATTGTGGAGTAGAGATTACAACTACCACGGTTTAGATATAAATCAATACGTAAGAGACTTGATTGTAACTTCAGATGGTGGTTTTGCCATGACGGGTTTTATTTTAAACGCCCCAGGCGGCACAGGAAATGATGTTTTTGTGTTAAAAACGGATACCAATGGTTTAATTACAAGCCTTAATTCAGGTTTTAAAGAAGTTACTCCTGATATGAAGGTGTACCCTAATCCAACTAAAGATGTGGTGAATATTCCGCAGATTGAAGGTTTGGACAGGGTGGAATTGTTTGATTTGAAAGGCGCTGTGATACAGGATTTTTTCATACTGAGTAATAGTCGAAGTGTGAACAAAATCAACCTCACCAACCGAAAAAAAGGGATTTACCTCTTGAAATTACATATGAAAAACGGAGAGGTGTTTACCAAAAAAGTGATTAAAGAATAACTATTATGAAAAAGGTACTACTACTATTTATTTTGGGGACAATGAGTCTTGGTTATTTTGCTCAAACTTACGAGCCATTTCCAACTTCAAATGCTTCTTGGATTGATATAGTTTTTGTGATGAACATCATTACGAATTAGTTGGGGATACTGTTGTTAACGGAGTTGTTTATCGTGGAGTCTATTTAAATACAAAAGCATATACTCAAGGAGCGACTGGTTGTTCTAATACAAATAGCTTTAGTATATATGGTTATTATGCTGGGGCATTCCGCAACGATAGTGTAAACAAAAGAATTTATTTTTTACCTCCTAACCACAATCGAGATACTTTGCTTTATGACTTCAATTTATTTGTTGGTGACACATTGCCAATTTCATACAAACGCATTCATAATCAATCCAATGTACCATTGGTAGTTTCGAGAGTTGATAGTATCTTCTTAGGTGGAATATTTAGAAGAAGATTGACTTTTAACAATTGCTCAATTTTTAACACGGACAGCCTAAGATTGATAGAAGGAATTGGTTCAAATCAAGGTTTGTTAGGCGATTACAATATATGTGATCCTTGGCAGACAGGAATACTCTACTGTTTTACAAACAATGGACAAAATGTTTATACTAACACTGTAGGCACTTGTCAGCTAATTACGGGTTTGAATACAAATAAAATTTCCGAATCTGAATTGGAAGTTAGAATCTCTCCCAACCCAACAAAAGGAATAATAAACATTGAGAGTGAGTTAAATATAGAGACCCTTGAGGTGCATAGCTTAGCTGGAAATCTGCTGTTTACTTTAACTCCACTTAGCATTGCAACTGCTGTAGAATTGCCAAACGCACCGGGCGTTTACTTTATAAAAGTACATTTGAAAGGAGGAGAATTGGTAGTGAGGAAAGTTTTAAAACAATAACAGATTACTTTACTGCGTTGCGCTTCGCTTGTAATGACGAACAGTAAAGTCATGGCAAAGCGAAAAGGACAAATCAAACTGTCATTGCGAACGATGATAGGAGTGCGGCAATCTGGTATGATAAAACCGATTTCTTCCCACCTAAAATGGCGGACAAGCGTTCCTCGCAATGACCAATTAAAACCTCATTACTTTGTCGCGCTGAGCGGAGTCGAAGTGCACAAAGCAATCGGGTTAAAATAAAAACAAAACCATGAAAAAAATACTCATCATCGGTCTATTCATACTCTTAGGATTGGGCAGTACTGCACAATCCTTTGTGTTGGATACTACTTTTCAGCCTTTTTTTGATATACGAGCGGGAAGAGGAACTATTGTTAACGGTTTATATGAAGATTCCAACAATGGACGGTTGTATGGGGTAGGTAATTTTTCAACAACCTTGGGCAGTTCTTTCTTTCGCAATATTATTACTTGCAAGGACGACGGAAGTCCTTCTCTTCCATTTAGTTTTGTTGGGTTTAATTCGATTGGAGGTATTGAAAGGTATAGTGCAAATAGATTAGTTACATTTGGTAGTACAGGGATAGGATTTATTGAAACCTTAGGAAATACGAATCTGCTTTCAACTAATTGGGGTCAAAATAAAATAGGTGCAGTAAGATGCAGTGGCAATGCTTTAATCTTCCCCGACGGCTCCTCATTATTTGCGAATGGTAGAGACAACAGCGGTAAGGCCTGCAAAATTATTCAGGGCACAGATACTTTCCCCGGCAGGCACATTATTAAACTAACCCCCCAAGGCTTGTGGGACAGTACCTTTAATCACGATGCAACTTATGGTCAGCCCGAGGGATTTGTGCGGTACGATAGCAACCGAATAATTATTTACGGCAACCCGCTGCGTTTTTCGCATTACGATAGTATTCCTATTGAAGGAATGTGCCGCATTTACTTAGACGGTACATTAGATACAACTTTTACTTCTCCAATAAATCCTAATATTTCAGGAGGCACTTATGGCACTACATCAGCAGATAGCGCTGGTCGTATTTTTATATTGGGAACCTATTTTTTAAGAGGCGATACTAATAGGACTTATTTAGTAAGGCTTATGCCAAATGGCCAAATTGATGCCTCGTTTCAATATCGTAATGGTGCTTTTGCACTAAATGGCTTTCAAGGAACATCAACCATAGTTGAAACTCCCGATAAGGGCTATTTAGTTGGAGGTTATTTTACACATTATCAAGGGGGTTCAGAAGAAATCAATAGTTAAGTTAGATTCAAACGGAGTTTTAGAGCCACAATACTTTACAACCGCAGGTCCTGATAGTGCTGATCAGTTTTCTTTTGCTCTTTTTCAAGGTTTGGTGTCAGCGATCATTCCCTCAAAGTTTGGCGGGTATTATGTAGGCGGTAACTTTTTAAAATGGGATGGGCAAGCAAGTCAACCACTTATTAAAATAACAGGGTTAAACGGCGGCATACCTGTGGGTATTGATGAAACCGGTCTTCGAGCGGAGCCGAGAAGTGAGGTTTCGGTTTATCCAAACCCTTCGAATGGTATGGTTGCCATTGAAAGTGAAGCTGAAATAAAAACAATTGAGGTTTTTGATTTGAGGGGGTCTCGATTGGTGAAAGGTTTTAAGGAATATAATTTCAACTGGTCATCGAGTGTTTTTTCGGACGCCTCGATACAATCCAAACAAAGTTTGAATCACTCGGCGACCGAAAAAATGTACCGAGATGCCCGGTTGAAATCACTCGACCTGACAAATTTGGACAATGGAATCTATTTTCTGAAAGTAGTTTTAAAAAACGGAGTGGTTTTGACGAAGAAGATTATAAAACAGTAAGATCAAAAAAAGACATGTCTTTTAACATGAATAAAACAGATCATATGAAACAAAATGAACATCTAGTTATTTACAATGCAACTGGAACGTTAGTTAGCCGACAGAAACTAATAGAAAGCTCAACACATTGTATAAATATTTCTAATTTGAAAAGTGGCACTTACTTTTATCAAATTAGGAGTGCGTTGAAAGAATCAGAATCTGTGAGTGGGAAGTTAGTTGTTCAGTAGATTGCTTCAGCTCTTATTGCTTACAATTCTGAAGAAAAACGTCATCGAGGCAGACTTTTCCGCACGCAGCGCAGAGTAGGCGGAAAGCGATCTTAGCTTATTAAGCAGGTTGCCTCACTTCAAAGCACAGCGACAATAGAATCAATCTAAACTAATTCTCCTAATACAAAATTCCTACTTCCATCTTCCAAACTAAAGGCATACAAAAACTGCTTTCCGCCATCCTTAATGTTATATTTTTTCTTCAGTTGCTCGGGTTTCATGCTAAAATTTCTGCAAACAACATTGGCCTGTTGAGTCAATCCTTTCTTAGGTTTTGAGACTTCCAAAACTTTTAGGATCCTACCCGGAAAGTTGCTTTGTACGTTAGCAGAGGTGTATAAGTGAGTATTGGTTCCCAATTTTGTGAGTCCAAATTTTTGACCTAGAGTTTTAAATGCTCCTGCTTTTAAAATGGAGGCATTTGGTTCGTATAAATAACTCTGTACTTCGCCTAACGCATTGTTTGTGGAACGCTCTTGCTCAAAGTTAAATTCAAAGTGTTGCGTGTTTTGTTTTTGAATGTTAATGCATTGAATTAGTGGAGGATTTTCAAACCCATATTCCAACAGAAACAACAACTCTTTGCAATCATTGTCTACCGATACCACATGCACTTCCTTGCAAAAAGGCAATTGAGTTAGCGCTTGCTGAATATCGAGCATAGGAGATAGTTTAATTAAACACTGCTTCGACTTCTGCCAAATATGAGGAATTAATTCGGCTACATTCGGTTCACAATCGTCAATTTTAAAAGCTTTTTCCTTCGCAGCTCTACGATCTGGGTCGAGGTAAACCAGGTTATAACGATTATTGCCTTGCAATATAAAGTCCTCTGCTTTCGCATGTATACACGAGATGTTATTTGTTTTTAGAGTTTCAAAGTTTGAACGAACAGTTTGCACTAGTTCTTCATTCATATCAATGTATGTGACTTCTTCTGTAAATAGTGCAAAAAAGTAACTGTCTATTCCCATTCCTCCGCTGAGGTCTAACACTTTTTTTACGTTTAGGATTTTTGCCTTATACTTTCCCGTTTTTTCAGAAGAGGCTTGTGAAAAAGCTAGTGCACTGGGGTAAATAAAATTCTCAAATTCTAATAAAAATGGAAGTTTTTGTTTTGCCTTTTGGAATCCGTTAATTTGATTCAGAATAAAAGCTTTTGGCAGTTCAGGTTTTTTACTCAATAGCAATGCAAGTTCGGCTGTAGATCGATTACAGTGCTCTTCAATAAATCCTAAAACGGTCTTGTTCAAAATAGTGTCAGATTCTTTTTAGAAAAGGAGAATCATTCTCCTAAAAATACAAATGAAACAATGTTTGCACCCATTTTCAATGCTTTTAGTCTAGTCGCTTCTGAGTCATTATGAATTTCACGATCTTCCCAACCATCACCTAAGTCACATTCCGAACTGTAAAAAAGCACCAAGCGTCCTTCTTTTATAATTCCAAGGCCAACGGGAGCTTCGCCATCGTGCTCATGAATTTTAGGAAGCCCATTATTAAAGTAAAATTTTTGATGGTAGATTGGGTGAGAAAAAGGAATCTCGATTAACTCTTCATTCGGAAATATTTTTTTTATTTCTCTGCGAATGAATTGATCTATACCGTAATTATCATCAATGTGAAGAAAGCCACCTGCCATTAAATAACTTCTCAAATTCTCGGATTCTTCCAAGTTAAATACCACATTGCCGTGTCCGGTCATGTGCACAAAAGGGTAGTCGAACAACTCTGTGCTAGAAGGCTCAACAATGGCTTGTTCCTTTTTGATAGTGGTATTTAAATTGGTGTTGCAAAAATCAATGAGGTTGGGCAAAGAGGTTTCTAAATTAGAGTACCAATCGCCGCCACCGTTGTATTTTAAAATGGCAATTTGAAAATTCCCATCCTGCGCAACGCCTGTAAATGGAATAATAAGTAAGAGGAAAAATAATTTACGCATTCAATACATGTATGGTGTGACAGGCAACAATAGCTGCGGTTTCAGTTCTTAATCGACTTGCTCCAAGTGCAATTGGCTCGAAGCCTTGTTGCATGGCCAATCCAATTTCTTCTTTGCTAAAATCGCCTTCAGGCCCAATCAAAAGTAAGGCTTTCTCACCTTTTTTATAGCTTTCATTTAAGGTCTTTTTTGGCAAATCATTGTAACAATGGCAAATAAACTTTTTGCCATCAAAATCTCTTTTCACAAACTGCTTGAATTTTTCTAATTCGCTCAACTGTGGTAGTTTGGTCTTGTATGACTGCTTCATGGCACTTACTAAAATTCGCTCTTGGCGGTCTTTCTTGAGTACTTTTCGTTCGGAGTGGAAGCTTACAATAGGGTGAATAGCATCGATTCCAATTTCTGTCGTTTTTTCTAAAAACCATTCCCATCGGTTGAGGTTTTTGGTAGGGGCTGCAGCAATTTCAATTCCGTAGAATTCGTTCACTACCTCTTTTTCTATAATGGTAAGTTGAGAAGCCTTTTGGTGTGCCAAATGAATAGAGCAGAAGTAACGAGAACCTTTTCCGTCAATAACGAGAACGTTATCTCCCATTTCAAGGCGCAGTACTTTTGCCAAATGCTTCGACTCCTCATTGTCTAACGTAATCGTGTTTTCTGAAATGTTAGTGGAATAAAATAGGTGCATTTTTTTAATAGTTGTGCAGTAAAAGTACTTAGAGTTTAAAGTTGAACAGGGTTTTAAACTTAGGAAATGACGAAAATGCTAAAAATTTAGAGGTGCCTAAAATGTGTAATTACCTGATTATATATGGCTTAATTAAAGTAGTAAAAAGTTAGATTATTGCTTAATTAAATGATTATTGAATTTTTAAATCAACTCGTTGCCGGATTAAACCATTGACCAATTGATGTTTTTGCCTCTTCCATTTTCTGAGTTCCAATCATTCGAGTTTTTCCATCGATAGTTTGGAGTTTAATTCCTTTGTTTCCCTTTACATTAAATGCTTTTCCATTACCTGAAATCCGAACTCCCCAACCACCATACTCTTTGAGCGGGCTGTACTCAACTACTTCAACACTTTTTAGTTTTTCCCACGTGTAAAGTACAGGTTTTAAATGAATCGGAAACATCTGAACATGTATGCCAACCTCGTCAATTTTGGTTCGCAACTGTAAGCTTAGAAAAAGAAGAATAACCAGACCAATAATAATGAAAGGCACTAAGAATTCCATTCCTCCATTGCTTTCAAAAAAACGATAAATAGAAAGACTGGCGATGGATAGAACCAAAAGCCAAATTATCCACTGATTAAAACGCTGTTTTTCTTGAAAAAAAGTTTTGCTCATTGTTTGTAGTGTGTTAGAATCTGTGTTGTTTTAATTCAGCTAAAATTATCGAAAATTAAATAATCATAAAGCTCGTTTTGCTCGTTGTTAAGGCTAGTTTATTGAGCAGAGTTATGTGGTTATGAATGGCAGAGCAACGTCTCTTTTTTAAGAGTAAAAGGGTTTACTATCTTTTATCTAAAAGAACTAATTTAGCGCAAAACTTAATAGATATGAATAAGATTTTGATTGCTAACCGAGGAGAGATTGCTTTGCGAATTATGCGAACGGCCAAGGAAATGGGGATTTTAACGGTAGCTATTTATTCTGAAGCAGATCGTAACGCTTTGTTCGTTCGCTATGCTGATGAAGCCGTTTGTGTTGGGCCTCCGGCATCTTCGGAATCTTATTTAAGAGGAGATTATATCATTGAATTAAGCAAAGAGATGAATGTAGATGGCATTCATCCCGGATACGGATTCTTATCTGAAAATGCAGACTTTGCTAGAAAAGTAAGTGATGCTGGAATTACGTTAATTGGTCCTTCGCCTGAAGCGATGGAAGTAATGGGGAGCAAGTTAGCGGCAAAAGCAGCTGTTAAGGAATATAATATTCCACTGGTTCCCGGAACAGATGAGGCCGTAACAGATGTTGGTGAGGCTGAAAAAATTGCCCAAGAAATTGGTTTTCCAATTTTGGTAAAGGCCAGTGCTGGCGGCGGTGGTAAAGGCATGAGAGTTGTTGAGCGAGTAGAAGACTTCAGAGAACAAATGGACAGAGCTGTTTCCGAAGCGATTTCTTCTTTTGGTGATGGAGCTGTATTTATTGAACGATACGTAGGTTCGCCTCGTCACATTGAAATTCAAATATTGGCAGACACTCATGGTAACGTTGTTTATTTGTTCGAAAGAGAATGTTCTATTCAACGGAGACACCAAAAAGTAATTGAAGAAGCTCCGTCTGCTGTTCTTACTCCTGAATTGCGAAAGCAGATGGGCGAAGCTGCTGTGTTGGTTGCAAAATCTTGTGACTACGTTGGAGCAGGAACCGTTGAGTTTTTGTTAGATGAAAACTTGAATTTTTTCTTCTTAGAGATGAATACTAGGCTTCAAGTGGAGCACCCGGTAACAGAACAAATTACAGGAATTGACTTGGTGCGAGAACAAATTAATGTAGCTCGTGGAGAAAAATTAGCGTTTACACAAGATGACTTAAAAATTCAAGGTCACTCTTTTGAAGTTAGGGTATATGCAGAGGACCCGATGAATAATTTTTTACCGGATATTGGAACCTTAGAAACCTATGTTCGCCCGCAAGGACTAGGAGTGAGAGTTGACGACGGTTTTGAGGAAGGAATGGAGATTCCAATTTATTACGATCCTATGATTGCCAAGTTGGTGACTTTTGGAAAAGATAGAGAAACTGCAAGACAAAGAATGTTGAGAGCAATTGATGAATATCAAATAAAAGGAGTAAAAACGACAATGGATTTTTGCCGATTTACACTCGAGCATGAAGCTTTTATCTCAGGGAGTTTTGATACAAATTTTGTAAAAAATCACTTTAAGCCGGAATATTTACAGACTAAAAAGGACGATGAGCAAGAAATCGCTGCACTGGTCGCTGCGAGTTTAGTTGGGAATTCAAAAAGTTCCACTGCAGAAACATTAGCCGCTGTCTCAAAATCGAAATGGAGAGCCAACAGAGTTTAGTTGTTTCTACTAGGCTATGATTGGGATTTTCTTACTATTTATTTTTAGTGCTGTTTCTTTTGGTTATTGGTTTGATAAACTGTACAGTATAAGTGTAACTCCTTTTCAGTCGCTTCAAGACAAGAGGCATTGGTCTTCAGATTTTTAGAGAAAGATGAGGTAAATTTAAAAAATCTTGCAGTAGAGTTTCAGACAGAGTTTGTTTTATCTAATAACGACAAGAGAATTTTCTAGAGTCAGTTAAAGTAGTATCTTCTAGAGTTAAACTATCCGATTCATAAAAAATAAGGGATGTTATTAAAAAAGGAATGCCTTATGCATTGTTGGATAATAACGAGGTGTTTAGTGTTTTAAAGTACTTAATATTGAGTAAATAAGGGGTCTTTGTAGATAACAAGAGGAAAGAGTCAACTCAATTTACAAGTGTTGAAGGTTTGTTGGCATAGTTAACATGCTGTAATGGAATAGATAAACTAGAAAAAGATAATTGCACGAATAAGTTAATTCGAGTTTTTATTCAAAAATTGGTTATAAATGCTTTACTAAAAGGTTAAACCCGAATGGAAGTATTTAAATCGTAAATTGTGAGCCTTAATAAATTGATAAGGAATGGATGATGGCGAACAAATGGTAAGCAGTACAAATTACAAACAACTAGATTAATTAGCATTGGATATAATTAAAACCTTTCCTCAAATGTATTCTGATTTGCAACATGGAAAGCATATTAGAATTGAATATATGGTTCTTGTTATGTGTAAATAAGTGTTAATATTCAAAACCTTTTTTATAGCAATACCGTATAGTTTATTTTAGCAGTAGGTTGAAATTAATCCAGTTACTAATATTTTATTAAAGCATAAGTTAAATCAATTATATGAAAAAGTTTATTCTTCTATTTTTAGTCTCAATTAGCCTTTCTTTGGCACAAGCTCAAGAAGTAATTCAAGAAAAAGAGACGGAGGTATATAAAATAGTTAAAGACATTCCTGTATTTCCTGGTTGTGAAAACGAGGCCGACTGGTTGGAAAAGTATTCATGCAATGAAAATGCAATCTACAATCACATTCAAAGTGAAATAAAATATCCCAAAGAAGCATTTGAAAAAAAGCAAGAAGGCGTTATTTATATAAGCTTTTTAGTGAGTAAGATAGGGGAGATTGAAGATATAAATATTACGAAGGGTCTAACTTTTGCTCCTAGCTTAGAAGCAGAAGCAATTAGGGTAATTGCAACCTTACCAAAGATGATAATTGGTAAAACAAAAGGTAGATTGGTTGCCATAAAGTATACTCAAATTATTAGATTTTATTCTGATGAAAATGGTAAAGAAGAGGAGCTAATTAAGAAACTAGATATAAATGTGGAGACTAAAAAAGAACGAAGAAATAGACTTCGTAAAGAAAGAAGGGCGAAGTGATACGCTACTTTTTAAAGTCACTGTTAATTTGTTCTGGTGTATTTGAATCTTATTGGTTGTAATGAAGCGATTCGCATTGATGTGATCGGGAAATTATGTAAGCAACGAAATTGATGTAAGATATCTCTTAAATGCTTCAAGTAATGTATAGCATTGCTGTTAAGTTTATCTACATCTTAAATACTTCCGCTGCTATCAAAAATAGGAGGAACTGTTGTCGTACAAAAATTTAGAGGAGCAATTTCTTTCGTAAAAGTTAATTTGCAATTCTCCGGTATTCCTTCCAATTCGGATACCTTTTCGTTTGACGGAGACTTCAGTTTTGGGTTACTTGTTGCAGAGGAATATAACATTGTTGCAGAGTTCGGAGGTTCTGCATTCTAGGAAAAGGTAACTTATTTGAAAGAAGACTCTGAATCCACGTTGGAAATAAAATTGGAGAATAATATCTTGGTAAGGGATATTGAAATATACGAAATAAGATATTTTACAGAAGAAAATATAGAATCGGTGCAAGAAAAAAATCAACGGTCAGATTCTATGACTAGAGAATAGAATTGGCAAATGGCGGTTCGTTCCGCTGCGGATATTACCAAGCCCTGAGGACATGGTCTAATAAACACTTCGAATAATTTAATTGAGTATATTTGACTAACTGCGGAGGGAGCTTCCTAAATATTATTAACGGAAGTATCGACAATTGGTCACAAAATAAGCTCATGATAGCCAAGGTATAAGTACTGAAAGGGAACAACATTATTCGATCTTCATTTTTAAAACAGGACGGATTTTGAACATTATATATTTTTTAAGGAGCAAAGTATTCTTGAAGAATATTAGGTGCCGGATATAAAGTTGAACGCGTAGAACAGTTAGGGTTTTGGGAAAAGCAAGCAGAAACTGTAATTTGTTTAGCTATATTTAAGTTTCAACTATTTGTTTATTATTGTTTTATGTATTTTTTAAAAAAGGAGTAATAGCCTCGAGGTAACGGAAGTACTCCTAGTTGGTGTCAAAATAGCAAGCACATTGCGCTATTGCTACAAAACTTCTAAAACCCAACGCTATGAAAAGGTACATTCTCATATTAGTAGCACTACTCTCAATTCAACCAATATTTCCTCAACAATACACGGGCACAATTAAAGGCACGATCACCAAGGAGGCGAACGGAGAACCGATACCCTTCGCCAATGTTTCTTTACTGAGTGACTCGATAGAAGTTTTGTCAACTACGTCTGATTTTGATGGAATATTTACCTTAGAGCTTATACCGGCAGGGAAATATAATGTTGTTGTGACCTATGTCGGTTTTCGTCCTAAAAAGATAAAAGCGGTGGAGGTTACACTTTTTAAACTTGTTTTTTTAAAGGTTGAGATGAAATAGGGGATAGATATCGAAGAAGTAGTAGTATTTGCAGAGCGTTTAATTGAACCGGACCAAAGCGAGACTGGGTCAACTGTCAGTGGAGCTAAAATTCAACAAATGGCAGTTCGTTCCGTTGCAGATATTACTAAAATTGCAGGAAATGGGATCTCATCTAGAGATAATGGATCTGGATATACATTTTTCAGAGGTCAAAGATCTGGTAGCTCAGTCACATTTATTGACGGGGTTAAAACAATTGGAACTTTGGGTTATGATCTAATTTAAACTCCTGTTCGATAAGGGAATGAGTCGTATCGAAATTAGCTGATAATGTATTTCAAACACCACGAAAAGAACCACTATCAACTTTTAGTATTGATGTTGACGAGGCGGCATATGCGAATATGAGACGTTTCTTAAACGATGGTATCATGCCTCCACCCGAAGCAGTCCGAATTGAAGAACTAATTAATTATTTCGATTACGACTATCCTCAACCTGCGAGTGATCACTCGTTTTCAATAACTACTGAACTGACGAACTGCCCTTGGAATGTTAGTCGTCAATTGGCTTTAATCGGCATTCAAGGAAAAAAGATTGACATGGAAGAAGCACCAATAGTAATCTAGTTTTTTTGTTAGACGTATCAGGTTCTATGAACAGTGCAGATAAATTGTGACTGCTAAAAAAAGGGTTGGGATTATTAATTGACCAATTACGCGAAGAAGATCGAATTGCAATTGTGGTATATGTTGGTGCTGCCGGAGTTGTCCTAAAATCTACAAAGGGCGACAAGAAAGAGGAAATTAAGCGAGTGTTGAATTAGCTATCAGCAGGTGGGTCTACTGCAAGCGGTGCAGGAATTCAATTGGCTTATAAAATCGCTGAAAAGAATTTTATTGAAGGAGAAAACCACAGCATTTTATTGGCCACAGACGGCGATTTTAATGTTGAAACATGCAGTCAGGAGGCTTTGGTGGAACTTATAAAGGAAAAGAGAGCTGGAGGCGTCTTCCTATCTGTTTTGGGTTTTGGAAATGGGAATTTACAAGATTATAAAATGGAGCAAATAGCGAACAAAGGAAATGGGAATTACAATTACATCGATAACATATTAGACGCAAAAAAAAGTGTTGGTAAATGAAATGGGAGGGACTTTATTTACCATCGCAAAAGATGTGAAGGTTCAGGCAGAGTTTAACCCCGCTAGAGTAGAAGCCTACCGATTGATTAGCTGTGTAAATAGAGTGTTAGAAGCGTAAGATTTTAACGACGATAAAGAGGATGCAGGGGAGCTGGGAGCAGGACACACTGTAACCGTGTTGTATGAAATTATTCCCGCAGGTTCTGAAGAAAAGATTAAGGAAATTGACAAGCTAAAATATCAAAAAGAGAAGGTGCTTGAATCTTTGTCAGACGAATTGCTGACTGTTAAGTTTCGATACAAAGAACCTGAATGGAAGAAGTCAATATTAATCACTAAGATAATGAAAGACGAAACGGTTGAATTTCAAGAATCTTCCCATAACCCTCAATTTTCGGCAGGAGTTGCCTCTTTTTGGATGAAATTTTGGAAGTCTGAAAGTGTAAAAGACATGGAATATAAAAATATTAAAGAAATTGCTAAAATGGCCAAAGGTGTAGATGAAAACCGCTACCGTGCTGAGTTTTTAAAATTGGTTCAAACGGTTGAATTGATAAAATAAAATAAATTTTAAATAAAATAAGCGGACAGAAGCAACGTTTCTGACGAAATGGGGTCTTAATAATAGAAATTCGTGAGAATTCCTAAAAGGTTAATTACCTTAGTTAATAAAATAGTTGGTTTAATAGAAAGTCCCAATGGTCATCGAGCAATGTCGAGATTCCTGTTGGGACTTTTTTAAGATCGAATTCTAAAGCCGATGCAAGTTTTGTGTGCTACTTTATTCTTGTTGGACTTTGTTCTTGAAATAAAAGAAGTGTATTTATATGCTACAGAACTGCTTTAGTATAATTTAATTTTAACACCTAGTTGTAAAAGATAGATTAGATAAAATTATCTGATGGAGCGAAATCACTAGAAGAACCTCACGAATCGAAGGCAATGGATAAATTGCTGCTGTATTCTGCCGAAATGATTTTTTAAAATTAGAATGAGCTTTTATTGAGGTTGGGTGCACTGCTGTTCATAGGAGGTTATTTATTTGGACTGTTTGTTGGCTTTTTGTACGATCTCATTTTATTCTTCAGAGAAACAAATACTAGTAAGATCAATTAGGCTTTTCATTGATACATACTATTACAAAATCAATTGTTTTAAAACGTAGAATTGGTAAATTTCGAATACTTAGATAACGAGCAAACGAGGAACGAAGTGTGCGACATTAGACGACTATATCGGTACAGAATTTATTTAAGGACAATTGGGTATTTGCTAACAACAGTAGCATGCTACAATATTCTTAGGAATTTAAGTTGAGGTGAATGGTGGGGTTGACCTAGATGCTACGATGAGTGTAAAATCTAAGTTATTTTAACTTGGCTTGCAGCAACCGGGTAAATTCATTTTTAAGGGAAGGGTTTACAGCTACAATCTCTTTTCCAAACAGCCAATTGTCTCCGCCTTTAAAGTCTTCTATCGCTGCTCCTGCCTGTTGCGCAATAAATGCACCGGCTGCGACGTCCCATGCATGTAAGCTGTATTCGAAAAAGGCATCGAATCTGCCACAAGCCATATAAACTAAATCAACCGCAGCAGAGCCTATTCTTCGAACTCCTCTGGTATTTTTTGCCAGTTCTTTCAACAGTTCAAAATAGTTATCTAAATGCTTGTAATCGTAATACGGAAAGCCAGTTGCAATTAAAGAATCTGCCAATTTAGAGGTAGAGCTTACCTTAATTGTATCGCCATTTAAAAAAGCATTACTGCCCTCCCAAGCATAAAAACATTCGTCTCTGTTTACCTCGTAAACTACACCGAGCACAATTTTATCGTTCTGCTTTAGAGCCACACTTACCGAGTAGGTAGGTACTCCGTGCAAAAAGTTAGTTGTTCCGTCTAACGGATCAATGATCCAGTTGTAAACGTCACCTACCTTGTCAGAAGTTCCTTCTTCTGCAATAAAACCTGCCTCTGGTAAAAATAAAGCGAGGTCTTTTACAAGTTTCTCTTCAGCGGTTTTGTCAACGTAGCTGACCAAAGAATTTTTTGATTTTGTTTCTACATCGGCTTGCACAACTTTATGCTCCTCCATTTTAATAAAGAGGCCAACTTCACGGCATAGTTCAACAACATCGTGACAAAGTAAATCTAACGAGATTTTCATGCTTCAGTAGCTTTAGGGATAAATCGATTTTTGTTTTTGGTAAAGAAAAACATGCCTAGAATTCCAAAAATGAACATCGCA
This sequence comes from Flavobacteriales bacterium UBA1494, assembly GCA_905182175.1. Taxonomy (GTDB): domain Bacteria; phylum Bacteroidota; class Bacteroidia; order Flavobacteriales_E; family Vicingaceae; genus NORP294. The sequence goes on along the minus strand of CAJJAT010000008.1, from coordinate 38,240 downwards.
ACAGAAATAATTTCGGCTTGTGTAGCCTCTATTCCTAGGAAATGATAGTCTGGATTTATTCGAATTTTTTCGATAAAAAAACGTTCAATGCCATTAAATGCCAAGTACAAACTGAACATGACTCCGGGGACCGTTATTCTCTTGCGAATGGCCCATAGTATGGCAAAAATGGTCAGTGCCATTACTGTTTCGTAAAAAGGAGTTGGCCATGCATTACCGGTAATACTTTCTAAGCCCATTTTATGAAAGTCTTCTTGGAGGTTTATTCCCAATACGTTTGTAGGATAGTCGAAAGCCCACATCCAGTCTGGTAAAAAACTCATCCACTCTGGTTTTGGGGCATCGTTTGGCATTCCCCAATCCCCGTCGCCAGATAATTGACAACCAATTCTTCCAACTCCATAACCAGCCATAAGTCCGGGGGCACAAGCATCTGCAACGTGAATCCAAGTCAGCCCGTTTTTAACAGCGTAATAGATAACGGCACCACCACCAACTATTAAACCGCCGTAAATACTCAAGCCACTAAATGAAACCAAAGCACCAATTGGGTCAGCGGCAAATTCTGATAAGTTTTCTAAGTTGTGAAAGATTTTTGAGCCTAAAATTCCTGCAATGGCAGCAACCATTGTCATGTTGCCTACTAATTCATGTGGATGAATTCTTTGTTTCACCATTTTAGGAGTGGCAAGTTTTTCTTTGTCCTTCTCTCTAAATTTCATCCAAGCAAAAAGAGCTACACCCAATAAACCTCCAATAAAATTACCCCTGCCAGAGAATAGAAAGGTTTGCGGATTTTCTACTAAAGCACTGTAATGGAAAACACCTTCTACAAACTTAAAACCGACTACAAAACCTAATAATCCGTTTGAGATTAACTCCCAAGTAGTGGCCTTTTCGCCAATTTTAACATCTACTAGTCTAGAAAATAAAAGCTTGTTGGCTTCTTTTCTTTTCATCTCTTCCGTAAAGAAATAAGCTGCGACAATAAAGCCAAGAGCAACAAAAAATCCAAAAGTCGGGAAGGGTAGTGGAATGTCTAGTCCGAGTAAATCTCGGATCATATCGGATAAAGTTGGATACATGTGGTTTTGTTATATAAACCAAAAATAAGCATAGCAAATCGGTCGCTTGCTTCTTAAACTCTAATATATCTTAAGCCTTCGTAATTTGGCAAAAAAAAATATTTTGCCAAAACTAGTAGCTATTGATTATGGTGCTAAACGTACCGGTATTGCAGAAACAGACTCCCTTCAAATCATCGCTAGTGGATTAACTACTGTTGAAACAAAGGATTTGCAAGAGTACATGAAAACCTATTTGCTGAAGGAGGACATAGAGGTTCTTGTGGTGGGACAGGCAAAACGTATGAGTGGCGAATTATCTGAAATTGAAAATAAGATCGTACCCTTTATTAACTTCATTAAAAAGCGCTTTCCGACCTTACAAATTGAGCGGCAAGATGAGGGCTTTACATCGCAAATAGCTTTTCAAACGATGATTGATGGAGGACTTAGTAAAAAAAAGAGGAGAGACAAAGCTTTGGTGGATAAAATTAGTGCGACGTTAATTCTGCAACGGTTTATGGAGAATCGTTAAGACGTTAATTGATCAATGATTTAATACAGCGATGAATTAGTCTCAAATACAAAAGCTTTTAAATTTGATATTCTTCAGGTGACATTTCTGGCTCTACTTCAACTTTTTAATTAAATATACATCGTTATCTCCCGATCCAAAATTATCTGAATGTCCTACTATGTAATAGGAGTTGTTTGCCTCTATAATGTCGTCTGCTCGTTCATTTTTAGCACTTCCAATCTGCTGTTGTTGAATTAAATTACCATTTTGAGTTAGCTCAACAAATAGCAGTTGACGCTGATTTCCAAAACTCATACTTCGGCCCAATAAAACAAAGTTACCGGCTGAGTTAATAATTGCAGCTTGTCCTCCGTCATGCTGATTTCCTCCAAACTCTCGCTCCCAAATTGTATTTCCGGCACTATCCACTAGTACAGAATACATGTTATGGTTCGGGTCTGTTTTCGAAGTGTGTCCATGAAGTAGGAAATTGCCATTTGCCGTTTGCAGTAATTGGTGAGCCTCTTCGTAACTCGCATTTCCGCCGTAACGCTTAGACCAAATGGAATCTCCTAGGGAGGTCATTTTTAGTAGGTAAAAATCTCTAGAGGCTGTTCCGTAATTATTGGTGTAGCCAAAAAGCATCAATTCACCTGTGGCAAGCTCTAGCAAGTCAGAACTTCCATCCAGTAAGCTTTCGCCATGTGTTTTTTGTCGGATAAAGGTCCCGCTTGCGTCTATCCAAACCAAATAAATATCGGCAGAACCAATGCCGTAGCTTTCGGTATTTCCTGCAATAATAATTTCACCAGAGGCCTTTTCTACCAATGTAGCAGGAGAATCTCTGTTGCTTCCGCCTACTACAGATTCCCAAAGTACATTCCCCTCAATGTCAACTTTTAGCAAGTGAACATCGGTTGCTCCGTTTCCTGAACTTTCAGTAACCCCAAGTAAAAATAAATTTCCGTCAGCAGATTTTTTTATACGATAGCCTTCTTCTTTAGCGGCTCCGCCATACGTTTTTTCCCAGATTAAATTTCCCTGAAGGTCAGTTTTAATGAGATAGTGATCGCCATTTGGTTCTCCAAAACTCTTGCTTAAACCAAAAGAATATAAGAACCCATCTTTCTCCACAATTGAATATGCAATGTCTTCAGCAGCACCTCCAAAATTTCGCTCAAAGGCTTGTTCCTTTTCAAGGAATACTCTTTCATCCGTTTCGGCTTCGTCTTTACAAGCAGAAAAAAGAAGGACTGTTAAAAAAAGTAGGCCATGGCAAATTCTTTTCATGGGTATTAAACTAATCCTCTTTAGAAATATTGTCTGTCGTAAATAGTGTCTCAAAATGCTCGCAAACAATCATCAGGTCTTCTGTTGGTTTCTCATCGAATTCTTCCATCTCTCGAGAATAATAGTCCCAATGCACCTTTTTCCAATGCTCTAAAGATTTGTCACCTTCACCTTCGGCAATGGCATATTCTTCTGTTATTTCGTTAAATGGTGTTTGCTCTATTTTAATGACCTTAACCACGGCCTTTGCAATCTTGTACCAATCCGTTACAATGTACAGATTACCTACTTCGGGTAAGTCTTCGTTATTCTTTTTAAACCACCATAACGAAGTTGAAGAAGCTTGCTTTATTCCGTCTTTGGTAAGTTGAGCGCATTCTTTGGCATCTTTCTCGTTGTCGCAAAAGTGAAACCATTCACCCAACTCTTCGTCTTTATATTCAGGACTTTGAGCAACAAAAGATGCCCACATGTCAATCACTGTTTTGGGAGCGGGAGCAGGTATAGTGTTTAAATATAGCTCTTCCACTTTCGTTCTTGCCCAATCTGTTTTTCGCAGAAATCTTAAACTAGATTTTAGAGTTGGTCGATGCATAAAAGCATTAATACCTGTAGCTTCGCCCATTTCTTCCCAACCGAGATTAGCTTCTAAATATTCTAAAATGTCTTGCAATTTTACTCCGTGCAGCGGATTATTAAGCTGTTCTTGTGTTGCTTCTCCCATGCGGTAAAATTAGAAATTTCTCTTCTTAATATGAAGTATTGAAAGACAATGAAAAAACACCGCTAATGGCATCACAAAACTGTCCACTAAAATGAGAGAATATTCAAAAAATGAAATTTTAGTGGAGTGTGATTAAAGCTAAGAAAGTAAGGCAAATAGAGTGTCGTGATAAATACAAATAGGACAGAAGCAAGAACAAAGAGACCTAAATAATTCCAAATAAGTACGAGCCTTTTTCCTCTAATTTTGCAAAGGTGAACAAGTATGTAAATCAGAGGTGCGCTAAATCCAAAGATTATGTCCAAGTTATATCCTTCAATCGTGACGTTTTGTGCAAAATTCCCTCAGCGCAACTGCAAATAAAAAGGAATTCTACAGCAATCCGGAAACTCTGAAATAAAGTGATTTGTTGATCTGTAATCTATTTAACCCATTATTAGATTCTGGTCTTAAAAAGGAATATTCCTGCAAAAAGAAAAGAAGGGAGTATAAAAAGGGTATCGAAACTTGGCGGGAATTCTAGAGTTAACGTAAAGCCACTTTTAGAGAGTATAAAATGAAGAGTTGCCAAAGCAGCAGACCGAAAGTAACTTTTAGTCTAACCTCCTGGTTTGTTGACAGACGATAACTATTTTGGAGTATGAAGGCGCAGCAAAAAGCGATGAGCAAAAAATAACAGAGGGCTAAAAGGTTCGGCTCCAGTTGTGATACTAAAGTTGCAATTACAGATGTCTTAACAAAAGCAAGCCTTATGATCCCAAAAAAATGTACCACTTTGCGATATCCCTCAAGTAGGGTTTTGATATTCTTTAAAGTGTTTTTGTCTCCTCTAATAGTCCACCAAAGTCATTTTCCATAACTCTACTTTCTGTTTGAAAAGTATTGATGCTACTCCTCTTTTTCGTAAAATATTTTGTAGAACTTACGGCCATCACTCTCGACGCCACGTTCTATCATGTCTTTGTTTCCATGAATGTAAACATGAAAATTCTTGTCTAATTTCAAAATGCTTTTGAAAAATTTAGACTGGTTTTTGACTGCTTGATCCGAAATATCGAATTCATCTTTGACTTCAATCTCATTCGTTTCTCTGTATTCACTGTCGTAAGATCGAAATGAATTAATTACTTCTTCACTTTGAAAAACAGATTCTTCAAAATCTTCTTTATTAAAGCTTTCGTTGGTTTTAAAATATTCAACTGATCGATTCAAAATGTCAATTTTATCCGTTTTTTCAACGTTAAAATCTTCGTCCATTTTTTCGGTAACATAGGTTTTAGCTATGTTTAGAAAGGTCTTGGTGTGATGAAACTCATCGCTGCAAGGCTTAAGGTTTAAGAAATTATCTTTCCAGTATTTGGCTTCATCTTCTTTATTCGCTTTGTCAACAATAGCAACTTTATAGCCATCGTTTCTATTTTGGTTAAAAATAATACAGCCTTTATCTAGCTTGTCTACATTAATGCCATTTACAGCATATATGTTAGGATCTTCCTCTTCATTTTCAACCAATAAAAAAGGATGCGCATTTTCAGCTTTAAAGATCCCAATAGCTTCTACCGTTTCATCGTTCAGCTTTAAATTCGAGAAACGGACAACAAATAAATCTCCTGGCTTAATGTTTGGGTGAATGCTCAAATCAAACAAGTACTGTGCAATTTTAATGCTGTTCTCCAAAAATGGAATCTTATCCTTAAAAATAGATTCGCAGTAGTTGAAAAGCGGGTTCATTTCAAATTCTCCTCCAGAAAAGGTGAAGTTGTATAACTCATGAGCAGTAAATGGTTTTAGGAAATAGCGCAATAACAGTTCTTTCAGTCCTTCATCGTCAGGGGCGAGTGTTGTATTGGAAAGTTGCAGTTTGCCTTCGTTATTTTTATTGCCCACGTGGTGTGTAGCTAATTCTTCAATTTCGCAATAGTTATAGTTGAACATACTTTTTGTTTTTCGAATGGTAAAAGTAAGCGATGAGAATAGAACTAACGGTATGGATTAAGAGCTCACTTTCTTTGAAACGATGACTTTTGATCATGGAGAAATAATTTTTTAGAATTAAATGCTAGGCTAACAGAAATTTATACTAGTTGGTATGAGTGGCTTCTTAACGGTTGACAGTGTTGAAAGAAATGAGGCTGGCATAAATATGGGTCTATATTTTTTGTGTATTATTTTTAAATAAGCATGTTTTTGATTTGTTTGCTAAATATATATGTTAATGATTTATAAATATTTACGCCTGCTGCTTATTCAATTATTTGAATAGTTGATGGAATTTCAGTTGACAGTAAGTCATTGAATCATTCAGTAAAATTTAGAAAACATGAAAATTTTATATAAAATAATTTTAGTCTCTGCTTTTGTAAGTATTGTAAGTAATCTTCAAGCCCAATATCAATCCATTTTTGGAACAAATGAAACCTCATGGAAGTATGCCTATTTTGGGTGTTTGGGTTGTTCAAATATCGATAGCGCTACGGTTGTCTATGGGATGGATACCGTGATTCAAGGAATGAACTTCAAAAGAGTTTCTAAAATTGGCAGTAGTCCTTTTCCTCATGACTTTTATCTTTCAGAAGACAACATGAACGGTCGAGTGTATTATTACAATCTAAACTATTTAGGCAATCAAATAGTTAAAATTGTTGATTTGTCTATGCAAGTAGGAGATACATTAAAGACAATTGGTTTTGTTGTTGATTCGGTTTATGTTCAAAATGGAAGAAAGCATCTGCGTACAAATTTTGCTTCAAATAGTTTGGCATTTTCAATGATTGAAGGAGTTGGTACCACATTTGGCATAGATTGCGCTGCTATAGGAACAGGAGAAGGACTGCTCTGTCAATTAAAAAATAATGTGATTAATTACACAGGCATAACACATCCAACGTATGATTGTCAAACCAATATGGTTTTAACCGCAATTGGAGAAAATGATTTGCTAAATCAGATGACTCTTCTACCCAACCCAGCTTCAATTTATATTGGATTAAATTTGAATGGTATGGGTGCGAAAGAGATAGAGTTGTTAGACGTAAAAGGTCACTTGATCAAAACGTTCATGAACGCAGAAAATAGACTTGATATAAGCGAAATAGAGAGCGGGATATACTTTCTGAAGGTTTATTTAAACAAAGGATTCGTTTCAAAGAAACTAATGGTTGCAAAATAGCTTTTCTAGTAATCAAGTACAGAAACACTTTCCTTTAATTAGCTTAAGATAAAGGGGTTTTTGTTTGAAAAGCAACTATTTTAAAAAATTTGTACTTTAGGGCTATGATGTCAAACTGGGTATACATTGGCTTAGTCGTTTTAGCAATCTACATTGGTTTAAGTATTTTGTTGTATTACTTACAGGATTATTTACTCTTTAATCCCGAGAAGTTAGATAAAGATTTTCAATATTTTTATGAAAATCAGGAAGTAGAGGAGTACAACATAGAAACCCGAGATGGGGCTTTAATAAACGGATTACATTTTAAAGTTGCAAATCCGAAAGGAGTGGTGCTGTATTTGAAAGGCAATTCCAAAAGTATGCGCGGTTGGGGCAAATTTGCAGTAGATTTTACGCGACACGATTACGATGTGTTTATGATTGACTATCGAGGTTTTGGGAAAAGTACGGGAAGAAGAACTCAAAAGGCTTTAAAAAATGACCTTCAACTCATTTACAATAAAATGAAGGAAAAGGTAGATGAAAAATACATTATTCTTTATGGTCGTTCTCTGGGTTCCGGCTTTGCTACAAAGTTGGCTTCCACGAACCAACCAAGAATGTTGATTTTAGATGCTCCTTATTACAGTTTGAGTAAGGTTACGGCTCGGTATGCTCCTTTCATGCCCATGTCGGTTATTTTGAAATATCCGATACCAACCTACAAATGGTTAAAGTATGTAGAGTGTCCGATTCATATTATACATGGAACTAACGATAATTTGATTCCTTTTAAAAGCTCGGTTAAGCTATCTAAAATAAGACAAGACCAAACAAGGTTATATGCCATAATTGGCGGAGGTCACAAGAATTTGAACGCTTTTGAGTCGTATCATAAAATGCTAGCTGAAATAATTAATACCAAACCAACTACCGTGGATTTAGAAACGACTAGTCATCGAGTAAAGCATAATTCAAAAAAATGAGAAAGTGGGTTAAAAGAGTTGTCTTGACTTTTCTAGGGGTGTATTTAATTTTTGCAGCGGGGCTTTACTTGTTCCAAGAATCACTCCTTTTTTTACCTTCCCATTTAGATCGGGAATATGAGTATTGGTTTTCTAATGCTGCAGAAGAAATAAACTTGGAGAATGAAGGTGTAACATTAAATGCGTTGCATTTTAAAGTTAAAAATTCCAAAGGTGTTATTCTTTACTTTCATGGCAACGCGGGCGATTTAAGCAGGTGGGGAGAAATAATACAGCCACTGTTAAAATTTAACCGCGACATTGTAATAATGGATTATAGAGGATACGGCAAAAATGGAGGAGAGTTCTCTGAGGTTGCTATGAATACTGATGCTCAGGCCTTTTATGACTACACAAAAGAGGAATTTGAAGAAGGTGAAATTATACTTTATGGTCGTTCCTTAGGTTCTACTTTTGCAACTTATATTGCTTCAAATAATAATCCGTCAAAGTTAATTTTAGAGACTCCCTTTTACAGCATTAAATCTGTCGCGAAACGACGTTTTCCGTTTTTGCCAATAGATTGGCTTTTAAAGTATCACTTTGAAACGTATAAAATGGTTCCAAAAGTGGATTGCCCAACACTTATTTTACTATCAGAAAACGATGCCGTTGTTGGGTTTGAAAGTGGATTGAAATTATCTGAAGAGTTTACTAGAGCGACGACAATCAGTATCAAAAATGCAGGGCACAACAATCAAGCACAATATGATTTGTATTGGAAATCTATAGAAGAGTTTTTGGCAAATTAGTTCAATGCGTACCTGCAAACTTATTCTCCTGTTCAATAGTTTGCCGGTTGGATCTTGGCATCTTCTCTTCATAAACCTGGCTAGCCTAACAAGTACTAGCTAATTCCTAAAGCTCGATAAGACCATTTCTAGACATCAAAATAGTCAGTGTATTTCACAATTATTTCATTCTTAAATTCAAAACTGGCTGATACATTATTGATAAAATCTTTTTTGTTTGGGCCGCATTTATAATGCACAACCCAATCTGTTTTGCTGTCATGTATAACGTTAAGGAAACAGTTATTTCACTTTTTCTTTTTTACTCAAAAGCATTTTCCACATCGCTTTTGCTCGAACACCTTTTAAATCAACAGAAGCTGGGTTTTTAAAAATTACATCTTCGTGATAGCAAGCTATTACACCTAAAGCATATTCATTTTGAAAGAAGTATAAAATTGAATGATGGTCTTCTGGTTAGTTATTAGTCTGGGTTTATTAAATGTCCTTATTATTCGATTTGAAATCAGGTTGAACTATTTCATCCATTCGACTTCAATTAGGTCTTGCTGAAACCTTCTTCTAACAATTGGTTTTGCTTTTCCATGAGTACATTTAAGTTGTTTAGGAATTCAATGTCTTTCGGTGTAATTACCTTTTTGTCATTGGGGTCTTGTGCTTGCTTTCTTAAGCTATTCATGAATTTTACAATAATAAAAACAGTAAATCCAATAATAACAAAGTCAACACCAACTTCTAAGAGTTTACCATAACCAATAGCAACTTGTTCACGTGTCTTTTCTCCATTTTTAACCATGGCCTCTCTTAAAATAATCTTTTTTGTTTGCAAATTAATTCCGTCAGTAAGCAATTAGAGTTGTGGAAGTAAGACTTCTTTTACCAAAACATTTACCACTTTATTAAATGCAGCTCCAATAATTACACCGATTGCAATATCCATCATGTTATCTTTAATGGCAAACTCTTTAAACTCTTTGATTAGTTTTATTTCAACTTTTTTAGACTGTTAAATTGGCCTCTGTTGAAAAGATAAAGTGGGCGTTAAAATTATTTATGACTGCTACCGAAATTAATTTTTTCTGATTAAACTTGTCTGCTTAGGTGCTTATTTTAGAGTGTGTAAACTTTTTAGAAAACCGTCAGGACGAGAAATTAATATAGAATATGACTGAGAGTGAGAATGAAAATTTGCCTTCGAAGTAAGTTCGTAAAGCCTCTTAATGGGCTTGCTTTTCTGTTTTTGTCGCTTGTTTTTCAACTTACCGCAAGTTTCAACCAAATCCTAAATAAAACCTGAATGAGCCAATACGTTTCGGTAATAATTGTAATAAATTGAATTTTTTTATCAACTCAAATTCTTTTTTGGAAGCAAGCTAGTATCTCAATAGGAAGAACCTCAAAGTAGCTAGTCCAACAATGTTATATCACTTAAATTTTGGACGGCATAAAAAAAGCCACGCAAATTGCGCAGCTTTTTTTATTTGGTTGGAAATTGAATTAGTTAATCGCTTTTGGAGATAAGCTTTCTTCCTTTTTAACAGGAGTAGTTTCTTTTACTAAAACATTTCCTTTAATTCTTAATACCTTGGTTGGAGTAGAAGCATTGGAAGTAACAGTAACTGATTTGTTAATAGGGCCAACTCTGTTAGTTGCATACTTTACTTTAATTTCTCCCTTTTCACCTGGATTAATTGGTTGCTTTGGCCAAGTTGGAACAGTACAACCACAAGATCCTTTTGAGTTAGATATAATCAAGGGAGCATTACCTGTGTTGGTAAATTTAAATACTCTCAGCCCATCTGCATTTTGAGCAATTGTTCCGTAATCAATAACCTCTGATTCGAAAGTCATTTCTGCACCGCCTGCTGATTCAAGTTTTGCTGCTCCTTGTGCACTTACTGCAACTGTGAAGAATAAAAATAATCCTAATACTGCGCCTAATTTTTTCATTTCAATTTAGTTTATATTTTAATGTGTCAAAGATAGAGAAACAAAAATGGTTCGAAAAAGCTGTTAACAGATATTTAACAGAATAAATTATTAATTAAGAGTTTTAATGATGTAGTCGATAATAATAAAATGAAATGACGAAAACTAAAAATTAAACATTGACAATTAAGTAATTTTGTGGACTTAATCTTTTACCATGGAACTTCCTAAAAATTACGATCATTTAGCGAAAGACGAAGCGTGTTACAATAAGTGGCAAGATCAAGGGTTTTTTCATTCTGAACCGGATGAAAGAGAGGCGTATACGATTGTTATTCCGCCGCCGAATGTAACGGGAGTTCTGCACATGGGCCATATGTTGAACAATACAATTCAAGATGTATTGGTTCGAAAAGCTAGGCTATTAGGGAAAAATGCCTGTTGGGTTCCAGGAACTGATCATGCCTCCATTGCCACTGAAGCTAAAGTTGTAAAACGATTAGAAGAGCGTGGAATTAAAAAGGCGGATCTTTCTAGAGAAGAATTTATGAAGCATGCTTGGGAATGGACCGATGAGTATGGCGGAACTATTTTAAAGCAATTGAAGCGTTTAGGAGCCTCTTGTGATTGGGAAAGAACAAAGTTTACGTTAGAGCCGGATTTATCGGAAGCTGTCATTGACGTTTTTGTTGATTTGTTTAACAAAGGGTTGGTATATAAAGGTGTTCGAATGGTGAATTGGGATCCGAAAGCACAAACGGCGCTCTCGGATGAAGAAGTAATCCATAAAGAAGTCCGGTCTAAATTGTACTATGTAGAATATGACATTGTTGGTTCTGATGAAAAATTAACCATTGCAACGACTCGTCCGGAAACAATTTTGGGAGATTCCGCTATCTGCATTAATCCAAAAGATGAGCGATGGGCGCATTTGAAAGGCAAGAAAGCAATTGTACCTATTTTAAATAGAGAAATTCCGATTATTGAAGACGACTATGTTGACCTTGAGTTTGGAACAGGTTGTTTGAAAGTTACTCCTGCCCATGATATTAATGATTATGAGTTGGGCTTAAAGCACAACTTGCCGTCAATTGACATTTTAAATGATGATGGAACACTTTCTGATGCAGCACAATTTTACATTGGAGAAGATCGATTTGTAGTTCGTAAGAAAATTGCAGCCGACTTAAAGGAGCAAGGGAGACTTACTAAAGTGGAGGAATTGACAAATAAAGTTGGTTTTTCTGAACGAACAGATGCTGTAATTGAGCCAAAACTATCTCTACAATGGTTCATGAAAATGGGCGAGTTGGCAAAACCAGCTTTAGATAGTGTCATGAACGATGAGATTAAGTTTTATCCTGAAAACACAAAAAATACGTATAAACATTGGATGGAGAACATCAAAGATTGGTGTGTTTCTCGTCAGTTGTGGTGGGGACATAGAATTCCAGCTTATTACTATGGTGAAGGTCCTTCAGATTTTGCAATTGCCAACACAGCAGAAAAAGCGCTAGAGGTAGCCAAAAAAAAGTCAGGTAATGCTGCTTTAACGTTGAATGACTTGAGACAAGATGAAGATGTATTAGACACATGGTTTTCTTCTTGGCTATGGCCAATTTCAGTTTTTGATGGATTTAAAAATCCTGATAACAAAGACATACAATATTATTACCCAACAAATGATTTGGTAACTGCTCCTGAGATTATGTTCTTTTGGGTTGCTCGAATGATTATGGCAGGATACGAATACAAAGGTCAAAAACCTTTTAAAAATGTATACTACACCGGTATCGTTCGCGACAAGCAGCGAAGAAAAATGAGCAAGTCGTTGGGTAATTCTCCAGACCCCATTAAGTTAATTGAAAAACATGGAGCTGATGGTGTAAGGGTTGGTATGTTGTTCAGTTCACCTGCAGGGAATGACTTATTGTTTGATGAAAGCTATTGTGAACAAGGAAGAAATTTCTCGAACAAAATTTGGAATGCATTCCGATTAATTAAAGGATGGGAAGTATCTGATTCAGTTGAAATTGATGAGGTTGCGAATCAAGCTGATTTATGGTTTGCAGATCGTTTTCAAGTAGCTTTAAATGAGTTAAATGGCAATTATGACAAGTTTAGAATGTCTGATGCTTTAATGACGAGCTACAAATTAACGTGGGATGAGTTTTGTTCGTGGTATTTGGAGTTAGTTAAACCAGCATATGGCAGGCCAATGGCCAAACAAAATTACGATCAAGTAATTCGTCATTTAGAGAATGTAATGCGAGTGTTAAATCCGTTTATGCCATTTATTACAGAGGAGATTTGGCAAAGCATTACCGACCGAAAAGATGGAGATAGCTTAATGGTGAATCATTGGCCGAAGGTAATTTTAAAGAAAAATGACTTGGTAGATGAGTTTGAATTGACTAAGAATTTGATTTCAGAAATTAGAACTGTTCGAAAAGAGAAAAGTATTTCCTTTAAGGATAAGTTAGAGCTGAAAGTAATTGCTAATAAACCGAACAAACGTTTTGACGGAGCGACCATAAAATTGACCAACTTATCTTCTATTGAATACGTCTCAGAAAAAGTAAGCGGAAGCATCTCTTTTGTCTTAGCTGGGAACGAGTATTTTATTCCAATGGGTGGCGCAATTGATATGGAGGCGGAAAAGGCTAAGATTCTAGAAGAAATCAAGTACAATGAGGGTTTTATGAAGTCAGTAGGAAAGAAGTTGTCGAACGAACGCTTCGTTTCAAACGCCCCTGATGCAGTTGTAGCTATTGAAAGGAAAAAAATGGCAGACGCTCAAGAAAAGATTGATTTATTGACAAAACAATTGCAGAGCTTCTAGCGGCTAATTCTTAACTTTTTTTGTATTGAGATAATCTGATTCATTCCCTATCTTTGGGGAATGAGCAATAAGAATTACGTTTTTCACGATCGAGAAATAAGTTGGCTTTCCTTTAACGAAAGAGTGCTGCAAGAAGCAGAAGATAAGTCTGTTCCCATATTGGAGCGGCTAAAGTTTTTGGGAATTTTCTCCAATAATTTAGATGAGTTCTTTAGAGTGAGAGTTCCTATTGTTCAAAAAATGTTGGATCTTTCTCAAAAAGAGAAAGAGATGTTGGATTACGATCCGGCGGAAACGTTTCTGACAATTTCAAGTAGGAATGCTGAAATGCAAATTAGATTTGAAGAGGCTTATCTAACTGTAAAAGATGAGTTGGAGAAAGAGCGAATCTTTTTTTTGAATGAAGAGGAGCTAGATGAAAATCAGATGATAAAAGTGAAAGACTACTTTCACTCAACTGTTCAGCCTGCTTTGGTTCCCATAATGCTTTCAGAAGACAGAGATTTACCCGAACTAAATGGCAAGGCAGCTTACTTGGTTATTAAGCTCTGTAAAATCGAAGAAGATGTTGAGCAAGAAGTAAAGTATGCTTTAATTGAAATTCCAACTGCAATTGTCAGTCGCTTTTTTGTGTTAAACGAAGAAGACGGAACTAAAAATGTTGTGCTTCTTGACGATGTAATCCGGACTTGTTTGCCGGAAATTTTTGCAATTTTTCATTACAACCACATTGAAGCTTTTACCATTAAAATTACAAGAGATGCAGAGTTGGATATTGAAGACGATGTTACCACAGGATTCATAGAGAAATTAACAGAGGGTCTAAAAAACCGCAAAAAAGGAGACCCAGTGCGCATGATTTACGATGCTGAAATGGACACTGATTTGCTGAGGTTTATGATCAAAAAAGTAGGTCTAGAAGACGATGATCTTTTGGTGCCGGGCGGGCGTTATCACAATTTTAAGGATTACATGAATTTTCCCAAAATTGGATCTTCTGCACTGCGTTATAAAAGTATGCCGCCATTAGCACACCCTATTTTAAAGGGAAAGGTGAGTGTTTTTGAGCAAATTAAAAAACAAGATATTCTGTTAAGTTATCCGTATCAATCTTACAGCCATGTAATTGATTTAATGCGAGAGGCGGCAATTGATCCCGCTGTGACTTCTATAAAAATTACGATTTACCGTTTGGTGAGTAAGAACTCGAAGGTGATTCACTCACTAATTAACGCTGCTCGTAATGGCAAGTCGGTGACCGTTGTCATGGAATTGAAAGCCAGATTCGATGAAGAGTCTAACATGAACTACACTGATAAACTGCAGGACGAAGGGGTGAGGGTAATTTTTGGTGCTGCTGGCTTAAAGGTTCACACTAAATTGTTGGTAATAAAAAGAAAAGAGGATGGGGTTTCTGTCCGATACTGTCACATTGGAACAGGTAATTTTCATGAAAATACAGCAAGAGTCTATTGCGACCATTCTTTACTGACTTGTCGTGAGGAAATTAGCGATGAGGTGAATAAGATTTTTAAATTCTTTAGAGACAATTACAAGCGCTATCAGTTTAAGCACTTAATCGTTGCACCTTTTAATGCAAGGCGTCGATTTATGAAATTCATCGACAATGAAATGAAGAATGCCAAAGACGGAAAAGAGGCGTATGTAATTATTAAGGTGAATAACTTACATGATCAGAAGATGGCGAAAAAGATTTACGAAGCAAGTAGAGCTGGTGTGAAGATTAAAATTATTGCTCGAAGTGTAAATTCTGTGGTAAATGGAGTAGCAGGAATGAGTGAAAATATAGAGGCAATTTCAATAGTTGATAGACTGTTAGAACACGCAAGAGTTGTTGTATTTTGCAATGGAGGTGAAGAGAAAGTTTACATTGGTTCTTCGGATTGGATGCGACGGAATTTAGATCGAAGAGTGGAAGTAATGACGCCAATTTTAGATGAAAATATTAAGAAAATGCTCTTAAATGTCTTAGCGTTGCAATTGGCGGATAACACAAAAGCAAGAAAGTGGAATTCGGATCTTTCGAACGAATACGTTCGTAGAGAAGGCGTTGAGGTAGTTCGTTCGCAATATGCGATTTACGATTACTTCTCGAATCAATTAAAAAAAGCGGATGCTAAAAAATAGTAAATAAAATTATTATGATGGAAAGTAGTTTGCGTTTTGCGGCAGTTGACATTGGTTCGAATGCAGTGCGATTATTTTTTGGTTATGTTTTTGAGACGGAATTTGGACCGGTTTTTAAGAAAGCATCCTTAGTTCGTTTACCGATTCGTTTAGGGGAAGATTCTTTTCATAACAGACCTATTCCTGTGCATAAAATAGAGGAGTTGAGCGATGCCATGGCTGGCTTTAAACATTTAATGGCTGCATTTAACGTCACTTCGTATCGTATTTGCGCTACATCTGCTATGCGAGATGCATTGAATAGAGACGAAATTTTGGCAGCTGTAAAAGCAAAATCAGGATTAGATATTGAATTAATCACCGGCGACGAGGAGGCGGGTTTGATTTTCGAAAATCATATTGCGGAAAAGTTAGACCAAAGTGAAGTGTATTTATATATGGACGTAGGAGGTGGCAGCACGGAATTAACACTCTTTAAAGAAGGTCAAACAGTAAAAGCACGTTCGTTTAACATTGGAACAATTCGCTTGAAGGATGATTTAGTCTCAGAGAAAACGTGGAAAGAGTTATCAGATTGGTTAACTGAAATTAAAAAAGAATACCGGCCTAAAAATATAATTGGGTCTGGGGGGAATATAAACACTTTGTTTAAGCTCACGCAACGCAAGGAAATGGAAGTATTGCCGACACTTGACACCAAGAGATGGTTACAACGCTTAAAGGAACTTTCTTTTGATGAAAGAATTTCGACATTAGGCCTTCGGCCTGATCGTGCAGATGTTATTGTACCTGCAACAGAGTTGTTTGTTTTCGCCTTATCTAAAAGTGGTTGCGAAGGAGTAATTGTTCCAAAAGTAGGTTTAGTAGATGGTATTATGCGGCATTTGTACAAGGAGCATGTTGCAGCAAATTAATATACTTGTCTGACGGTTAGTTATTAGTGTCGTTTTGGCAGAGGAGGCATTCATACATATCCTAGTGATGCTGTAGATTATATATTGTTCAGATTGTTACATTGAGCTAATTTAAACTGTCATATTGAGCAAATTAAAGTCGGCCCTTAGGCCTAACCTGTAATCTAATAAAAAGTCAACTGTAAATTGTTGCATTGATATAACCTAAAATGTCACATCGAGCAAAGTCAACATTGTCACATTGAGCAGAGTCGAAATGCGCAATTTTCTAAACACCGATAATTCAAACTTAGCTAAGGCCGGTCAATAACTTGTAAAGTTTATGCGAAACGACAGTAGAATTTAAGCCCCAACAATTGAATGCCAATCATTGTAACATGTCTCCGTAACCAATAACATTATGAGATTGTGGTTGCACTTAAACTATTGACTTCTTAAATTCTTCAAATACTTGTTCTGCAGCTTCTGTTGGCGAAATTTCCCGGTTGCTTACTTGCTTTTCAAGATTCCCGATGTAGGTGTTTATGCGCTCATTTCCAAACAAAGCAACGTTTAAACGCTCTTGAATACTTTTTTTAAACCATGCATTGAGCTGCTCTTGACGTTGCTTTTCAAAATAGCTATTCTCAGTTGTAAGCGTTACAAAATCATCGATTAAGTTCCAAGCTTTTTCTAGATTGAACTCTTCTAGCGCAGAGCATATTTCAACCTTTGGAGTTGAGCCGCTGCTTGATGGCGGAAATAAATGAAGCGCACTTTGGTATTCTCGTTTCGCTCGTTTTGCATTCAATAAATTATCGCCATCTGCTTTGTTAATCAGCACTCCGTCGGTCATTTCCATTATGCCACGCTTAATGCCTTGTAAATCATCTCCGGCACCCGCTAGCATTAAAAGTAAAAAGAAATCTGTCATTTCTTTTACTTCAATTTCAGATTGACCAACGCCAACCGTTTCAACAATAATGGTGTCGAAACCTGCAGCTTCGCACAAAATAATGCTTTCTCTACTGTGGTGGGTAACTCCCCCTAAAGCGCCGGAACTCGGGCTAGGTCTAATAAAAGCATTGGGGTGAACACTTAATTGGTTCATTCTAGTTTTATCTCCTAAAATACTTCCTCTAGACCGTTTAGAACTAGGGTCTACAGCTAATACGGCTACCTTTTTAGAATGATTTTCAATTAAATAAATACCGAAACTTTCAATAAAAGTGCTCTTTCCAACACCTGGCACTCCTGTAATTCCAATTCGAATTGAATTACCTGAGTGAGGCAAACATTCTTTAACTAGTTCATTCGCAAACTTTCTATCTTCAAGCCTTTTACTTTCGCATAACGTTATGCCTTTACTTAGTGCAGGAAAATTTCCATTCAGTATTCCGTTAGCCAACTCTTTTACATTTGGAAAACTAACTTTTTTGCGTTTGAAATTTTTGTTTTGCATGAGCCTCTAAATTACTCTTCCAATCTGAATTCCGTCGCGAATAGGCAACAATACATTCTCAATACGTGAATCTTCCGTCATTCTTTGATTAAACTCTCTCAGCAGAACAGTGTCCATGTCATTTGCTTTTTCGTCCACAACTTTTCCGCTCCATAAAATATTATCGGCTAAAATATAGCTTCCCGTTTTTAATTGGGGTAAAATTAAATTGTAATAATTGATATAGTTCTTTTTATCAGCGTCAATAAATACAATGTCCCAAGCTTCATTTAAAGTTGGAATTATTTCTAATGCTTTCCCGATATGCTGGGTGATGCTATTTTTAAAGTTAGATCGGTCAATAAACGACTGCACAAAATCTTCTCTTTCTTCGTTTTTATCTATGGTGTGAAGGTGCCCATCTGCCCGTAAGCCTTCGGCCAAGCAAAGTGCTGAGTACCCCGTGTAGGTTCCCAACTCTAGAATTCGTTTAGGTTGAATCATTTTTGAAATCATACTCAATACTCGTCCTTGAAAATGGCCACTTAGCATTCTAGGCTGTAAAACCTTCATGTAAGTTTCGCGATGCAACGCAGATAGGAAATCACTTTCTTTAGAAGTGTGTTCAACTACGTATTCTTCTAACTTCTTATCTAGAAAGTCCATTTAATTTATTGTTTCTTCTATAATTGCTGTAAAAAAATCTTTTAACGACATTTTCATTGCAGCTACTTGCTGCGGTATTAAACTAGCTTTAGATAACCCAGGTACTGCATTTACTTCAATTACGTAAGGTGTTTTTTCTACCAACATATAATCTACTCTAACAACACCCCGCAAATCTAATTTGTGGTAAATTTCTTTTGATAATTGTTGCGTTAGCTTGTAGCTCTCTTCATCTATTCTTGCAGGAGTCATTTCCATTGAATTTCCCTCGTACTTTGCTTGATAGTCGAAGAATTCCCCCTTAGGAATAATTTGGGTGATTGGCATTGGGATTATTTCTCCATTTCTTCTGAAAACTCCGCACGTTATTTCCTTGCCTGGAAGGTTTTCTTCCACCATAATTTCCCTATCAAATTGAAAAGCTTTTGTTAAGGCTAATTCTAGCTGATCTAGCTTCTTTACCTTAGAAACGCCATAACTACTGCCTGCAGAGCAAGGTTTTACAAAGCAAGGTAATCCAATTTTTTCAACAATGTCGTCAAGGTCAATTCTATCGCCGGCTCTAATGTAGTGCGATGTTGCAACTGAGTAACCAAGTTGTCTCAACAACGTATTGTTGTACCATTTATTAAAGGTTAAGGTTGAACCAATGTGATTGGGTGAGGAATATGGAATGTTCAACAAGTCAAAATAGGCTTGTAACTTTCCGTCTTCTCCCGGCGTACCGTGAATGGCGATAAAGACGTAATCAAACCGAATTCGATTTTCGTCCTGCTCAAAGCTAAAGTCATTTTTGTCAATTTCAAAAGAGTGATTGGCCAATCGAGCCTCCCAAACGCCTTTTTTCATCACGACTAAAACCGCTTTGTATTTCGATTCATCAATATTATCTAGGACAGTTTGTGCAGATTGTAGTGATATCTCCTCTTCTGCCGAATCTCCTCCTGCTGCTATGGCAATTACTGGCTTCATTTCTATGAATTTATTATTACTTTCAAAATAAGTCATTCTAATTTTACGTTTACCAACATAGCTGCACTATTAATTAACATTAACCTACTAATATTCTTATTTTTGAACAACGTAATTTTATTCCTTCATGAGTCATTTTGTTCGTTTTTTGGTAAGTAGGGTTTTTTGGATTAATGTTTTGGTTGCCATATTGTTAGTAGCTGGAGGGTTGTTCGGAATTTTATATTATTTGGATACCTACACAAAGCACGGGGAAGATATTGACGTTCCAGAATTTGTAGGAATGCACAGTACTGAAACAGAACTGGCAATAAATCAAAAAGGTAGCTTGCAAACCGAAGTGTCAGATTCTCTTTTTGTAAAGGGAAAGGCAGGAGGAACAATACTTGACCAGCACCCTGCAGCAGGAAATTTTGTTAAGGAGGGAAGAACTATATATTTGACTGTAGCGGCTGAACAACCGGTTACAATTAAAATGCCAAAACTAGTGGATCGATCCTTGCGCCAAGCAACCTCTATTTTAGAAACGTACGGGTTAGTTGTGGGTGATAAAAGATACAAACCAGACATGTGTGTGAACTGTATTTTGGAGCAAAATATGGACGGGAAAGAGATTAGGGTCGGAGAAAGAATTCGCAAAGGAAGTGTGATAGACTTAGTAGTTGGTCAAGGTTTAAGCAATGAGTTGGTAGAAGTACCCTATTTAAAAGAGTTTACAACAGAAATGGCGAACGATTTACTACAATCAAAATCATTGAATTTAGGTTCTTTGCTTTTTGATGAGACGGTAGAGAATGCAGATGACTCAGCAAAAGCTATTGTTTACAGACAAATTCCCCCATTTAGTCAAGAGCCAAGCGTAAGAATGGGTGCTTCAATTGATCTTTTTTTAACATTAGATACGAATAAGGTTGTCCATACCGTTAGTGTGCCACTAGACACAATTCAATAATGGTAAAGCAATTTAAATTTTTGTTGGTGGCAATGGTATTTTTTGCGGACTTAAATGCGCAAGACTATTTATCGGTTCCGATAACAAACCCTGTTCTTTTTCCTGCCGGGGGCAATCAAATTGCAAATAATAAGGTAGAAATTTCTGAGGAAAATTTCATCTTTTTGTATGATACATTAGATTTGCCATTTATTGATGATTTTTCGACAAATCGTCAAAGAAAGCGAATTACTGATTTAACTGACAGTCGGCTGACTGATAGTGTTTTTTACAAATTATTCATTGGCGGTAGGCCTTTTCCTGATACTGTTGGTTTCACTGAAGACTCAACCTTTAAGTATCTTGTAAATCAACAGGGTGATACCAATAGCCGGCAAGCAAATTTAAGCATCACTATTCAGTTTTCAGATTTAACGGATTGTACCGCAGACTATCAAAATTATGTGGTGTTTCCTGCATACAATTATTCAGAGCAAGCTGGCGTACCAAAAGACACTGTTTATGTTAACGCCCGGTTTAGACAAGATTCTGTTACATTGTTTACTGTTGCCCCAAACCCTGCTGACTTGTGGACAGATGCATCCACCTATATAAATAGAACATTCGGCCTTAATCCCCCTTCCATCGGAGTTGCAACGTTTGATGGGTTAGATGAGTTAGGACAACCTTACGGTATTGACAAACCATTGCGAGTTATTGCCGATTATTTGTCTTCTGTACCTCTAGATCTCGAAAATGTGGCGGACACAAATGTGTACCTGAGTTTTTTCTATCAGCCCAAAGGTTTAGCGAGAGATGGACCGGAGCGTGGAGATTCACTGGTGCTGGAGTTTTACAATGCTAGCACTAAGAGATGGGCCGGAATCTGGAATTCGATTGGCTTTGCAGCCGATACTTTTGCGCAAGAAATTATTAAAGTTCCTGTTTTCTTGCAACAGGATGGATTCCGATTTAGATTTAAAAATTATGCAAATAGCGCAGGGGCATTTGATCAGTGGCACATTGATTATATTTATTTAGACGACAATAGAACAGAAACTCAAGAGTTTTACAACGATATAGCCTATGTGTATAATGCTCCTTCTATGTTGAAAGATTATTACGCTATGCCGTATTGGCATTTTCGAAATAACCCTTCCAGTTACATGGCAGATTCCGCTTTTACAATTGTAAATAATGCAAGTGATCGAAATTTTCTGGTATTTAATTTTCTGACCGTTCCTGATCCAACAGCGCCTGGGAGTAATCTGTACAAGTTTCCGAGTGATCCAACATCTTCAATTAACCTACCTCAAGATACTTTTCAGTTTAGATATCCAACTCCTTTTGAATTTCCTGCAGCTCAAGTTGACACAGCAATCGTTTTTGAGTCAATTTTTGACATTCAATTTAGGCCTAGAAATGACTTTATTAGAAGTAACGATACTGTTATTTCTCGCACTGTGCTGCAAGATTATTATGCATATGACGATGGAACAGCGGAGGCGGGATACGGAGTTAATCCTGCTTTAAGCATCGATGGCTTAACAGCATATATGGCTGTTAGATATGATATCCCGTTTGCAGATACATTAAAGGGTTTTCAAACTTATTTTTTACCGCAAAAGGATGACGTTACCAAGCAAAAAATAGTCTTATCGGTATGGAGTTCCCTAAATCCTACAGTCTTACTTTACGAAAGAACAGCAACAGCAGCTCCAGTTTTTTCTGAAACGAATGGTATTGTAACCTATACCTTAGATACGGCTTTAGTCGTAGGGCAAACATTTTACATTGGTTTTAAAACCATTGGTGCAAATAGCGTAAATGTTGGGTATGACTTGAACACAAATCATAAAGACAAGGTGTTTTTTAGTCAAAATGGAGCACTTTGGACTGCGGCCTCTGCAGGAATAGACGACGGGGCTTTAATGCTTCGACCAGTATTTAGAAATAGAGTATTTGATGTAGGAATAAAGGCGGAGCGTTTAACTCAAAGCGATCTAACTGTATTTCCAAATCCTACGAATGGCATCTTAAATCTGAGATTCGACGGTGAAATTAAATTTGAAACATTACAATTATTTGATGTAACAGGGAAGCAGATTTTGAATCAAGTATATCACCATCAAATAGATTTATCTTCCTTGCCAAAAGGGATTTACTTTTTGAAAGTACAAAGCGAAAGCGGACACCAATTGACCAAAAAAGTTATTTTATCACAATAGTACCATGAGCGACGAAGGAAAACCAGAATATGATGAGCTTTTTGAACATCACAATATCATTGCTGATAAAGGTCAAGCAGTTTTAAGAATAGATAAATTTTTAACTGATCGCTTGCCAAATTCCTCACGGAATAAGATTCAGCAAGCTGCAGCAGATGGGAATATTATTGTGAACGGACAAGTGGTAAAGACCAATTACAAAGTAAAACCTGAGGACGAAATCTCAATTCAGTTGCCTTACCCTCCAAGAGAGACAGAGCTTCTTCCTGAAAATATTCCCTTGGATATTGTTTATGAAGACGACACTCTTTTGGTGTTAAATAAACCTTCAGAAATGGTGGTACACCCCGGTTACGGAAATTGGGATGGGACATTGGTGAATGGATTAATCTATCATTTTCAAAATTTGCCGGAGGCAGAAGGGAATGAAGGCCGGCCAGGGTTGGTGCATCGTTTAGATAAGAACACCACAGGTATTATGGTGGTTGCCAAAACGGAACAAGCCTTAACACATTTATCGAAACAATTTTTTAACCGAACATCCGATAGAAGATACCAGGCTTTGGTTTGGGGAGATGTGAAAGAAGATGAAGGGAAAATTGAGGGAAATATTTGGCGTTCGCATAAGAACCGAAAAGTAATGGATGTTTTTCCTGAAGGGGATATTGGGAAAACAGCAATTACGAACTTCAAAGTTTTGAAGCGCTACGGTTATGTAACGTTGGTGGAATATAAATTAGATACCGGCAGAACGCACCAAATAAGAATTCACTCAAAGTGGAGTGGACACCCATTGTTTAACGACTCGGAATATGGCGGTGACAGGATTCTAAAAGGAACAACGTTTACTAAATACAAGCAATTTGTAGAAAATTGTTTTAGAATATTACCACGTCAAGCACTTCATGCAAAAACATTGGCCTTTACGCATCCTAAAACAAAAGAATGGATGGAGTTTAATTCTGACTTACCAGATGACATGCAACAAGTTCTCGACAAATGGGACCGCTATTTAATAGGTAGAGAATTAGAAGTTGAACACGAAGACGACTCCGACGAGTTAGAGGGGTAATACGTGTTTATCCAAAAGCTATGTGAGGAAAGGTGAAGGCTAAAACTACAAAGTCACGGTTGAGTAATGTTGAAATCAGAATAGTAGAGTTTAAGCTAGTTTTTTAGTTTAAACTATCTACTCTACTCACTTTATTCTAATTTTTCTGTTTTCATTTTAAATTCTTCATTCCACATTCTTAACTGAATTTCTCCATTCTAAACTCCACATTCTTCATTTCAGATTCTATAGCATTCAATTCTTAAAAGTAAACTGCTTTAAAAGTTCCTAATGGAGCTCTTTTGCCAATAATAATCTGCATCTGGTCTTCTCCTGTAAAGATATATTGTTTGCCATAAATTAGTGCTTCAGTCATTTTCTCTTCATAACTCTTAAAATTGCATTCCATTTCTGTTTGGCTAAAATTGTTCATTTCAACGAAATTTTTAACTCCCAATTTATAGTCTCCGAAAATAGTATTGCATCCACCATATGCAGTTATAGTTCCATCGCGCTTAAAGGTTAAATAGGGCTCCTTTTTCATTTCTTCGGTCATCTCAACAGGTTCGCCCATTAATTCTATGGCTTTCCAATATTTTCCTACCAATTCACCACCTAGGTCTTTTCCAAATGGCGTCATTGACTTAGCTGTGGTTTGGGTCACAGATTCTACTTTTTTGGTTTCTTTTTCAGTTACTTCCTTTTTGTTTTTACAAGAAGGCGTAAGTAATAAAATGGCAAATATGGTGGCGATTGCTGTTTTCATGGGATCTAATATCTAAGTAAAACTATTCTTGAAATTACAAATGCAAATTAATACATTTATAAAGGTAAAAAACTAAGAATTTAAAAGATGAAAAAGATACTTCCTATTGCATTAGCATTCTCGTTGGCGGCTTGTCAAAATAACCCTAAACCAGCTGTAGATTCAGAGACTACTTCCACAGTAGAGGTAAGTCAAGTGCTTTCGGATGCTGAAAGAAGATTACAAAAGTACGTCAAAGTAAAATTAACTACTGATGTTTCAATGCTTTCAGAGAACCAAAGAAAGATGATTCCTAGCCTGATTAAGGTTGCTAAAATTATGGATGGTCTTTTTTGGAAGCAAGCATACGGTGATAAAGAAGAATTTTTGAAAAGTATTTCAAACGAAAATACAAGGCAATTCGCAAACATTAATTACGGCCCTTGGGACAGGTTAGATGCGAATGAACCTTTTGTTGATGGGGTAGGAGAGAAACCTTTGGGAGCAAATTATTATCCAGCGGACATGACAAAGGAGGAGTTCGAGTCTTCCGATTTAGAGGGTAAAAACTCATTGTATACTTTGATTCGCAGAGACTCTACCGGCCAATTAATTAGCATCCCATTTCATGTAGCTTTTAAAACAGAATTAGCTGAAGCGGCAGAATTATTATTTGGTGCTTCATATTACGCAGACAACGAGCAACTCAAAAATCATTTAATGTTTAGAGCCGAAGCGCTAATTACAGGCGAGTTTTTTAAGTCAGATATGGCTTGGATGGACATGACAGAAAATCAAATTGACATTATTTGTGGACCAATTGAGACCTACGAAGATCAATTGTTTGGAAATAAAGCCTCTTATGAAGCGTACGTTTTAGTAAAAGACATGGAATGGACTGAGCGATTGGCAAAATAT
The DNA here is from genome assembly GCA_905182175.1 of Flavobacteriales bacterium UBA1494. Classification (GTDB taxonomy): domain Bacteria; phylum Bacteroidota; class Bacteroidia; order Flavobacteriales_E; family Vicingaceae; genus NORP294. The sequence continues at coordinate 12,953 of CAJJAT010000008.1, read as the reverse complement.
GCAAGCATGCTTCCTGAATTGCAAACGAATTTACCGGTGGATGAAAAATACAAAGCAGAAAAGCCCGGAACAGATTCTCAGTTAGCCGCTTTTGATGTGATTTATTATGCTGGGGACTGCAATGCCGGTAGTAAAACTATAGCAGTGAACTTACCAAACGATGAAAAAATTCAATTGGAGAAAGGAACAAGAAGGTCGCAATTGAAAAATGCCATGAAAGCGAAGTTTGATAAAATTCTTTTACCAATAGCTGCAGAGTTGATTGATGAAAGCCAAAGAGACTATATCAATTTCGATGCATTTTTTGCCAATACCATGTTTCATGAAGTAGCGCATGGCCTAGGAATTAAAAATACATTGGATGGTAAAGGAACGGTACGGGCAGCTTTGAAAGAACACGCTTCAGCATTAGAAGAAGGGAAAGCTGATATTTTAGGGTTATACATGATTACTCAACTTCATGCAAAAGGAGAAATCGAAGGAGATTTGAAATCTTATTACACCACCTTTATGGCAAGTATTTTTCGTTCCATCCGTTTTGGAACTTCCTCTGCTCATGGCAAAGCAAACATGATTCGTTTCAACTTTTTTAAAGACGAAGGGGTATTTATGCGATCTGAAGCAGGAAAATATAAAATTGATTACGATAAAATGAACGACGCAATGAATGCCCTTTCTGCTAAAATATTACAATTACAAGGCGACGGGAATTATGAAGGCGTAGCAAAATTGGTTGCTGAAGAAACGGTGATCAAAGCGGACTTACAAAGCGACTTAGAAAGATTATCAGATCTTGGAATTCCTGTGGACATTGTGTTTGAGCAAGGGGTTGAGGTTTTGGGATTGTAGGGTGACTAAAGGCAAAGTAGCATATTATTACCCCTTTGGCATGCAGATGGCGGGGCGAAGTTTTACAAGTGGAGATGGGTATAGGTATGGCTTTAACGGTATGGAAAGAGATAATGAGCTGAAAGGATCAGGGAATAGTTATGACTTCGGAGCGAGGATACTTGATCCAAGATTAGGAAGGTGGTTAAGTTTAGATCCTTTGGCGCAAAAGTATCCTTATGCAAGTCCTTATAATTTTGTTTTAAATAATCCTATGGTATTTGTTGACCCTGATGGTAGAGAGGTTGTTTGGAATAATTATTTAAAGAAGAATTTAGGATCAAGTTTTATTAATACTTTAAGTGCAAATTCAATTTACAAACAAGTATTTAAAAATTTTTTAGCTAATCAGGACAATCATTTCTTTAATGAGAAGATTTTATCGGGAGGAAACTTAGGGCATGGTGCTAGTGCTTCTATTGCAAGAGGAGGTGGCATTGGTGCAAATGGATTCGTTACATCAATCCAAAAGGAATACTTTCAAAATGGTTATTTAATTGCAGACGAAACTTTTTTAGCAATGGTTATTTTACATGAAGGGATTCATCAAAAAAAGAATCTTAGAATAAGTACTGATGGTATATCTAACTATCCGGGATATGATGATCATTATAATAATCCATATCATAAAAGTAAACAGAAACAAAGTGACTTGCATCATAATCAGATGGCCTCATTTAATAGAGGTTTGTTAGTTGACGGCATGAAAGAGTTTGACAAGGATATGGGAACATCTCATACAGAAGATTGGTATCAGGCAATGTCTTGGATAGGACTGAGAAGAACAGAATCTTGGGCAGATTTTGAGAATAAAAATCCGACAAAGGCTAAAGTCTATTCTGATTTAATTAATGAAGAAATTATTGACATGGAAATAAATAGAGTTAACGCAAAAATGAAGAAGAAAAAAGGGCCATGATGAAAGTAACAATGTTTTTCACTTTTTTAATAATGTTTTCTTGTTCTTCTAAAAAGGCGAAAATGAATTTAGAAGATGAAAGTATTAAAGAATTAACAAAATATGAGGAATTAGAGGTTGATTCTTCCTTTGTAGATTCTATTTTTAATTATACAGAACAAGATAGTTTATGGGAATTAAAATCGATAAGATTAGCTTGGAGTGAATTGGATTCAATATTAGACTTGAAATATTATATTAAGTTTGAAAATGGAATATTGATTTACTTTAATGAAAATGAAATCATTTGTAAGTCAAATTATAAGTTGGAAAAGACAGAATATAATGGAGTTGGTAATTATTTGCTAAATATTGATTGCGAGTCTTTTCATTCAATTAGTTTTAATGAAAACTCAGTAGAAATCTATGAGGATTCAGAAGATGGTAATTCTTTTGTGTTTGTCCGTGCATCCCCCACTGCCGTTCGATTTAATCCCCTGCTGCCGCACGATTGCATCGTGTGTGTAAGTTAATTTGAAATGCTATGATGCTTGATGGTAAGTTAAAAACAAACAGGAAGCCAATTCAGAGATGAGTTGGCTTTTTAATTAGAGTTAATTTTATTGGACTGCAAGTCAGTCAGACCAGACGATGCAATCGTGCGGTAGTGGGGAATTAAATGAGCCTATATAGAAGGGGAAAGTTTTGCAGGAAATAATTTGTTAAATGGAAAAAGAGAAGAAAGTAAAAGTAAAGTGTCCCCGTACCTCAGGATGTTGAACAATACTAGAAGCTTCGCAGTGGTTTGTAACCCTGCGGCAAACTAAAGCCGTCATCACTACTACGGTTTTGGAAGGTTTCGTTAGGTTGCACAATAATTGATTATTTCAGGTAAATCAAGCAGGGTGTAAAACATACCATAGAAGGGAACAAAAGCTATTATTTAACAATGACCATTGTTGAATGGATAGATGTTTTAGCAGAAAAGAGCAACGAGACATTATAATACAATCGTTAAAATATTGTATTTCTTCAGAAATTTCATTGTGGCTAATGGTAAAAATGCAAATACGAAGGGTGTTTTTTGCAGATTTTAGCTGTTGAATAATTGCTGACTTGTATTCACTTCCTGGACTAAAATAACTTTTGTTGGCGCCAACAGAAATTTCCTTTTTTGTTAAGATCAGTTTAGAAGCATTCTCCAGCCAAGTTATTAGTTGAGCCTTTCTTAATTTGTTTTGAAATTCTAAATCAATATCGAAAATTTTACTCCTCAGTAAGTCTAGCTCTCGCTTTTCTAATCGTTGCTGAGCAATTAACTCTTTTAGCTCTCGCTTTTCGCTTCTGCTTAAAACTTCATTTGCAACCTTAAATTAATCTGTCTTGATGTAAGGAAGTTAGGAACGGCATACTGACGATTAGAAACATCGGTAACCCATAAATAGGAAAGGGTATTGTTTTTCTGTAACAGGTTGAATATATCTAAACCGATCCAAATTGAATTAAAATGTCGGAACGGACTAGTAGGGGAAACCTTACTGTCTTCGCCTAACAGTTGTTTAGAGAATCCCATATCCACTCTCAAATAAGCAGGAATTCGTAAGGTATCCTTAAATCGCTCATTCGAGGGTGGACCAAAAGGCAAGCCCGATCCGTAATGAAAGGTGAGGTGCATCTTATAAGTTGGATTCTTTGGTAGGTAATCTTGAAAAAATAAACTCAAATTAAATCGCTGATCTGTTGGTCTAGGAATATGTCCCGGACGAGTTACTTGAAAACTTGCGGTATCTGTATTGGAAGTAAAACCCGCTTGGATCTCTTCTCCGTCGGTATTAAAGTAGGTAGTATAGCTATCGTTTTTAATATTTTCCTGAACATTAAGAAACCCAATGTTTAACCAAGAGTCAACTCCTTTTACAAATTGGCCATTTATCTTGAAGTCTGCTCCCATTGCAAAAGCATCTGCATTGTTTTCTGCATAGTATCGTATTCTTACATTGTCTATTTCATAGGGGATAATGTTATCCATTTGTTTATAGTAAGCCTCGGCTACAAATTTAAAAGGTCTTCCCCATGCAGTGAAGTTATAATCTGCGCCCAATACATAATGAATCGATCTTTGTGCCTTAATATTTCTATTTAAGTTTCCTTCAAAGTCCCTCAATTCCCTATAAAAAGCTGGTTGGTGATAAAAACCTGTGCTAAAACGAAACAAGAAATCTCTCTCCCAGTCAGGCTCCCAAGCTAAATTCACTCTCGGACTAAAAACCGTTTCTTGGTTTAGATCCCAATGGTTTGCTCTAATTCCTGCTGTTAATGTATAAGCTCCATCTTTTTTATCTGCAAAACGAATGGTGCGCTGGGCATAACCCATTAATCGATTTGAACTAAGCGTATTTGAAGAACGGAAAGAGTTAAACAACACCAATTCCTGCTGACCGTTTGGTGCAACTCCGGGCGTAGTGTTTACTTGTGGCAAGGAAAAGCCTGCAGAATCAATCAAATCCCATTCTTTCAACTGATCTCGAATTTGCTCGTGCTGAAACTTAGCCCCCCATTCGTAAGAACCGTTATCTCTCAATAACTTTCCTCTGTGCTGAGCATTTACAACTGAAGCATTCAAATAATTACGGGCATGGTTCAAATAGGAACCAACTCCTCTACTGCCAGATACTCCACCAAAATTGTCACTGCTTAAATCACGTTCCAATTCATCAATTCTGTATTGCCCTAAAATGTCGAATGTTTCTGATTCTCTTGATTGAAAGGCCGAAGTAATCAACTTTAGTTCAAGCTTAGAACTTGGTCTATAGGTATTGGTAATCGCACCGAAATAGGTTTCGAAATCAGTAACTTCTTGTCCTTCAAAAAATATGGTCAATTTCAATGCTTCCTGAATAGTTCCAAAGGCTGTTTCTCTTGTCTCTGGCACAAAGTTGTATTGATTTCTAGCGTAGTTGCCTAAAAACCCAATTTCCCATTTATCAGATATATCGTATGTTAAGTACGTTTGAACATCAGCAAAATTTACTCTGTAGTCTCCATCAGTATCTAAACTTCCTAAAACGTAAGCGTTACTGTTGTACCGAATTCCGGTAATGTGAGTAAAACGATGATTTTCAGAGGAACCTTCTACGTGAATTGCACCACCTTGAAGTCCTCCGGTTACAGATCCTGAAAACTTTTTCGGTTCTTTATACTCTACAGCAAGAACAGATGACATTTTGTCGCCATAACGCGCTTCAAAACCACCAGCAGAAAAGTCGATGTTATGCACTAGGTCAGCATTAATAAAACTTAACCCTTCTTGATTCCCACTTCGAGTTAAAAAAGGACGGTAAATCTCAATATCATTTACGTAAACTAGGTTCTCGTCAAAGCTCCCTCCTCTAACATTATACTGCGACGACAGCTCATTATTGGAAGAAACTCCCATAAGGGTTTTAATAGCGGCTTCAAAACTCCCATTTGGCGAAGGAATATACTTTAAGTTTTTTGGGTCAAGGGCCTCCATCGTATTTTCTCGATCCTTTTCAGCTTTTACTTCCACTTCAGGAATAGCAAAATTCGACTCCTTCAGCTTTACATCAAAAACTCTTGTTTCACTGCTGTCTAAATTTACTTTCCATTGTTGGTTTATATAACCTATGTGGGTTATGCTTAAAACAATATCTTTGTTCGAAGGGATATCAATCGAATACTCTCCGGACGCATCGGTAATGATTCCTGTTCGGTCATTACTGGTTGAAACGTTCACTCCCTCAACAGATTTGCCTCTTTTGGCAGTGATTTTTCCTTTTAAAATTGCAGTGTTCTGAGCTTCTGTAGAAAAGTAGAAAAAGAATAAAACAAGTAAGCTGTATATGGGTTTCTTTATCACGGCGTCAAAAATAGTAAATTGTAACTCGAAAATTGGTCTTCCTCAAACGTCAATGGCTTTTAATTTAGTGTGTAACTATGGATTTAAAACGATACAATATTAGAGTCTACGGATTGTTGCTTAACAAGCACAACGAAATTCTGCTTTCAAAGGAATTCAGATTCGGAAAACGTTTCACTAAATTTCCAGGAGGAGGGCATAAGCTAGGTGAAGGGGTTATAGATTGTTTGAAACGAGAGTTTCAAGAAGAATTGGGCATCGACATCGATAAGGTAGAGCATTTTTATACAACAGACATCTTTCAAGTATCAACTTTTGCCACTGATGAGCAACTCATCAGTATTTATTATACCGTAAATAGCAATGCGATTGACTCTATTCAACAAAACCAAAAGTCACTTGATATTGACGAGGGTGACGAGCACACTTTTCTGTGGAAGAAAATTGAAGATCTTTCTGAAGCTGATGTTACTTATGCAATTGACAAGTTAGTGGTAAAGTTTTTGGTAGCAAGACATTCAACGGCAGTGTGATGATGGGGAACAAAGAGGAGAATTACTGTCGGGATTACCTACAGTAGAGAGTTCACTATAAAGGAAGGTTATAGGATTAACTTTTTCCTTCAAAATACAAATAGTGAAACTCATCTTTGTTGAAATGCTGGTTCGCAGCGTCCAATAACTCCTCTGCACTCAATTGGTCGATCTTATTGTGAGTGGTTTCAATAGAATCAATCTCATTGTGAACGAGTAAACTTTTTGCATAAGAAAGCATCATGTTATTGTTACTTTCTCTAGAAATAGCGATTTGTCCTTTCAATTGTTGTTTAGCCAACGAAAGCTTAGTTGCAGACATTTTTTGTTGTCGGCTGTTTTTGAGCTCTCTTTCAATAGCAGTTATACATCGGTTCATGTACTTAGGATCCGAAGCGAGGTAAATACTAAAAAGTCCGCTATCGGTATAGGTAGAATAGTTTGACTCTATATTATAAGTATAGCCGTACTTCTCTCTCACCTTTAAATTTAAAATTGAATTCATTGCTGGTCCACCTAAAACGTTGTTCAATAAAATCAATGAAAGGCGTTTTCTCTCGTCTACATCGTAAGCTGCTTTACCCAAAACACAATGTGTTTGGTAAGTATCTTTAGAAACCTTTATAATTTCACTCTTAGTTGGAGTAAAACCGTCTCGCTGCTGAGTGACCTCTTCAGTTGGGAGATGTGCAAAGTGCTTCTCTAATTTCTGTTTTAGTTTACTGACAGAAATATTACCTACGCTCGAAAAAACCATATTTCGCGACTTATATAGTCGTGAAGTATAGCTTTCAATCATGGATTTATTAAAACTTCTAACGCTATCTGCTGTGCCTAATATTGCCTTTCCAAGCGAATGGTTTTGAAATACTTGACTTTCAAAATCGTCGTAAATTTGATCAGAAGGAGTGTCTAAGTAAACATTTATTTCATCTAAAACGACCTCTTTTTCCTTTTCTATTTCCTTTTCTGGGAATGTGCTGTTCAACGTAATGTCGCTAATTAGTTCAATGGCCCGATCGTAATATTCAGTTAGAAAGGTGCCGTAAAAACAAGTTGATTCTTTAGTAGTGTAAGCGTCAATCTCTCCTCCAACACTATCCAAACGATTCAGAATATGAAACGATTTTCTTTTTGTCGTACCTTTAAAAATAGCATGCTCTATAAAATGAGCCAAACCGTTCTCGTTTTCAAGTTCATCTCTGGTACCTGCATTAATCATTAAACCACAATGTGCAATAGGTCTGTCAACCTGTCTATGCACCACTCGCAGACCATTGGACAATTCAAAAATTACAAACTCATTTTCACTTTTCATTACTACAAAAGTAGGCTCAGAATGTCATATGATTTGAATTATTGAAAACTTTAGTTAGAAAGATTTTATAGTATCGCGTTCGGAAGAAATTATCAATTATTGAGTTACATTTTTATAATGTTCGAATCTTCTAAAAATTTCATTTACATATTTATAGGTTTCACTTCCTCTGCAATAACCATAGTGAACTACAGGATCTCTGTAATATTTAGGATTTGATTTCTTTAAAATCATTTCAGCAACATTACCCTTCCAAACTTGAGGGTTTAATTCATTTTTAGTGGCCAGCCGCATGGCATCAAAAACATGGCCTAGTCCTACATTATAAGAAGCAAGCACAAACTGTCGTCTTTCTAAAGAATCACTTACTCGCTCCGAGAATTGGTCTTCTAGCCATTTTAAATAGTCAACTCCTGCTTCAATATTTTCTCTAGGATTTGCTGTCGAGTCTATTCCGTACTCGGCTGCTGTTTCCGGCATTAATTGCATTAAACCATGCGCACCTGCCCATGAGGTAGTATTGGGGTCAAATCCTGATTCTTGATAAACAAGAGAAGTTAACAAACGCCAATCCCAGTCTATTTCTTCTGCATAGGCTTTAATTAAATCGTCATACGGACTAATCTGACCGCTCTTTGTGGTAAAAAAGTCTGAGTTTACTCTAGATTTATACAGGGAGGTGTTGCCGTAGTATTTGAGATAAATAACCCGGTAGTCAGTTGTCTTTTTAAATTTCTTTAGCCAATTATTAATGGTAGCTAATAATTCAGGAGAGTTCTTTCGAACAGCCCAACAAAGTTGTTGCTCTAAGCTTACAGCATTTTTAATATGAATGTTTCTGTAAAAGGCTTTGTTGATTTTTGCTACATGTTCATCTGCAATAGTGTAGTCTAATTCGCCTTTAGATACCCTTCCAATTAACTCTTCTACTGTTACATTTTGGGCTGTCTCTCTGGCTAAAATATTCCCTCCAATCTCATCAGCCAGGCTTTCTAGTCTACTATAAAAGGTAGACCCTTTGGGAACATGAATCTCCTTTCCTTCTAATTCGTCTAAATGAGAGATAAAGTAGTCACCATCTTTTTCATTTCGCTGCACTAAAACTTGTTTTGTCCTTATTAGGGCTTTAGTAAAATTAACTTGCTGTAATCTTGTTTTGGTTTTAGTTAAGTTCGCTGCTATTAAATCTCCTTTAAAGTTATTTAGTGAATCCATTACAGAACTAAGGTCGGTAATGGGTATAATCGCTAATTCAACATCAATAGATTTACAGAACCTACCTAGAAGTTCGTATTCAAAGCCCATTGGTCTGCCGCGATATAGAAAGTAACTAGTTGTGCTGTAGTCAACCAAAGCTCTTAATTGCTTGTTTGCCTTAATGTCAGCTAAATCGTATGTTTTTGCTTCTTTTTTTAACTCAGTATTCTCAACTTTACTCTCGTCGCTACAAGCGATTAAGCCAAATAACAGTAGTGAAAAAATGGAGTATTTACTTGTTAACATATATTGCGAAAAGCTTTTACTGTGAAGTTAAAGTTAAATCTTTAATATGAATAATTTTGACATATGATGAAATCTCTCTGCAGCATCGCTTTTTGTTCCTTATTGATGGTATCAGGAAACGTTGCACATGCGGGAAAAGTGAAAAAGGCTTTCGAGGCATTGTCTGTTTACAATTACTTTAAAGCTAAGGTTATATTTGAAAAAAAATGGGATAAAAATAAGGCTGCAGCCTCTTATGGTCTGAGCGTTATTTATGGTAGAAACGATAATCCATTTTATAGTCTGGACTCAGCTCATCTGTACATAAGTTTATCTGTCTTTCATTATAAGCTTCTCGACAGAAAGGATAAAACTAAGCTTGAAGAATTTGGGGTCGATTCCATAGCCATCGAAAATTGGAAGGATACGATTGACTGTAAGGCATTTTATGCTGCTGTTCAAAAAAATTCGTTGAGTGAATTTGAACGTTACATGTTAGCATACTTTGACTCTGATTTTAATGAAGCAATCGAGAGAAAGAGAGATAGCTTGCAGTACCTTACTGTAGAAGCAAAAAACTCTTCAAGTGCATATCAAGCTTTTATTCTATCTTATCCGGGATCGCATCTGTCTGGTCAAGCTAAAAGTGCCCTAGATGAACGGCTTTATCTGGAATTGATGGCCAAAGATGATTTGCTTTCGTACCAAAATTTCGTAAAAAAATATCCACTTCATCCGAAGAAAGCGAAAGTTGAAGATTCTGTTTATTTTAAATCGGTGGTGAACAGAAGTATTGCTGACTATGAAAAGTTTATTGCAGAGAATCCGAATAACCGCAATATCTCTTCGGCGTGGCGAAATATCTATAAACTATTTACTGCAGATTACAGTCCGAAAGTTATTCAACAGTTTAAGGATAAGTACACAAATTATCCTTTCAAACAGGAGCTGCAGGATGATTTTGATTTAGCTAACGAACGTTTCCTCCCTTTTCAGCTAGAAGGTATGTGGGGGTTTATGACAAGGTCTGGGAATGTTAAAGTTGCAGCAAAGTATACTTTTGTTGAAGAGTATTCTGAAGGGTTGGCATTAGTAGTGTTAAAAGGAAAAATTGGGTTCATAGATAAGCTAGGAGAGGTGGTGATACCTTTAGAGTACGATGAAGGCTTTTCCTTTAAAAAAGGTCTTGCTATTGTAGGGAAAGGTGATTTTTTCGGCATTGTGAATAGAGTAAACAAGGCAATAGCCCTTTTTAAGTATGATTTTATCGAGCCATGTTATTCAGGAATCTTTTTAGCAGCGCTAGAGAGCGGGTATGGTTATCTTAATTCACAAGGAGTTGAACTAACGGCTATGAATTACAATTACGCAAGTGATTTTTCTGATGACTTTGCTATTATAGATAGTTCAGGAAAAAAAGCGCTAATAGATACAAATTTGCAGATAATAATTGCGTTCAATTTTTCAAAACTCTCGGTACCGGTAGATTCCGCAATTGTTGCAAAAAACGACAGTCTCTACGGATTAATCAGTATAAAAGGAGATACAATTCTGCCATTTAAATACAATAAAATCGAAGATTTCGCTGGAGGCTTGGCGCTTATTCAAGAGGATAATAAATATGGATATATAAACACAAAAGGAACAATTGTTATACCTATTGTATATACATACAATAATCCTGCTTCAATTTGGGGTAAATTTGAAAGAGGTTATGCAAAATTTCAGCGTAAATCGAAGTTCGGAGTTCTAGATAGTGCAGGAGAAGAAGTATCTCCAGCAATTTTTGAGAACCTAAACTATTATTCTGCAAAGCAACTCTTTCCTGTAAAGAAAAAAGGGTTTTGGGGGTATGCTAATTCAGAATTACAACTAAAAGTTAAATACCAGTTTATTGTGGCGGAAGAGTTTCGGTTTGGTTACGCTATCGTGAAAACGGATTCATCTTTTGGATTAATTAACCAATTAGGAGAGTGGATCCTTCAGCCGAAATATGGATTTCTGAAATATGTCAACGATTCTGTCTATATAGCTAAGCAGGTTAAAGTTGGATTACTGAATATTTTAGATCAGCCTATTTTACCTTTCATATATGATAAGATTAAGATCTATGGACAGGGGCTATTAAAAATAGAGGAAGGAGAGAACACTTTCTATTTCGATACAAAACAAAGAAGGTTCATAATTCCTTCACATGAACTTTAGAGAATGAACCAACACCTTATTTCAGTATTAAAGGCAAAGTTGGCTGAACCACTACCCGGCTATAAGTCGCATAAAACGGTAATGGAACATCGGAAGCCTGCAGGTGCAGCTTTTAAAAATGGACTAGAACCAAGAAGAAGCGCTGTTCTTATTCATCTATATCAGCACTTAGGGGAATTGCACATCGTATATATCCAGAGACCTGAATATGACGGAGTGCATAGCAAGCAGATTAGCTTTCCTGGAGGAAAGGCTGAGGTAGATGATAAGTCGATATTGGATACAGCGTTGAGGGAAGCTAAAGAGGAGGTTAACATTGAGCCATCTAAAATTCAAATTTTAGGTGCTTTAACAGAGTTGTACATACCCCCAAGTAATTTTCTGGTGCAACCCTTTGTTTCGTTTCAGCAAGGGCGACCTTCGTTTATTCCTGATGACAGAGAGGTAGGGCAAATAATGGAAGTGCGCTTAGATAGCTTAATTAACCAAGATCTTTCAGATTACAACGTTATAACTGCATCTAATACAATGTCGGTGAAAGGGTTTCTAATGGAAGATCAAGTACTGTGGGGAGCCTCGGCGATGATAACCAGAGAACTCTTAGATGTCTGCTCGAATTTATAAAATATACCGAACAGTAATAAAGTAGAGCATATAGACTCCAATCAATGTTAAAATTATTTTATAAGACCCCTTAAAGTACCAAGGGCTTTTTGCTATGTCCTTCTTGTAAGCATAGATTAGCCCAACAATAAAAACAAACAAAAAGAAGAAAACAAAAATTAACCTACCTGTAGTAAACATAATATTACCTTTATTTTTAAGCTTTACTAATTCAAAGAATCAATTAAACAATAGAAAAATTGTTATGTTGTAAAAGTAAGTCTAAACAATCAAAACCAAATACAAAACAAACAACATGAACGTCATTATTAGTGGAGCAAGCAAAGGAATAGGAAGTGAGGTTGCAAAATTGGCCGCAAGTCAAGGGCATAATGTTTTAGCAATTGCGAGAAACAAAGAAAATCTAGAACAATTGAGTAATACTAATAAACGTATTGTCAGTTTTGTAGCGGACTTGGTAAGTGTAGATTTAACTGTTCAACTTAAGGAGTGGGTTGAGTCGGTAGGTAAAATTGACTTATTAGTGAACAACGCTGGTCAATTAATAAATAAACCTTTCATGGAAACATCGAAGGAGGAGTTCCGAACGCAATTTGATGTAAACGTTCTCTCAGCAATCAATTTGTGTCAAGCTGCAGTTCCGTGGATGTCGGGAAACTCCCATATTGTAAACATAACAAGTATGGGAGGTTTTCAAGGTAGCAGTAAGTACAGTGGTTTGTCGGCTTACAGTTCTTCTAAGGGAGCATTAAGTGTTTTAACCGAATGTTTAGCAGAAGAATTTAGGAAAAAAGGTATTTCAGTAAATGCATTAGCATTAGGAGCAGTTCAAACTGAAATGCTAGAAGAAGCGTTCCCAGGCTTCCAAGCACCTGTATCTGCTACAGAAATGGCAGCTTACATCTTAAACTTTGGACTTACAGCGCACAGGTATTACAATGGTATCATACTCCCTGTAACGATTGGTAACCCTTAATTAGTTCATTTTAAAATAATTAATATCGAATCAAAAAAAGTTTATAAAAAGTTACATGAATAGTGTTTTTGTAATGTTAAAGTTTGGTATCTTTGTCGTCCCGAAAATAGTAGGGGTTGTGGCTTGAAAATTTAGATTGGGAGTTGGTT
>CAJJAT010000007.1 GCA_905182175.1 Flavobacteriales bacterium UBA1494 | reverse complement strand
TTTTTAATGAATATTTTAATTAGAGAGATTAAGGAAAATGTTCTAAAATTTATTGTGAATGAGGGTTTTGATGCCGTTGGTTATGTTCCTCCAACAATAAGAAGGGAGGTGCAAATAATGAAAACCTTAGAAGAAAATTTCAATGTTCCTTTACCGGTGGTGAACATCTTAAAAATAAGTGGGATTATTCTTGTTCCTCAAAAATCGTTGAACAAACTAGAGGATAGAATTGTGAATGCAGAAAATACTTTTGCAATAGCTGAAGTGCGAAAATTTAATAAAGTCTTGCTTATTGATGACGCGGTTGGCTCTGGGTCTACCTTAAATCAAATCGCAGAAAAAATAAAAAGGAAAGAAGTAGCAAAAGAGGTTTACGGCCTTGCCGTTGTTGGCAGTTTTAAGGAGTTTGATGTAATAACGGATATTTAAAATAGATTAGTTGAGTAGCACTATCTCGGTAATTTGCTCAAAAAAAATAAGATAGATGTCTTTAATCGTGTTGCTAAGATTCATTTTTGGTTTTTTGAAAGCTTCTCTCACCCAAAGAATATCCAGTTGGATTAATGTTGGGCGCAGACTCATATTTTACTTTCTCTTTCAAAACAGGAGGTGTTTTAGTGCTGGATTCCTTACCCGCTAACGCACGATTGTATCTTGTGTTAAATGAAAAAGAAAACTCATTAATCATACCGCAGGATGTTGATTAAAAGGAATATGTTCCGCAGTGGTTTGTAACCCTGCGGCATACCATCTAATTCAAGAAATGAGTTGACTATCCTTTTGCTAAGTGCAGCAACACATGAAGTAAATAAACGAGGAGTCTTCTCAAAAGATAAATTACCCGGTATTTGTAAATTACCGAAGTTATCTAGAAAATCAACAAAGTTAAAGCACGGAGGTTTGCCATTGTATCATGCATCTAGTTTATTATAAATCGATTAAGTTAATGGGAAGCGTAAATTTTATTTGAAGTTATTTTTTATTCGTGGTCTCTTAACTATTGAAAATATAGAGAAAACGTCTTTTGGCCTCGGTATTTTTATCATAGACACGGAATAAAAAAGCTTTCGTTAAAACTACATGAGGAAATTAAGCAGGTACAATTTCAGGAATAGATCATAGTAAGGCAAAACCAACGGAGTTGACTTATGCAAATGGGAATAGAATCTCTTGCCTTTATTTATCCAATGGAATAAAACTTCAAAAGAAAACTGAAAGCGCTACAGCAATCGCAAGCACAAAGGACTATGTGTGAAGTCTGCATTACCAAGGCGGCAATTTAGAATTTATACAAACAGTTGAAGGCCGAGCATAAATGAATAGATGAGGAGCTTTACCTGCTAATACCAATACCAAGATCACTTAGGCAATCTATGAATGGCCTTTTCTGATTTGAATAACGATGGAAGTATTGCCGCCGCTGAGATATTACAGATAGCAGACTACTATCCTTTTGGATATTTATATATTAGCTCAATCGGGTACTAGTTGAATTAAAAGGAAATAACCTAAGTCAAATTGAGAAGATAGACGAACTGCGTTATTTATAACGCTATGATTTTTTTCAAAACCCCGATTGGGTTCTTCAAGGCGAGAATAGCTTCAATTCTGAAAGCGGATTTATTACCTATACTTTTGGATCAGAGGAACTAATTAGGAGTTTTAATGGAAAACAGACGGTTTTCAATTTTACTTCAGTTCAGCTTTCAAATTTCAAGTAGATTCAAAAGACTATATTTTGAAAATAAATCAATTCGGGAAAGAATATGATATTGTTATTCATTTTTCGTAACGCAGTAGATTAGATGTTAAGATCTGCGAACAGCTCCTTAAGTTTAGGGTCAGAAGGTCTTGGTGCATCAGCACTTACTATGTTTCCTTCGGGGTCAACTAAAATAAAACGTGGAATACCGTTTATTTGGTAATCTTTCGCAAATTGAGAACTCCAATCGTTATCAGCCATTAGTTGAATGCCAGTTAATTCTTTATCGTTTACCATTGAAACCCAAGTGTCATTGTCTTTGGCTCTATCAATTGAAGCGCTAACAAATTGAATGTTTTTTTCCCGAAACTGTTCTTCCACTGCCTTTAGACTTGGAATTTCTCTGAGGCATGGGCCGCACCATGTTGCCCAAACATCTATATACGTGTACTTTCCCTTTAAATCAGTTAGTGAAGTAGTTCCACCTTTATGGTTCTCATAGTTTTCAAAAGTAGGGGAAGGCATACCCTTCGCAAGTAACTTCAGTTTTTCATAAGATTCAGTATATTCTTCTTTATACGCCTCATTGGTTGAGTTTGCCATTAAATAGTCATACGCTTTCTGTAAGCTCTCTCCTACGCCTAACATCTGACCTGAATTACTTTTTATAAGTTCCTCTTTAATGTAGTTGTTTTCCACCTTACCGGCTACCGAAATCAATACATCGATATACTCTTTATCCTTGTCATATGCGTTGTTTACCTCTTCGTCGAACACATTAGAGACTAAATCTCTATAACTGCTAGAGCTTTTATAGGCAGCTTCATCATTCGTAACAAATTCAATTTGGTTGTTATTGAACGTATTAGATACTTTGAAATCTTCTATTTTGGCAAAATGAGCATGATACCTTTCATATTGCATTAAAGTGATTGCATATTCATAGCCTGCATTTTCAATTTGTTCCTTTTTAAACGCCTCATTGGTTTTAGAAGATTTTATCAATGTTTCAACTTTTTCTTTAGCTTCTTTTGAAGTTGATAAAAACGTAGCTTCTTCTTTGGCATAAAAATCGGCTGTCTCGCCTAGTGTCACTTCATTGATCATATAACTCTTCGCGAGCACATTGTTTTCTGCACCAATACTTCCAGCATAGAGAATACTTTCGTCAAATTCTTTTACATCAATAGTCAAGTTTAAATCTGCACCTTTTGTTAAATAGAGCGCTGAACTTTCTCTTTCAATGTAAAAAGAGTAATAGCCATTGTTATCTAGGTTCAAAGTATCCGAAAATGACCCTTCCGCATTGATGACAATTTCTTGTTTAAAGTCTTTACCAACGACAATTAATTTATCAGATTCTGAGTTTTTGATCTTTCCTGAGAATAGCATATAATCAATGACAGCAGGCTTCTCACATGCAAAAAAAGCAGTTACAATAGAGAGGAAAATAAATTTTTTCATGAGCATATTTTGAACAACGTTAAGTTTTTTAATTAAGAGTAACATTTTATGCTGCTTTGCCTCTTTTAAATTTGGTTTGTTTTTTGGTCTCCAATTCTGGAAGTAGGTTAATTAATAAACAGGGATTATAAGAAAGCTATGAATGTGGTCCTTGTGGATAGATTATTAATTTTTTAAAGATGCAGGCTTCTGTCGAAGGAAAGTAAATTCCAAAAAAAAGGGAGCATACCCTACTCCCCTTTTGACTTATTAACTTATTTTTTTAAATACCCCAGGTGCTGCTAATTTCGCAACCACTTGAGCGCAATAATCCTAGAATAGGGCAGCGGTTATCTACTTTCTCTCCTAATTCTTGAACCTGCGCTGCGGTTAAGTCACCGCGAACAACTGCAGTCATTCTAACTTTTTTATAACTA
This sequence comes from Flavobacteriales bacterium UBA1494, assembly GCA_905182175.1. Lineage (GTDB taxonomy): Bacteria > Bacteroidota > Bacteroidia > Flavobacteriales_E > Vicingaceae > NORP294. The sequence continues at coordinate 91,078 of CAJJAT010000007.1, read as the reverse complement.
CCATTTGAATGATCTGCCATGCCCATAAATCCGGCTAGGTCCAGATCAATTTCCAAATCAATGTCAATGGATGTAATGCTAACAGAAAGCTCTTCTGCTACTACCTGAGCCTGCTCATTTTGACAACCTGCTAATGATGCAGCAAAGTACTGCATTGGGTTTGCTCCAGTATTTGAACCACCTTCTTCAGTTGGTTCATCTAGTTTAAGACTCCATTCTGTGTCAATAATAGCCACTTTTGTAGGCCAACCTTTGCCTTGTGCTTTTACTTTAAATGTTTCTAAGTGCTCATTTTCTTGTGCCATGACATGTCTTAATTTTAGTTGAATGCCAATATCGCCATTCTTCTATTGTGACAGAAATTTAAAATCACCAAAGTGACTTCAGCCGACAATTATTGGCTAAATGCAGGTGCAATATCTTATAGCAACGATACAAAAAAATTATCTACCAAAATCTTCTATGGCTTTCATTACATCACGTTGACTGATTTGGCCCACTAGTTTTCCGTTTTCTAAAACTGGAAAACGTCTAATCCTTTGTTCTAGAAATGCGGTAGCTGCTTCCAGAATGGTATTGTCGGATTGTAAAGTTTGCACTTCCGTTATCATGTGTTCTTTTACCAATCCGTTAAGGTTTGGGTAGTTGTTGTATTTGCCTTTTATGATTTGCTTCAGACAATCTCCTTCAGAAATAATACCGATTAAATTATAAGAATCATCTACCACAGGTCCCCCAGAAATTCCTTTATATATTAAGGTATTCACGACAGAGTCGATTGTATCCTCAGGTTTAAAAATGATTAATTGTCGACTCATGTAATCTTGAACCAATGCCTGTTTAGACATTTGTTTTTCTTCTTTCGCTCGAGCACCTGTAAAACTTACCATATTTTTTTATTTAAGTTACGGAAAAATAAGTGGGAATGAAAATTATAAGTCTTTTGAAGTAACCATATAGTAGGACTACTTTTGATTTATGTACCTTGAAATGTAAAATTTAAGTCTTCTAAAATACTGAATATAAATAAATTAATGAATTATGATAGGACGATGACTATCTATCTAACAATCTTTTAATTTATAAGGTCTGTAACCTTTCTGTACCGTAGCATCTTATTCCTGAAAAAAGGAGTGTACATCTTCTCTTTTTTACTGAATCAAAACGCGGCTCTATTTTCAAAGGTCATTGGGTAGCATTGCCGGTAAAGTGTAAGTTCTGTTTTACACCTTTTGTAAACGTATAAATAGTGTTAGTCAACCCTTCAAAAGAGACTCTTTACATACCTTCATCATCACTCTTGGTGATTAACTTAACTTAATTTAAGGGGTGATCAATTACTTTAATCTGATTTTTGTCCAAAAGAAATAGAAGTTATTGGTCTATAATAGCGACAGATTAGCATTTACTTCTACTTAGGCATCTTTTATTTTAAGGTAAACTAAATCCATTTTTTTAATCGGTAGTTGTTGTTCAATTTTATTGATTGAAATTCGTCACGGGCGATTTTATTTTTCGGAATTAAATATCAATCCTCTGAGGTTGGCCTTTTATTTTAATGCCCATGCAAGATTTCATCGGGCACATGATAAAGATATCACTAGCATGTAATTAAATCCTAAAAGAACCGTGCGAACGGGATAATTGTATTTTATGAATCCTTATCGAATCTGTCTTAGATGTAACTCTACTTTTCTTTGCTCTATAAAATTTAACAGCTAACCAATCAACTTTTCGTCGCGCGTTGCTAGCTTTCCTTACCAAATCATTTACTAATTCGCTTTTATTTGTGAATTCATTATTTGTGACTTGCTGATCTTAACTAATTATCGCTTGGTTCTGTAAATTAAATGCTTTGACAGCTTGTAATTGAAAGTTTGATGTAAACTTGCACTTAATTATGAAGTAATCAAAGTAAGTAAATGTATGTTAGGGTCTGTTTGCGAACAAGCAAGCAGACCAATGAACGGGGCAACCGTGATTATTTTTTCATAATTCTAGTTCAAGTCTACTTCGGTTCAGCTCTTTCATATTGGCAACATCCCGATAAATTACGATAAGCTTTTTCGGTAGCTCTTTTCTCTTCTGTGTCATACCCCACTTCAGCAATCTTCTTTTTTATTTCTTGCAAAGAAATATCATTTTCATTGTAGTCCACTTCAATTAGTTTTGTTTCCTTGTTCCAAATGGCAGAATAAATGCCTGCTTGGTCTTTTAATGAGCCTTCAATGGTTTTTTTACACATGCCGCAGTTGCCATAAACCTTGAAGCTTTCTAAGGTTGAGTCATTTTGAATAATTGTGCTATTTGTAACATCAACATTGGTTGCGAATAAATGACCACCGCCTAATAGCAATGCGGCTGCCAGTGTTACTTGTACTAAGCTTTTTTTCATAATTGGAATTGATTTAAAGATTAAAAAGTTGAATGGTTGCTTTGCTAAGAAAGAGAATGTTTCCCTTTTCTTAGCAGTCGATAGTATTAGATGCTAAGCTATAAAATTTTTTCAAGTCTTGCAACAATGACAAACCATATTCTTTTGGTGAATTGTATTTTCCATCTTAGGTTTCACTTTTTCATCCTGAGTTATTTATAAATCAAAAATGCACTCAAACTATTTAAAAAAGCAAGCAGATCAGCTTTTTGTTTTTCTGTAAAACTCAATGGGCGAATCAGAGAATTTTTACGTTTGTGATTCTTCACCACAATATTAGTGTTCAATTAGTTCTGAGAGTGAATTCAAATTTCGTTTATTTCCATACTGAGAAATTAAAATCTGCGCCTCCTAATGATGGCACTTTAAACAGCACTTCGTCGGTAGGCTCATTTGTAAAATGTGGTATTTTGTCGTTAGAATACATACAATCTAAACTGTCGTTATTCAAGGGATAGTTTATAAAATTGAATCTAGCATAACACGTATAACAATTCATTTTTACGCTAACAAATAAATTCATTCCTGCCTTTTCTTGGTTATGTAAGACAGAACTGTGGTTTTGAAAGTTGTATTTGCAGTAGGGCTTATCTCAATTAATTGTTGCCCGAAAAACGGTGCACCTAAATTAAAGTTGAATGAATTACAAAAGATAAACAGAAAAAATAAAACAGAAAAACTATTTCTCACTCGTTTCAAATACAAAAACTTTGAAACAGACGAATCTGTTCATTTACGAGTTAAATGCTAATGTGAATAGTTTTAGTTCCTGTAAAACCTACTCAACTCTGCAGAATTTGGACTTGTCTACTTATGTGTCAAAATCCACATCTCTACTTCTTCCGTAGAACGCCAATTTTGATCTCTTTTTGTTTTACTAGAAGCAGCTTTTACTTTTCTGTTGAAACATTTTTCTAACTTAAATCGATCTCCTTTTGCTAATTCCTTCTCAATCGGATGGTCTTTTGTTAAACCTGTTATTTCAGCTAAATTTGAGAAGACGAGAAGTAGTTTTCCCTCTGGTAACAGTCTTTTCTTCGCAGCTGCAAAGAACTCAGGGAATAGACCCTCATTGTAATATATTGCATCTTCATTTCCTTCGGTGTCTTTCGATTCTGGTAACCAAGGTGGATTAAAAACGATTAGCTCAGTCTTATTTTCCCAACGGCCAAAAAGTTTTCCAAAATCTAGCTCTACCTTCCTAGACAACTTTGTTTCTCCCATAAATTCTTGGAGTCCAACAATTGCATTTGGATTTGTGTCTGTTGCAAAAACTTTTTGAAAACCGTGCTTTATTAATTGAAAAGAAAGGACACCACTTCCAACTCCTACTTCCATTGCTGTTTTCTTAGGTCCTTCATAGCGTTTCAACCAATTGTCAAAAAGTATTAAATGATCGAAACGAGTTGGGAAATAAGTGCCGTAATAGGGATGTAGTTTATTTCTCAATACCGGAATAGAAATTCCATTTTGATACCATTGCCAAGAACTGTTGAGCCCTTGAATTTGAGGGAAAGACAATAAAAAAGAGGATGTGTCTGCATAAAGGTTTGTCAACCAACCAATAGAAGGGGCTTTTTTAACCTTTAATTGATGCCCTACAACTTCTATTAAAACAAGGTTTGATAGCTTTTGATAAGCGGACCGGTATTCTCTTTGCTCTTGAAATGATTCTCCAGGAAATTTAACCTTCAAATACTGTTGTATTTCCTTCATTAACAATAATCCATTGCTGTAAAGTTCAGTGATCAAAATAGGCTGTCCTGATTCCAACACCTTTATTGTCAGATCAATATTTGAGTTGATATGAAAGTGTTCTAATGGTTTGTCTGTAATAATAGGTTGAGGTCTGTTTACTTTTAAAGCTGTAGTCATGGAGTGCATTTGAATAGAAGGACAGGAACTTGTAAATTGATTACTGCGGTTCTAAGTGGTTGGATATAAATTAAATTTAGCTGCCTTGTTCACTAACTCATGAACTTTAACCGGTAGTTTTCTGTGACTCAATTCCAGAATCTAAGAATGATGACATTTTACAATGTTACATTTATCAGCAGCTAAATTGCAAGGTGGCAAAGTTAGCTTTTAAAAGCGCATTGCAGAAACCTTGTTGAAGTAATACCAGCTAAGTTTTTTATTGCTGCTTTCTATTGTAAAATCAATTATTTTAAAACGTGGAATGGCAAATACTGAACACTTGGATAGCGAGCAAACGAAGAAGGAAGTGTGCGACATAAAATGACTACTCAGTATAAAATCTACGACTTATATATCGACTAAATGCAGTGTTATTAATTGTAAAACAGACAAAAGTGCAGATAGCTAACACTAGATTAAACTCGTGCTAAATAAAAACCCTTCAATAATTTTAATTATTGAAGGGTTTGCTATTTTTTAAAATCTCTATGGCCTACGCCACGTTACCCAAGTGGTTTAAAAATTTAGTGTGACTAACAACTGCGCCAATGAAAGATGGTTCCGAATTGTAAGGCAATCCAAACTCTAGAGCAGTTTCTTCAACTATCTTTGCCAACGCAGGCAAATGTACATGTGAAACATGAGGAAATAAATGGTGTTCAATTTGGTAATTTAATCCTCCAACATACCAAGATAATATTTTGTTTGAAGGAGCAAAGTTAGCAGTTGTCACCAACTGGTGAAAAGCGAAATCACCTTCTACCTGGTCTTTTTCATCAGGAATTGGAAATTCCGTATCTGGAGTAATATGACCTGATTGGAATATAAGCGCCAATACCATACCTGCTAAAAAGTGCATTGCAAACCAAGCACCTAGAATATGGTACCAAGGCACATCTAAAACGTAAAGAGGTAGAGCCATTATGATAGCATAATAAGCAACTTTTCTGACAATTAGCGCGAACATTTGGCCTTTGAAAGTTTTTCCTTGAGATTTTAACAGCCCCATATCTCTAAAGTGAAATAACTGTCCAAAATCTTTAATAGTAGCCCATAAAAAAGTCATTAATCCGTAAAAGAACCAAGCGTAGTAAGCCTGATATTTGTAAAACGATTTGCGAGGTTCTTGAGGAGAGAAACGCATGACACCCTTTGGACTAACATCCTCATCAAAACCTGCCACGTTTGTAAAAGAGTGATGCAACACGTTGTGCTGAATTTTCCAATTGGTAGTTGAACCCGAAACAAAACCTAAAGCAATGGCTCCGACGAATTCATTTACTTTTTTATTTTTGGATAAGCTTCCGTGACAAGCGTCATGCATAATACTTAATCCACAACCTGCAATTCCAACACCCATTAAAAGCCAAAGACCATAAAAACTAAGCATGTTGCCTCCGTAATTATCAGTTATAATGAATAAGAAGGGCACGATATACATTAAAGGCATAACAATCACCTTAATCCATATACGGTAATCACCAGTTCGTTCTATATCGTTGGTTTTGAAATATTCGTTCACTCTCTTTCTAAGGGTAATTCCGAATTCTTTGGTATTGTTTGGTTTAAATTTTAGGGATTTGAAAGTTCCTTCAGCCATAATTTAATTTAAGTTGCAATGATAACCCTTACGGGCTAGAATACTATGAGAAATTAATTTTTTTTTCAAGAAATTTTTATGTCTATCTTCTTTCAAACAATAACATTTGATCTATGAGTTAATTGAATTAGCTGATCTTAACACATTTTGATTTTATAATAATCAAAAATAAGATAATGCAGCTACAAATTACTGCTTCCTTGAAAAAGAGTCCTTTATTTAAATAGCAAGCAATTAACCAACATCCAACAATTAATACTATCATGATAGTAACAACTACTTGTTTATTTAGTTCAAATATTCCAACTTTAGTCTCTCTTTTTTTTCTCTGATTGGTATACTCATTAGGTCTTAATACTTGAGGCATACTATTTTATTTTTAACCGCTAGTTAGCAGCACATTTGAATAATTTGATAATAAATGGGTATTCCGATGGTAATGTTTACCGGAAACGTTACTGCAAGTGCCATGGGAATATACAATCCGGGATTTGCCTTGGGTACAGAAATTCTCATGGCAGCAGGCACTGCGATGTAAGATGCACTTGCTGCTAAAATTGTAATCAATAGTCTGTCACCTACAGAGTCTAAAAAGAAGCTACTAAAAACAGCCATTAGCGATCCATTGAAAAGCGGAGTAATAATCGCAAACAGGATAGGGGAGAGACCATTTTTCCATAAGCCGCTTAGTTTTTTCCCACTTGTAATTCCCATGTCAAGAAGGAAAACTGCCAAAAACCCTTTAAATAATTCAGTAGTAAAGGGACGAATACCTTCTGCTTGTTGCTCTGTTGCGACAAAACCAATCACCAAACTTCCAACAATTAACAACACGCTTCCGCTTACTAAAGAATGTTTAAGCAGCTTTCCTAGTGACATTTCAACTTCTTGATTTTTACTAAAAATCTTGACCAACAAAACGCCCATTATAATAGACGGAGCCTCCATCATGGCCATAATAGCAATCATATGTCCTCCAAATTCAATGTTGTGGGCTTCTAAAAATGCAACTGTTGTAACAAAGGTTACTGCACTTACCGAACCATAAGCTGCTGCAACAGCCCCGGCATTCGGTATCCCTAATTTCTTCTTTAAAATAAAAAAAGTAGCAATAGGTATAATGATAGCCGATAGTATTCCGGTTAAAACGGCTGTGACTACAGATGTAGATAGCTCACTGTGTGCTAGCTCTTGACCGCCTCTAAATCCAATTGAAAATAAAAGATAAAGAGATATAAAGCTTGAAGAGGTTTTAGGAATTTCTAAATCACTCTTTAGGAAAACTGCCAGGACTCCAAGCACAAAAAAAAGGAGCGCAGGGTTGGTTAAGTTCTCAATTAATAGACTTAAGTCCATGCTTGTTTATCAGATTTCCGTTCTTAGCATTTTTAGCAGGGACCAAATGGATTTTGATTGAACAGTTAATTAACATTTCTTGATTTTTATCATCAATACCGTTGATAAAATCTCGTAGTTGAACTATATTTTGGTTTAACTCTTCGAGTCTATTTTCTAGGAATGGAGATTGAATGCCTTGGCGTTCCTCTAATTTGAAAGTTTGCTTTTTCAAAAAGTTAATCTTGTCCGCTATCAATTGATTTACGATCGACTCTCCTTCATTCACCTTATAAATGTTACGTAAAAGTTGTAGGGATAAATATTGATTTTCCATTTTCCTTAATTTAAATTTTAGACAAAGTTGAGTTGCTTTATTTGATTACGAAAATTTATATTTATTATGTTTGTCATAAAATTATATTATGAATTATACATTGAATCAATTGCGCATTTTTTTAAAGGTCGTGCAACAGAGAAGTATTACGAAAGCCTCTGAAGAGCTCCATTTAACACAGCCTGCAGTTTCAATACAGATCAAAAATTTTCAAGAACAGTTCGATATTCCATTGCTGGAAAAAATTGGACGAAAAATACATGTAACCAATTTCGGGAATGAAGTAGCGAAATCTTGCGAAGTGATTTTGGAAGAAATAGAACGAGTAGAAATCCGAAAAATGGCATACTTAGGTCATGTCACAGGTACGTTGAGAGTTTCTGTAGTGTCTACCGGAAAGTACGTTATGCCCTATTTCTTTTCAGAATTTATGGAGAAGTATCCTGGAATACAATTAAATATGGATGTTACCAATAAAGCAAAGGTTATTCAAAGTATTGAGCGCAACGAAGTAGATTTTGCTCTGGTTTCAATTTTACCAAAAGGATTTGCAATTGAACAAAGTACCCTAATGCACAACAAGCTTTATTTGGTTGCTAAAAAAGATAAGTTGAAAGGTAAAAAGATAAAATCTCCTAAAGATTTGGAAAAGTTGACTTTATTATTTCGTGAAAACGGTTCCGCAACGAGAACAGCTATGGAGGCGTACTTAAAGAAATATAAGGTTCAGGCTAGTCAAAATATGGAGCTTACTTCTAATGAAGCAATTAAACAGGCCGTTTTAGCAGGACTAGGTTGTTCTATTATGCCGTTAATAGGAATTGGAAATGAATTAATGAGGGGAGATATGGAAATTGTTGAAATGAAAGGCTTGCCTATGGTTAGTGATTGGAATTTGATTTGGTTGAAGAGTAAATCCTTATCACCTGCTGCGGAAGCTTACGTAAAATATATTGAAGAGAAGAAGGAAGCAATCATAGAAACTCATTTTGCTTGGTACACGAAATTTTAATCAAAAAAGAGCCTCGACATAGTCGAGGCTTTTGATCAATTTAAATCGTTTTTTATCTCTTGTATTCGAATGACATTTTTCCAAAATTGCCAATCCATAACGCCTCGGTATAGTTTGGGTCAATTTCAGTAACCTTTACCAATGTAACGGTCCCGTCCACTTTAAAGATATATATTGCACCAACAGTTGGAGTAATATCGGTTGTTACCGGAGTACCTGCATCATATGCGGTAGTTGCTCCTGTTACATTTGCATTGTCATAATCATAACCTGCAGCCGCAATAACTACAGTTGTATTTTTTAACGTTCCAACTCTAAAAGTTCCTGTAAACGGGTCTCCAGCTACATCTGTATTTCTAACATCAGCCATAGTTTCAGACATTGATTTCGTAACAGTAGTATCTGTGCTCAAACTCCAGCTACCAAACCCTCGTCCTTCGATGTGATTAATGGATCCAGTTTTAGTAACGCTAAAAGAAACAGTAGGACTCTCAACAACCAAGTCAAAAGATTTTGTAGTTGCCGTTCCATCCTTATCAGTTACTGTAATCGTGTATGTTGTAATCCCAACAGAGCTTGTAATGTTCGTGAATACTCCTGTTACGTTAAATATTTCATCGTCATCATTTTTGATCGTTACATCTGCATTTGAATTAAAATCATACGTTTCTGTTGCAGAGTTTAATTCGAATGAAGTGCCTGAAGATAAGGCATTCACTCCATTCTGATCAATTCTAATGACATCTAAATCTCTTTCAGTTGTTACTTTATTAGCAGTAATGGCAATTGTTATTGAAGCGTTTGGATCAACAGTATATGTTGACTCGTCTGCAGAACCATTTACAGAAATGTTTAAAGAAGGAGAAGCAGCAGCCACCGCAGGCTCAGTCTCGTCATCGTCACCACATGAAGACAGTACCGTTACTAGACCTAAAATGATGGGTAAATATTTGAAAATATTTTTCATAGTTTGTTTGTTTTAATTCTGTGTAAAATTGTCCTTTTTTTTTAAAATAAAGGGGTTGTTATGAAATTATATTTAGCTCTAAAACTGTAATATATCAATGTGTTACTGTTATGTTTTTTTGTTTAGTCTGTGATATCGAAAGAAAGACGCTAGAGTTAGAAAGCTGGAGGCTGGGAAGGTAGTTGTTTAGTAGGATATATTACTGGACTGAGTTATCTTGGAAAATTTCTACTTTTTGCTAACATAAATGCTCAATTAAGTCATGCAAATTTTCAATCGGTAATCTTTTCTTCACGCATTGGCTTTTTGGGGATTTTTTCATTTGAACTTGTCGCTTACTTTTTAAGTTACAAATCTCTAATTCTTACTATCGATACTTTTTCTTTAGCAGCAATATCGACTAGTGCAGGTTCTTCTGTCTTTTGCATCTTTTCTTTCATTTTGCTATGTTGCTTTACTAGCATATGAAGTGGAAATGTAACACTTATAAAAGCAATCATAGTATTGATTAATAAGCTATAAGAAATAGCTACTTTAGCAACAACATCTTTGGCATCTTTAACCTTGTCAACTGTTACCTCTGTAATATTCGAGCGGATTTCTGAGGAATTTACTCTTCCTAATTTGTTGTCCTTCTACTGTGTGTCGGGATTGTATTTTACACAACATTTCCGGGGTCGAGGCACTACGCAATGACAGTTTTGCCTTCGCAGTGAAACTGTTAGTGGTATTTGTAGGCAATAAATCTATTGATTCACCTTTAGCGATGAATCTTGTTTGTTCTTTCGTTCTTTGCTCAGCTTTTTTGCATGAATATTGTTGCATAAAGGACATTACAATTTCTTTTTTGAGGCATGAGTAAGGTTTTAGTATAAACTAAAAGCAGAATCGTAGACTGTATTTTAGTGCAAAAAGCGGAGAACTATGAAACTGTTTAAGCATAAAGTGTAATTTTTACCAAGCGTCTCGACCTGCATGAGTAGGCTAGTAGAAGCACTGTCACATTGCTGTCGTATTACTGTCTCAACTCCGTCGTAGCGCTATCTGTAACGAAGAAAAGTTAAATCCTAGTTTTACTCTATAACTAATTTTAAAGCGTCAAAAGAATGAGACAGCCAGACACCATTAATGTAAGAGAGATTAAAGAAATGAGATTGGAACGCCATTGGTCACAAGATCAATTGGCAGAAATGAGTGGATTAAGCATACGAACCATTCAACGGATAGAAAATGGAGAGAATGCAGGGTTAGAGTCGTTGAAAGCGTTGGCGGCTGTTTTTGAAATCAACATTGCAGACTCAGATAAGAAGAAAGAAATCGAACAAGTTAGAGAAGAAGAGGCCTACGTGCAAAAAGTAAAGGGGTTCTATAAACTACTTGCGATTGCCGTTATGAGCTTAATTGTTCCGTTAATTCTAGATGTAAACGATACGGCTAATTGGAGCACTTTAGGGTGGATTTTTATTTCTTGGGTGGTAATTTTATCCGTTTACTCTCTGAACATGTTTGACTTTTTTGGAGAGAAGTGGAAAAGGAAATTAATTAACCGCAAGTTTAAAAAGAAGTAAGGCTGCTTAAAGGGGTATCGTTTTTTCATTCAAAAGCTAAACGAATGTCTGTATTATACAGGCATTTTTAGTTTCTCAATATTTGTAATATTCTTTTATTAAATAATTTAGGACAATTTATTCAGCCTCTGATCAGGCTTTTACAAGCTGTTATTGGTGCAGCATTTTGTGGTGCTTCAAGTATTACCAAATAGACGGAACCTCGGGTCTTATATTTAGAGGACTAAGCGTTAAAAATTTATTGAGAAACTTACACTAACTAACAACTTATACAAAAGGAACTATAAGCACAGTAATTTTGATTGGCTATAATTTTCGTTGAGACACTCCCTACAAAAACGTTGTAAAAAATCGAGATCATCATGGCGGACGATTATTAAATCAATATTTAATCTTTGGGACTCTTCTAATGTTGTTTCAATAGTTGCTCCCTGAACAAGGAGTCCTTCTGCTTCAACTCTTTTTTTTGAAGTGCATCAGCGCAATCTTGAGGCAACTTGTGTTCTTTTCTAAGCTCTGTTACCCGACTATTTCCTATGCTCTGCCGTCCTACTTCATAATCAACAAAATACAAAAATTACTGTAAAGTGCGATGGAGATTAAGATCAGCGATTCAATTATGGTGTGAATTATAAAGACACTGATTTTTTTGAGGTATTAAATTTTTCGATGAGCAAGCTAGAAGTATTACACCAATAAAATAGATAAAAAATAGAGGGGGGCGTTCTATAAATTTTAATTGGCTATACCGTAAATGAAATGTGTAAAATGAACCGTCACATTTATGTTTAGTTTTTTAAAGTCGAAAAGCTGGTGACATTTACCATTCCTGTAACAAAAGGCAAAACAGTGGCAATTTGCAGATTGTGTTTCACGGTTATGCTTTAGACTTGTTTTCTAAAAAGATACATTGAAATAACTTGCTGTTGTAACTACCAAGTTAGGCACAACTATCTAGTCTGTGCTGCTGTTTGTTTATACCGCGTGACATTACACTTTACTGGCTAAAGTGCTAATATACAATGATTATTAACAGGTAGGAAAAAGTTGAGTAAGTGCAAAAAAAAGCTCCAAGCGAATCTGCTTGGAGCTCAATTTAGTATCGTTTTTTTAACTTTATGTCCTCACTTGGCCATTGCCTAAAATATAATATTTGTTGGTCACCAATTGCTTCAAGCCTAAAGGTCCTCTGTGGTGTAATTTATCTGTACTAATTGCTAGTTCAGCACCAACACCCATTTGTCCCCCATCTGTAAATCGAGTGGAAGCATTGTGATATACCGCCGCGCTATCAACTTGCTCCATAAACGTGGAAGCGTCTTCGGTGTTTTCTGTTAAAATAATATTTGAGTGGCCTCCCGAGTAGGTGTTAATAAAGTCGATGGCATGGTCTAAACCATCTACCGTTCCCATAGCTGCTTTTTTAGCTAAAAACTCTTCTCTCCAAACACTTTGATTATTGATTTTTGTTGTCGTATCCAACACCTCAAGCAAATCAACACTTGCCATTATATGAATCTCATATTTGCTTAATTCTGATTCTATTTTTCTGGCAACTTCTTTAAATTGAGGATGATTTACATCAATAAGAATTTTGTCCAATGCATTGCAACCTGAGATTTTATCAGTTTTTGCATTCACAATCACCGGAATTACTTTTTCAGTGTCGGCATCTGGAGCTACGTAAGCAAAGTTGTTTCCTCTCCCACTGACTAAAACGGCACATTTGGCATGCTCTTTTACAAAATTAATAAGGCGTTCACCACCTCTTGGGACTATTAAATCAAGCGATTGATTTGGATTTCTTAAAAAAGTTTGTGTTGCCTCGCGATTCATTTTTAAGTATTGAATCCAGTCTTTCTCCAAACCATTTGCTTCTAATGCCCTGTGCCAGCATTTTACTAATTCTTCATTGCTATTATGTGCTTCTTTTCCTCCCTTCAACAATATTTTGTTGTTGGCCTTAAAGGCTAAAACAGCAGCTTCAATTGTCACGTCTGGTCTAGACTCATAAATTATCATGATGGTGCCAAAGGGTGCGGTTTTGTTGGTAATGTTTAAGCCATTGGCGAGGGTGTCTTCACTGATAGTAGTCCCTACAGGGTCTTCTTGTGCTCTTACCTCTTTTACAGCCCGAATCATGTCTTGAACTTTGGCTTGATCCACTACGAGTCGATCATACAAGGCCTGGTCATCTCCGCTAAAAGCTTCTAAGTCTTTTTTGTTTGCTTCAATAATGGATGCACTGTTTTTTTCCAATTCATCAATCATAGATTGCAATACTTCGTTCTTTTTTTGTGCTGATAATAGTTTCATAATTTCTTCTCTTTTAGTGCTATGCTAACGTGTTGAGGTCTCATGTTTCTCGGAATAAATTCTAGTTCCTACATCTTTACCATGCACAATGTCAATGATGCTATCATCTTGTTTACCATTGGCGATATAAGTTGGTATATTCTTGGCTGCAGTTTTCTTAGCAATACTTAATTTAGAGGCCATTCCGCCGCGACCTTCCCCTTCTTTTTTCTCTGAATTTTGAATAAATTGTTCTACTTTCTGATCGGTTGTCACGGATTTAATTAAACGAGAATCTTCATCATCAGGATTCCCGCTGTATAAACCATCGGTATCGGTCAGCAAAATCAACATGTCGGCGTGGATCAATTCAGCCACAAGACTAGCTAATTCATCATTATCCGTAAACATGGACATGGAAAGTGAAACCGCATCGTCTTCATTTGCAATGGGAACAATTCCCTGACTCAATAATCCTTCGTAACAGTTAATCATGTTCTCTCGGTGTTTGCCTTCGTCAAAATCACGTTTAGTGGCCAATACTTGTGCACATCGCATTCCATAATCATGGAAAATACTATAATAGTGACGCATCATTCTCGGTTGGCCCACAGCAGAATAAACTTGCCGTCGGATAGTTTTGTCCTCAATTTGATTGTCCCCTAAAATTTCCTTTCCGGCAATTACCGAACCAGAAGAAATTAAGACCGTAATTACATCCTCTTCATACAATCGGGCGATTTGATCAACTAGTTTTTTCAAAATAGGACCCACAATGCGGTTGTCTCTATTCACCATTACATTGGTGCCCACTTTAACTACAATTTTCTTTTTAAACTTCATAATTATTTGTTTTCCTCTTCTCCTAGTTCAACTGCTCGGTTAAATGCAGCATAGGCCGCTTCTTCAATTAAATCCTTAACGTTATTGTCATCCATGGAATCTAATGCGGCTCTTGTGGTTCCTCCTTCTGACGCTACTTTGTTCATCCAACTCGTTGGTGTTAGATCAGATTGATTGAACAGCTCCACGGCCCCTTCAAAGGTTTGACTCACCAATACTTTGGAGTCGTGTTCGGAAAAGCCCATTTTTTTGGCAGCTTCCATCATGGATTGCATAAAGTAAAAAACATAAGCTGGACCACTTCCTGAAATTCCTGTTGAAGCATCTATATCGTTTTCAGTATCTAAATGCACTGACTTTCCGGTGGTGTTCAGTAACTGCTGCACGGTAGAAGTTTCTAATCTTGAAACCTCTTTGGAGGTAGTAAAGGAGGTTAAGCCCTTTCCAACTTGTGCCGGTAAGTTTGGCATTGCTCGCACTACTTTTTCAATTCCTAACCCTTTTTGAATGCTATTGATGGTTACACCCGCCATTAACGAAACAATTACTTGATCTTTTTTGGTCATGGGTTTCAATTCCTTGAAAAGACCCTCTGTGTGATAGGGCTTCACAGCAATAAAGACAATGTCCGCTTTCGGCAGGCAATCTGCAAGATCACTGTACACATCGAATCGACTAATTTTTTTTAACTCTGCTGTTTTTTCAGCATTTGTATCCGAAATCATTAAATTCGACTTACTTAAGTACTCCGACTTTACTAGAGCTTTTGCATACGCTAAACCCATATTCCCTGCTCCAATTACTAATACTTTCATTCTGCTTTTTTTACTTTAAAATCATTGATAATTCAATTGCTAGTTGCAAACATGGTGCAGTAGCTGTTATTTTAAACTTTTTTTTTGGTAACTCATTAAAAGACTCAGCTATTTAGACTTTACCCTCTCTTAACTAGAGGGGTTGTGGAGGTTCTTACTAAAGTGGTGATAAACTGACAGTTCTCGACTTTTCAATGACAAATCGTCATGAATGCCACTTATAGCTCTATGCGAATAAATGAATCGGGTTTAATTTGCACCTTGATAATTTGCTGAAAGGAGGGAGGGGTTTTTGACAAGACACTTTTCAAAAAGAGCAAAAGTAAATCCTTACGTCAAGCATCTATCTGCATGGACAAACTCAATTCGATTACACTCTATTGTTCCTTTTAAAAATGGGGTTCTTTCGTAAATATTGTACCATGAAACAATTGTACTCTTTGCTAACAATGTTGGATAGTAAAGTGGGCAACATTCTGTTGTTACACAATTAGAAAACTAGATAGCTGATGTGCACGTGAGTTGGTCTGATGTTCTCCATTTGCAAACGCCAACAACTGAAAAAACAAAGTAAACGACGGTGAGCGGCAGGTAGTAATCCAAATCTCGTTGTAAATATAAAACCGCAGTGGCAGTATTAATAAACAATCAAATCAATTTCTCGTCATTAAAGGTCAATGTGCTGTCGGGTTTTGGAAAGGAAAACATTGCAAAAGAATAGCGCTCAGATTCTAAATCGCCCGGTAATTCTACCTGATGTTTTAACGCTGTTAATTTTCCATTGCTCATCAACTTGGCTCATTAGCTCCATTTGGGATTAGCAATCTATTAAGGGCTACTTTCTAATCTACAACTTTGTATTTAGATAGATAATTATGAAGATGTTGTATTATTAACGCAAAAAACCAAAAACGTGAAAATTTGAAAGCTTTTTTTTACAAATTTTAGGTTTACTTACAAGATAAGAAATTGAACAATTGCTCAAAAAGCAATCTAAAAAAGGTCTCCTGAAAAATAAAGAGGCCTCTTTACTGGTTTGGTTGGATTAACTTTAGAATTTTATTCTGTAAAGCACGTCTGGGAAAAACCCAATTTGAGGAACAGAGTTGATTTTATCTGTCACTTGATTGTGGTGCAGTTTAAATCCATTGTCAGTATTTAAAATATTTTGAAAATCGACAGAGAATTAATGCGAGACCTTCTTTTTCTTCTCACTCAATTGAAAGCCAAATTTTACATTCCAGAGGAAATAATCCTCATAGCGCTGAGAAAATAAATTATCTTCTGAAAGAACAGTTCTCCTGAATTGGCTCTTGTGGCAGCTAGGTCGATAGGAGTGAATGGGATTTCTTGTGAACTGGTAACTTTCGCATCTAAGGTAAGGGCATTTCGTTTAGTCTTGCCTACTTTCTATTATTTTCCGGTCAAAAGGTTGCCAAGTAGTTGATTGTTGCATGCAGCGTTGCGTTCAATACCATCGCTTCCATTGTATTTAGAATTATAGACAGAACCTGTTACCAAGAGGTAGTACCTTTACTAAAGAACTTTTCTAGTGTTAATTCCACTCCATAATTTCTTGCAGTTTCTTCATTTACTAAGTTTTCTTTTTCAGAGAAAACAAAATCAGCTCTTTCGTTTAAAGCGGAGTACCTGCTCTTTATTTGTTCCACAGGAATATCAAGGAGTAATTAATAGTAGGTTTAGGCTTGTATTCTCCAACTGTTACCAATTTATTGATTATAGGCTAAAACAATATGGGGACTTTTCATAAAACCTAAATCTTCGTTGGTACGCTCTCCAACTCCGATCGCATTTACTTGTTGCAGAAATAAAATTGGCGAAGAGGGCATTTAAGAACGTAAACCATAGGCTAAATTAATTCGTTGCATGGTTTAAATGCCAACTAGCAGCTAGTCCTGGCTCAACAGCTAAATCTTCAGAAAGACCCAAGTATTGCGCATGAATTCCTGCGGTAACACTGAGTTGATCTGTAAACTTATACTCGCCCTGTGTGAAAAGTTGAGGCAACAAAATAACTTATCAATCTCTCTAGATGTAAAGCAGTTATCTGGAATTAGATCACTATTAGGATCTGGGATAAAAACTATATTGTCGAGATTTCGGCTCAGTGATGTTAGGTGCAATGCCTTTATGGTTGTTCTTGAACGCAAGCTGAAACGTGCGCTGAATTTTTTATTCAGAACAGAATTGAACGTTTACCTTCTTTCATCATCGTCCAATTCTGTAGCTTGGTACTAATTGATGATCTCGTCATTCGCTGTTTTGTTATAATTGTACTGATTTGCCGGTATGCGAGTTTTAGGGGTTGCAATAGTTGCAATACATTGGGTCTTCAGTTGTTTTTTTATGAGGATGAAGTTCTTCTTTAGTGAAATTGCATTTTTCACAACTGTGAATGAAACTCAGCGTGGAGTTGGTTGGTAAGGCACACCAGCTACATTTTAGCCCTTTTTTTACCGTTGTAATACCAAACCCTGGGGTGCTGCATTGCGGACAGAAAGAATTGATTTTGTCCACTAATTTTTTGGTTGCAAGTTCAATTACTGCCATGCGGCTCGGGTTATACATCGCTCTCATGTCTGTTTCTGCATAAATTGAATCGACGTCTTCTATCAATTTTTCGAAGGCTTCTTTTAATTGATTAACTTCTGAAATGCCTTTAATTATAGTGCTATTGTCTGTTTTTGATTTACGAAGTATCAACCCATGAGAAGGAAATTTCACCAATTCAGCAAATTCTAAAAGGGCTGCTTGATTGGCTATTTCGCTGCCGTTAAAATTTGTTTCCATACTCAGTTCTCTGGCAATAATTTCTAAGTTGTTTTTGGCATCAATAAAAATTAAAAACTCGTCATCTGCAGGGGCAAAAAAGATAGACGGGTGCGCACCAAAAGAGCCTTCACTTGCAATTCCCAAATCACAGTTGCTTAATTTCATGGCCATCATACACTTTTGCCTTGCCGTTGCAATTGGGGCTAGTTTCCTCTCAATTTCTCCTGTAAACGTTCCCAACTCATCTGTATCAAAATCCTCTTGCACAAAGCATAAAACCCCTAAAGCATTTTCTAACAGCGGCGCAATGATTTTTTCTTTTTCATGTTTTGTGGCGATGACCAACCTTCTATTTTTAAACATAACAGATTAGTGTTCTTCATTTTTTGCGGTAAAATCGATTGCCATGCCTTTTTCTTCTTCATTCCAACTGCCGTTATCGAAAACCAAGTTTCCGTTCACAAATGTTTGTTCAATTGCAGCTTGAAATGTCGTTCCCTCCAACGGCGACCAACCGCATTTATACAGTAGATTATCCTTAGCAACGGTCCACGGGCTGTTCAAGTCCACCAAGGTTAAATCTGCATAATACCCTTCTCGTATAAAGCCTCTGTTGGTCATACTGTATAGAATAGCAGGGTTGTGACACATTTTCTCCGCTATTTTTTCTAACGAAATAAGACCTTGCTTGTAAAATTCTAACATACAATTTAAGGTGTGTTGCACCATCGGAGCTCCAGACATAGATTGAAAATAAGGTTGTTGCTTTTCTTCTAATGTATGCGGAGCATGGTCTGTTGTAACGAGGTCTATGCGATCATCTAACAGTGCTTTTAGCAAGCCTTTTTTGTCTTCTTCTGTTTTTATAGCAGGATTCCATTTAATAAGCATTCCTAAACGGTCGTAGTGTTTGTCAGAAAACCAAAGGTGGTGCACAGAAACTTCGGTGGTTATTCTCTTTTCTTTTAGAGGAATGTCGTTCTGAAATAAGTGTGTTTCCGCCTCAGTGGTCAAATGTAGAATGTGCAGTCTTGCATGGTGCTTTTTAGCCAATTCAATTGCTCGTTTGGTGGCTTCATAACATCCTTCAGTACTTCTAATAATGGGGTGAAATTTTGCAGGAATATCATCGCCATACTTTTCTTTAAATGCTTGCTCATTTTTTTCTACGATTGCTTCTTTTTCAGAATGAATGGCAATAATGGAGCTACAGTTTGCAAACAGTTTTTCCATTGTCTCCGGATTGTCGGCCAAGAGGTTTCCTTTTTTTGTAAAATACAAGCCATCATCTGAAACGCCAATGAATTTGGTGGTGTCAGTTTTTATGATTTCATCAATATTGTCTCCATTTACCCCGAGGAAGAAAGAATAGTTCGCCAATGATTTGGTTGCAGCAATTTCATACTTTTCCTCTAAGCTTTCTACGGTCAAAATATTAGGGACTGTATTGGGCATGTCAATAAATGAAGTAACACCGCCGGCAATGGCCGCCTTACTTTCGGTATATAAATCTCCTTTGTGTGTAAGACCCGGATCTCTAAAATGAACTTGACCATCAATAATTCCTGGAAATAGGTGTTTGCCTGTTCCATCAATTACGATGTGGTGGGCTTCAACATCAATGGTACCGATTTGCTGAATCAATCCGTTTGACAATAGCACGTCGGTAACAATAGCTTTTCCCTCATTTACAACAGTGGAGTTCTTAATTAAAGTAGTTTGCTTCATTGGTTATTTTAGGTGTTTAGTTAACGGTATTCTGGAGATGCCGAACCGATGCTATAAAATTACTTCGATGGAGGCATTAATTCATCACTATTGAGTTGTTTATTCTATTTAAAAGCATTGGCAGCTTATTTATAGGTTCTTTTCAATCAAACATTAGCGCAGTTTTACTTGTGTATCTGTTGAAAGTATTTTAACACTCCTTACAATCCATTGCATTTTTTGTAAATTTCAATTCTCAATGAATACGGTTAGAATGATACGACATTACCTATTGCCATCTACTTCTAATATAAAATTTAGCAACAAACTAAGCAGCATATTAGTGGGTTTGGTATGTACTCTTCTATTTTTATCAGATGTTCGTGGTACAGAATCGGTCGCTAGGGAATGGAATGAAGCTTTACTTGAAGCAATTCGAGAAGATTTTGCACGGCCCACGATGCATGCAAGAAATTTATTTCACTTTTCTGTCGCTTTATACGATTCTTGGGCAGTTTACGATACCACTGCGAGCACTTACTTTCTAGGCAAAACGGTAGACGGCTATAACTGCCCGTTCAATGGAATAATGTTGCCATCAGCTTCTCAAAAACAGCTAAAACAGGAAGAAACAATGAGTTTTGCAGCTTTTAGACTGCTCATGCATCGTTTTAAAAATTCACCGGGAGCTGATTCTACTTTACCGCGGTTTCAACAGTTGCTTTTAGAACAGGGATACGACGAGTCTAACATTTCAGTTGATTACGAATCTGGAGATCCAGCGGCACTTGGAAATTACATCGCTCAGTTTCTAATCAGTTTTGGGGAACAAGACGGAGCAAACGAACGGAATCAGTATGGGAATAAATTTTACACGCCTGTAAACAATCCTCTAGACCCGAAGATAGAGGGCAATTCCAATTTAGATTTTCCCAACAGATGGCAACCCTTGGCATTTGACTTTTTTATTGATCAAAGTGGGAATTTAATTCCAGGGGCTATTCCAAAATTTTTAAGCCCAGAATGGGGAGAAGTTAGTCCCTTTGCATTGTCCGACAGTAACCTTACCATTCACCAAAGAAATGGAAATGATTATTGGGTGTATCATGACCGCGGAGCACCACCATTTTTGGATACCGCTAATGTTGGAGGGCAATCTGAGGAATACAAATGGAACTTTGCCCTTGTGTCAAAATGGTCTTCTCACCTAGATCCTGCCGATACTGTTATGTGGGACATCTCTCCTGCATCTATCGGAAATGTTTCTTCATTTCCCACAACTGTTCTCGGTTTAAGAAATTTTTACAATGAAATTGATGGGGGAGACTATGGCGCCGGAAGAAGGATGAATCCGGCTACAGGGCAACCGTACACACCTCAAGTAATTTCAAGAGCAGATTATACGAGGGTTTTGGCAGAATTTTGGGCAGACGGGCCAGAATCGGAAACTCCTCCTGGACATTGGTTTACCATTTTAAATTATGTTAGTGATGATTCCTTAGTTGTTAAGAAATACAAAGGACAAGGCGCTACCTTAACTAATTTAGAATGGGATGTAAAATCCTACTTCTGTCTTTCAGGTGCGCTTCATGATGCTGCTATAACCGCTTGGGGCAATAAAGGATGGTACGATTATATTCGTCCAGTATCTGCAATTCGCTATATGGCGCAGAAGGGACAAAGTTCTGATTCTACCTTGCCGTCCTATCATTGGCAAGGAATTTTGCTAGACAGCGGCCTAATTGAATTGGTTCAAATGGGCGATCCATTGGCTGGAATGAACAACGAAAATGTCACTAAAATTAAAGTGAAAGCTTGGAAAGGACCTTCTTACATTGGAAATCCTGCGACAGATTCTGCAGGGGTAGATTGGATTCTTGCTGGAAATTGGTGGCCGTATCAAAGACCAACATTTATTACACCTCCTTTTGCGGGGTATGTTTCAGGTCACTCTACCTTTTCAAGAGCTGCCGCTGAGGTGATGACACTGTTTACCGGCGATGAATATTTTCCAGGAGGAATGGGAGAGTTTAGCGCTCCAAAAGATAGTTTCTTGGTGTTTGAGAAAGGACCAAGTGTTGACGTTACCCTGCAATGGGCGACCTATAGAGATGCTTCAGACCAATGCAGCCTTTCCAGGATATGGGGAGGAATTCACCCTCCTGCTGATGATATTCCAGGCCGCTTAATGGGAATAGAAATAGGAGTGAATGCTTTTAACGAAGCAGAGGCCTACTTTAACAACCAAAGAACAGGAATTGCAGAACATTTAAACGATGCTCATTCTCTCAAGGTGTACCCAAATCCAATGATTGGGGATAACATCATAGTCGAGTTAAACCATCGCGGAAACCCTTCTGAAGTTAGGATTCAGTGGGTAGACATGTTTGGTAAAGTGGTGAAGAACGACCGTGCGGTGTTAACCGAAGCAGTGCAGAATATTGAATTAAGTACAGAGGGATTAACCGCCGGAATATATGTGCTTTATATATCAGGTTCTACCTGGAAAGCCAGTCAAAAGGTAGTGAAAAATTAGGGAGGGAACAGGTGGTTTCTACTTGACTGGTGCGCTGATCTTTTCGAGATCAATAAGTCTGTAAAATTGAGTCATTTAATTCCCTGTAAATCCCTTTTATCTTGGGTGTACCTAAACGTTGGAAAGTGTGCATTCTGTTGAGGTTAACCAATTAGCATTCTCATTTTTAAGGAAATCGAAAAGAACTAAGTCAAGTGTGTCAAATGGTACAGGGAATTCATAATTATCATGAAGAATCGTTTCTTGAACATCAGATTCGATTTCACTTGTTGAATCAAGATAAGAAGTAAAAAAAGTTAAAAAAAGAATTATCCAATTTACTTGCGATATTGATAGACAACCATCGAGTAAAATGACAAATCGCTTCTTGTAAAGCTAAGTTTCACAGGTAGTGAATTCGAAAATCCATATACCAAACTCTTCTACAATCTATTGTTTTGAATTGATTGCATTTACTTCAATGTATTTAAATGCATTGTATGCGTTCACAATTCCACCACTTCTAGAAATAGCAGAAAACTTAGCTTTTTTCTTTTTTTCATCAGATAAACTAGGAACAAACACCTTTCTTGGTTTTGCCACTTTATATGAACTCTCTGTAAGAATAGTGATTAAATCTTGTGGTGTTAAATCGGGGTAATAAGACAACACAAGGGCAGCAATTCCTGAAAGAATAGGAGCAGCGATGCTTGTTCCGCTCGTTTGCGCATAACTGTTGTTAGAATCTAAAGAAATAACCTCCACACCTGGCGAAAAAATATCAACTTGATTTACTCCATAGTTTGAGAAAGCGCCACAAATGCTTTTATTTAAATCCAATTGAGTTGCACCTACACTTAACCAATTTGTTGGTTCTGTTTTATCTAAATAAAGTTTGCTAGGAAACTTTTCATTTACATCAACATCTTGCCCATCGTTGCCGGAAGAGTGAACCATTAAAACTCCCTGCTCTTCGGCATGCTTTACAGCAGCATCTACAAATTCTTTTTGAGGTGAGAAATCCTTGCCAAAACTCATGTTAATAATATCAGCTCCATTGTCAACGGCATACCGGATGGCTAAGGCGACATCTTTATCTCTTTCATCTCCGTTAGGTGTGGAGCGTACCGTCATTATTTTAACGTTCGACGCTATTCCATTTATCCCAATTCCATTGTCTCGAATAGCTGCTATTACGCCAGCAACAGAAGTCCCATGATCTGAATTAGGCCCCTTTACATTGTTGTTTCCGTAAAATTTGTCTGTTATGTTTAACGGGTCATCTCCAACTAATTCTCTGGCATTAAACGCTGTATTTAAATAAAAGTCTAAATACTCTGAATTTGACGTCAGTAATCCTTCAAGCATAGCCGAGGTAACACCTTGGCCATACTTAGAGACTAAAAAATTCTTGGATCTAAGAACCTTTTGGTCCTGAGGCCTAACTTTTAATGCATCTTTTTTAGACTCAACAGTTATCCCTGTATTTTCTTTAATCACGGAATGTGCTGCCTCCCAGTTCTTTTTAAAACTCTCGTAATTTTCTTTCTGCGTCTTTCTTTTCTTTACTTCTTTCCTATGCTTAGCTAAGGCAACCGGATAATCTTTGTCGCTTTTATCGTTATATTTCACAATTCTGGTATACTCTAAATTCTCAAGAAGCACATTTTCTCCTTTCGCATTCCCAATAAAATTCCAACCATGAATGTCGTCTATGTATCCATTGTCGTCATCATCTATGCCATTATTCGGAATTTCGTTGGGGTTGCTCCATATTTTGCCTTCCAATTCTTTGTGGTATATGTCAACTCCACCGTCTATAACTGCAACAATAATCGTCTTTTTTGGTGTTAAATCTTGTAGCAGTTCGTTGTATGTTTTGTCAACACTCGTTCCCATTACTTTATTCTCAACTAAATCTTTGTTGTACCAGTTCAGAAATTCTGAATCGAATTCATCAATGCTTTTTTGCTGTCCGAAAAGAATTCCTGCTATAAAAACAGAAAAGAGGAGGGTAATTTCTTTCTTCATAATTTTAAGTTGCTTATTTGTTGTTAACAAGCTCTAAGTTAAGTAAAACCTCGCTTTTATTTCGAGTGTTTAGCAAACCCTTTTATTAAATTTAAGTTGAGTGGTGTCTGGTATTTGTTTTTTGCTCAAACGGTGTTAAGAACCGCAAGATTGTCGAATTCACATGTTTTAATATTCCATCTGGTTTAAAATACCTTTTAAAAGATTCGCTGAATGATCCAGTTGCTCTTGCTCTATATCGTTAAGCTTCAATTTTACCACATGATGAACCCCTTCAGCATTTAATACCGCAGGCAAACCGATGTATAAATCTTTCACTATATCATACGCTCCACCGTTATATACAGAAATGGGTATAATGCTATTTTCATCGTTTACAATTGCCGAGGTAATGCTCACTAAGGTCATGCCAATTCCATAATACGTCGCTTTTTTACGTTTAATAATTTCATAAGCTGCATTTTTTACAGAAGTATGAATTTCTTCTAAATCCTTGAAGTCAATTTCTTCCATCGTTTCAATAACGTCTACAATTGGTTTTGCTCCAACGTATGCTTTTGACCAGCAAACAAATTCTGAATCACCATGCTCACCCATAATGTAAGCATGAATGTTCTTAATCGAAATATTAATCTTTTGTGCAATCTCAAATCGAAGTCTGGCTGTGTCTAGTGAGGTTCCGCTGCCAATTACTTTTGATGCGGGCAGTCCAGAAGCTTTCCACGCCACATACGTTAAAATATCAACCGGGTTTGAGGCAAGTAATATTATTCCATCAAATTGACTCTTCATTACTTGGTTAACAACACTTTTAATGATTGTTGCATTTCTGTTCAACAAGTCGATTCTTGTTTCTCCTTCTTTTTGAGAAACTCCCGCAGTAATCACAACTATATCCGCATCCTTACAATCGGAATATTGTCCGGCAAAAATTTTCATTTTTCTTGGCGCAAAAGATAAACCATGATTTAAGTCCATCGCTTCTCCTGTTGCACGCTCTTTGTCAATGTCTATTAACACTAACTCCTTAACAGTTCCTTGGTTTAGAAGTGAGTAAGCGTAACTCATTCCAACCATTCCTGTACCAATAATTACAACTTTACTTTTTGAGCGACCTGTAGGTGTCATTTTTTTATTTTTAAAATTACTAGATTACCTTAGATTAAAGGTGTAACCGTTTAAAAAGTTTTAGAGCAGTATAAAAAGAAAATAGAACGATTCATACAAGGGGAATTTTTAAGTCTGGAATACCAGCTTTTTAGAGTGGTCATGCTTATAATTAGTCTAGTCGAAAACCTGCTTTAATGTAAGAAGCAGTCGAAATTTTTTAGAGCAACTACTGCGAGAGGAACGAGATGGAGCATTTCAACCGTTGAAAGCAATCTCCCTATTTTTGAGCAGAAGGCAGGCGGCTCTTTATAAATTTAAATTGTCCGTTGTGGTTAGACTCGTGCTCGCAAACGTGAAACCACTTGCAGTAATTATTGGTGGGTCCCCAACACCATTTTTGGTCAACTTTCAATAACCAATCATCGTCTTTTTTTGCAAACTCTTTCAGCGTATTCTCTCTAACCGTTTCAAGTTTTTCCAACTGGCTCTGCTTAAAATCAAACCACTCTTGTCTAAAAGTAAAATGACCTAGAGAGTGTTTGAAATTCTGAAATGGCTTTTTTCTATCCATAATATTTTATAATTCTAATGCAGCGGTTTCGTCGCCTAATTGTGCCACAAGTTTCTCCATAATTTTAATTTCCTCAAAGCTTACTAAACCATTGAACTTAATAAAATCTAATTCTTGGTTATTTACCGACTCTAAATCAGCTTGAAAAAGTTCTTCGTAATATTCTTATTCTGAAGTAAATAAACAACTAGGAATCGCATTAGTTTTCTTGTTTTTAGTAGTATAAAAACAAATATTTCCGTATCCAACTGCTCAGCTATTTCTGCAAGTATACTTTTCCAACTTTAGCCATGAAAACAATGGTGTTTATCCTCTTTTACAATGTCTAATAATTTTTCCAAATGAGTTGACTGTGGCGAAGGTTCGTAAAGTTCCCATTTTCCGGTTGCTCGCATCCAATATAACTTCCATATTCGCTGTGTTTTATAATATCTAATTTTTGCAAATTCAGAATTTTGAATCTTCTCTGGATTTCTCCAGTCGGGTCTTATTGTAAATAGTAATGCAATTTGCCCGTCATAAGAATAGCCAAAATCTAGCTTCTGCCGAATTTCTAAATCATTGGGTCGTATTGCTTCAACATAGCTCTTTAAAGTTGCTTCATTTAGATCTATCGTGCTGTTGGTCATTTTGGTATTGTTTGTTTTTCCTTCAATTGTATACAAATAGAAGAAATCTTGTTAAGTTACGTAATAAACGAAATTATTTTTAGGAAGACAAGTCTGCTTGAGTTAAGCATGCGGCTGTTTAGTTCAACAAGTAGAACAATTGCCCTTGTTTGCTTTCAAAAGCCATAACTCCGTTCTCAACTTGAAAGTAAATTGTGTTGAATAGAGTTGACTTCTTAGTTCCGAAGTTAGATAGTTCAGTATATTAAAATACCTTATTGTAATTTTTATAGGGCATCGCGAAGTTGCCAAAAAGGGTTTCATTTTGAACTTGTTAACCGATTTTAGCAACCAGAGAATTGTTCGCCGGATTGAAATCCCCAATCAAGGAAACGAACAAACAAGTTGGCAGGAGATTAGAAAGTAATGTCTTTCATACTTAGCTGGTAACTGTCAGACGAAGTAGTATAGTGCATATAAAAAGAAGTATCTTCAGAAGAATACGTGCTGTCTGGGTTTATAAAGTCAATAGCTCGAAACGATAAAAAACTATCTGGAAACGGGATTGGACTACTAAACCTCAATTGTGTCAGTTTTTTTATTTCCGGGTACTTTGCATCTTCGCAAGTACAACCGTCAAAAAAAATACCTGTTTACAATCAACTTTTGTAAGTGAAGTTTTGTTGATTTCTACTAGGGTAAATAACTACTATCCGTTCCGTTGGGGAAATTTTTTTCAGTAGCGGTTAGCCTCTAAAATTTGGGCGGCAACAGTAGAAAGTCCTTTTCAATCAGCCGTATCGTCGCATTCGCAGCTTACTAACGCAAAAAAAGCAAAGTATAGGAGAATAGGATTTTACGAGCGTGTTTTAAATTAACTAATCAAAGGACGGGTGAAAATAATTTATCGTTGACTCATAAGGGGTTAAGCTATTGTTAACGATTAAATTTAAAATAGTAAACTCAAAACTTGGTAAAGCATTGTATCTGGCTCAGCGATAAATGAAACCCTGATGGAATTACTTCAAGATTTGCACGTTTTATTTTCAAGCAAGTGTTACTTAAATGCCAAGTATTTTTGCACACAAAAGCTATCACACCGGCACAACGTTTTATTTTGTTGCCAAATTTTTATTTTTTCTCCTTCCAAGGTTTTTTATTGGTGTATTAACGGATGAAAGGTTGAGTTTCCTTTTTTATTTGGATAACTAAATGGGCTCCACAAATATTATTTTTGTTGCGAAACGGGTAAAAGTTTTTCCTTTTTTTTCTTGGAGTTAAAATGCCTGCAATAAATGAGATTTCTCCCGGTATAATGGAGTTACAAAACGTCTATAAAGTTTTTAATACCATCCCATTGCCAAGCTTTCATGTTCATTTCAACTAGGCTTGTTCCTTCATTCTTAAAGTCGTAAATTCCATATATTGTCTTACCCTCTTCCCTGGCACACTGTATTTCCCATTGTTGTTTACTAGAGTTCAATGAATGTGTACTGACCAAAACAATAACACCATCACAGTTTTTTATTTTTGTTCTGACGTTCGTTTTCCAATCGGAATTAGTCTTTTCTTTAATAGACATATCTGTATATTCGAATGAAGAAGTGATATCCAGTGATTGACCTTTGAGAAAATATTTCTGCCTCGCGCCTTCAGCTGCAAATGAAATGAAGACTTCTGTCTTGTTTTCCATAGTTGATTGTTTGAACACATTATTGACTCTAAGTAAAACCACAATAACTTCAAGCAGTTAAGACCTATGTTATAGCCTTCTAAAGCTTAATTATGTTTTGATGAGAGTAATTATTTTTAAGGCAATAGTAGTTACCGTTAATATCTGAATTATATCGGATGACTCGTTGACTTTTTGGTGGGGTTTTAAATTGAATGTTATCTTTTTGAAGCTAACTATTTTTTTTTGTGACACTTTCGTTTCGTCGGATTCCTTTGTTCTTAGCAATGGTGGTTTGAAAAGTCATTGGGCCTAACTACTTTTCTTTGGAGAAAACTGAATGCAATGAAGCGTGGTAAGCGGTTCTGAAGTAAATTTTTCAGTTAATTTTATAAGTAGTAAAGGCTCTCAATTTAATGGATTGTTTCGTTCCTAACGATGACGGTTTATACGGTCATTATGCCTGTCCGTTCACCTATTAAGAAAACAGAATTCAATAAATACTGGTATTTGGTTTTAGTGCAAACAAATTGAATTTTGTACTTCACTTTTGTCAGTGCGGCAATCAATTATGGTTTTGAATCCTCAACTGGTTTAGAATTCTTTTTTAAACAAACGACATTCCAACCTTTATTTCACAGTAATAGGGTTCTAGTGGGTCACTGTATTTCTTAGTACAAATACATGCATTTGTTCAGGGTTAAATCAAGGAGATTCTTTTCCTTCGGAAGAAGATAAGGCAGAGCACTGTTGTTTTGAAGTGCTATTAAGCGTAAAGTGAAGCAACAGTATTTCTCTGAGTTCAGCTTATAATCTTCTTGTTTAACAATTTAGTTAGAGCGCTAAACAAAGTCAACTTTTCACTGTTCTTTCATCATTATAAACAAATTAAAACTAAAAATATTATGAAGAAAATTGTCCTTTTATTAACAGTAACAATGTCGTTAGTATTTGCTAATACCGTTACTGCACAAAAAACAATAGTTGATGTTGCAGTGGGCAACGAAGATTTTTCAACTTTAGTAACAGCATTAACAGCTGCCGATTTAGTAAGTGCATTACAAGCAGATGGCCCTTTCACTGTATTTGCTCCTACAAATGCTGCTTTTGCTAAAATTGATGAAGCAACCTTAAGTTCTCTTCTAGAAGAGAAGAATAAAAAGGCATTGGCAGATATTTTAACCTACCATGTAGTATCTGGAAAGTTAGCTGCAGAGGACGTTGTTGCTGCTTTAGAGGAAGGAGAAGGCTCAGTAGAGTTAAAAACCTTAAATGGCCAGGTAATTACAGTGATGCAGAAAGATGATAAAATTTTGTTGAAAGATGCAAATGGAAATTTCAGCGAAATTGTTGCAACAGACGTTATGGGAAGCAATGGTGTAATCCACGTAATAAATACGGTAGCAATGCCAAAGTAAGCAGAACAAACTACTTAGAAAATTCAAAGAACCTCGAGTCATCGAGGTTTTTTATGCCTTCACTTTTTTTAGTTAAAAGGCTTTCTTTACATCATCCCATCCAGATCCAATTTCCTTTTTAAAATTCCCCCACCCTAAATCTGTTTGGCTTTCTAAATTTTCAAGACTCTTTTTGTACTCAGAAATCTTGTTCACGACCTCGTTTCTTTTTTCGTTAAACTGTTCTTCTCCGTCCATTTTTGCCAAATTTAATTGAAGTTTAAACAGATCAAAATTTGAGTGATATTGGTCTATTTTGTGTTCTGTTGCATCTGCCCATTTCTTAATGCTTTTTGTTCCATTTTCAATATTATTATTCAATTCGTATTTTACCTCATTAAGTCCATTATTCAGCCTTCTCTGGTGTTCCTTCAACTGGTCTAAATTCTCTGCTTTTTTTAACATGAGTTGTAGCTGTAGGTCCTCAACCTTCGATTTTAAACCAAACATATCTTCTTGACCCCCCCGCTGTAAACTCTTAATGTCTTCACTAATTTCATTTAGCTATTGAGACATTTCTTTCTTCTTCCCTTCAAAGGCAATTTCAGTTTCTTTTTTGCCCAAAAGCATTTGCATTTTTAATAATTCAGTTTGTATCTTCCAGTCTTTTAATTTTTGTTTTACGTCCATTTTAGTTCTGCTTAGGTTACGGTTGCAACATCTAAAGTAGGCATTTCTTAGAATATTAAGTGTTGTCATACTTTAAACTTAGGCCTTATTATAAGCAGGTTAAAACATATGTAGAGCAAGATTTCGCTATCTAATTTGGAATAAGAAACGGGTAGATATTTAACGAAATGGAGAGAAGCAGGCCGTTTCATGCGGTTGTTTAGGTTTAGTTATCTTTCGATAAATTTAAAACCTACCCAATGACCGGTCTTATAACTGTTTTATTAATTGTTGTGGTTATTTTTTTCTTCAAAATAGGAGGGAAAATCAATGTACTAAACGATAAGGTAGACTTCTTAATTCGAGAAGCGAAAAAAGAATCGATTGCAAGACGCACAAAAGTATATCAGCAAGTTGTACCGCCAAAAGAGACTGTAAAAGAGGAGAAGGTTACCGAGGCAGAGAAAAAACCTGTAGTTGAAAAACCAATCGTATTTGAAGAGAAATCATATCTCGTAAACACAGAAGATGAGCCGATAAAAGTGGAGCAATCAAAGTTGGCGGCTAAAATGGTGTTGGAGAAAGCAAGCGTCCAATCTGAACCACCTAAAAAAGCTCCTGAATCACCTGCTCCACCAAAGCCTTCTTTTATGGAACGGAATCCTGATTTAGAAAGGTTTATTGGGGAAAATCTATTGAGTAAAATAGGGATTGTCATTTTTGTGATTGGTATGGGCTTTCTCATTAAGCTTGGTATCGATAGCGATGTAATTACCGAAAGTATGCGAGTTGCAATTGGAATTGTAATTGGGGGAGGGATGATTGGACTAGCCCACAAATTGAGGGTTTCTTTTGCAAGATTTAGCTCTATTTAATTGGTGGAGCGTTAGCTGTTCTCTATTTTACAATCGCCTTGGCCTTTCATGAATATCATCTTATACCACAAATTGCGGCATTTGTAATAATGGTACTTATTACTTGTTTTGCTGTTTTACTAGCCATTGCATACGACCGAAAAGAACTTGCTGTATTGGCGCTAATTGATGGGTTTGAATCGCCATTCTTTTTAAGTACTGGTTCTGGCAACATTGCAGTCCTGTTCACTTATATTTTAATACTGGATATTGGAATGTTGGCACTCGTTTATTTCAGAAAATGGAACATCGTGAATTACCTCATTTACGGCTTCACTTATTTGCTTTTTGTGGCAGTATATTTAAATAAGTATGCAGGCGCTGAGGAGTTGCATCGAACGACCATTTTTATGTCTCTCACCGCCTTTTACCATATTTTATTTTTAATGACGATTGTATATAACGTTAAGAACAAAGTGAAATTTAGAGCGATAGAAATTGCGATGTTGCTCAGTAATTCTGCTTTGTATTTTGGTTTTGGATTGGCCATAACTAACGGATATAAAGCTGGGTTGTACAATGGGCTATTCACCACTTTGGTGGCAATATTCAACTTTGTATTTAGCTATGTGCTTTACAAGCGAAATGAGATTGATAAAAACCTTCTCTTTCTGTTAATTGGACTGGTTCTTACCTTCATGAGCTTAGTGGCTCCAATTCAACTGGATGGAAATTACATAACGTTATTTTGGGCCGTGGAAGCTGTCCTTCTTTTATGGCTCTCTAAAAAAGGAGGAATTGAAATAATGAAAGCTTCGGCATTCGTTGTTCTTATTCTAATGCTGTTTAGTTTAGCGATTGATTGGCAGCAGAATTATTATCCGAAAGGAGAATACATTGTTTTGAGCTTATTCTTAAATAAAGTATTTATTACGGGCATAGTTGCCTTAGGTTCGTTGTTTGGAATTGTTAAATTACTAGAAGTAAAGGAGCAGATTCAGATAAAAGGGGTTGAATTTCTTTGGAAGAAAATGTATGTGAAAACAACCTTTGCCATCGTTTTATTCTTTTCGTTCTACTTTGAATTAAAGTATCAATTTGTTCGATTCGAATATTTGAATTTTTTCGTTTACATACTATTGGGCGTTTATAATTATGCATTTATTTTAGGACTATTGGCTTATTATAGAGTTAAAAAGTCAACGCTTTTATTTTATGTCAACGCTGCGTTTTCAAGCATTGCCATTCTTAGTTACATCACCTATTATCTTAGCGTAACGTCAGACGCTAGAGATTTACTTCTTCGCACAGGTGAGTTAGTTAGTTCGGGGTTCTATTGGCACTATGTTTTATTCGGACTGTTTTTAGTGATTCTCATTAACCTTACAAAAGAGGCGCATAACCAATATGGTTTTAAGTCTAAGGAAGGGAAAATTGCATTGTGGATTTTGTCATTCCTCGGAATATTTATCTGCTCCGCAGAAGTAGGGCATCTGTCATTAATCTATCAGTCAGGTTCTTAGCTTTCTTCCTCAGCTGCGTATAAATTAGCGCCTAAATCAGTTTATCCTGTTGTGTGGGCATTGTCTGCTCTTGTACTTATGATTCTGGGAATGAAGTTCAGACTGAAAACATTAAGAGTAGCCTCCTTGGTGCTGTTTTCTATTACCATTGTTAAATTGTTTTTCTACGATTTGGCAGGAAATTCAACTGGTAAAATACTTTCATTCATACTTTTGGGTGTTATCTTACTCTTGATTTCATTTCTATATCAAAAACTAAAATTTATTATTCAAGATGATAAAGATGAAAAGAACGTTTAGCTGGCTTTGTTGCTTTGTATGGACACTCGCTGCGATTGGGCAAGATTTTAAAGCCGAAAGTAAAGTAGATGTTGTTCAAGAAACAGGACATTATAAAATTCGGCTCTCTCCTGACTTGTTGGGAGCAGCGAAGATTAATTGCTCTAACATTAGGGTACTCAATGGAGAAAATATAGAGGTACCTTACTTTGTTCAAAAAGCAGCTAGTTCATCAAAAACCTCTTCGCTTAAGACCTATAAAATTCTTGAAAAAATGTTTGATGCAGACACTGTTTCTCATCTGATTTTTCACAATGAAAAAAAGAAGGAGATTAGAAATGTAAGTCTTGTTGTTACCAACACTGACGTGCAAAAACAAGATCGGTTAAGCGGTAGCGACGATCAAGGAAAATGGTTTATTATTAAAGATGATTTTTTGTTGCACTCCATGAAGAGCTCAAAGAAGACCACGGAATTAAAAATTCTAAATTTTCCGCTGAGCAATTATGAGTTCTTAAAATTAGAATTTAATGATAAGAATGGATTACCTATAAATATTATTGAAGTGGGTTATTATGATACGGAGGAGATGAAAGGATTGTCCACGCAATTTGATTGTACCATAAGTGATGAAAAAGATAGCAGTAAAACGAGCTATTTGAAAGTTTAACTCCCGATTAAGAGGTATTTTGAACGATTAAAATTTGAAGTAAGTGGAGCCGAGTTTTACGCTCGTTTCGGTCGAATAAAGGTCAAAAAAGAAAGAATTAATTCAAAGAAAAAGAAGGTGACCACATTTGAGACCATTGCTAAATTTGAAATCAACTCTAACAGCACCAATGAGGTTTTAGTAGGGCCAACTCAGTTGTCAGAATTTTTCATTGAAATTGATAACAAGGACAATAAGCCACTAACTGTAAATGCTATAAAGGCTCCGTATTTTGACAAGTACTTAGTTTCGGAATTAGATTCAACTCAATCATATTCAATTAAAATAGGCGGCAAAGAGTTGAGGAGTCCAGATTATGATGTAAAGAAGTTTAAAGATAAAATAACAATAGTGCCGACTGCAATCGCACATCAGAAAGTTGTAAATCTGAATGAAATTGAAAAGGTTGAAAAAGGCAACTCTATTTTTGAATCTCCTTATTTTATTTGGTCAATAATTGCAGTAGTAGGTTTGCTTCTTGGCTTTATTTCTTTTAGAATGACAAAGGAAATAAAGGAGAAGTGAAGCGGCTCTCTCGGTTGGAAAAGAGCTACAGTTTAGATTATTTCAAGTGCGAACTTAATTCGTATTCTTCGCCTTTTAGAGCGATTGATTTACTTGTGTTGTTCGCTAGCTTAAAAAAATCCCTATAGATAAATCCTCTGTAAGGCCATGTGGGAGCTTTGCTTTAATTAATCATATTGAGTAGCCGTGCCAATATTAATTTTAGTCTCCTTTAAATTCTATTTTTATAAATTAAAAAGGGCATTGGCAATTGTATTTTGATCTATTTAAGGCGTCCTCTAGAAACAGCAATGTCACTAAATAAACTACTTTTCATACAGGAATTTTTTTAGACAGATTGTAACTCAAATATAATTCATAGGAAAAGCAACATAGATTTTTAGTGAAAGCGAACGTATTGTTTGAATAGAAAGGGACAAGAGACCAAGAGAAACGCGAGTTCCGATACCCTTTCTTCATGAAGTCGCTCCGGCGAAGCAAGAAGAATACATCATCATATATAAATAAACCGTGCTCTTGGGATGGGGACTTTCTAGCATATTGTTGTTTATTAATTGTTGTCTAGTAAAAGTGAACTGCAATACCGGCAATGTCATACAATTAGCTTTTGCTTACCTTTCTATTATTCGCATAATGAATCAATTTGTACGGGCTGCCTTTGGTAGTTTCATTCATGGGCTGCACTTCGATTAACTTAGTGAGTGCAACTTCTTGAAAGCTATTAGTTCATGCTATAGTAAGGTGTTGAAAATTAACACTAGCCCATGCTAGCGCCATTTTTTTATTTTACGTAGCATTTCCAACTTTTCATCCTTATTGTGCACTCTAATCGTTATTTCAAACATTTTACCGAACGTGGAAGCTTTCTTTTTCCTAGAGGTAAATACAATTTCGTTGTTTTCGGACCGCAGTACTTTGAATTTCTTGTTGTCTTTTTTGTAGAACGAAAAAGGGAAATCCGTCATGAACAAAAAGAGGTGGAACTTATTCGGAATGAGATGTATTTCCTGATCGTTAAGGAACACGGAACTGCTTATCGGAATGGCTAAGGTTTCACCTGCCTTAAGCTTTGCCGTAGCGGAAACAGATTTTTTTTCATAAACGGCAAAACCAGCCACGTTTAAACTGTTGATGCGGTCTTTGCTCAACTTCCATCTGGTAGAAGAAACCATCAGCGCTAAGAACAATACGATAAACACAAAAAATATAAAATAGGTCATTTTGATGGTTAAAGGTGAATTAGTTGAGGTGTTGTTGTTATTCTCCTGCCAACATTTTTACCAAATCCTCATTTACATGGAGATAAAAGTATGTCCATTTTTTGAAAACAGGATTATCATTGCTGTTAGTAATTCTGTTTTTTTGCGTTACTGCTTAATAAATGGCCTTGAATACAGCTTATCAGCAGAAATAAATTGGGCAATGTATACTCCGTTCATAAATTCGGTTACATCAATTTTCGTCATTCCTTTGTTGCTTTGGTTCTGTTCCAATACTAAGCTACTTGTTAGGTCAACTATTTTAAGTTGGAACGTTTGAGCCAAGTCGGGAGGAGTCACAATAGTTACTTGATTGGATGCTGGGTTCGGAAAAAGGTTAATCTGATTCGTACTTGTGGCGTCTTTTAATCCAAGACTTCTTTGTATTTCAAAAGCACCATGATCTATTCTATCATTCATTACACGAGCGTTTCTTGCAATGTCGGTTGTTGGAAATGTACCCGTTGGATAACCGGCATTAATACAACTAGAATTTATACTCAACAACCAACCAACGAAAGGAACATTGGAGTTGTTACCCGCTCCTAGCGTGAGGTTTACAAAATAGGGTAGGGTATTTAATTTGTTTTGAGTTGTTCCGCTATAAAAATGACCGTTCATGTCAAACCTAATAACTCCGCCTTCTACATTACTGTATGAAAGATTAGGGCCGCTTATTCGTCGTTAATAAATAGTTGATTATCGGGTGTGCCACTAGTACCCGAATTGCCGTAAATGATAGTATTTGTGATGGGTGGGTTGGAATCATTTGTTAAGTGCATGCCTCCACCTTTTCTAGCAAAATTATTTGTAATTGTATTGTTTAGTAGGGTAGGGCTGCAGGTAGATAAATGCAGTCCTCCGGCATTGTCCCAATTTAATCCAGTCTTATTTAAGGCTGTATTGTTGGTAATAACATTGTTCGAAACAATATGCTAGAGTGAACGCAAGAAATACCAGCCGTTTTGTCGCAAATATTATTGCGAATGTAATTGTGAGAAACAATGGCAGAGACCCTGTTGTAAATAAAAATTCCACCGGCGTATCCTCCGCGTCTGTTGCTTTTAACACGATTATGAGAAACTAAGGCACTGCTGTTATCAATGTGTAAAACCACCTGGTTCTACATGTAGCGAAATTTCGTGGTGAGAAATGTTATTGTTTGTAATTCTTGGTCTACTTCTAGTGCAAATAATTCGTGTATTTGAATTATTTGATATGGTGTTATTATTGATAATCGGAGCAGCAGAATTACCTTCAATTGAGATAGGGGTAATCCTTTTATTATTACTGATTACATTATGTAAAATCCCGAATTTCCTGAGTTTTCGGCAAGAATTGCAGAACCGCCTGAGTCATTAGTTATTTGGTTATTCGAAATGCATTCCAACCTGCGGAAGTATCAATCGCAGTAAAACGAATCGTATCGCTTGCTAATCCTTGAGCTGTAAGATTTCCTTCTACCCTTAGTTTATAGTGGCCTAGGAAATTAACCTTTACACCTGCTTCAATCTTTAAATTAGATTTATTTATAATGTTAATACTTTCGGCTATACTGCAAGGCGGAACCGGTTTTAGTCCAAACCCCATTAATAAAGCAAGGAGGAATGGTAGTTTGGCCAAAACTAGTGTAAATGAAAAATGAAAACAGAAAAGGAAGACAATTTTTTTTACTGTGTAGCCCCATTTGTTAAAATGTTAATGGTTAGTTATTCAACTATTAGACTTTAGTGATTTGCAGTCAAGCCTTTAGAGGTGTGGGTGCAAATCGGGTTAATTGACAACCCTGCATTAACCAATTTAGAGTTGGCGCATAGGCAGAAAAGCTGCCGGTATTAATATCCATTTTTGAACCATTTGGCCTTTCTAGATTGATATAATCAAAAACTACGTTTAAGGGAATTCTGGTTAGCTTGTTAAAGGGGAGTTGTACTCCAATTCATTGAGTACTTAGTCTGACAATCTTAATCCAAAATATACTGAAATCGATGAATGAGAGCACTCCGTCTGACAATCTTTTACGCATATAGTCATCTAATGTTGCACACTTGGTTCTTCGTTTGCTCGTTATGTAAGTGTTTGGAATTAACCAATTCTACGTTTTAAAGTAATTGATTTTGCAATAGTGTGCAGCAATAAAAACTTAATTAGTCTAACACCAAAGTGTAAAGAAATTAAACTTTTGACAAAGGGAATTAACACATTTGGATTGGTACTGAAGAAAAGTATTCTATCATTTGATTAATTGGATATCCATATAATTAAAATATTAGCGAATAAAAGGAGTAGAATATTTCATGGCGATTGTTCATTGAATGCTGTTCAGTAGTTTATATCGCTATTTGACTGTTTAAAAATTACGTCAATTAAGTGTCAATAACTTTATATTGAGAATTTTATTGGGGTTTAAGTGGTGTAATAAGTGACACTCCACTGTATTCTGCATTTCGGAAAGCTAAGTACAACGTATTCTCAACTCCTTATTCTACATTAAATCCTCGCTTGGTAGGTATACAAATCGTAGTATCTACCTTCTTTTGCAATTAACTCATCGTGGTTTCCTTGCTCGGCAATATTCCCTTGCTCGATTACTAAAATCTGAGTGGCTTGCTTAATGGTACTTAAACGGTGTGCAATTACGAAGGTGGTTCTTCCTTTCATCAGTTCTGCTAAACTTTTTTGAATTAGCGCTTCACTTTCATTGTCTAAGTTAGAGGTAGCTTCATCTAAAATAATGATTCTAGGGTCGGCTAAAACCGCTCTTGCAATGGCAATTCGTTGTCGCTGCCCGCCAGATAATTTCACTCCACGTTCACCAATTAAGGTCTCTAAACCATCCTCAAAACGATCTGTAAATTCGTTTACATAACCAGCCTTTACTGCATGTTGTAATTGCTCTTCCGTAGCATTTGGTTTTGGGAATAAAATATTCTCTCTAATGGTTCCTTCAAACAAAAATTCATCTTGCAGCACTACTCCTAAACTCTTTCTATAACTGCTCAGCTGGACCTTAGAAAGGTCTTCGCCGTCAATTGTAATCTTTCCTGAAAGTGGGTTTAAGAACGTTGCAGTTAATCCTGCAATGGTTGATTTTCCTGAACCGGAACTTCCTACTAAAGCTGTAACCGAACCCGAAGGAGCCTTGAAACTAATATTGTGTAAAACTTCTTTGTTCTTTTCGTAAGCAAAAGCCACGTTGTCAAATACAATGTCACCTTTTATGTTGGTCAGCTCAATGGTACGGTCTTCCAAATCTGCTTCTGCTGTCATGTTCATTAACTCCTCGGTTCTATCTAGCCCAGCCAAAGCTTCCGTTAATTGACTGCCAATGTTGCTCATTTGTACAATCGGGGCGATCATAAAACCTAGCAACAAGGTAAAGGAAATAAAATCTCCTGTAGTGAGTGATCCATTCATGATTTTGTATCCGCCAATTCCCATAATCCCTGCAGAGGCAATTCCTAAAAGAAAAGCAGAAGAGGAAGTCATAATTGCTGTGGCCGTTAAACTTTTCTTTACGTTTTGAAACAGTCGATCAACGCCTTCTTCAAAACTTTTATTTTCTTGATCTTCTGCATTAAACGCTTTAATTACTCGAACACCTGCCAAGGTTTCAGTTAACCTGCCCGTTACTTCGGCATTAATAACGCCACGTTTTCTAAAAATTGGACGAATGTATTTAAACGCTTTTAGTGCGACAAAGCCAAATACAGCGACAGGAACCAAGACGAATAATGTCATTTTCCAAGAAATACGAAGTAGAAGAACTAAAGAAATAACAGCAGTAATGGTGCCTCCAACTAATTGAACTAAACCAGTTCCAATTAGATTTCGAACACCTTCAACGTCGCTCATAATTCTAGAAACTAACGCACCAGACTTTGTGTTGTCAAAAAAACTTATGGGCAAGGAGAGAATCTTTTTTTGAACCTTTGCTCTTAACTCAGAAATTAGAAACTGTGCTTGAACACTTAAGAGTCGAGTTAATAAAAAGGAGGTAGCTGCTGAAACTAAAATAGCAGCGCCAACAAAGAGCAGCAAATACTTAAGGCCTTCAAAATCTTTGTTGGGAATAACAACATCCAATAACTCTTTACTTTTCCAGGGCAATACCAAACTAGCCAAACGACTGATTACAATTAGAACTAAACCAGTTAAAACTAACTTTCTTTTGGGCCAAATAATTGTTTTAAAAGCTGTGGCCATGGTTACTTTTGATTTCTTCTCTTTATCCCTTTCTGCCAAGTGTTTCATGCGGTAAAAGTACCTTAAGTCTTTCGAAAAGAGGAAAGGTTTTTAAATTATATGTTTAAACATTTATTAACCTGAACCGTTCCTATTCTTACTAAGAACCAACCTAACAACCTGATGAAATCAACCCAACTATTACTGCTTATTTTAGGCCTTATATTCTTTCAGTTAGCCTCAGCACAAACAACCAAAATTGAAGGATATGTTAAAGATGTAAAAGGCTTGCCGCTAATTGGTGCAACAATTTTTATTGAAGGCACAGCCACAGGTGCTTCGGCAGATTTAAATGGATTTTATTCCATTGAAAACGTAGAGGTGGGCTCTTATGGCTTAGTGGCCACCTACATCGGTTTTCAAAGCCAAACTAAATTTAACATCAATGTAAAATCGGCAGGAAATCAACTGTATAATTTTATCTTAGAAGAACAAACTAGGGCTGTTGGAGAGGTTGTTATTATGGCAGATAAGAGTAAGGTGAGTAGACCAAAAGAAACACCGCTTTCAACTCAAAAATTATCGGCAAACGAGTTAGCTACCTATCCTGGGGGGAATAACGATGTAGTTAGAGTAGCACAATCGTTACCTGGAGTTTCCCCATCAGTAGGTGGGTTTAGAAACGATTTGATTATTAGAGGTGGAGCGCCAAACGAAACGGTGTACTATCTGGATGGAGTTGAAATTCCAAACATTAATC
This sequence comes from Flavobacteriales bacterium UBA1494, assembly GCA_905182175.1. Taxonomy (GTDB): domain Bacteria; phylum Bacteroidota; class Bacteroidia; order Flavobacteriales_E; family Vicingaceae; genus NORP294. The sequence continues at coordinate 50,788 of CAJJAT010000007.1, read as the reverse complement.
ACTTTTCCACGCAAGGAGCAGGTGGTGGGCCAGTTGGCATGTTAAATGTTTCTTTTATCGATAACGTGACACTTTCCTCATCTGCCTTTGGTGCACAATATGACAATCCGCTTTCAGGTGTATTGCAATTCGAACAGCGAGTAGGAAACACAAGAAATTTGAGCACTAATTTACGAGTCAGTGCAAGCGAAGCGGCAGTTACGTTAAATGGTCCACTTTTTAAGGGCGATAGAGAAGAGAGTAAAACAAGCTTCATAGTATCCGGAAGAAGAAGCTATTTGCAATATCTGTTTTCCTTAATAGGGCTGCCAATTCGACCAGATTACTACGACTATCAATACAAATTGACACACAAAATAAATCCATACAATACCTTAAATTTAATAGGAGTTGGTTCCATAGACAAATTTACGGTCGCTCCAAGCGATGATTTAGATGCAGTAGGACAGGCTACATTTGAGCAAGTTCCCTTTATTGAGCAGAACTCCAATACGATTGGATTAAGCTGGAAGAAGTTATTTAGAAATGAAAAGGCCTTTATGGTAACGACTTTGAGTAATAACTTTCTAGTAAATGATTTTTCTCGATACAGAGATAACGAAAACAAAGAAGATCGTTTCTTCAACAACGATTCTCGAGAAATGGAAACCAAGTTAAGAACAGCATACAGTTACTTTAACAACGGTTGGAAATGGGTTGCAGGGCTTAATGTGCAACGCAGTGATTACCGCAATAAAACGGAAGACCTGAACAGAGGGTTTAACTATGAAACCGAAATTGACTTTATGAAATATGGTTTATTCTCAAACGTTACAAAGTCGTTTTTTGAAAGTAGATTGGATGTCTCTTTTGGAATAAGAGCAGATGCTGACTCATTTACAGAGGATAACAACATTGGAAAGACCATTTCTCCACGTGTAGGGCTTTCATATAGCATTACGGAGAAGTGGAAAATAAATGGAACAATAGGAAGATATTACAAGATTGCGCCGTACACTATTTTGGGATTTAGAGATAGAAATGGAGCGTTGGTGAACAGAGGGTCAGACTATACTAGAAGTGATCATTATGTCTTGGGCATTGAAAGAATCTTAGGTCCTGCATCTAATATAACACTAGAAGCTTTTTACAAAGATTATTCTGATTATCCTGTTTCTGTTGCTGACAGTGTCTCATTGGCCAACAAAGGTGCTGGTTTTGAAGTGCTAGGAAACGAAGCTGTTGCTACCGTTGGTGAAGGGAGAAGTTATGGTTTAGAGCTTTTGTTTCAGCAAAAGTTGACGAATAATTTTTACGGAATCTTCTCTTACACATACTTTTACAGCGAATTTACAGGATTTGATTCAGACGATTACTTGCCTTCAGTTTGGGACAGCCGTCACCTAATTTCTTTTACTGGAGGGTATAAACTAAAGAGAGCTTGGGAGCTTAGTGCACGTTGGAGATTTGCTGGAAGAACTCCATTTGTTCCTGCCAACGAGGCGGCAACCATCATTGCATATCCCGAAATTATTCCAGATTTCAGTAAGTTGGGTGATGAAAAGTTGGGAGTTTTTAGTCAAGTTGACATTCGGGTAGATAAAAAATGGAATTTTAAAAAGCTGTCGTTAAATGTGTTTTTCGAAATTCAGAATGCATTGGCTCAAGAAGCCCCGCAGCCATCAAGTTTTGGATTGGGGAGAAACATGGATGGCACACCAACAAACCCAAGAACCTTGCAGCAATTGCCAACGGAAGACGGTTCTATTATTCCGTCGATTGGTATTGTGCTTGATTTTTAAAAAATACAAGGAGTACTGAGGGAATAAAAATGGATTCTAGTAACCAACATTAAGGCTGTATCAATGATGCTTTTTAGTATTTTTTTTCAGTTTAAATCAATATTCTGGCTTAAATTTGAGGGACACTTATAGTTGAAGAATCATGAGCGACGGAAAAGCAAATCACCCATTATTTAAGGCACAAATTAAAAAGGCTACTCGATTTCAGTTGAGAAAGCCAACGCCCAACAAAACAAATTGGGATACCTTTTACAAGTTGTCTTCAAATGAAAACATGATGGGTGCTTCTCCAAAAGCAGTGGCTGCTATGAAAGCAGCGCTAGACGGAGTTTACGAATATGACTTTTACGACGATCACCAATTTCAAGATGTACTAGCTGATTTTTATGACCAAGAAATAAAGGCTGGTCAGTTTGTGACCGCAAACAGTGGAGTAGAGGTGTTGGAAATTATTTGCCGTGGTTTAGTTTCAGTGGGTTCTGAATGTATTATTTCAAGTCCTACTTTCTCTCCTTACACAAACATCATCGAATTAGAGGGCGGTGTGGTAGTTGATATACCATTAAAATTACCAGACTATTCTTACGATGTAGAAGGTGTTTTGGCCGCTGTTACTGATAAAACAGCAATGGTATTTGTTACCAACCCCAATAACCCAACAGGAACGTATGCTACCAAGGCAGAATTTGATAGACTATTAGATGGTTTACCAAAAGATGTAATTGTAGTGTACGATGAGGTGTATTTCCATTTTGTGGATGCAGATGATTTTCCATTTGCGAAAGATTATGTGAAAGCAGGAAGAAATGTTATTTCCCTGCATACCTTCTCTAAAATATATGGCTTGGCAGGGATGCGAGTTGGATACGGATTCACTACTCCAGAAATTGGGGAGTACTTGAATAAAATTTTCAGACCGTTTAGAATTGGAACATTGGCAACTATTGCAGCCTATGAGGCGTTGAAAGATACCGAGCATGTGGTAGCTTCTCAGAACATGGTGTGGGAAGGTAAAAAGTGGTTGTACGAAAAATTTGAAGAAAACAACATCCAGTACTGGCCGAGTCAAGGAAACTTCGTCATGTTTAAAGTGGCCATGAATTCTTTGGAATTAACATCAGCGATGTTAGATGAAGGAGTAATGATTCGACCGGGAGATAACTTTGGTGCGCCCGGATGTGTTCGATTAACGATAGGAACCAAAGAAGCAAATGAGCGTTTTTGGGAAGTGTTGAGTGGAATACTGGGTGCTTAGTTTAGCTGTTTTCTAACGTGATACCATTACTTTTTTCAACCCTTTTGAAAGGGTTAATTAAATTTTCGCGTCAATATCTTTTGCATATTCCTCAGTTAAATTTACCCATTTAATTTTAGTTTGCTAAAATAAATGGAACTAGTTGAAGTTATTAGGAAGGTAATACCAAACCAAATTATGCTTTTAAAGTTTAATTCAATAAATAGCATCGAATAAAAAGCCCCTTCTAAATTTGTCACACTGAGCGGAGTCAAAGTGGGACAAATTTTAGAAAGGGCTTCTTTTAAAGTATTAGTTTGAAGTAGAATACTACTTCACCAATTTCATTTCATCAATTAAGTGACCTGCGCCTGCATACTTGTCAATAATAAACAGAGTATAACGAATGTCAACACCAATTGTCCTTTGAAATTCAGTTTCGAAGGCTATATCACCACTCATTGCTTCCCAGTTACCATCAAAAGCAGTTCCAATTAGTTCACCGTTTCCGTTAATCATTGGGCTACCAGAGTTACCTCCTGTAATGTCATTGTTCGCAATAAAGTTGATAACCAATTCACCGCTCTTATCAGCATACTGTCCGTAATCTTTATTTTGAATTAGCTTCTTCAATTTTGCAGGAACCACAAATTCTGGATTCGTTGGATCTTCCTTCTCTAAGATTCCTTGTGCAGTTGTAATGTGGCTGTAGGTAGCTCCATCTTTCGGCTCGTAACCTCCAACTTGCCCGTAGGTAAAACGCATAGTTGAATTTGCATCCGGAGCATAAACCTTATCGGAGTTCATTTCACGTAAACCCTTTACAAATAGTCTTTCTGACCGCTGTAATCCTTCATTTTCCTTTCTGATTATAGGTAGAATATCAGATCTGAAATGCCCAATAATAGAAGATTGAACCATGTAAATAGGATCTTTCGCCAATACCTTAGCAGAAGGCTTTTCTAAAAAAGCCTCAACTTTGGCTTTACTTCCGAAAATTGACTTTGCATACATTGAAGATGCCATTTTGTTAAAATCACCTTTAAATTTGCCAATCATCTTTTTGAAACTTTCAGGCTGATTTTCTTTTGGAATATCGTTGCTGTAATCTTTCATCATAGCGGCAAATACATCTCTGTCAATTGCCATATCATAATCTTTAAAGTGACCATCAATTCCACCTTTTAAACGAGTAATCGTTTTTTCAATTTGCTCTGCTGTTTTTTCCGTTTCTTCAGCCATTTGCTCTTTTGTTCTTTCGTCGTCTTTAGCTGGTTTCTCATCAAGCGCATCATAGCTAGATTTTAAACCTGAAAACTGAAAGGAGTAAGCAATTGCTTCAGTTCTAAAAATCGCTTCGTTTAAGTATACTCTAACTCTATTTGCTTCCTTCATGTTGTCGTAACCAGTTTTGAAACCATCAATCACACCGGCGTAAAGCCTTTTACGATCTTCATCTTTCTCAATCCAAGCAACTAAAGCATCTTCTTGTCCTTTTTTCTTGTCGTACACTTTTAGTCTTTTTAAACCAGCTTGCTGACCAATAAAATATTTCCAATAGTTAGCAACACCTGCAAATTTAGAGGCATACTGAATTCTAGTTTTTTCGCTCATGTCCATACCTTCTTGGTAAGCGTCTAAAACTTGTCTTCTTAATTTAACTGATGCAGGCTGTCTAACTTCTAATTCGTAGTTAATACCTTCAGAAGTTAAATATCTGTCCGTGCTCCCTGGGTAACCAAAAATCATAGAAAAATCTCCAGGCTCAACTCCTTTTAAAGAAATTGGTAAGGAGTGCTTCGGAGTGTAAGGTTTATTGTCTTTGCTGTATTCAGCTGGCTTATTGTCTTTGTCAGCGTAAACTCTAAACATAGTAAAGTCCCCGGTGTGACGAGGCCACATCCAGTTATCAGTATCGCCACCATATTTACCTACAGACGATGGAGGAGCTCCAACTAAACGAACATCTTGAAATGTTTCATAAACAAATAAGTAAAATTCATTTCCATTGTAAAAAGATTTCACATTAGCTGTGTAATCAGATTCTCCAACTGCTGCTGCTTCTAATGAGTCAGAAATTTGCTTGATTGCCTTAGCTCTGTCTTCTAGACTCATATCTTCGTCTAAAAGAGCATTTACAGATTTAGAAACATCTTCCATTCGAACTAAAAATGAAACTGAAAAACCAGCAGGCAATTCATCTTCTTTTTTCATTGCCCAAAAGCCATCGTCAAGATAGTTGTGCTCTTCTGTTGAGTTTTCTTGAATTACACCAAATCCACAGTGGTGGTTGGTTAACATTAAGCCTTGGTCTGAGATGATTTCTCCTGTACAAAACCCTCTTCCTAGACGAACGATGGCGTCTTTTAAGCTTGAATTGTTTACACTATAAATCTCTTCAGGAGTTAACTGTAAACCTTGCTTCTGCATGTCTACATAGTTCAAACGCTTCACAAACATTGGAAGCCACATGCCTTCGTCAGCTTTCACTGGGGCAAACGCAAGTAAAAAACCTGCAATTAAAATTGAAATCTTTTTCATAATAAATTTTATAGTTAAACGGTTCACAAAAGTAGGGCTTAAAAAGAGTTTTTAAAAATTGAAATTGGCTAAATGGTTTATGTCTTGGATGGGTGGAATGGGTGGGAGGAGACCTAAAAAAACAGAATAGATTCGTGTAAGAGATGAAAGAAAAAGGATGAGAGATGAAACGATGAAAGAATAAAGATGAAGGTTAAAGATAAAAGGATGATAGAAAAAGAAGAGTACAAACGAGATAATAAGGCTAAGGTTGCTAAGGAAAAGTGGTTCAGAGTGATGACAACTGAAAATGACGAATATAAACAGCCCTCGCTATGGAATTAATTCCGCACGAGGGTTTGTATTTTGTTGAGCATAGAGATCTTGTATCCTTTTCTTTCGTCCTTCATTTATTGTTACCCTTCAGCTTTTCCATTCGTCATTAAAAAATCAAATATCGTTAATAAACTTTCTCTCCTTTTTTTAACCAAATCTCCCATACTTTATTAAAAGCATGAATCTTTTCTGTTGGTTCGTTTTTCAAATTTACAATCACTTGCTCTTGATTTTTCCATTCAAAAAGTCCACCGTATAAATTTGAAACATTCGAGAATCCCATTTCTAGTAATTTTTCAGCAACCTTTTCGCTTCTGTAACCAACAGAACAATAAACAACAACTTCTTTGCTCCTGTCTACCCTTTCCAAGTCACTTAGGTCTAAGTTGTCATATCCTACAAAAACAGCATCCTTTATGTGGCTTACCTTGTATTCATTTTCTTCTCTAGCATCGACAAATAAAATTTCAGTTTTACCTTTTACATCCTGCACCGAAACCTCATTGATCGTATGGGAAAGTAACCCCCTCAATATAATGTCAAAAGCAGTACTTCCGACTTCTTGGGCTTTGGACACTAAAAAAAAAGTCATAAATAAAAGGGTTGTAATTAGATGTTTCATTGTTTATTCTTTGAAGTTTATTACATGTCCAAAAATCCATTTTCTTTTTTCAACTGTTATTCCATTCTTATTCTTGAAGTATCAGTTTGTAATTCGTAGTAAGAAGAACCGTTACTATTATTGTACATAATAATTACCCAAACTCAGGGACCAGTCATACGCATCATATTCTATTTTAGGATTGCTTTCAGCAGGAATAATTTCATACTGTTTTAACATCTTCAAAACGCCATTCTTGCCATCAAAATCCCCTCTGAACCAACTAAATAATGGAGTGGTTAAAATCACGTTGTCTTCTTTTTTATAAGCAGATACTTTTGTAAGAAAGCTTTTTGCAACCTGATCTATCTTTGAATTAAAGTCTTTCGCATCGTAAGTTGAAATCAATGGGCAACTTTTGGCGCCACAGTTTAGCGCAAAATGGACTCTTCCGTCTTCGTTCTTTGTTCTTAGCTTTTTCTCAAACTCATCAACAAAGGGATTGTTAAGTAAGCCCAAGGAGAGTTTTATTTTTGAGCCGCGGATAATGCCGTGCTCAATGTCATCAAAACTTAGTTTCTTTTGAGCAATGACTATTCTAGGTTTTCCAAAGAAGTTGCCTCTGTTTTCGAAATACTCTGGGTGCTCTGTTAATATGATTTGAATGAATGAGTTATAGGTATTAATCCAAAATGCTTTTTTTTGATCATCGGTAACCAAGTACTTCGCTAAACTGTCTGAATTTAATTGTTCGTATCTCATTTGTAAATTGATAGTGCTTTTTTTATCGCGAATCGCATCGATCATTTCCATGGAGAGAATTATAAATTGATTGTTTGCTACTACCGGGGTGTGGATTACTATAGCCTGCTTGTTTCCGCAAGAGAATGAGAACAATACAAACAAAAGTGACACAAGCGCACCTATTTTTAAATTTGGGTTGGTTTTAATCATGCTTTATGTGAATCTTTGGAGCTCAAAATTAAGTAAAGTTGAATCAGACAAACGTTAAGTTTTCTAAATGGCAGAATACATGCAGTTAAGTGTCATCATTCCAACATTGAATGAAGAGCAGAATATTGCTGAGCTCCTTTCACTGTTGAAAGTTGGCTTGCGGAATACTACGTATGAAATTATAGTAGTTGATGCTAACAGCGTCGATCAAACGCGACAAGTTGCATCTAATTTAGGAGCCATAGTTTTATCTTGTAGTAGGAAGTGCAGAGCGCATCAAATGAATGACGGGGTTGCTATAGCCAAAGGTGATATCTTATATTTTGTTCATGCGGATAGCAGACCACCAAATGGATTTTTAAACGATATTTTTAAGCGTTGGATGAAGGTTTTGACATGGGATGTTTTCGATTTCGCTTTGATTCAAAAAAAATAGTATTGAAAATTAATTCATACTTCACTCGGTTCGATTTCGAGGTGTGTAGAGGTGGAGATCAAACCCTGTTCATTAAACGAAAAGAATTCAATATAATGGGCGGCTACAACCCCAATTATCGAATTATGGAAGAGTATGATTTTATGAGAAAAGTGAGAAAACAATTAAAGTTTAAAATTATTCCAAAAGACGTTGTTGTTTCTGCAAGGAAGTATGAAGAAAATAGTTATTTTCGAGTCAACCTTGCGAACTTCATAGTTTTTAACTTATATAAAGGAGGGGCATCGCAGGAAAAACTGATTAGCACGTATAAATCTATGTTGAATCATCGCAAACCCGAAGCATTGATATGAGTAAAATAGCAGTAATAACAGGAGCTTCTTCGGGGATAGGTCAAGCATTAACAATACAGCTTTGTAGTAGCTTTCAGATCATTTATATTTGTGGTCGGAAATTGGAAAGCTTAAAAAAAACGATTGATATGTGCTCTACGAATACTGTTGAGTTGATTCCAATCGTGATGGACCTGAATGATAAAAACTCAATTGCGAGAGCTGCTACTGAAATCTTAAAAAAAGGAGAAGAAATTCACCTTTTGGTTAACAATGCTGGCCAAAGTCAAAGATCTTTAGCGATAGATACAAGTGAAGAGGTTGAGGCTATGTTGATGCAAATAAATTATTTTGGTCCCGTGCAACTTACTAAACTATTGTTGCACTCAATGCGGAAAGCGAAAGGTAGTAAAATAGTGATTACCTCAAGTATTGTTGGCAAATTTGGCTACCCACTTCGGTCAACATATAGCGCTTCAAAACATGCATTGCATGGGTTTTTTGAAAGTTTACGCTTTGAAGAAAAGAAAAATGGCATTTTTGTACAGTTTTTAGTTATTGGCCGAGTGCAAACCCAAGTGTCGGTAAATGCATTAACGGCTGGAGGGGACAGTTATGGTAAAATGGATGATGGTCAAGCTGGAGGAATAAGTGCTGAAGCTTGTGCAAAGAAAATAGATACGGCACTTCAATCAAATCGGAAGGAAGTATTGATTGGAGGCAAAGAATTATTGATGGTAAAGTTCAAAAAGTACCTTCCCTTTTTGTTTTATAAAATAGCAGAAAAAGAAAGCAATCATGTTTGATTATAACATTTCAGGAATTCAACAAGTAGGAATAGGAGTAAACGATGCTGATAAAGCGTTTGCTTGGTATGGAGAGCATTTTGGAATGGATTTGCCCATTTTTAGCGATGAGGCGGAGGCCAAACTAATGATCGATTACACCGGAAACGAAGTTCACAAGCGGAAAGCGATTTTAGCTATGAACCTACAAGGCGGCGGAGGCTTCGAAATATGGCAATTTACCTCTCGAAAAGGGCAACCGAGAAGTGTTGCAACTAGAGAAGGAGATTTAGGAATTACACACATACACATGCGGACTTATGACGCTGAAAAAGCATTGGAGTACTTTAAAAAAGTGGATGGAATTTCTTTGTCTGAATTGAAAGTGAATGAAATGAACCGGAAATGGTTTGAGCTAAAAGATCCTTTTGGAAATGCTTTTAAATTAATTGAAGATGAGTACTGTTTTATGAAAACAGGAGCATTAACTGGAGGAGTTATGGGAGTGACCATAGGTGTCTCAGATATTGAAAAAGGTAGAAAAATATATCAGGAAGGAATGCAGTATGATACACTTGCTGCGACTGGAGAGGAAGGCACTTTTAGAAACGCATGGTTAAAGCCGAGCAAAAATAAACCATCAGCTTTTAGTCAACTTTTAGGCCCAACTCAGTTGGAGCTGGTTTGTGATACATCCGGAGGAAGAGAGCAGATATTCAATGACCGTTTTTGGGGGGACTTAGGATTTATTCACGTTTGTTTTGATGTTCAACGCATGCATCAACTTAGGGAGTTTGCAAAAACATTAAACCATCCTTTTACCGTAGACAGCGAGAATAGCTTTGATATGGGGGAAGCCGCAGGGCAATTCGCTTATGTTGAAGACAATGACAAAACCTTGATAGAATTAGTTGAAACCCATAAAGTTCCCATTATGAAAAAACTAGGGTGGTACATTAATGTGAAAAATAAAAAGGTTCAAAAACCTTTACCCAAATTGATTTTCAAGGCGCTTAGTCTGAATAGAGTGAGGTAGGTATGATATTCCTTAATTGACAGGGATACAACTGTCCTTAGGGAAATACATATTGTGGTATAATGGAGATTTCAGAACTGGGTAGAATCCCTAATTCTAATGATAAATACTTGGATGACAAATATATGGCGGTAATTTTTCGGAAAGTTATTTTTAGAATTTCTGATTTATAGTGAGATATGGTGTTTATTTTTCTATGAATAGTTTTGATAATTCTGTAATTATCCGTTACATGAAAATACATTAAATAGTTTTTGTGATTTCAAACCTAAAGTGATTGTATTGCCAGTCAGCTTGGCCTCCTTGAAACAATGATCGGCCAATTACATATTTACCGTAATAATACGTGATTGTTAGTTCCTTCTATGATTGTATGAAATTTAATCCAAATACCACCCTACCATGTGGTTAGAAAGCCAAAAACTAAAAGTCCATTAAACCACGATAGCAGCTTTTCACTAGTAAAGAGTAGCATTACGCAAATCAAGGCAATCCCAGACAATGGCATGAAGAGAAAAGGAAGATTGAATCCAAATCTAAAAGTTTATTTTTCTCAGCAATTACTTACTCGGAGCTAAACCCTCGCTGCTTCTAATTTTGTAGATCTGTTTTATGAATTGTTGCAGTTCTTCAAATTTTCCGTTTTTGTTTTTCAATTGTCTTAAACGATAAGCTGCAGCAACATAGTGAGCTTTTTCGTAATACCTTAGGTAAAAACGAGCTAACCAATACATCACAATTGGAGTTAGGAAAGCCCAAGGGGTATATTGCCAAACAACAACTGTAATAACTGTGGTCCACAGCATCCATAAAATAGTACCTAATACCAACCGCACAGAGGCATAAAATTCATCTAGTCTCACTTTCTTTTCAGTTATTTTTTTAGAAACAATAAACGGCAAAAAATTCACAATAAAAGCAAAGACGGCAAAAGGAGCTGCGAAGATTACCAGCAAAATATCTACAAAGGATAATCCTATGTTTGATTTTAACTTTCTAAAATTAAGTTTGTAGGATTTTAGAATGCCAAATGCTTCTTCAACTACAGCTGATAAATCTGTTAGACAAGTTGGTTTTTCTTTTTCCACGTTAGAAATGTGGTCTGCGATCAATATTTTTCGATTCAAAGAATTTTTTTCAAAACAACTGTCAAGTTCAGCCAATGCTTTGTAAACCATGTAGTTTTTTGCTTCAACTTGCACTGTGTGTTCGGTTAATTCCTTGTACAGGACTTCGTTTAGAATTTCGAAAGAACTGTTAGCGTTCATTTCGAAGTTCTCTTGATAGTCTCGTATATACTGAACTTGACCTACGCCGATATTAATCTTGCTTCTAAAATCTTTTGGTCTATCATAATTCAAACTTAAAGGAACAATTGCGCAGTTAATTTTAAAGTCATTTTTGTTAGCAAAACCAAAAGCAATTCTAGCAAGACCCTTTTTTAAAGGCCGAACTTTGAAATCAATTAAGCTTAATCCTTCTATAAATATTAAGATAGCTCCACCTTGCTCTAAAATACGATGACATTCCTTGAATGTATCATCATTTCGACTTAAATTTTTTGGTCCCTCTTGTAATCTATAGATGGGGATTAAATTAAGACCCCGCAAAACTTTATCAGCCCACTTTGCTTTGAAAACATCAGAGCGAGCTAAAAAGTGCAAAGGTCTGTCAATTATGCACGCAATTATAATTGCATCTAGAAATGAATTTGGGTGTGTTGCAGCAATCATCGTTGCTCCATCCTTTGGAATATTATTGAGGCCAATGCCTTTTATTTCAAGGTAGTGAGCCGCTAAGCTGCTCCGCATTATAAACTGTAAAAACCGGTAAAGCATGAGGTTCTAAAATTCGTAATAATTGTAATTACTGTCGGCGAAATTATACATCTTAAATTCATCTATGTATAGATTCTGTTTTCTTGGATTCCAGAAATAAATTGTCACCAGATCACTTGGTAGTAAGTCATCAGGTTTTTGAAAAACGTACAGAAATTGAGACCATTTATTCTTCTTATAATAAGAAGCTACACTCGTTCCTCTCCAATACACTGTTGAATCGGCTCTCGATACACTTAAAACTAAGTTTACATCAACTGGGTTTTCGCTAAGTAATTGGGCTGAAATTGTTAAGCAATTGGCATTGGCTTGCACCAAGTTTTTTAATGTGTCGCGGTAAGTGAGAGCATACTCAGTTTTTGGGTTTTGATGAAAAGCGATGCTGTCGCTGAAAAATATACTGTCTTGGAGCAAGCTTTTGTTTACACCCCAATTAGGATGTGTTAAATAATTTGCTGAGAAATGTGCCTTCCTGTTAATAGAGCCTTTTGAATAAAGAATTACATCAGAATTAAAGTAACGCTCATGTTTGGAAATTATGGGATATTTTTGTTTTGCAAACTCATGTACTTCCGCAGGAACGATAGAGTTTGCGTAAGCGATTAATAAAAAATTCTTAGGGCTATTGGTAATAACATCTCGAATTTTTGCAATACTATTCGCTTCATTTATTTGGTCAATGGTATAGTTAAAAGTCGAATCGACTTTTTCTGTATAGTACTTCAGGTAGTAAGTATTGCTCGAATTGGCAATACTAAGAACATTTTCACTTCCCAATTCATTTGTCCATAAGACACTATTTTTTGCTACAGCTTTAAAATTGGCAAAGGGCTTTTTTGAATAAAAACTATTTCCTGAGAGTAAAGAAATACTAGAAACAAGAAGAAGCAGTGAACTAATTCCGATAATGAATTTCGGTTGGGCAGTTCGCCCTATAAATGAAGCAAGGAAGGATAGCAAAAATGGCGCAGTAAATGTTAGAACAGAAAACTGCAGCACCGGTGTTTTAGTGATTGAGTAATAGTAGGCGATGTAAAAACTAGTAAAAAATAGGAACAATGAGATGAACAAGGGTTTCCACTCAATGTGGATGAACCTTTTGACTGCCAATGACAATAAACTTGTAGCAATTGCTATTCCTAGAAAGTAAGAATTTTGGAAAAAATAGGCCAAGAAGCGTTCTAAAAAATCTGCTTCGGGTTTTGCTAACCAACTTACACCGCCAATGCTTAAATGGTTTAAAGTTATGGGTATATGAGGTAAATAAAGAGCTAATATCAATGCTGCTAAGCCAAAATAAGCTGTTGCATTTTGTTTGTTCAAGTAAACAATAGCAGAAAAATAGATTAAAAAGGTACTAAGGGTAGAAAAGTAATGTGTTAAACTTGCGGCTAACCCAAACCCTACAATTCCCAGAGCATTTTTTTTAACTTCGTCTAACTTCATCATTCTAAAAAAATAGAAAGAGAAAGCTAAGGTAAAAAATAAGCCGGCTGCATAAGGTCTTGCTATTTGTGCATACAGCACAAAAATATAAGAGGGAATAAACAATGCTAGCCCAAATAGAGCAGCATTTTTATTTATCCATACTGTCAATAAGCGATAGAAGTAGATACAACTTCCAACACTCACAAGAACAAAAGGCAGTCTCACAACAAATACAGAGTTTCCAAACAATTGAATCCAATAGTATTCAAAAATTTGAACAAGCGCTGGGTGCCCGTCTACCCAAACTCCTTTGTCAATTAACTCTGAAAAGGAGTTGAAATTGGTTCTAGAAATAGCACTTAACTCATCATTGCTGAGTGACCAATCCGAAAATCCATAGAATCGCAAGGCTGCTCCGAAAAGAATAAATATTCCAGCTAAATAGTCTCTATTATCTAGTCGATTAAGCACTTTTACCTTCTTTGTCTAACTGCTTCGTATAAAATAATTCCTGCAGAAACGGAAACGTTTAATGACTCAATTTCTCCTAACATCGGAATAGAAACTGTCTTATCAGCCCCTTTTAAAATGTGCGAAGTGATTCCATTGTCCTCTGAACCCATTACAATAGCTGTTGGTATGGTATAATCAACATCATATAGCAAGTCTTCCGTTTTTTCAGAACAGGCTACTATTTGAACGCCTGAGTTTTGAAGATCTTCCATAATAGCAGTTAAATCTCTTTCTCTACACAGGTTTACTTTTAAAAGCGCTCCGGCTGACCTTTTAATGGCTTCAGAGTTTACCTGCGCAGACCCTTTAACGGGAACAATAATTCCATCAACTCCAGTACATTCAGCAGTTCTGCAAATTGCACCAAAATTTCCAACATCGCTTATGTGGTCAAGGATTAAAAGCAAAGGCACTCTACCTGCTTCATATGCTTTAGCTAAAACCTCCTGGTATGGCATAAATTCAACAGGAGAGAGGTATGCAACAACTCCTTGATGAGGTTTTTTACACATGTGATTTAAACGACCCAGCGGTAAATTTTGAAAACTCACTTTGTAATCCTTTAGCATTTTACGCAGCTCAGTTACGTTTGGTCCACGAAGGTCGGATTGTATTAAAACCTTATCAATATCCTTGTTTTCTTTTATGGCCTCCATTACTGGGTGCATGCCAAATATGTAGTTTTCTTTACTCATCTAATTTTAGTCTATTTTCCCTTGTCTCCACAAGTCTACCTGACGGTACCAATTGTTTTTATAATCGCTATTTCGAACCATCTCATAGTGGTTGGAAACAGTTGAATTTTGAGGTTTGTAAAATCTGAATTGCACGGAAAGTACATTATTCTCCTCTCCATATAACCAGACCTCTTTGTTTGAATTTTTTCGAATAGAACTAGGTACACCATAGATTATATAGATAATACCTCTATCCGTTTTCCAGCCTTCTTTGTGGCTAGTGAAATATTTATTTGCAACTTCGATTCTTGAATAATATTCCTTTAGCAGTTCCTTTGCGTTTTGCTCATTTTTTCCAAGCTTTAGCCAAAAAACATCCAACCCTTTTTTAGAGTCTACGGCTGTCTTTAAGTTTTTATACTCCTTACTCGTACTAATGTATCGGATTGGATCGATTAGCTGCTCTACCTCATTTAATTTCGGAAAGCTTTCTCCAAAATAAAAAATAGGATTGTAAGCAGAACTATCACCTTCTGTGTAGAAGTAGTTAATTGGGTAGGCGGAAGAGTAGTCGTATTTGTTATTTAAAAATTGAAACTCAAAATTAGTTTCAGATGAGAGTTTTAACTCTGATTTCTTTTGTTGTGCAAATGGTGGAGGAGTCATGCTAAATGACTTTTGGCTTGCCGCCATTATGAAGTCATTTTCTTTTATAAGAGGACTTTTTTCAATGGTAATATCCTTATATATAGCTCGTTGATTAAATAAGAGCTGCTTTCCTTTGTAATATTTGAAATATTGACTGTTGAAATTTTCTCGTTTATCTATCTCTATTGTACTAACTATATTGAAGTCTTTGTTTTCATCTCTAAACCGGATAGATAGCCAAGCTTTCTTTCGGGTTGAAAACTTAAATGTTAACCTATTTTGTAAGAGGGCATTTTTACCATTAGAACCGTAATTGGCCAAGTTTTTATTCCCGCTATCTAATAGGATGTTTAAATCTCTATCTGCATAAAGGGTGTACTTCAGCTTCACATTTGCGGCCATTGAAGAATCACTCTGAATTCTCTCATATAAAATATCTCCGGAGCTAATCTCATAAAACAGGGTACTTGAGTCTAACGACTGGTGAAATATTTTGAACTTAGGATTGATAACAGATTGATTATCGTCATACATGTAACTGTAATCATATTTAGTTACAGATGCTTTATTGGTATAACAAGATGACAAGAATAAAATACAGGCAACAGACCCCAGTGCACAACGGTTACGCATCATCGAGTAATTTATTCGGAAGTGACTTGCTTGCTTTTGCACCTAACTCTTTTAATTTTTCTGCTCTGTTTACCAAATTCCCTCTCCCTGTAGATAATTTATTGAAAGCATCATTGTAATGATTCTGAGCGTCTTTCAATGATTTGTCAATGCTTTCCATGTTTTTTATAAAACCAACAAATTTATCATACAAATTACCGGCTTTTTCTGCAATATCTTGCGCATTTTTAGTTTGTCTTTCATTTTTCCAAACAGAAGAAATAGTTCTTAGCGACGCTAGAAGTGTTGTTGGACTTACTAAAACTACTTTCCTTTCCCAAGCATACTGAAATAATTGGTGATCATGCTGCAATGCTAAACTGAAAGCGGCCTCTATCGGCATGAATAATAAAACAAAATCTGGAGACTGCAATGAAACTCCACTTTGATAGTTTTTATCGCTCAAGTTTTTAATGTGAGACCGAATGCTAAGTAAATGAGCTTTTAAATGTTTTCCACGCTCTTCGTCTTCCCGAGTAGAGTTAAATTGTTCGTAGCTAACCAAAGATACCTTAGCGTCAATTACTAAATGTTTGTTTTCGGGTAGTTTAATAATTACATCAGGTTGAATTCTTTTGTTCTCTGAATTTGTGTCGCTTACTTGTGTTTCATATTCTATTCCTTTTTGAAGCCCAGAGCTTTCCAAAATTCTCTCTAAAATCATTTCGCCCCAATTTCCTTGAGTTTTATTATCTCCTTTTAAGGCAGTTGTTAGGTTTTGAGCTTGCGTATTTAAGGTACTGTTTAATTCTAATAATTTTGATAGCTCTGATTTCAAATCAGTCCGCTCTTTAATTTCGTCAATGTATTTTTTCTCTATATTCTCTTCGAAGCTTTTTATCTTTTCTTTCAAAGGTTGCAACAGTTGATTTAGCTCTTTCTGGTGTGTTTGCGAGAGCTCGTTTGAATTCTCTTTCACGATTTTGTCAGCAATCAGTTGAAATTCTTTTTGAAATTTAAGTTGAGTCTTCTCTAATTCTTTACTTTGAGTTTGCAGCTTTTCTTCTAGGTTGTTCAAGTTTGTTTCTGCTTGAATTAACTCTTTACTCAAATCAACTTTTTCACTGGCCCATTCCTTTGATTTCTTTTCAAGTTTTGAGAATTCGTTATTCAACAACTCTTCTTTTTGGAGGAGTAACGCGATCTGCTTTTCTGAAGTCGAATTACGCTTTTCTGACTCTGCTAGTGCAGCCCTGTGTTTACTTGAAATGAGAAGATAAAGCGCAATAAATAAAACGGTAATGGTAATGGCAAGAAGTAACAAAGGTGTTTCCAATTTAAAAGAAGTTAATGAATCCGAAGTGAATTTTGGCAGCCCTCAAATTAATGGGGTTTCCCATTTGGCTTCCAACAGCATAGTTAAAAGTAAATATTCCTGCTTTGGTTTCAAAGCTAATGCCAGCGCCAATGCCAAAGGGATTATCAGTGATTAATGCGTTTCCTGTAATGTCGCTTTCATACCAACCATAATCTGAGAAAATTGAAAAGAATGAATTTCGATCTAAAAGAAACCGGTATTCTAATGTAAAAATAGAATACGAGCTTGCACTTATTGATTCTTCATCAAAACCTCTAAAGGTTCTTAATCCACCAATTCGCAGTAGTTCATTGGTATAAATTCTTTCAGAATATAAACTGGCGCTCCTGTTGGCAAACTTTAGAGTACTTCTATCAGCTATTGGTAAATAGTACTCTAACAATATTCCTCCTTTCAATTGATTTGTTATTAATTGAATAGAATCGTAGAGCTCAGGGTTATTTTGTTCTATGGTGCTAATTTTCTTTAATTCTTTTCTTCCAGCAGAAAAGTTGAATTGTAAGTTTAGTCCGCGGGTAGGATTGTATTTGTAATTTGTTTTATTTCTAGCATATTCTAGACCAAAAGAGTTGATTCTTATATCTCCTAATTCGGGAAGTTGTACTGCATTCTCGAATACACCTTTGGATAATAAACTAGAGGACTTGTTTTTCAAAAATAAGCTGATAAAGTCTCCGCGTTCCAATAAATAATTAATACCAATTTTTGTTTCTAAGTCTAAAAACGTGGTGTCTCGCTTAAATAATTTAAAGTCCAAATCAACTCCAAAAGGAGTTTTAAATAAGTAGGGGTAAATTATATCTACGTTTAAATCTTGGCTATTTCCTTTAAGCTTTCTCCAGTTTAGGCCAAACGTTTCTCCCTTGTTAATGGCATTGGTCAATCTTAAATCCACATCTCCGGTAAGCTCTAACCTCCCGGTAGATTCGTTCGTCAACAAACCTACCACTCCGTCAAAGCGGCTTGCTTTTTTACGTTCTAGGGCAATTACAATTTTCACTTCATTTTCAAAAAACTGTATTTCAGGTCTCGATTTTAGCACAATGAATGGAATCTCTCGGATTCTGTTTTCTATGCTAGCTATTTTATCTTCTTGGTAGGGATCACCTTCTGAAATTCCAATGTAGTTGGATAAATAAGTTTTATCTATCCCAGAATTCCCTGTTATTTTAATGCTATCTATTTTGTAAAAAGTATTTTTCTCGAGAAAAAGGTCTGCGGAAATTTGATTTGATTTTAGGAATTGGACATTATTTAATTGAATGGATACAAACGGGTATCCTCTATTCTCAAAGAAAATCGCTGTTTTTTTTAAAAATCGATTTAATTGTATTGCGCTAAATTTTTTGTTTTCAAATGTTGATGGAGCAAAGTCGATTGCTTCTAATGTCTCTTTTGTAATATTTCCGATTCCCAACCTTGCCCATTCAATTTGTTGGTTTGCACTAATGTAAACGGAGTGGCTGCCTTTTGGGAAAAACGATGAGTCTATTGAAGCAGTTAAATAGCCAAGTTTAAATAGCTCTCTTAGGACAGCTTTAGAAATAATTATACTTTCGTTACTGTCCTTTACAATGTTTTGGTAATTTATTTTAATTTCTTCAATCCCTTTAATTTCAAGCATATTGTTCT
The DNA here is from genome assembly GCA_905182175.1 of Flavobacteriales bacterium UBA1494. Classification (GTDB taxonomy): domain Bacteria; phylum Bacteroidota; class Bacteroidia; order Flavobacteriales_E; family Vicingaceae; genus NORP294. The sequence continues at coordinate 32,047 of CAJJAT010000007.1, read as the reverse complement.
GAGCACGAGAGAATTTAGCACCAAATAATAAAACAGCTAAAATCAAAATTCTCATGACACGTAAACGATGAAAAATTAAATTATTTCCCAATCAATTGGAGTTTTGTTTAATTCATTTAAAATTTGGTTGGTTTTGCTAAAATGTCGGCAGCCTAAAAAACCGCGATAAGCGGATAGGGGTGAGGGATGATGACTTTTTAAAATAGAATGGTTTCCAACAATCAATTTTGCTTTTGATTCTGCTTTTTTGCCCCAAAGTAAAAAAACTAAATCATCTGATCTGTTACTCAATTTTTGTATTACAACATCTGTAAATAGTTCCCATCCTTTGTTTTGATGCGACAGTGGTTCATGTGCTTTTACTGTTAAGCAAGTATTTAAAAGGAACACTCCTTGTTGCGCCCAATGTGATAAATCTCCGTGCATTGGTTCCGAAATACCAACATCGCTTTTTAGCTCTTTGATTATATTTTTTAAGGAAGGAGGTAATTGAATTCCTTTATTTACTGAGAATGCCAACCCGTTTGCTTGTTGATTGTTATGGTATGGGTCTTGTCCTATAATGATCACCTTAACCTTATCCGGATCGCAATAGTTAAATGCTGAAAATATGTCCTTCTTATCGGGAAATATAGAGGAGTTACCATACTCTTCTCTAATAAAATCATTGAGCTTTTTAAAATAGTCACTTTCAAATTCTGAAGATAATAAGTTTGCCCATTTTTCGTTTACCCGAGACCGTAAATACGTTGTTTTCATTTTGCAAAAGTCATGTTTGTGAATAAAGCGTTGTTAACAAAATTCGACAAAAGAACAAAAAGCTTCGAGGCTTTGGCTATTTTTGTTAATATTAAATAATTCAATTATGAAAAAGTTAGCATTAGTTTTAATTACTGTATTCGCAGCTTCATTATTATTTTCATGCAAATCTTCTCATAGATGTGCAGCATATAGCAAAGCCAATGTTAAAAATGTTCAAAACCCATCCTAAATTTAATTGGTTGCACATTGAGTCTGAAGATGATTTGTTGCATGCAATTTCTTTGAAAGGTAAAGTAGCGTTGTTTAAACACTCGACCCGTTGTTCTATAAGCTCAATGGCCAAAAATAGATTGGAGACTAATTGGAACGAAGAAACAGGTAATACTCCGATTTACCTACTTGATTTAATTCGATTCAGAAGTATTAGTAATCAAATTGAGAGCACACTTGGCGTAGAACATCAGTCTCCCCAATTAATACTTTTAAACGATGGTTCAACCATACATGTTGCATCGCATCACATGATTCAATCGAAAGAAGCAGCTAGCCATATTTAAATTCAACATTCTGATTAATTTCAGGATTTAAACTAAGAGCAACAGGGCACTTCCGCGCCTCACTTTCTAAGTACGTTTGATCATTGTAAGTTAACGGAACTGAAAATGAAATCTCAATTTTAATTTCTTGAATCATTCTTGGACTTGTCTTCATTATTTTTTCTATTGAGAAAGTTGGTTGTCCAATACTAATGTTTTTACCGTTTGCTCGGATTGCAATGATGGTCATCATACAAGAAGCCAAGGCAGCAGCAACTAAATCAGTCGGTGAAAAAGCTTGACCATTGCCATTGTTATCTTTAGGTGCATCAGTGTAAACCTCTTCACCGCTATCGTGTACTAACGAGCAACTGAAATTGTTTTCGTATTTTCCTTTTATTTTGACTCCCATAACAAGTTGATATTGTATTGCGTAAATTTGTTGCAAATATACCTGCTTGAAAAGACTTGTTTATCTATTGTTTGTGTTTTTGTTGTTTTTTTCAACACAAATGAGTGCGCAGGAAACAATATTTGAAGAAAAAACGACAGGGTTTAAAACGGAGTATTCTTATGGTTTCGGAATGCACACCAATGGTTTTCATGCAACGTACCGATATGGTAAATATCTAACTGGTTTTACGAAGAGAGTTTTTGAGATTGAGATTGCAAATATTAAACACCCTAGAGAAATTAAAAGTATTTATCCTTTTGAGGAGGATGTTAGGGGGTATATATTCGGAAAGCTAAATTCATTTTTTGTCTTGCGGCCTTCTATTGGTTTTCACAAGGAGATATTTCCAAAACAATCCATTAAGGGTGTTTCAATAACTTATGTAATCCAAGGTGGCCCAACAATTGGATTAGCAAAACCGGTTTATCTTAACATTATCAGAAACGAATCGAATGTAAGTCGTGTTATAACAAAAGAGCGTTACGATTCAAAAAAACACACTACGAGCAATATTTACAGTCGGTCCTCTTTTCTTAATGGATTTGGCGAAACTAAAATACATCCTGGCTTATTTGGGAAAATTGGTTTGCATTTTGATTATGGAGATGAAAGAGAATTAATTAAGGCAGCTGAGATAGGACTTTTTATGGATGCTTTTTTCTCTGAGATACCAATCTTGGCTTTCTCTGAGAACAGACAATTCTATCCAAATTTCTATGTCTCAATTTATTTTGGGAGTAGAAACGTTCAATAACGTTTTTTAAACTGCGCTATCATTAAATGTTTTTTAGTTGTTACGATGAACTACTACAATTATTGTAACAGTTTATATTGAACATTTTAGAAAAAAAATGCTCAATCCTAACGATAGTTTAATTTAAACCGCACTGCGATGAGCATTAAATAAATTACTCTTTTTGCCGCGTCTTGTTTAATTGCTGTTGCCTGTGTTTCTTCACTTGAGGATGTCAGCAAACAAAAATACTTTCCACGAGCCACAAATGCTTTTCAGCAAGAGAGTCGCATATCGGATATTTGAATTATAAAAACTCTATTCGAAATAATAGAGAAACCGTAACATTTCTAATGCATAATATACTAGTGCGATGAAACAAACTTCAAAACTTAAAAACAGGGAATAAGACGTTAGGTCTTAATAGGAATATTTAAGGTATCGTTAATGTTAGAAATGAATTTTTAAAGCATGCATAAAAGCAACTCCTTCAAACAGTGGGAGGGATAGAACTAAAAAACGGATATAAATAGAATCGCTTTCTTTTATGCAGCGTAACAACAGCAGTCGTTTCCCCAATAGATTGCACAAAAAAGAATACAAACGATACATCTGATAGGTTCGCGCCATGCAAAAGTGTCTAGATAAAAGCGTTGTCGTTTTTGGTTTAACACACTCTTATGGCGGTAAAGTAAACCGCCTTTGATTGGGCGAAAGGGGTTATAAAATAACGGAACATAGTCACTTAAATGTGGTGCTAAGGGGTTTTAGAACGTAGATTCATTGTTGGTATTTCTGACGTTGAGGAATTTTTTGGAACCAAACTAGTTTAGCATGGTTGTTTCAGATAATTCAATAAGGATTGAATTTAAATTATTTATTAACAGTTAATTAAAAATATTTAGTGAGTGCTCAGATGTACCTTAATGTTCATTTTGATTGAGCGACTTGTGTCCTATTAATTGGATTTTAAATTCAAAATTTGCCCTTAGTAATTAACCTATCAACTGTATAAAGAAATATAAAGTTATTTGAAAGCAGATGGAGCAGGCTCATTGCAAGTTCTATCAATTTAACCGAGTAAGAAAAGGAGTTGTTAAATGTTGCTTTTTTAACTCCTAAAAAAAGTGCTAAATTTTTTATGTTCCGTTTTAGCTAAAAAGCCATTGCTTTCTTCATCGTATTATAGATTGCTCTAACTGGAATTTTTAGCTATGGTTTATTTGATTATGAAAAAATATCTGATAAATTTTAAAACTGAGGCAACAAAAAATGTCGTTCTGTTGTCATTATAAAAGATCGCAATAACTTTTTAATAATTAGGAACAGCAATTTAAATTTAATTGTAACTTGTAAATCCTAACGGTAGTTTAATTTTAACACATATTACTATGAATATCAAAAACATTACTCTTTTGGCCGCATCAGGTCTAATTGCTGTTGCAAGTGTTTTTTTACTCAATGACTCAACGAAAGAACAATATTTTTCTAGAGAATCAAACTCATTTGAGATGCAAAAGCAAATTCATGCTGGTTATTTAGACTACATGAAGTCTATCCGAGACAATAGAGAAACCGGAGGAGTTTCAACTGGAGAAGTAGCTTCTGCTTTGAAGCAGGCTTCGAAGATGAGAAAGGGGAACAAGGCTTTAGGATTAAATTGGAATTTCAAAGGTCCTGATAACGTCGGTGGTAGAACTCGAGCGATTGTTATAGATTTTGCAGATACTAATCACATTTTTGCTGGTGCTGTTTCAGGTGGCCTTTGGGAATCTACTGATGCTGGTAGAAGTTGGAGCGCATACGACGACGGATTTAAAATTCAAAACGTTTCAGCTATGGCACAAGCCGCGAATGGGGACATAATTGTGGCAACTGGTGCGTATCATGATGGTAGCGGGAATAACAAAGCTGTGGGTTCTGAATTTGTTGGAAATGGTGTTTGGAGATTGACGGGAAACCGCAACTCTGACTTAATTGTTGGTCCCAATTCAGAATTTAATTACGGCGAAGAGTGGGCAACTACTGCAGAAATAGCTACTGATCCGAATAACAGTCAACGGTTTTTTATTGCTATGAATAGAGGATTACGTGAAACAAATGATGGTGGGGCAACGTGGACAAATCCACTTGGTATAACCACAGCTTGCCAGGATGTGCACATTACCGCTGATGGTAAAATTGCTGCAGGTTTCGCCGGGTCTGTTCGAATTTCTACTGACAACGGGATAACTTGGAACACAAGTAATTTTCCAACTGGGTCTAGAGCGCGAGTCGAAATAGCAATTGCACCTTCCAATTCAAATGTTATGTATGCTGCTAATTCACATGTGTCTAATGGTTCATGCACCGAAGGAGTTTATAAAACAAATGATGCAGGTTTAACTTGGTCTAAAATCCTGAATACTCCAAACTACATGGGTAATCCGGTAGGTTGTCAAGGTTTTTATGACAATACGATTGCTGTGTTTCCTGATAATGAAGGTAAAATTGTTACTGGTGGGGTAAATATGTTTCAATGGACTCAGAGTTCGGTAGATCCTGCGCCGCTTCAAGGTGAATGGAAAATTATCGCAACGAATAATAAATTTTTTGGATCTGGTTCAAGAAATCCATTTTACATTCATTCAGATGTGCATAAATTTGTGTTTCATCCAACTAATCCTAACAAATTATTTGTTGGTTCCGATGGTGGAGTCGGTTTTTCTGCGAATATGAATGATTTATTTCCTACTTACGGTCAATATAACGCAGGTTATAATGTAACTCAGTTTTATGACATCGGCGTTGGTCCAAAAGATTTAGTAATTGGTGGGACGCAAGACAATGGAACTCAATTATTGGGTTTAGGTTTCAATACTGGCACAAGTGCAGTTGAGGTCAGAGGTGGAGATGGGTTTGATGTAGATTTATTTACCATAAACCCAGAATTAGGAATTGCATCTTTGTATTATGGTGATATTGAAAGAGTTCAAGGTATTGGAAGTTCATTGGGAAGCTCAACATTTAACAATGCAGCAATTTACAGTGGTACAGTATCAGCGTTATGCGGAAATGGTTTTATTAAACGTTGTTCTGAAGTTTTTTATACAACTACTGCTAAGTGGGAATCATTTAATCATACAGCTACCAAAGATTCTGTGATTGTAAGAGATTCTAAAGAAACACTTCCTCCGTTGGCAGCAAACACGGTAATTAATTACGCGAGTAAAAACAACTCAATACCATTGATGGATTCTTTAGTTAATATTTCTTATCCTAAAGATACAACCACCATTAATCCTAATAGTGCAAATGATACACTATCTATAGGGATAGATTCATCTATTAAAGTTAGAACCTTCCAAGTCGCGTTCGATACCATTACTGTTGACGAAAATTCAATGATGGTTGAAATAAGGTACAGAGGCAAGTACGAAGACAGTGTGCGAACAGTTGTAGCAACTAATTCTCAAGGAGACACTGTTGGTCGGCCCGGAGATGTTGTGGTTTTGTACAATGGAATTGATACCTTACCTTTTACCTATGAAGTACCAGTAAATTACAACAATATTTTTCACAATGACTTATCTAGGGCTCTTCCTCCAAGAGCTCCACTAAGTATAACGGTTGTTCGAGATTTGGTTAGAGGTCAATCGGAAATTGTTTACATCGAACCACAAGTTAGGTTTAATTATCAATTTGAATTCCCTGATATCGTTCAAAGTGCAGTAGCTACTTTTAACATCAAAGGAAATCTGCCTTCACAAACCAACCAGCGTCATATTTGGATTTCTAAGGACGTACAAAAAGGTGGTTCAGTAACTGAGCCAAGATGGATTAAGGTAGCAGGTAATAATTCGTTACCCAATTCAACCCCAAACAGCGCTAATGCAATTTCTGCTGTGTTCTCAAATGATGGAGATAAGTTATTCTACGGCACAAGCTCAGGAGACCTTTATAGAATAGACAATTTAAACGAAATTGACCTTAGTCAGTTAGGTGTTTCTTTGCCAAATGACTATACCGTAGACAATACTACAACTCATCGAAAGATTGCAGACTTCGGAAACAGAGCAGTTACAGGTATCGCTGTTGATCCAAATAACGATGATAATGTAATAGTTACTTTAGGAAACTATGGTTCTGCTCAGTATGTGCAGAGGTCAATTAATGCTACAGAGTTAAGCGGTGTTCAGTTTGTTCAAATAAGTGGAGCAGGATTAAATAAGTTACCTTCCTCACCTGCTTATGAAGCTATAATCGATTTCAGGGACAACAACAAAGTAATTGTTGGAACTGAATTAGGCGTTTTTGCTACCGACAATGCATTTACCACTGCAACAGCTAGTGATGACGGTCAAACTGTTATCGACGTGCAATGGACAGAAGAAAATACCGGTTTGGGAAGAGCGCCTGTAATGGCGGTGAAGCAGATGACTTTTGGATGGGAAGAAGGTGCAGTAAACCAAGGCAAGATTTACATTGGAACCCACGGTAGAGGAATTTATGAAGCTGACCAATTGGTAGGAATTTCTAATAATAATACTGTCTCAACAGAAAATAAAATTGGAAAGAACAACTTAGTTATTTATCCGAATCCGGCAGCTAACCAAGTTAATATTGAGTTCAATTCTGCTAACAACTCTTTAGTTAGCGTCCAACTGTTTAATTTGAATGGACAAATAGTACGAGAAATTCGTCCTACAAATCTTCAGAAAGGAGAGAATACATTTAATTTAAATGTTGAAAAATTGAATAGAGGTACTTATATTATTAGAACTATAGTTGATGGGGTTTCGACCACAGGCAAATTTATTAAACAATAAGATACATTTTTAATACTATTAAGGGACTGTTGAAAAACAGTCCCTTTTTTTGTATAAAAAAATTACTTAACTTTTTTTCATTATACATTGTAACATTATCTTCGCAGTCCAAAAACTACATTCATGCCAAAAGACATATCGATAAAACACACACTTATTATTGGAAGCGGTCCTATTGTTATAGGGCAAGCTTGCGAATTTGATTATGCAGGTTCACAAGCCGCTCGGTCACTGCGAGAGGAAGGGATTAAGGTGAGTTTGATTAATTCGAATCCTGCTACTATAATGACAGATCCTGTTATGGCAGATTACGTTTATTTGGAGCCTTTAAATGCTACGTCGATAGAAAAGATTCTAGTGGAACATCCGGATATCGATACTGTGTTGCCAACAATGGGAGGACAAACGGCATTAAATTTAGCAATAGAATGTGATGAACAAGGGATTTGGGAAAAGTACAATGTAAGAATGTTGGGCGTTAATATTGATGCCATTAACATTACCGAAGATAGAGAAAAGTTTAGGGAGTTAATGATTAGTATTGGCATAGGAATGGCTCCTCAGAAAGTGGCAAATTCATTTTTAGAAGGGAAAAACTACGCACAAGAAATTGGTTTTCCTTTGGTAATAAGACCTTCCTTTACTTTAGGTGGAACAGGGGCTTCATTCGTTCATACTTCCGAAGAGTTTGATAAACTGCTGACAAGAGGACTTCATGCTTCTCCGATTCACGAAGTAATGATTGATAAAGCAGTGCTAGGATGGAAGGAATATGAACTAGAACTATTGCGAGACTCAAATAATAACGTAATTATTATTTGCTCCATTGAAAACATGGATCCTATGGGAATTCATACAGGAGATTCGATTACTGTTGCACCCGCTATGACACTTTCTGATACAACCTATCAAGAAATGCGAAATATGGCGATTCATATGATGCGCAATATTGGCGATTTTGCAGGTGGATGTAACGTCCAGTTTGCTGTCAGTAATGATGAAAAAGAAGACATTATTGCAATTGAGATTAACCCGAGAGTTTCACGTTCCTCTGCGTTAGCTTCAAAAGCAACAGGTTATCCTATCGCTAAAATTGCAGCAAAGTTGGCAATTGGATACCACTTAGATGAGCTTAAAAATCAAATTACAAAAACGACTTCAGCATATCACGAACCAACGCTAGACTACGTTATCGTAAAGATACCTCGATGGAATTTTGATAAGTTTAAGGGATCTGACAAGACATTAGGTTTACAGATGAAATCTGTTGGTGAGGTGATGGGAATTGGGCGCTCGTTTCAGGAGGCGCTGCAAAAAGCTACTCAGTCACTAGAAATTAAAAGAAATGGCTTAGGAGCTGATGGGAAAGAGTTAAAAGACCAGGAACAAATACTGCATAGTTTAAAAAATCCAAGTTGGGACCGGTTGTTTCACCTGTATGATGCTATTAAATTAGGGATCCCTTTAAGTACAGTCTACAAGGCTACTTTGATAGATATGTGGTTTTTGAAACAAATTGAAGAGTTAATTTCTGTTGAGAGGGAAATTGAGAAGTTTAATCTAAAAGATTTGCCGCGGGAATTGTTAATGGAGGCAAAGCAAAAAGGATACGCTGACAGGCAAATCGCTCATTTATTAAACTGTCTCGAAAGTGAGGTTTATACTCTAAGAGAAGATTTTAAGATTAACAGAGTATATAAATTGGTTGATACCTGCGCCGCTGAGTTTGAAGCTAAAACACCCTATTACTACAGTACATTTGAAGATGAGAATGAATCAATAGTCAGTGATAAAAAGAAAATAATTGTTTTAGGCTCTGGGCCAAATAGAATTGGACAAGGAATAGAATTCGATTACTGTTGTGTGCACGGCATCATGGCTGCTAAAGAAATGGGTTACGAGACAATTATGATTAATTGCAACCCTGAGACCGTTAGTACGGATTTTGATACTGCGGATAAGTTATATTTTGAACCTGTATTTTGGGAACACATTTATGACATTATTAAGCACGAAAAGCCCGAAGGAGTTATTGTTCAGTTAGGCGGACAAACTGCTTTGAAATTAGCTGAGAAGTTAGATCGATATGGAATAAAAATAATAGGGACAAGTTATAAAGCGTTGGATTTAGCAGAAGATAGAGGCAGTTTTTCCAACTTGTTGAAAGAGAATAAAATACCTTACCCAAAATATGGCTCGATTGAAACAGCCGAAGAGGCTTTGGAATTATGCAAAGATATTGGCTTTCCTCTTTTAGTTCGGCCTTCTTATGTGCTGGGTGGCCAAGGAATGAAAATTATTATAAATAAAGAGGAGCTCGAAGAGCATGTGGTGAATATTATAAGAGATTTACCGGGGAACAAAATATTACTAGATCATTTTTTATCGGGTGCTTTGGAAGCTGAAGCTGATGCAATTTGCGATGGCGAGGAGGTTAAGATTATTGGAATAATGGAGCACATTGAACCAGCGGGAATTCACTCCGGTGATTCGTACGCAGTTTTGCCAACTTTCGATTTAAGCGACAATGTATTAGCTAAAATAGAGGCGTACACTAAGAAAATTGCATTGGCCCTGAGAACCCAAGGATTAATCAATATTCAGTTTGCAGTTAAAGATGAAGAAGTATACATAATAGAGGCAAATCCAAGAGCATCTAGAACGGTACCTTTTATTTCTAAAGCATACAGAGAACCCTATGTTAACTATGCAACAAAAGTGATGTTGGGTGCGAAAATAAAAGACTTTAAGTTTAATCCCCATAAAGAGGGCTACGCTATAAAAATTCCGGTATTTTCTTTTGACAAATTTCCTGATGTAAACAAAGAGTTGGGCCCTGAAATGAAGTCAACAGGAGAAGCGATTCAATTTATAAAAGATCTAAAGGATCCATTTTTTAGAGAGATTTATTCAGAAAGAAACCTCTATCTTAGCAAGTAATGTTGATCTTCGAAGCCGGACCTGTGACTGTGTTAAGAACAATTTTAATAATTGTCCTAGTTTATTATGGAGTGAAGTTGTTGATTAAGTATCTTTTTCCAATAATTTTAAAACGATTTATAGCGAAACAACAGTCGAAGTTTAATCAAAATAAGTCTGCAAGTTCTGAAGATGGAGAGCCAATTTCTGAGAGTTCAAAGAAGCCTAAGGAACCCGGCAAAGATAGTTTGGGAGAGTACGTAGAATACGAAGAGGTAGATTAAAAAGTATAATATGAAAGAATTTTCTATTAAGCAATTATTACCGTACATCGGAGGAGTATTTTTATTTGCAGTGTTGGCATTTGTTTATTTCTATCCTGTTGTAGAGGGATACAGAATAAAGCAGTCTGACATAAAGTTAGGAAAAGGGATGTCTCAGGAAATTAGAGACCACAGAGAAGTACTCGAAGAGGAACCTTTGTGGTTGGGTAATATGTTTTCAGGTATGCCAACTTTTCAAGTTTCTACTGAGTTTCCAGGAAACTTGCTCCAATATGTGAGCAAGGCATTAACTCGAAGTGTTCCGCATCCTGTAGGCATTGTTTTTGCCTATATGATTGGATTCTTTATTTTTTCACTTTCATTGAGAATAAACCCATATATCTCAATTGTAGGCGCAATCGCATACGGCTTTTCGTCCTACTTTATAATCATTTTAGAAGCAGGACACAACACAAAAGCCTTAGCCTTGGCATATGTACCGGCAATGTTAGCCGGAATAATTACAATGTACAGAGGGAAGGAGTTACTTGGTTTTGTTATAACTGCATTATTTGTTGGCTTAGAGTTATACGCAAATCACTTTCAAATTACCTACTATTCATTAATGATTATCATAGGAATAGGTATTGTAAACCTTATTTCATATTTGAGAGAGAAGAACATTGCCATCTTTGCTAGAAGGTCGGTTTTGTTACTAGCCGCAGCGGTACTAGGTGTTGGTGCCAATGTTGGAAATCTATTGACAACTTATGAATACTCAAAATCTTCTACAAGGAGTAAATCTGAGTTAACTATTCAACCGGATGGTTCTCCCAATGCTACTGTTAAAAGCTCCGGATTGGATAAAGATTACATTACGCAGTGGAGTTATGGCAAACAAGAAAGTTTTAGTTTGTTGCTATCAAACGTCAAGGGAGGTAGTTCCGGTGCTATTATCGGGTCTGAAGAAGAAGTTGAAAGATTACGAAAAGAGGATCCTGGCTTTTTCAATTTTTTAGTAACTCAGTACAATCAAAAACAACATGTAGTAAGCACCTATTGGGGTAATCAGCCATTTACTTCAGGACCCGTCTACGTTGGAATAATAGTTTTTATTTTGGCAATCTTAGCTTTATTTTTTGTCAAGAATAAGTTAATAGCCGCTTTGAGTGTTGTTACCATTCTGGCATTGATGCTTTCATGGGGAAAAAATTCAATGTGGTTAACAGAGTTTTTTATAGACTACGTACCGGTTTATAATAAATTTAGAGCAGTAGCTATGCTGTTGGTTATTGTGGAGTTTACTTTGCCTGTTTTTGCAGTCCTTTTTATTTCGGAATTGTATAACAATCGAGACGCTATTATTGTCCAGAAAAAGAAGTTATTTATTGTAAGTGGAGGGATGTTGGCCATGTTGCTAATTCTTTGGATGAGTCCTGTTTCTTTCTTTGATTTTATCAGCGACAAGGAGAATTCAATTTTTGCTCAGCAAATAGCTCAAGATGCATCTGCAAAAAACTCTATTGAGATTGGAATTAGTCAGCTGACTGACTACAGAGTAGACATTGTACAGTCTGATATTATTCGAGCTATACAGTTCTTACTTGGCTTATTTTTGATCATCGGTTTGTACTTATATGGGAAATTAAACAGAAATGTTCTAGTGCTTTTAATTGGAGTATTGCTGCTTGCAGATTTATGGTCAGTTGACAAAAGGTATTTTAATAACGATACAGTTGAGGGTGCCGGAAGAAATTCTAAAAATAAGTATGAAAAGTATGAACTGCCGGAGATAAACAACTCTCCTTATCAAGCAAGTGGGGTGGACTACGCAATCTTGCAACAAGAGACAGCATTAAACCCTGCAATTGCTCAGAAGATAAACGATAGAATATCGGAGGAGAAAAGTGAGAAACGCAGACTTTCTAAATTAGAGCAGGAAAAAATTCAGTTTACTAGCTTAATGCGAAATTCTCATTATCGAGTTTTAAATACTTCATCTCGGATGGATGAAGATGCAGGAACAGCATACTTTCATAAAACATTAGGAGGCTACCACGCTGCAAAAATGAAAAAATATCAAGAATTGATAGATTTTCAGTTGGGTAGTGAGCATTTTCAATTAAGACAAGCATTCTCTCAAGGGGGGGTGGACTTAGTAAAAAGGTATCTTCCTCAAACAAAAATAACTAACATGCTTAATGCGAAATACATTATGGGTGTTGTTAGCGGTCAACAAGGGCAGCAACTCACGTACTTAGAAAATCCAAATGCTTTAGGAAATGCTTGGTTCGTAAATGAAGTAAAAGAGGTTAAAAATGCAAATGATGAAATCTTACAATTAAGAGATATTGATCCTGCAACAACAGCAGTTATACAAGAATCTGAAGGCATGGAAGTCGGTAATTCCTTTGCCATGTCAGCAGGTGATAATATTACACTTACTTCATACTTGCCGAATGAACTAAAATACAATTACTCTGCTACTAAAGAGCAATTTGCTGTCTTTTCAGAGGTGTTTTATAAAGATGGTTGGACAGTGACAGTAAATGAAAAAGAAGATCAATACTTCAAGGTAAATTACGTTCTAAGAGGTATGAAAGTTCCTGCAGGAAATGGAGAAATAGTATTTAAGTTTGAACCTCAATCCTATGTAATAGGTGAAGCCGTTAGTCTGACTAGCTCCATTATTATACTCTTAGTATTAGCGATTGCGATTTATAGAATGGTAAAAGGAAATCAGACTGAACAGTTGAAAGGTTAAATTAGTTCTTTAATCTCATTTGCCTGATTCTGCCTTGAAAATTGTTCTATACGAAACTTTTTAGTTCGAGGTAAATTACCCGTTACAGAGTTGTTTATTTGAACTTTTAAATACTCAATAAGCTCCCTTTTTTGAGAACGATCAAAGGATTTTCCTGCACCTGTTGCTTTTAGAATGTCTACAACATCTCCCTGTTTTGGTCCTAGGCAAACAATGGGGTTTTGACTCGCTAAATATTCAAAAAACTTTCCTGTAGCGATACCCGCTGCATGTGTTGTATTTGGAATTACAAGCAACAACATATCTGCATCTACTTGATATTGATTTATCAAGTTATGTGGGACAGTACTCACTAATTCTGTTTCGAAATGTTTAGATTTAGCCAATTTGGCAATGTTAGAAGAAATCGTTCCCACAAATTGGAGCATAATAGAGATATTGCTCAATTTTTTAGATACCGTGTCTAATGCTTCTAAGAATAGTGTAGGATCATACTGATCAGAAATTGTACCCGTATATGATATTGTAAAGTTTTTGTTAATTGAACTTTTGGTTTTACCATTGAAGTCATCTTCGTCAAACCCGTTATATATTATTGTAGTTTTGCTTCCAATCTCAGAACCAAATTTCTGACTAAATAGACTTTTAAGACCTTTGCTAACGGTTAATATTTGATCTGCATGCTTAAAAACCTTGCTTTCAAACTGCTTGTTAATTTTATTTGAAATACTACTGTGTCTGAGTAAATCGTAGTAATAAATATCTGTCCATGGGTCCCTCAAGTCGGCAATCCATTTAATACTTAACTTCCTTTTTAATTTTAGACCTATTAGTTGGGTGGAGTGAGGAGGGCTTGTTGTAATAACCGTCGTTATAGATTCTTTTTGGATTATTTCAATCGCTTTTTTATATGCATACTTGTTCCAACCAATTCTAGGATCAGGTATAAAAAAATTACTACGAATAGCGGTAGCCAACTTTTGAATCCACCCTTCATTATTAACATTTGAAAAACCAGCCGTTGGAACATTCTTCTTTCCAACTAATGACGAATACCAATTAATAACTTCAAAAGAGTTTGTTCGGTAAACTTTAATATTTGAGTCTACATCCTTAATTAAAGACTCATCTATGCTAGAATAACTAGCCACTTTATCGTCCACCGTAATAACAGAAACATCCACACCTGCGCTATTTAAATACTTGGAGTATTTAACCCAGCGCTGAACTCCTGCACCACCAGATGGAGGCCAATAGTAAGAAATAATTAGAACTTTCTTCAACTTTTATTTATATAGTGGATAGAATGTTAGCTACGTTCTCATAATCTACATTTTTTACTGTCGGAAGGTTAATACCTCGTTTGGAAATAACAAGTGCATTTCTGTTAGAAAATTTATACTTTGAGTAAATCGGCATTTCTGACAAGCAAAAGAAGAAAGGACGGACGTCAATGTTATTTTCTTTTAATTTATCCATCACTTCGCTCCGTTTTTCAGTCAGACAAGACATTAGCCAAACCACTTTTCTGTTTTGTCTGTATGTTTTTTGCCACTTAAACAAATTGAGATGATCTAAATGTTTGATATAATCTCTTTCAATCTGATCATTTCGATCTAAAATCCATTCAATTTTTTCTAGTTGTGCGCAGCCTATGGCAGCTTGCAAATTTGTCATTCTGTAATTGAAACCAATTTCGTCATGCCAATAGCGTTTTTCCTTGCTCATTCCATGATCGCGTAATTTTCTCATTTTCGTGTCTAATTCCTCTGAATTAGTCACGCACATACCGCCTTCTCCCGTAGTAATTATTTTATTGGCAAAAAACGAGAAGGTCGCTATATCTCCAAAACTGCCAACCTTTTGGCCTTTAAATTCCGCCCCATGCGCTTCTGCACAATCCTCTACAACCTTTAGATTGTGCTTATTTGCCAAGTGCATTATTTTATCCATTTCGCATGATTGGCCATAAACATGCACGGGTATAATCGCTTTTGTTTTTGAGGTTATTGCTTTTTCAATTTCTTCTGGAAAAATCGTCCAAGTAATTGGGTCAACATCTACAATTACAGGAGTAGCATTTGCATATAACACGGCATTTATTGTGGCAGCAAATGTTAAGTCTGGAATAATCACTTCATCCCCTTCGCCGATGCCTAAGGCTACTAACGCTAAGTGTATGGCAACCGTTCCATTTGATGTCGCAACACCACACTTGGTACTACAAAATGAAGCAAATTCAGCCTCAAAACGATCAATGTACTTACCTCTACTAGAAATCCAAGTTGATTTGAATGCATCGAGTAAATATTCTAACTCTCTATTCTCTAAGGTTGGTTCTGCAACCGGAGTGAATTTAGTCTTGTGTTTGTATTCAAAATAATCAACCAATTCACCGTTTTTACCGACGATTGGAATGATGTTTATTTTATGATTTGTTTTGGCGATTAGTTTGTCAAAATCTTCCCCTTTATTTGCAGAAATAAAACTACTTAAGTCTTCCTTTTCTATAGTATCGTCTAGCTCTTTGCCGTTAAGTAACATTCTTCTAAAGTCACCATCTGTAATAATACCGACTAAAACATCTTGTTCATTTTCAATAAAGGCCGTTCCAAAAGGTTCCTCATTTATAGCTTCTAACAAGCTTCTAAGTTTTACACCAACTCTACACTTCGATTGATTCATTTTCCTTATTTAATTGTTCTAGTGTATTATATGTTTGTTTAATATCGTCCATTCCGGAATATACTTCGATGGTTAATACTTTACTTGGACTCCAAATTTCTTTAAGACTTTTGTGCAGATAAGAATCTTCTTTCAAAACATTGTTAGAATCACTGCGCCCATCGTTATCGCTAAAATGGACATAATCAGTCTTTTTGTAAAGAGCAGTAAGTTCCTCATCAAAGTTAAGTGAAAGTGAATTACAACTTACTTTTAAATGTGCAACATCAAGTAAAATCTTCATTTCGTTCGGTAAAGTGATTTTTTCTAGATTTTGACTTGATGTAAAAAAGAACGGATCGTTACTATTGAAAGAGTTGTAGTTTAAAGTTGAAAGAACATTATTTTCAATATAAAGCTGAACTCTATCGTTATTGAAATCGCTTATTTCTGCTAAGTTTTTTTCAAATTCGGCGTATGCTTCTTTTTCATTAAACAAAGTAGCCTTAGAAATTACCTTTCCTACTTCGTTCAGTGGTATATTTATTAAAAAGCCGGCATGAAAAGCATATTTGTTGGCCCCTAATTCTACCGACCATTCGATTGCTTTCTTTATTACAGCTGTACTTAGTTCGCTGATGTTAGGATCTAAAGAAGCTAGATTTATGACAAAAGATTGCTGTGGAGTGGGGAAGTAGTTGTGAAGTAAAAAATTAGCATCGTATTCTTTTTTTAATGAAACCAAAGTACTCAAGGCATCATTATCAAATTCAGTTCCGCCCGAAAGTTCGATGTTTTTAAAGCCTTCATCACACAAGGTGCGAACAGCTTTCTCTATTTTATTTGTTTTAATACATGAACTCGAGATGTAAATCATATTACTTTTTTTGCTGGAATTCCAATGTAAGTGCCTGATTCAGGTATATTTTTAGTTACAACAGACCCTGCTCCTATTGTAACATTGTCTGCAATTGTAATGTTTGGTAAAATAACGGCTCCTGCCCCTATGTAGCAATTATCTCCAATCTTAACCCTGCCGCAGATAGATACATTTACAGTAATTGTATTAAAATTACCGATGCAGCTTTCATGTTCAATAACAGAACCGGAATAGATTACATTTTGATCGCCAACCTCACAAGTTGGAGCTAAATAGGTGCCTGCACTTATTTGATTTGAGTTACCAATTAGTGATGTTTCAATTATAGCTTTAGGATGAAACAGATTTGTTAAAAGTATATTGCTTTTATACTTCTTGGCAAAATATAACTTGTCTTGCACATCCCCTTTGCTAATGACCACTTTTAACTCATTTGTTACCTCCGTTAGAGGTTTAACAGGATAACTAAGAATCGTTTCGTTTTCCGATTTAACAATTTCATCAAAAACTGCAGAAATGTGAATACCGTTCAATTCCAAAAGATGTATTAACGTTCTTGTGTGCCCTCCTGCACCAATAATTGCTACTGAGCTCATATTGTAATGACTTCGTTTCTACTAAATGCTTTTGGCGCTTCTGAACCGAAAACCTTCTTATATTCTATTGGGGATATTCCTTCGCCTCCTGTTCTTTTTGCAACCACATTTTCATCACTGAAGATGTCTCCCATTTTGATTTCTACTTTTGCCACTAAATTTTTTTGTAATGATTTGCGGGTCTTAAGTTCTGATTCTGTCGGTTCTTTTATTGATGACCCTAGAAATTTTTCGATTCTCCTAACTTCTTGAACTAGGCTTTTTAATTCTTCAGGGTCTAAAGAGGCTCGGTGATCCGGACCACTCTCGCCCTTGTTTACTGTAAAGTGCTTTTCAATCATGCAAACCCCCATTGGCAAAGCATAGGGTGCTGCACCAATTCCCATGGAGTGATCTGAATAGCCTGTTAAAACATTAAATTCATTTTGAAACGTTCGAATTACATTTAAGTTAGCTTCTGTATCTTCTATCGGATAGTTTGCCGTGCATTGCATTAAAATAATATCTTTGTTGAAGGATTGAATTTCTTCGAGAGCTGTTCTTATTTCTTCCAGATACGTCATTCCGGTCGATAAGAATATAGGTTTACCTGTTGCTGCAATTTTGCGCAAAAATGGAAGATTAGTTGTATCTGTCGATGCGACTTTATAAGCTACAACTCCAATTTCCTCAAGTTCAATTAAACTACCTTCATCAAAAGGTGTAATCAAGAAGATTATATTTTTTGATTCGCAATAACCTTTTAGCTCAATGTATTGCTCCTGTTTTAATTCTAATTTCCGTAACATGTCGGTTTGTGACTCTTCTTGTTCGGTAGTTTTGGATTGATACGGTGCTTTTTGTACATTTTCAATGATTAAATCACTTGTTCTAAATGCTTGAAACTTTACTGCATCAACACCTGCCTCTACGGCAATGTCGACTAGTTGTTTAGCAACATTAATATCTCCTCCATGGTTTACACCTGCCTCTCCAATTATAAAAACTCGCTTGTTCGCGCCTATTGTATTGTTTCCAATAGAGATTGTTTTATTAAATTCCATTATAGGTTAGGTGTAAATTCGTTATTGTCGATTAGTTTTTTCATTTGAATTTCTCCAAATTCCCAATCTAACGGTTCGTCCATTTCTAAAGCTGTATGTTCTGGCATGATATGAAATCCAAACCGTCCTGAAATTCTACTTTTATTTGCTGCAATGTTTTCCACAGAATTTACATAGAAGGCTCCATTTTCTAAGTAATACGTGTCAAAATCCTGCCTTCTTTGTCTTTTATCCAATTCGAATGTTAGAGGTTTTTTTTCTTCAGACCAAACCAATCTTTTGAAGGGAACAACAGCTAAAACTGAGTCGATATTTTCTCCATGAAACAGTGAAAGACCTTCTTCAAAGTCTGATTGTTGTGTAAAAGGGGATGTTGCTTGCACCAGAACAAACGTATCATCAGGTGAAAGGTTCTTTGCAGTTATGTATTCTAACATTACTGACTCTGTGGAAGAACCATCTTTTGCATTCAATTCATTGCGATAGTAAATAGAAACTTTGCTGTCAATCCTTGCAATCTTTGCAATTTGCTCTGAATCAGTAGCAACTACGATCTCGTCTATTTCATTTACATGAAGTAGTTCCTTTATATTCCAAAGCAGCAGAGGTTGTCCGTAAAACGACTTAATATTTTTAAGTGGAATTGATTTGCTGCCACCTCGAGCAGGTATAAATGCTATTGTTTTTCCCATTGAATTTAATCTATTTCAAAGGTAAGTTTTTGATGGTATTTATTGAATTAATCAATTAAAAGAAATGTAATTTTCAAAATAAATTTTAAAGTAACATACTTCGGTTAAGGTGGAACAGATTGTTTTTATAAAGGGTAAGGTAACAAGAGAATTTGTGTCGAAATTTAACGACACAAAGCTGTTTTCATATCAGGAAAACAAGGAGTTAGATGTAGAAGGGTTTTTTTTGCCTCAAGGTCGGAAAGAAAAAATAAAGCTGTCAGTAATTGACGGAATTGTTGAGTTTTATAATAAGTTTGATTCCCTTTTTTTACATTTTCAAAATACTACTGGAATAAACATCTGGTTTTTAGAGCACTTTAGATTGAATTTTTCATTAATTGAAAAGAGCACCAACGACGCGATTGTTAAAGAATTTAAAAGGCAATACCCACATTCGAGAATAGAAAATCCTGATGTAAAAAAGGGATTGTTAAAGAAATTAAAAAGGGCTTTAGCGGAAATTACTTTTATAATTAAGGTGCGTAATAGTAAGTCTGAAAATTTGACTGGCAAGGTGATATTTCACAACGAAGGAGGAGCAAACTACAGAGTAAATGAACTATTTGGAGATCTTGACAAAGAATATAATTTATTTAAAATAAGGTCGTTGTTTGACTTTAAAAAACCACTTCCTGATCTTAAGCTCTTTTCTAATTATTGCAATTCAGATCAGCTATTCTTAAAAACTATAACCAGTTTTTTAGCCTGGAAGAAGTTTTATAAATTTGGAAAGGCCCTAAGTAAATTACTTCATTCGTTCGAACAGGAGAAGTTTTCACAACTAGATCGATCTATTTACAATCACTTAATATCGAAGAAGAAATATTTTGGAGTTTTGTTTCTCCGATTTCTTTCCTTTGACGAGCTTTTAAAAGCAGGTAATGTAGACTCTCTTATCATTAGTGATGAAAATAGCCCTCAGCAAAAGGTCATTCAATATGCTGCGGTAAAAAACAATGTGAAAGTATTTGCAGTTCAACATGGTGCTATTTATCGATATCATTTTGCATATACATATGGGGAGTATAATAACAGACCGGTATTACCAACCGTAACATTTACATGGGGAGAATATTACAACAACGTTTTGTTAAAATATGGGGGGTATACTGCCGACCAAATTTGTGCAGTTGGTAGTTTAAGAAAAAAAGGCATAGATACGTCTGCGGCTTTACGTGTTCGGTCTAGTAAGAAAACTGTTCTCTTTGCTACACAACCAATTCCAGACGAAGAACTTAGGGTGCAGCAATTGAAAGATGTATTTGAATGTTTTAGTATGTTATCAGATCGTTTTCAATTAATAGTAAGACCTCATCCGAACGAAAAGGAAGATAAATACTTTGAAGAAATCGCTACATTGGTTGGTTTTGAAAATCTAGTAATAGAAAGAGATATTGAAATTGAAGAGCACTTTAGGATAGCTGATGTATTAATTACAGCATATTCGACCGTTGGAGCAGAGTTTGTAGAATACTTTAAACCAATTATCGTTTTGGATTATTTAAAAGAAGACTTGGTAGGATATGTGAAGGAGGGTGTCGGAATACCGATTGCAAATAAATCAGACTTGTTACATATTTTCAGTTCTTTAGAGATTAAAGTTGATCAAATTGCATTTCAAAAATTTATTGAATCTTTTTTTTATGCATCTGATGGTAAAGCTGCCCAGCGAATAATAGCAGAGGTAGAATCCTATTTATTAAAAAAAGATAACAATTAGCGTAACATGGGGATTATAATTAGACAAGCCGCCTATTCCTCAGTTTTTAGCTATGTTGGGGTCGCATTAGGGTTTTTAAACGTCGCAATTTTTATGAATCGTTGGCTTACGCCAGAGGAATTAGGCTTGAGGAATATCCTACTCGATCTTGCAATTATTTATGCTCAGTTTGCCAATTTTGGCATGTATAAAGGAATGGTTAAATTTTTTTCATTTTTTCGTGCCAATGATAATTTTGATCGAGGGTTGTTATCGATTGCGTCCTTAACGGCTATTGCTGGGTTTTTAACGTTAGCAATCCCATTGTTTTTATTTCAGGATCAAATATTAGATCTTTATGCCTCTGATTAGAGACAGATTAAGAATTATTACTTCGCAATTTTTCCGCTATCATTTTTTTGATTTTTGTAGGGCTGCTTGAAAGTTATCTGCAGGCAAGATCTGAGACAGTAATAAGTTCCTTTGTGAAGAATGTACTTCACCGCTGCCTGCTAACTGTTTTTATAGTTTTGTTGCACCTTGAATATATTGATTACTATCAGTTTTTGGCATTATTTGTTGGATCTTATTCTTTAGCAGTTCTGTTCTATTTTGTTTATTTATGGGTAAAAGGATACCTAAGTTTTAAGATTCATTTTGACTTTTTTAGTAGACGATTAAGATGCGTATTTTATAATTATAGTTTTTTTTCTGTGATGTCTAACTTTTCTTCTATCGTGGTTACAAGAGTTGATGTATTGATGATTGGTTATTTTTTAGGATTAGAAGCTGTCGCAATTTATACGAATGCATTTTTTTAACTGTTTTATTAATGATGCCTTCAGTTTCCATGGCGAACATAACGCTAACGTTATTATCCAATAGTTGGAAAGATATAAATTTTGAAAAAATTGATGAAATTTATAAGAAAACTTCTCTCACTCAATTTTTAATGGGTGGGGCTATTTTTATATTAGTGTGATCTAGTATTGATAATTTCTTTGAGTTAGAACGTCTGGAATATATCGCAGGTAAATGGGTGTTCTTCTTTCTCGGATTAAGTAAGGTGATTAATTTCATTTTCGGAGTTAATCATCAAATAAGAAACATCACAAAAACTACAAGTTCGATAGCTTTAGCTTGTTTGTCCTGGCCCTAATGACATTAATTTCAAACATTATTATGATTATAACAATGGGAATTCTGTGTGCTGCGATTGCTACGGCCGTTTCATTGATTCTTTTCAATTTTATTCGTTCTTATTTCAAATGTATTATTTGAAATCTAATAACGCACTTCGACTTTATTAGGGGCTAATACACAAATGGGATTTGATTTTGTCTAATCAAAATGGCATTCATAGAGGTCATCCTCAGTTAGGGAATAAGAAAAGGGTAGCTCTAATACTTAGTTTTATTGTGAAATCTAAGTTGAGTTACTTCAGTCCTAACATTAGGTAGATAATATTAAAAAATGCAGGAAACACTAATTTTTAATTTTAGGATAAATAAGTAGTGTAACAATTAATCAAACCACCTCTTCTTCAATTTTATCTTCTAATGCTTTAATACTTCCCGCTTGCTGGATACTTGCGTTTAACTCAAAACCCACAAGTAATACATAGGAGTTAAAGTATATCCAAAGCATAATTACAATTATTGTCCCAATAGAACCATATATTTTATTGTAATTGGCAAAGTTGTCTACGTAATATCCAAATCCGAAAGAAACCAACAATACCATTAAAGTTGCTAGAGTAGAGCCTGCTGAAAAGAACCGCCAACGTAACTTCCTGTTTCCTCCAATATAGTAAATAAAGGATATTGCGAAAAAACAAAGTGCGGCCATAATTATCCACTTTCCTGCTAGCAGCAAAATAGAGGTAATGCTGCCAGGTTCTAAAACAAAATTAACGAGGTAAACAGAAAATAGAATCCCCGCAATGGCCATCACTAATAAAAGGGTAAGAATAAAAAGTAAAACAATTGATAAGAGTTTCTTGTGGAAAAAATTACGATTTAACGAAGTATTAAAACTATCTTCAAAAGCCAATAGCATAGAGTCTATTCCGTTGGTTGCTAAGAATATAGCAAATAGAAAACCAAAAGACAAGAGGCCGCTGTCAGTATCCGACACTAAGGTAACAACTGTTTCTTCAATAAATTTAAATCCAGTTGCCGGAAGTAAGTCTTCCAGAATTTTTAAAAGTTCCATTTTGAAATCAGGAATAGGAATATACGGTAGAAGCGTCAATAAGAAAATTAGAGTAGGGAATAGAGCCATGAAAAACCTAAAAGCCATCGAAGAAGCTTTAGTATCCAACAAACCTTTTTGGATTCCCTTAATGAAAAACCTGGCAACGTAGTAAATCGGGAGTTTATCGAAACCTGGAAGAATCAATGTTTTTGAAACTCGCACCGATTTTCTAACAACCTGCAAGGTAAATAATTTCCTTTTTAGTCGTTCAATCATTTAATCTGTAGCTTTTAAACTTAGATCTAGACTTTTTATTTGATGGGTTAAGGCTCCTACGCTTATATAATCTACACCACACTTTGCATATTCTCCTATTGTTTCCTCAGTTATTCCACCCGATGCTTCAGTCTCGGCATAATCGCCAATTAGATTCACCGCAGTTTTCATATCGGTGTAATTGAAATTATCAAGCATAATTCTATCTACTTTTTCCGCAGCTAAAATTGTTTCTACCTCTGCTAAATTTCTGGCTTCGACTTCAATTGGAATATCAAGGTTCTTTGCCTTTAGGTATTTTTTTGTTTTTGAAATCGCCTGCTCTATTCCTCCTGCATAATCGATGTGGTTATCCTTTATCATAACCATATCATACAACCCAAAACGATGATTTTCACCTCCACCAATTTTAACGGCCATTTTTTCAAAAAAACGATTATTTGGAGTTGTTTTCCTTGTGTCTAGCAACTTGGTAGTAGATTCCCCAATTATATTTATTAGGTATGCGGTGTGTGTTGCAATACCGCTCATTCTTTGCATGTAGTTCAATGCAAGGCGCTCTCCCATTAAAATTGATTGGGCTTTTCCTTTAACTGTAAAAGCAACGTCTCCGTACTTTATTGCATCTCCATCATTTAAAAGTAGTTCTATTTTTAAATCACTATCTACTAGTCTAAAAACTTCCAAGGCAACTTCAACGCCGGCTAAAATACCCCCTTGTTTAACTAACAAATGGGCTTTACCAATTGCATCTGATGGTATACAGGATAAACTCGTATGATCTCCTTCGCCTATGTCCTCTGATAAAGCTAAGGTTATAAGGTGGCTATATTCTTTCAAAATTATTCAGGTTCTACTCGAAATTCGATGACTTCGAATGATGTTTTAATTGTATTGTATAACAAGTACGTTCTGTATGTTTTACGTGATGTGGTTAAACTTCCTATTTCGAAAATTGGTCTTCCGTTTCCTCCTCCTGAATGTTTTTTACTGTAAACAGCATTGGGCCATTTTTTAAAAAAATTATGCACTAAAATTTGCGCTTGTTTATTCCCGTAGTTCGCTTTTACGTTAGGCAACGTCAAATCGATTGTTTTGCTAAAATTCTCTGTAAAATTTGATATTTTAGATTCTTGTAAAAACTCAGAAAATTTTATTCCTTCTTGAGCTAAGAATTGCGAGGAAAGAAAGATTAACAGGACTAGGAATCTATAATTCATTTTATAAAGTTAGGCTTTTTGGTAGTTTCATTCAGGGTTATATTTGTTTTTTAAAATTGAAAATATGAGGATTAGGTTTGTTTGCATTGGCAAAACAACGGATCAGCAAATTAAAAGTTTGTATGAAGGGTATATAAATCGACTAAGTCATTACGGTAAGGTCTCTATAGATTACTTAGAACTAAAGAAAAAAAATGTTGGTTCTGAAGTTTTAAAAACTGAAGAAGGGAATTTGATTCTTTCAAAAGTAGACTCGTCTGCGAATTTAATTTTGTTGGATGAGCTCGGTAAAGAATTCAATTCAATTGGATTTTCTAAATTTCTTCAAAAAGGCATGAATGCCTCTAGCAGAGAGATGGTTTTTGTAATTGGTGGAGCTTTCGGTTTTAGTGAAGCTGTATACAAGAGAGCCAACCACAAAATTGCGCTCTCAAAAATGACGTTTACCCACCAAATGGTGCGCTTAATATTCTTAGAACAATTGTACCGAGGATTTACAATTTTAAAAGGAGAGAAGTATCATCACAATTAAACTTACATGTTTTGTTGCCATCTCCATGCACTTTTTACCATTGTTTCCAAATCACGAGTTGGAGTCCAATTTAGCGCAGATCTTGCTACTGTATTTTCAGCATAAATTGCTTCTACATCTCCTAATCTCCTTTTGCCAATTGTATAATTTAAGGTTATATTATTAATTTTTTCGAACGCTTTAATTATTTCAAGAACCGAAGTTCCTTTTCCTGTGCCTAAGTTAAAAACCGAATAATTTAAATTCTCCTTGTTTTTGAAATTAATTGCTTTGATGTGCGCATTTGCTATATCATCTACGTGAATGTAATCTCTAATACAGCTGCCATCAGAGGTGTTGTAGTTGCTTCCAAACACCGTAATTTTCTTTCTTAATTTTGCAGCGGTTTGGGTAATAATGGGAACAAGGTTGTTTGGTCGCTTAGTAAAAGGTTCTCCAATGACTCCTGAAGTATGTGCACCTACTGGATTGAAATAACGGAGAGAAATCACTTCTATCTCTTTGTTTTTTTTTGCGAAATCTTTTAAAATATTTTCGCCCATTTGTTTGGTGCTAGCATATGGTGATTCAGCCTTTCCAAATGGAGTTTCTTCGCTAACGGGAAGCTTTTCAGGATTGCCGTAGACAGAACAAGAACTAGAAAAAATGATTTTTTCCACACCATTTGATTCTGCCCCTGATAAAATATTTAATAAACTGTTGATGTTGTTGCCGTAATATTCCAAGGGCATATTAACAGAATCCGGCACTGATTTTAAAGCAGCAAAGTGAATCACGACTGCAATCTGATTTAATTCAAAAAAAGTCTCAGTACTTGCCTTATCGGTTAAGTCGATATCAAAAAAGATTACTTTCTTACCAGTAATCTCTTCGATTTTTTGATAAGTACTTTCGCTTGAGTTAAGATAGTTGTCAATTGAATACAAGTTTTCATATCCTTGTTCTAATAATTGAATAATGGTGTGGGAACCAATGTATCCTGCTCCACCTGTGATAAGAATATTCATGTAGTTTAATTTAGTTACAAAGATACTTTTCACCCCAAATAATATTAATATTGCGTCTAAGTAATTTAAAAAAAGATGTTAACAACTATAAAATTTGCTATCGTAGGCTGTGGTAGAATTGGTAAACGCCATGCAAGCATGGTGAAAATTAACAATGATACTGAGTTGGTTGCATTGATAGATGTTGAACAATCTTTGGAAAATGAATTAAAAGAAGAATTTGATGTTCCATTTTTCAAGACGATAGAAGACTTTGTTAAATCGGGATTGAAAGCTGATGTGGTAAATATATGCACCCCTAATTATTTGCACGCTTCACAGGCTATTGTTGCACTAAAAAATGGTTCTCATGTTGTTGTTGAGAAACCTATGGCATTGTCAAAAACAGATGCTGAAGACGTTATTCATGAGTCATTAAAGGTGAATAAGAGAGTGTTTTGTGTGATGCAAAATCGGTATAGTCCTCCTTCTCGTTGGTTAAAAGAAGTTGTTGAAAGTGGTGTGCTTGGCGAAATATACATGGCAAATATTAACTGCTTCTGGAATCGAGATGATGATTATTATCAGGGCGGTGCTCCGAGTTATTGGAAAGGTAAACTCGAAAAAGATGGCGGAACTTTGTTTACCCAGTTTAGTCACTTTTTGGATACGATGTACTGGTTGTTTGGTGACGTAACGAATATAAATGCAAATTTTTACGATTTTAACCATCAAAATACAACAGAATTTGAAGATTCCGGTATTGTGCAATTCGACTTTGTAAAAGGTGGGGCAGGTAGTATAAATTATTCAACTGCTGTTTATGGCCAAAATATGGAGAGTAGTTTGTCTATAATTGGAGAGAAGGGAAGTGTTAAAGTTGGTGGACAGTACATGAATGAGATTGTTTACTGTCATATTAAAGATTACAAGCAACCTGTTTTAGAACATACGCTTCCTCCAAACGATTATGGAAAATATAAAGGCAGTGCTGCAAACCACCAGTTTGTGATTCAAAATGTAGTGGACACCTTACAGGGAAAAAATATAGTGACAACAAATAGTCTGGAAGGCTTAAAGGTTGTTGAAATAATTGAAAACATATATAAACTCAAAAAGTAAAATTTCAATTTATATTTGTATACTTGCAATCTCTTGAGATCTCAAGGTTCAGAAATTCAACTTTTCTAATTTCAGTCGAATTAAGCAACATCAAGCTCATTACAAAATATTTCATGTACGATATCCTTCAATTGAACCAGAAAACGGTTATAGAATTAAAAGAAATTGCTAAGCAGTTAGAGATTAAAAAATTTCAAAAGCTTAAAAAAGAAGATTTAATTTATCAAGTATTAGATCAGCAGGCTGTGAAGCCACAGTCCGTGAAATCTATTGATAAAAAACAGGATGAGTCTGTTGTCAAAAAAACTACAAGAAAACCAAAAGCTCTAAAAGTTCCAAGAGTGGAAGTAGAGAAAACAATCACCCCGAATGTTGCGATAAAGCCGAAATCTGAGTACGTAGATAACAAAAAAGAAGCTAACAAAGGAGCATCAATAAAAGTGGCTTACCCTAAAAAGGCTCCATCGGAAAGGACAGTTCGGCCTAGAATTGAAGCCGAGAAGAAGGAAAAATTATCTGCTGATAAACAGAAGAAACCTCTAAGCGCAGAAAAAAAAGAGAAGGACAGTGTTCAAGTTAAAACGGAAGTTAAAGTTGAGCGACCAAAAAACAACCCGAAACAACAAAAAGAAAGAAACGATAATCAGAATGGCAAGAACAACAGCCAAAATGATAATCAAAATGCGAAGGATATTAGTAACCGAGGCAACAATCAGAATAATAACCAAAATAGACCGAACCCGAGACCAAAGAAACAAGAGTATGATTTTGATGGTATAATTGACGCTGAAGGAGTATTGGAAATGATGCCTGATGGTTATGGATTTTTGCGATCTTCAGATTACAATTACCTGAATTCCCCTGATGATGTATATGTTTCAGTTTCTCAAGTCAAATTATTTGGTTTAAAAACTGGCGATACTGTTCGAGGAACAGTCCGACCTCCTAAAGAAGGAGAAAAATATTTTCCATTAATTAAACTTATAGAAATAAACGGAAGAGAACCAAGTTTTGTAAGAGACCGAGTACCTTTTGAATATTTAACACCACTTTTCCCAACTGAAAAATTTCAATTATCAGGTCATAAAGA
The DNA here is from genome assembly GCA_905182175.1 of Flavobacteriales bacterium UBA1494. Classification (GTDB taxonomy): domain Bacteria; phylum Bacteroidota; class Bacteroidia; order Flavobacteriales_E; family Vicingaceae; genus NORP294. The sequence continues at coordinate 3,770 of CAJJAT010000007.1, read as the reverse complement.
TGAGTCTCTTTCTACGAGGGTAATTGATTTATTTACACCGATAGGTAAAGGACAGAGAGGATTGATTGTTGCACAGCCGAAAACGGGTAAAACAACTTTACTAAAAGAAGTTGCAAATGCAATAGCAGCGAATCATCCAGAGGTTTATTTAATGATTTTATTGATTGATGAACGTCCTGAAGAAGTCACTGATATGTCTCGTTCTGTTAATGCCGAAGTAATTGCTTCGACATTTGATGAGCCTGCCGAGCGTCATGTAAAAGTGGCGAACATTGTGTTGGAAAAAGCAAAGAGAATGACTGAATGTGGTCATGATGTTGTTATTCTGTTAGATTCTATTACCCGTTTAGCGAGAGCTTATAACACCGTTTCTCCATCATCAGGAAAGGTTCTTTCCGGTGGCGTTGACGCCAATGCATTACACAAGCCAAAACGATTCTTTGGAGCTGCAAGAAAAATTGAAAATGGTGGTTCTTTAACCATTTTAGCGACTGCTTTAACCGATACTGGTTCGAAAATGGACGAGGTAATCTTTGAAGAATTCAAAGGAACCGGTAACATGGAACTTCAGCTGGATCGGAAGATTTCGAACAGAAGGATTTACCCTGCTATCGACATTGTTTCTTCGTCTACGAGAAAAGAGGACTTACTACTTGGAAAAGACATTACTCAACGTATGTGGGTATTGAGAAATCATATTGCAGATATGAGTCCAGTAGAAGCAATGAACTTTTTGAAAGACAGAATGACAAGAACTAAAGACAACAATGAGTTCTTGATTTCTATGAATGGTTAACTCATGAAAACACACTTTTCCATTGTAGTTTGGATGTTAGTGGTATCAATGGCAATGAAAATGGTCATTTTTGCTGGTAATCTGCAGTTTACAGGCTACGAGAGAATATACTTCTTTGGCAACTTGTTTGTTATTATGATAGGTGTATTCCTTGGAATACGTCTGTTTAAAGAAATGAGCGAAACAAAGACAGGTTTTATTGCAGATGTAAAAGCAGGAATAAAGGTAGTTGGAATGTACGCGGTTTTAATGTCACTGTTTGTATATGTGTATTACACATTTATAGACCCCAATTATTTTCCAACCAAAATCGATAGCCAAATGGCCGCACTGGAATCAAGTGGACGAGCTACTGGCAATGAATTGGTCAAATCTAGAGAAACCGCACAGGTTATACTCGCCCCCTATTTCCAAAGTACAATTACGTTAATTTTGTACTTGTTGTTAGGCGCTTTCTACTCCTCATTAATTACTTTTTTTGTTAGAAAGGTGAGGAACGAAGCTTAAACCAATTCTTTCGCAAAATCATTCAAATTTAATCCATCGAAATTTCCGGAGGTCATTAATACCACTACTGAGTTCGTTAAGTTTTGAGATTTTAAATAGTTTGTAACCAAGGTCGCCCGGTTATATACCGTCACTTTTGAAGGTAAAAAAGCATTTTTTACATCTCCCACAGTAATTTTTTCTAGTCCTTTGTGTTCAAGTGTTTTTGGGTTAAAGAAAACGATAGCCTCATCAGTGGAACTCATGCAACCCGAATACTCTAGTAAAAAGGTTTTGTTTAAACTACTGAAAGTGTGTAACTCCATACAAGCAATAACTTTTTTATCAGGATATTGCTTTTTTACAGCGGCACACGTGGCTTTTAGTTTAGAAGGTGAGTGAGCAAAGTCTTTGTATACAACTGTATTCTCATTTCTTGCAATTTCCTCTAGGCGTCTTGCTGCACCGCTAAAACTTTGGATTGCTTTATAGAATTTATTTTCTTCAACACCTAATTCAATGCAAACATGATATGCTGCCATTAAGTTCTGCAGGTTATGCTCGCCAAAAATATTTAATGGTAACCAGCCATAATTTGTTCCTATGGACGTAATTCCATTTTCTATTCGATGGGTTGGTGTGGCGTAGGGCTTTATTCTGAGGCCATCCAGTTTATTCGCAATATTTTGTAGATGTTCATCTTCATAAAAGTAGCTAAGCATGCCGTCTGGTTCTATGGTTTTACTAAATAATTCGAATTGCTCTACATAGTTTTTAAACGTAGGGAAAACATTAATATGGTCCCAGGCTACTCCGCTTAATACCGCGATATGCGGCTTGTACCAAAGGAATTTAGGTCGTCTGTCAATTGGAGAAGAAAGGTATTCGTCTCCTTCGATCACCATAATTGGAGCATCTGAAAAACTTACCATGGTTTCAAATCCTTCTAACTGGGCACCAACTAAGTAGTCGAAAGCAATGTTTTCTTCTTGCAATACATGTAAAATCATGGATGTAATGGAAGTCTTACCGTGGCTTCCTCCGATAACCACTCTCTTTTTATTTTTAGCTTGCTCGTAAACATATTCAGGGTAAGAGTATATTCTTAGACCAAGCTCTTGTGCTTTTAATAACTCAGGGTTATCTTTTTTTGCATGCATGCCCAGAATAATGGCATCTAAGTCTGATGAAATTAAGGAAGTATCCCAGCCTTCCTTTTTAGGGAGTAAACCGTATTTCCTCAATCTACTTTTCGAGGGTTCGAATATTTCATCATCAGAACCACTAATCGTGAATCCTTTCTTATGCAATGCAATGGCCATGTTATGCATCGCACTTCCTCCAACTGCTATAAAGTGAATTTTCATGCCTCTAAAGTAATTTTCAATTTAAACCTATCTGCAAAAAGTATTTATAGTTATTAACGGAAATACTTCAATATTTAAATTTTACTTGAAGTAATTCTAGATTATCAATTCTCAATACATTTTGTAAATGTATTCGTTCCGTTTTATCATGCCTCTTTTGTTCGTACCTCCTGCTGTTTCAGTTTTGTTCTAATGTGGACAGGAAACTAAATTGGATCAAAGCATTGGTAGTTTATTAACTCATTTTTTAAACGGATATTTTACTTTTGATTCAAAGATTATTCGAAGTGTTTTACCTTTAATAACAAAACCCGTATATTTAACTATCGAATATCTGCGATGTAGGAGGGTACAGTATATTGCCCCATTTTGGATTTTTATCTTATTGAGTTTAGTTTTCTTTTTATTGTTGAGTTGGTCAAATTTTACGATTGTCACAACAACCTCTCAAATAGACCTCCTAAATGATGTATTTTGGAATCTATTCTTTGACTTTTAGTTACCCCAATTATTTTTCTTTCCGTTACCACTTTTGCACTACTTATTTCTTGATTGTATCGTCGGCAAAAGAAAGGCTTAATGCCTCATTTTCTCTTTGCGCTGCATTTTCATTTCTCACTTTTCTTTGTGGGTATTATTTACAGCTTAGTTAGTTTCTTTTTAAGAAAGCTAATTGGATAATAGGAAATAGAATATTGTTAGCAGCGTGTGGCTTTTACGCTACCTTTTATTTGTGGAAAAGCTTGCGAAAAATATATCTCGAAACGAGATTAAAAACGAGTTGGAAATTTTTGGTTCTAGTAGTTTGCTACGGATTATTATTTGTTAGTTCCACCTTAATACTGCTGCTCTTTAGCTTTAATCACTAACTTGGCCTACTCAATTACGCAACATGAAAATAGGTATCATTCTAGAAGGGAAAACCCCACCAGATAAAAGAGTTCCGTTTACACCAAAACAATGTAAAATTATTTTAGAGAGTTATCCTAATGTTGAACTTTTTATACAAAAAAGCACAATAAGAGCTTTTGAAGACGCATTATATGCTGCTGAGGGTTTAAACCTAGTTGATAGTTTAGAAAATGCAGACATTATTTTTGGAGTTAAAGAAGTTAATGTTG
>CAJJAT010000006.1 GCA_905182175.1 Flavobacteriales bacterium UBA1494 | reverse complement strand
GTTTAGAAAATGCAGACATTATTTTTGGAGTTAAAGAAGTGAATGTTGGGGATTTAATTCCTAATAAAACACACTTTTTCTTTTCGCATACTATTAAAGAGCAGCCTTACAACAGAGATTTGTTACAAGCTGTAATCGATAAAAATGTACAGCTAGTTGATTACGAAGTATTAACTCAGCCAAATGGAAGGCGATTAGTTGGTTTTGGGCGTTATGCAGGAATTGTAGGAACGTACAACGCTTTTATAGCCTACGGGCATAGAACTAAAAAATTCAATTTAAAGCCTGCTAATTTATGTGCAGATCGTTCCGAGATGGAAGGGGAGTTACCTAATATTGAATTGCCAAATAATTTTAAAATCGTACTAACTGGGCTTGGAAGAGTAGCAGGAGGAGCTATCGAGGTGCTGAATAAAATGGGCGTTAAAAAAGTTGATCCCACTGATTTTATAAATAAATCTTTTAAAGAACCTGTTTTTACGCAATTGTCTGTTCAAGAGTATTTTAAAAAGTTAGACGACAGCTCATTCGAACGAAAAGAAGCATATGATCATCCTAGTCGATTTGAATCCGACTTTAGAAGGTTTTCTGAAGTAGCAAATATGTATATTCCTTGTCATTATTGGGATGCTGAAGCACCTTTTATTTTTACGAAACAAGAATTAATGCAAGGAGTTTTTAATATAGAAGTAATAGCCGACATAAGTTGTGATATTGCCGGTCCAATTCCATCTACAATAAGACCATCTACTATTTCATACCCTTTATATGAAGTAGATAAAAGCACGTTGCAAGAAGTAACAGAAATTACGAAAGACACCATAACTGTAATGGCTGTAGATAATTTACCTTGTGAGTTGCCAAAGGATGCCTCTGAGGATTTTGGCGGAGAGTTGCTGAAAAATATACTTCCTGCATTGTTGGGTAATGATCCTGACAATATTATAGACCGTGCATCTATAGTAAAAAATGGGGACTTAAATTCTCATTTTGAGTATCTGAGGAATTATTTAAATGGAAAGTGATTTATTTAGAATTGGTAAATCAAACAAGCTCTGGTATTATTACTGCCAAAGCTTGGCAGTTACTTCCAATTTGTATTCTGGTGATATACTTACCCAATGGCGTAACCTATACTTCTTCAGGTAATTACATCAGAAAGTCAATTGCTGCATTCCGTGACTCTTGAAACTTCTGCAGCAGATGCCGGCGTTTAGCGGATGTAAGGAACCCATCTGTTGTGTTCCTTGTATTGCTCAAAAATTACCGTCGCGAATTCCCAAGCCATAATGACGAGACCCGAGGGAATGAATTGTATCGCAAAAAAGAGTTGGGGTAGTGCATAAATATGTCTAGAGGTCCATTCCACTTATCTGTTCGGTTTTCAACATTAGGTCGCTGTCAAACGAGAAGAGCTTCATAACTTGCACAACAATTCCTGTATGAATAAATGTTTGATAGCTTATAAAGGCGGTTCTCTTAGTTTTTTTATTCTCAAATATAACTCCTCTTGCAAGTAGTAGGGTCGAAACTCCAATTAGCGCTTTTCCCCACCCATGCAACTTACAATTGGAATAACATTAACTATCCAACGATTATTATTTTGGAACTTTTTAAAGTTGGAGTAAATTTGTTCGTCGTGAACAACAGGCGCCGCCGTAAGAGTTAAAATTGGCATCACAATTAAAAAATCTTTTTTTTACGCGGAGAGGGGAGTTTCAAAAATGAGCTTGATCTGTGGCTATAGATTTTAGTATCCACTCTTTATCATGAGTTGAATTTACTTTACTTATCTTGAGACTAGGCTAAAAAGTAAGTTAGGAGTAATAAAAAGAGGCTTATCGTTCTTATGCCAGGTGATTATCTGCTAATTTCCGCAATGTGAAATAGTTTACTTGAAATAATATTTAACTCCAATTCCTCCTTGAGTATCTGGGGCATTATTTACTCTAAAATCCTCTCTAAAATAGGTTGAATAAGAGAAATCTCCTTTCGCATAAGAAATCATAAAATTATAAGATGTTCTAATATCATATAAGTGAGAAAGGGCGAGATGCCAGTGACTTGTTGATCTTTCTCCTGCAAGAATAATAGTTTCAAAGTCTGATTTTTTATTGAATGAGTTTTGGGTAATCCAACTCACAGCAAATGAGAGTAAACTTTTATTTTTATAGTGTTTCAAGTACTCGAACAAAAACTCTGAGTTAACTAAGTTTTTTCTAGTAATGAGTTGCACCGCCTCGCCATACTCTAGAACTTGCATCCTCATTGCTCCAACACTCAATCCAACATTGAATCTGCGTTCTCTTTCAAGGTGAATGCTTTTTATAATAGTTCCGTTAAGTCCCAAGTCGAATGAGGGGTTGATATCATTTAAATTAGCGCCAACTTGGGCACCAAAGTTGGTGTAAATACTCCTTTCTTCCAGAGACTTAAATTGAGGATAGTAATAGTAAGATAAATCAATACCAGAAAAAATAAAGTCACCCGAGTTTATTTGAAAGGTTTTACCCTCTTCATCAGAGTATCGGATCTTTGCTTGATCATATTCAAATGCTTTTCTTGCGAAAGGATTTTCACCACCAGCAACATTGGAATGAAACCATTCAATTAATTCATCGTTTGTTACTATAGAGGTGGGTATCTTTCCTCCATCGAGTGAGAACATTCGTGAGTTAACTTTAATTTCATGCTGATCTGATAGAGGGAGATTCAATTGAATCTGATACAATCGAATTACTCCATCCGCCTCAAATTTTGTCGTTTTTGTTGGAGCATTATTCAAAAATGCAATCATACCATCTCTATTGTACCAATTCAGCTTGCTAACTTCATTTCTGTCAGACTTATTAATTGGAGAGTCAGATTTAACCCTCTGTAGCCATATGTTTCCGCCGGATATATTCGCTGTTACAGACAAATTTTTGTCTGCTTTTAACTGAAAATTAGTATTTATCCTAGACATGAATATACCAAACGGATGCACCGATAAGGTATTTGCATGTGATACAGAAAACCTAGCTAAACTGTCCGATATCTTTTGTGAAAAGGAGTGAGTGAACATGGCAAAGAGCACGATACTAAATAAGAGTGGTTTCAACACTTTGATGGTATTCTGAGTTTAAAACTGTGCTTTACTGCCCTAATATTTTAGCATCAACAAAAAATACAGTATTTATATTTATTTCATGGTCGCTATTTATTGTTTCGTCTGTTGTTGTCTGCACTCGAATTGTGAATTCATTTCTTAGTATGTATTCTTTTATATTTGCGCCTGTTGTTGTTAAATCCAAACTAATTAAACCATCTACTACATCGGTTTTTGAGCCCAATGAAACTTCCGAAAGTCCATCAGCATCCATAAACACTTCCACAGATTTGAAGAAATTGAAAGTACTATTTGCAGGGTTGTCAATTGTCAGTGTCATCGATTGCAATTGTATTTCATCAATAGACGCCGCGTTGGTTTCATTCTGCGAAAACAAAGCTTCTGAATTTGTAGGGATAGCAGGTGTTCTTACACTAACTGGCAAATCTACAATAGAGGTAGATGGAATAGTTATTTTACTATTAAAACTCATTGTGAATTGAGTTAGTTTTTCTAACTCTTTGCACCCAAAGCTGCTCATAATTACGAGTGCTAAAAGCACAGTTCCGGTTTTACTTTTCATTTTTATTAGTTTTTGCATTAAAATTTACATTGGCATTTGTATTCCAAAGTACAAAGCTCCAAACATCTGCCCACTCTTCAATAACTTTTTCAGTTGGTTTGCCAGCTCCATGTCCAGCATTTACATCTACTCTAACAAATACTGGATTGTCTCCTTTGTGTTTCGCTTGTAATTCAGAAATAAACTTCATGGAATGTGCCGGAACAACTCTATCGTCGTGGTCTCCTGTTACAACCATTGTTGCAGGATATTCCACGCCTTTTTTTACATTGTGTAAAGGTGAGTATGCATACAGATTATCGAAATTTTCTTTGTCTGTATCGCTTCTTCCATATTCTCCGGCCCAGGCCCAACCGATTGTAAATTTATGGTAGCGTAGCATGTCGAGCACTCCAACGCCCGGGATAGCTACTTTCATTAAGTCAGGTCTCTGTGTCATTACTGCACCTGCTAGCAACCCTCCATTAGATCTTCCATGTACGGCTAGTTTTTCAGAGGAAGTGTAGTTTTCCTTGATTAAGTGTTCTGCTGCCCCAATAAAATCATCAAACACATTTTGCTTGTTTAACCTCCAACCGGCAGTGTGCCAATCTTCGCCAAATTCACTTCCACCACGTAAGTTAACTACGGCATAAATACCACCTTGCTCTAAAAAGACAGTATTAACCGCTGAAAATCGAGGAGTAATGCTAATGTTGAAACCACCATAACCGTATAAAAAAGTAGGGTTGGTTCCGTCTAATTTTAGTCCTTTTTTGTGGGTGACAAACATTGGAATTTGTGTGCCATCTTTTGAAATATAGAACACTTGTTCAGTGATGTAATTAGCATTATTAAAAGCTGTTTTAGGTTTGAAAAAATTAGTTGTACTATTTGTTTTAATGTCGTATCGGTAAATCTCAGTTGGGGTAGTGTAAGATGTATAAGAGAAAAACGCCGTGTTCTCTTTTTTATCACCACTGAAACCTGCAATTCCAATTCCCGGTAATTCTATGTCGTACAGGTATTTTGCTGTTTTATCGAACACTTCTAATTTTGATTGTACATTCTTCATGTAACTTGCAATCATTTTGTCTCCTGCTAAGGAAACTTCTCTTAAAACATAGTCTTTTTCTGGTATAAAATCAGTCCATTTTTCTTGAGTGGGAGTAGCGATATTTACAATACAAATCCTATTGTTTGGCGCCAAGTAATTGGTATTTATCAGAAAATTACCTTCACCTATATGGTCTAAAATGTAGTTGTCTGTTTCATAATTGTCAACTAAGGTTATAAAGTCTCCTTCATTTTTCAAATCCTTCACCATCAAAGAATTACCATTGGTGGATTCTGATGTAGTAACAATCAAGAATTGCTCATCGTCGGTAATACCTGCTCCTGCATTTCGTTGAGGGTGTTTTTTGTCTTCAAATACCAATTCATCTTCGTCCTGCGCAGTTCCTAAGGCATGGTAATATACTTTGTGAAATTCATTTTTTCCGGAATAATCTGAACCTTCAGTTGGTTGATCGTAAGAACTGTAGTAAAATCCGTTTTTATACCAAGAAATTCCACTGAATTTGACCCATTCGACCTTGTCCTTCAGCAATGTTTTTGTTTCTAAATCCATTACGTTAATCTCTACCCAATCAGAGCCCGCTTTAGAAATTCCGTAGGCCATGTATCGATTATCTTTCGAGAAGCCCATTCCATTCAGCGAAGTCGTTCCTTCATCCGACATAGTGTTCGGGTCTAATAATACTTCTTGCTCCCCATCTAAACCATTTTGAATGTACAAAACACTTTGGTTTTGAATACCGTCGTTTTTATACATAAAGTAATTATCGCCTTTCTTGAACGGTGCACTTACTTTCTCATAATTCCAAAGTTCTGTTAGTCGCTTTTCTAAATCTTCTCTATACGGTATCTGCTTTAAGTAATCGAAGGTAACTGTGTTTTGTGCTTTTACCCATGCACCGGTTTCTTCAGATGTATCGTTTTCTAGCCAGCGATAAGGGTCAGCCACGGCAGTTCCAAAATAGTCATCTACTATGGTGTCTTTTCTCACCTCAGGGTAAGCTTTTACCTTAATTTCCGTTCTTTCAGCAACAGCTATTTCACTAGTTTTTGATTTTTTTTTCTCGCCACACGCTACAAATCCAATTGTTCCGGCAAGTAAGAATATTGTTTTATTCATGGAATTAAAATTTGAACCCCAAACTTAAGCCTTTTTCAAAATAGATAAAAGCCAATTTATATTGCTTGAATTACTGTAGTAAAGAAAGCATTGGACTATATTTGATGAAAATTTATTTAGCATGAAAAGAGTAGTTCTTATTAGTTTACTTGCAGTTTTATATGCATGTAATTCAGTAAATAGAAAGGAAGAAGTTGAAGTAGAGAGTGAGTTCGATTTTGGGACTTTTAAAGCGGAGTTTATTGAAGCGATGTGGGAAATAAACCCGATCTCAGCTTCTTACCAAGGTGTTCATAAGTATGATGCACAATTGCCTATTCCTAACGAAGCAAGAAAAGAAGCCAAGTTGCAATTTACCAGAAGTTGGTTAAAGCGGATTCAAAAGTTTAATTACGATAGTTTATCGGAATCAGATAAGATTGATTATCATTTAATTGAAGATGATTTAAAGAGCAGTGATTTTTATGTAAATTTATTTAAAGCAGGGGAGTGGAATCCTTCCTCTTATAACCTAGGTGGATCATTTTTTCAAGTAATCAATTACCAAAAGCATAGCTTAGAAAAGCGACTAGAGGATGTTAATCAAAAATTAATACAAGTTGTAGCATATTATGAGCAAGCACAAAAAAATATAAAGCAACCAACTAAGGTGCACACTAACTTAGCTGTGCAACAATTAGAAGGATCAAAAAGTATTTTTAATAAAACCCTTGTGGACTCTTTAAATGCTTCTTCGAAAGATGAAGAATTTAAAATAAAATTTCAACAAAAAATAGACATAGCAATTGCAGCAATAGAGAGTTATAAAGTATTTCTACAAACTGAGTATTTAGACAAAGAATACGATTCAACTACGTTTAGGAGTTTTAGAATAGGAGAAGAGCTATACAGTCAAAAATTTGATGCTGAAATACAATCTGCTTATTCTGCTAAAGGAATTTTTGAAGTAGCAGTTGATGAAAAGGGAGATTTACATGAAAAAATGTTTCGTCTTTCAGATATGTTATGGGAGAAATACTTTAATGAGGCAGAAAAACCTGGTACTCGTTTTGTGCAAATTCAATTGGTTATTGACGAAGTAGCGAAAACACATGTTCATAGGGATTCATTTGTGACATCAATTCGAAAGCAAATTCCTGAACTAGTCGCCTTTGTAAATGATAATGAATTAATTACGCTGGATTCTAAAAAGCCACTTGTAGTTCGTGAAACTCCGGAATACATGAGAGGTTTTGCAGGAGCTTCTATTTCAGCGCCTGGACCGTATGATGCAGATGCTGAAACGTATTACAATGTAACTCCATTAGACCATTACACAGAAGCTGAGGCTGAGAGTTATTTGAGAGAATACAACAATTATACCCTACAAATTCTAAATATTCACGAAGCTATTCCCGGGCATTATACACAGTTAGTATACAGCAATCAGTCGCCAAGTTTAATCAAAAGCATTATGGGCAATGGTGCAATGATTGAAGGCTGGGCGGTTTATACCGAACGAATGATGTTAGAAGCAGGCTATGGAGGTGATAACCTTGAAATGGGATTGATGTATTACAAGTGGAACTTAAGAACGGTTTGCAATACTATTTTAGATTATGGAATTCAGGTATTGGATTTTACAGAAGAAGATGCAATGCAACTGTTGATGACAGAGGCATTTCAAGAAAAATCAGAAGCAGAAGGAAAGTGGAGAAGGGCAAGGCTGTCTCAAGTGCAGTTGTGCAGTTACTTTACGGGTTTTTACGAAATAATGCAGCTGAGAGAGGAACTTCAAGAAATAATGGGAGAAAAATTTGACTTGAAAACTTTCCATGAAGATTTTCTAAGCTACGGCAGCGCTCCCGTCAAATACATTAGAAAGCTAATGTTGAAAAAGTTAAGCTTAGAGGCAAAATCTTCTGTTTAGTTAACTGTAATCTTTAGAGTAGAAACCTAGTTTTTTCTATAACTTTCAATTGCAGATTTTCATAGAATATATTATGCTGAAAAAGGTACTACTCACTTCGCTTTGCTTTTTATTTGGTCATTTTGTTCAAGCCCAGTGTCTAGAGGTGTTGGACGGCACTGGAGTATTCTCAGATAATCCTGAGTTTATTTCTTGTATTCCGGGTGATTACACGGTTTTTATTCAACAGGATAGAAATATGGGCAACTACACTGTTGTTTGGGGAGATGGTTCGCCAAACATAACTGGTGTAAGTTTACTAGTTGGAACGAGTATTTCACACATTTATGCGGCTGCGACTGCCTGTTACAACATCACAATTACAGACAATTCCACTAGTTGCACAATAAATGGACTGGTAGTTCTTGAGCGGAATCCACTTGCTTCTATACAATTACCAGCAGGTGACGATAATTTCGGCTGTACTTCAGTTCAATTTCGATTTATTAATAGTTCTACTCAAGTTTCTCCAAATACAGTATTTGTTTGGGATTTTGGAGACGGGAGCCCCACAGAAACATATGACTTTAATAACTTAGGTGCCACTGTAACAGACACTTATTTGCCTGGTGTAGGTGTTCAAAGTTGCGAATTAAATGTTACGCTAACTGCTACTAATTTTTGCGGTTCTTCGACTGCTTCTTTCTTTCCTTTGGAGGTATGGGATTTGGATGAAGCTCGAATTACACCTTCTAACAATTTGTTGTGTTATCCCGATTCAATTGTTCAATACACGAATTCAACTGTACGAAATTGTTTCCCTGAAGGAAACTAATCTCAACGTTTTGAAAGATGGAATTTTGGAAATTATTGGGGATTAGGAAGAGATTCAATTATTGAATGGAGAGCTTGGAATCCCCCCATTATTAATCCCCCGCCAATTGGATATCCTGGAGTTGGAACGTATGCTGTTACTTTGCAAGATAGCAGTTTTTGTGGAATAGATGATTAAACCATCGCTATTCAGATAACAAACGGGCCAACGGCGGTTATAACTTCAAACAAAGACACCATTTGTGAAGGCGAAAACGTAACGTTTATTAATGGTTCCTTTGGTGGAGCAAATCGTTTCCGTTGGAACTACGATCTAGGTTCGGGCTTTCAAACTCAAAGTGGGAACAATAAAACAAGAACATACAACACAACAGGAGATTATACCATTCAACTGGTTGCAGACATTAACGGAGCTCAAGGTTGCAACGATACAGCAGATGTTGAGTTGCATGTTTTACCAAGTCCTGATGCTGATTTTAATTTCGACAGAAACAATGATTGCGATAGCATGAATGTTGTTTTTACAAGTACTTCTTCTGGAAGTATTTCAGCCTACAATTGGAACTTCGGAAATGGGAATACATTCAATGGTATGATTCCTCCAAGCCAGTTTTATTCCGGTCTAGGAACATATACAGTGACATTAACCGTCGCCAACACTAGAGGTTGTTCCGACACACGAACGCAACAAGTAAGAGTGCGAGAAACGCCGGTCGCAAATTTTACAGTTAATTCGGTCTGTCTGAATACAAATGCAACTTTTACCGACTTGTCCACCTCAGGTGGTAATCCAATTACAAATTACAATTGGACTTTTGGTGATGGTGTAACTTCAACACTCCAGAACCCAACTCACTTGTATACTGCCTTCGGATCCTATACCGTTCGGCAAATTGTCACCAACGGATTTTGTGCAGATACTGCTGAAATTCAGGTTACGGTTGAGAATAAACCCACAGCTAGTTTTGTTGTAAATCTAAAGAATGGTTGCTCTAGATTGACTGTTAATTTCACCAATCAATCATCAATAAATTCCACTAGTTTCTTGTGGAACTTTGGAGACGGGAGGCCTTCGGTCTTTGCAAGAGATACTTTTCATACGTACGTAAATTCGGGCAACTTTGATACTTCCTTTGTTGTTCAAATGGTTGCCTATACACCATTTGGTTGTACAGACACAACAAGAGATACAGTAACTGTTTTTCCAGTTCCAACGCCATCTTTTACTTCTGACGCGGTGGTTGATTGCGGCCCCGTTACGGTAAACTTCACGAATACAACGCTAGGAGACAGTTTAAATTACTTTTGGAATTTTGGAGATGGGACAACTGTTGTTAACGACACTAATCCAACCCATATTTTTCAGAATCTCACATTGTTTATCAACAACTATCAAGTGCAGCAGATAGTTACTTCTCAGGATGGTTGTAGAGATACCACAACTCGAACGGTTCAAATTTATCCCGAACCGATATTTACTTTCCTATCGGTACCGGATTCCGGTTGTAGTCCGTTAAACGTAACTTTTCCTTCGGTAGTTGGAGCGGTTGATTATCAATGGGATTTTGGCGACGGCTCAACAGCAACTGGTCCGACGCCTTCGCATACATATGTCAACAGCACCACCAACAATCAAAACTACGTAGTTCGGCTAATTGCTCAAAGTAGCTTTGGCTGCTTAGATACCACTTTTGGAAATGTTCTGGTATTTCTAAATCCAACTTCTGATTTTAGCATAGATACCAAAAAGGGATGTCAGCCTTTGCCAATAGTAGTTACCAATAATTCAACTGGCTCAAATAATTTTAGTTGGGATTTTGGAGATGGAACAAACTCGACAAGTGGGAATGCCAATTTTGTTAAAACGTATAGCAATACTTCTGCAATTACTGAATTTAACGACATTCGATTAATTACAGAAACGGTGAACGGTTGTAAAGATACCTTTCAACGCACAGTTGAAGTTCATCCATTTATTCAAGCGGCATTTACATCGAATGACACGGGGTGTAGTCCATTGAATGTTAGTTTCGTAATTCAATCATTTGGTGCTCAAAGTTTCATGTGGAAATTTGGAGATGGAGGGACTAGCCCTGTTGTTAGTCCAAGTCATACTTACACAAACACTACCAATTCAAATCAAAGTTTCTTGGCTGAATTAATAGCTATTTCTGTTAAAGGCTGTTTAGATACGGCAAATCAAAATATATTGGTTTATCCAAAACCGACTGCCAGTTATACTGCAGATTTTATGAGCGGCTGTCAGCCATTGGAAGTTAACTTTACACAATCTTCAACATTGGCCGATTTATGTTCGTTAGATTATGGAGATCAGGATACTTTTAAACTTTGTCGACCAATAAGTACTCACATTTATACAAATACCGGGTCGTTCTTTCCTAGAACGTTTAACAGTGAATTAACTGTAACCACGACAAACGGTTGTTCTTCAACTCAAGTAATTTCCATTACAGTAAACCCACAAGTAATAGCCGACTTTTCTTCTATTGATTCTGGGTGCAGTCCATTAAATGTAAATTTTGTAAATCAATCTATTGGATCAAATAGTCGAATTTGGACTTTTGGCGACGGGTCAAATAGCTTTACGCAATCTCCAATACATACTTACATTAATTAAACTACTCAAAAACAAACGTATACTGTAAAATTAGTGGCTATTTCACAATATAATTGTACGGATACGATGCGAAAGAATCTTACAGTCTTCGGTAAACCAATAGCAACAATTTCTCCAAATATTACTTCTGGCTGCAGTCCGTTAGCCGTTAATTTTGGAAACGGTTCTCAAGGTCAAGACTCATGTAATTGGAATTTTGGAGACGGTACAATTTTTTTAGATTCTTGTGGGGTAAACCTTACCCATATTTTCGAGAACAACTTTTCGGTCGCGCCTATTTCTAGCTTAACAACGTTATTTATTTTTACTGATGAGGGCTGCAAAGACACCACATCGCAAATCATTACCATTGACCCTAAAGTCACCGTTGGCTTCAGTGCTCCAACTGAAGGGTGCAGTCCTTTTAAAGGTAAAGCAAAAGCAATTTTTTGGGAGGGGGAAACTTTGTATAAAAACGGAGATTTGCCCAATGCAATAAATCAATGGAAATTGATTTATGAAACAGAAGAAGAGTACGCTCTATTGAACTATTATCTAGGAGACAGTTATTTTCAGTTGAAGCAGTATAGTCAAGCCATTTGGTATTTGAATAAAACAACCATTATAAACGACGCTTATTATGAAATTGCTTATTCTCACTTATATCAAGGTGAATATTTAGCTGCTGCTTCAGCATATGGAAATTATACTTGGCGCACTGAGTCAAAGTTTAGCTATCATGAAGTAATTCAACTCACTTCTAATATTGCTAATTATGCTCAGTTTGTGAATAACCAATAAGTTGTAAACATAATTAACTTGGGTAAAACCATAAACACAGCAGATGATGAGTATGTTCCTTTAATCTCCTCTAACGAAGAGTTGTTGCTTTTTACCTCAAGAAGAGATAATGGTGAAGAAAAAGATCCTTTGGGACGGCCTTTTGAGGACGTTTATTATTCAAACAATACAGAAAGTGGATTTTTATGGAGTGAAGCCTTGGAGGTAGAAGGAGATATTAATACCGCGCTAAATGATGCTTGTGTTGGGCTGTCGCCAGATGGGAATACACTTTTTTTATTTAGAACCAATAAAAATTTAGTTGGTGGAGACTTGTATGAATCTATTTTAATTAATGATAAATGGACTACTCCTGTAATAATGAGTAGTAAAATAAATGGAACATTGTCTGTTGAGCGCAGTGCGTCTATTTCTTTGGACGGGTTAACTTTTTATTTTTCGTCCAATAGGGATGGAGGATTCGGAGGCTTTGATCTATATCGGGTAAGCAAATTACCAAATGGTGAATGGAGTCGGGCAATTAATTTAGGTTGGCACATAAACACACCCTTAGATGAGGATTCCCCTTTTATTCATCCTGATGGAAAGACCCTTTACTTTTCATCCAAAGGACATAAAAATATGGGAGGGTTTGATATTTTTAAGGCGGAGTATAAAGCTGAAGAATGGATAAATACAACAAACCTAGGAGCTCCAACAAACTCTTCAAAAGACGATATTCACTTTACTATTTCTGCAAATGAAAAACATGGATATTATTCCTCTTCTAAACAAGGAGGTTTTGGAGGTCAAGATATATACGCTATTGATTATTTAGAACGTAGTTTGTACCAGTCGGTTATATCAGCGACAGTAATAATAGATGAGATCCCTTCATTTTCCGAGATTTCGTTGGTTGAAATGGAAAGTTGAGAATTAGTTGGTTTTTTTACTTCACATCCTAAAACTGGGAAATTTATATTTTTAGTAAATCCCAATGTTGAATATGAACTAATTATTGAGGGAGAGTCTTTTGAAGAGTATGCTGAGGTATTGATTTATACTGTCGATGAGTTACTTCAAAAGCAGAGGAAGCTGATTAAATTAAATGGAGAAAGGGAATGAATAGATTGAAATACCTGGTGACTTTTATCTTGATTTGTTCTCGCATAATAATTTATGCGCAAGATACCCGCTTTTCTCAATTTTATGCTGCACCCTTGCACACCAATCCTGGATTTACGGGTTCCACTATTGAGCATCGTTTTTCAATGAATTACAGGCATCAATGGCCCAATATACCAGGGGCTTTCGATTCGTATCATGCAGCTTACGATTACAATGCTGCTGAAATCAATTCTGGTTTTGGGTTAATTTTTAACAGAGAAGATGCGGGCTCTTTTGGACTGACCACGAATCAAGTATCAGCTTCTTATGCCTACAGGTTTCGGTTAAATCAAAAAACGTATTTAGCTCCGGGTGTAAAATTTGGAATCGTATCACGAGGAGTGGACTTCAGCAGACTTGTATTTAACGATCAACTTGAAAGCAATAGTGCTTCAACTGTTGATGCAGATGCCATCACCGATCGAAATGTAAATTATTTAAATATTGATTTTGGAGGACTTCTGTATTCTGAAAATTACTGGGTAGGTATTTCTGCACGTCATTTAAATAAACCAAATCAAAGCTTGTTAGGAAATAACTCCGTTGCTCAATTACCAATTACTTTCAACTTTCAAGCAGGATACAAATTTTCGTTGTCTGGCCCCACGGTAAAACGCCGAAATGCAAAAGACATTACAGCAGCAATTCTGTATGAAGCTCAAGAAAAGTACCATCAGTTAGATTTAGGGTTGTATTACAACCATGAGCCGTTTGTTTTTGGCTTTTGGTACAGAGGTTTGCCGTTGATTAAAAAGTATGAGGACGATTTACGAACGGTGCCGCAAAACAATGATGCAGTAATTATATTAGTTGGTTACAGTGTGCTAGATAGAAACATTCGCATTGGTTACAGCTACGACGTTACCGTTTCCCGTTTAGCAACAAATACTGCAGGTGCGCATGAAATTTCGATGGTTTACGAAATTGCGAGTAAAAAGAAAAAACAGCGCAGCAGAAAATTTATTGTTCCTTGCGCTAAGTTTTAGTTTCATTTTTATTAAACAAGCTAGACAGTTTCTCGGAAACAGATTTATCATCTAATTTTGAATTATCCTCGTCACTTTGTAGCAAATAGGTATAAGGACGCAAGGACTCGTATTGACTCATAATAATCTTGGTTATTCCAGTTAGTGGAATTGCTAAAATCATCCCCGCTATACCCCATATTTCCGCACCAATAACCAATGCCACTATTGCTGCTAGGGGATTGACATTTACCTTTGACCCAACAATTTTTGGTGTGATGAGATTCCCTTCCAAGAATTGAACAGTTCCAATTACAACAAGCACTAATAACGGATAAATCAAGGAATCTTTTGTTACTAAAGCTACCATTAAAGGCAACAATCCGCCTATAAAAATCCCAATGTAAGGTATAATGGTTAAGATGGCAGAAATAATTCCCATGAAAATAGCATACTTCAAACTTAAAACCAACAAACCGACTGAGTTTAGAATAGCAACAATAGCGATAACAAGCAGCAGTCCTACTATATAACTGTGAACCATATCCTTTATTTCTATCGCAACTTTTAGAGTTGATCGGCTAGCTGATTTATCAAGTTGCGATAGAAACCCTTTAAAATTCTCTTTGTAAATTAATATAAAAAAAACATAAATTGGAATAAGAGTGAACAGTGTTATTAAATTGGATGTAGCCAGAAGAGCATCTCCAAAAACGCCACTACCTGATGAAATTAATTCATTCGCATTCTCTTTAATTAATGCTAATTGTTCGATAGCAGAAATTTCTAAGGTATTGGTTACAAAAGTTTCAAACTTTGTAAATAAGGAATTGAATTGATCTACCAAATCGGGTAAATCGCTAAATAGAATCTTAGCTTGGGTTATGACGTAAAACAACCCAGACCCCAAAACCATCGTCGCAGCTAACATACTGAGAAGAGTTGCCAAAACTAGATTCAATTTTTTCTGTTGCAAGAAACTTACTACAGGATGCAGTATAATTGCAAAAAAGAAAGAAAATACAAGAGGAATTAAAATAGATTTAGCAGCAATAATACCAAAAACTAGCAGACTAATCGCTAGCAAAACCTTCCACAGTGTGTCAATTGATGAACGTTGATTTACTTTCATTTTACTTTGCTAAGAAACGATTGGTCAGCTTGAAAATTTTTTTTTGGATTTTTTTTCCATATAGCTGAACGATGAAGTTACTAACAATGTTGGTGACTGTGCTTCCTAATTTTGATTTCGGTTTGAAAACTTTATTCATAATAGTCTTTAACAGTATAGACTCTATTCGTTGAGGAAGATCAAAACCGGGCTCTGTATTCTCAGGTTTCCCAAAAATATTGCTTTTTAACTGTCTTACTTGCGCTGTAAGGTTTGTTTGTTGAGTGGTAGCACGTTCTTTTAACTCCGTTTGAGCTTGCCTAAGAGTCTCAAGGTCTTGGACTTTTGTTGTAACTCTATTCATCGCTATACAATTCTCTAATTATTTTATTTTGAATTGGCTTTCCAATTAATTGTCTTCGGAAGACATACAATACAGCAAAAATGAGCAAATATGCTAAAGCGATTATTCCAAAGCCGGTAGAGAAGTTCGAAAAATATTCAGATAAAATAAATCCTAAAAACAAGCCCGAAAAAATTAAGAAAAGTAATCCGAAACTACCTAGTATTATGAAAATGAACATGTTGCTACCATGCAAGCTCAGCTTTTCTGTGGCTTCCAACTTACGTATCTCTAGTTCTGTGTCTAAATAGTCCTTCGACTCTTGCAAAAGGTTGTTAATTTCTTCTGACTTGATCATTAATTATGTTTTGTTGTTCAATATTTTTTCTGCGGTCTCTTTAAGTTCTGTGGCACTCTCAAGACCTTTACTAGTTACTTCTTCAATACTACTAGCCATCTCTTTTTTTAATTTTTTAGCTTTTTTCTTTAACTTCTTTCTGCTTTTTTTTCCTGAGTCAGGTGCTAATAATATTCCGGCTAATGCACCCGCCGCCGCTCCAACTAATGCAGCCACTATTAATCCTGGTGTTTCTTGCTTTTTCATAAATTTATAATAATTTTAGTGTAAAACCTATTTTAATCATTTTTGAACGAGTTTAAGTTTTTTTCAGCAGGTTAGGTTTAAAACTCTTTGAAAATGCTTGCAACTGCACGGTAAAAAAGGATGCACTTTAGCTATTTTTGAAGCATGAGAAATTGGAAGGAAGTAGAAGGGAAGATTAAATCAAGTCAACATGTTGTGATAGTGTCACACCGGTCACCAGATGGTGATTCTGTGGGTTCTTCGTTAGCGCTATATCATTTTTTGAAGAATTTCGTAGATCACGTTCAGGTAATTACTCCAGACCCTGCCCCAAAATTCATTAGCTGGTTAGACGGTTTTGATACCATTTTGAATTATCAAGATAACGACTTAGAGGTGAACCAAGAACTTGAAAAGGCAGACTTGATCTGTTGTTTGGATTTTAATACCCCAAGTAGAATGGGTGATTTGGAAAAAGCGTTTCAATTGAATAAAGACGCTTACATTATAAACATCGATCACCACCAAAATCCGGATGACTTTGCTAATTTTCAATTGTCTGAAACAACAGCAAGCTCTACCTGTCAATTAATTTATGACTTTATAGATAACCTCGGAGAAACCTCAAAGCTGACAGTTGAAATGGGAGAAGCGATGTATACTGGAATTGTTACCGATACGGGAAGTTTTAGATTTTCAAGTACTTCGAAGCGGACCCACAACGTAGTTGCAGAATTAATTGAAGTTGGAATTAATCCGGGTCAAATTCATGAAAATTTATTTAATAACAATTCTGTAGATCGCTTAAAACTCCTTGGATTTGCCTTGAACGAACGTTTTAATGTATACGAACAATACAAAGCAGCCATTATTTACCTTTCTGAAGAAGACCTAAAACGGTTTAACTATAAAAAAGGAGACACAGAGGGAATGGTAAACTATCCTCTTTCTGTTGCTGGAATTAGAATGGCAATTCTAATTGTTGAAAAAGACGGGAAAGTAAAAATGTCATTTCGATCCAAAGGAGATTTTCATGTAAATGAATTATCGGCTAAGTATTTTAGTGGCGGCGGACATTTTAATGCTGCAGGAGGCATTAGCGATGTAGGCTTGTTGGAAACAGTCAAGAAATTGGAAGGTATCTTTCCGGAATATGAAACAAAGTTGAATGCGTAATTTTAGTTTATTAATTTTTGTTTGTTTTTTATGTTCATGCGAAAATGAGACAAATAAGGCCGAAGTCTCTTTTGAAAATAAAAAAGATTTTGAGACAACCATGATTCTTTCTCACAAAGACTTTTTGAAAAAAGAGAAGGAAAAAATTCGAGTTTTTAAGGATAGTTTAGGCCTTCAATTTATTTCTACGGGCACTGGTTTACAATATCATATTTACAAAAGCTCAGAAGGCGATGGTTTAAAAACAGGGGAATTGGCAGTTTTGTCTTACGATTTAACTTCAATAACTGGAGATAGTTTATACAAATCTCCCGAAGGCAAATTACAAGAATTTGTTGTTGATTATGATAATGTAGAATCGGGTTTGCATGAAGGAATAAAGAAGTTGAAAGTAGGTGAAAGAGCCTACC
This sequence comes from Flavobacteriales bacterium UBA1494, assembly GCA_905182175.1. GTDB lineage: Bacteria > Bacteroidota > Bacteroidia > Flavobacteriales_E > Vicingaceae > NORP294. The sequence continues at coordinate 79,799 of CAJJAT010000006.1, read as the reverse complement.
TTATTTTACCTGCCCACTTAGCTCATGGAATTTCTGGTGACAATGCAGCTATTTCTAGTCAAACAACATTGGTGTACAATGTGCATTTAGTAGCAAAAAGATGAGGTATTTCTTTTTTTTTCTGTTTTCAGTGAGTTTGTTTTCTTGCAATCAAGATGCAAAAGAGTTTAAAACTTTTTCTAACGCCATCTCATATAAGTACATTCAGTTAGGAGATAACAAGGCCGTTGAGGAGGATGAGGTTTTAGAATTGACATTAATGGTTCTCGATGAGACTGAAGACACCTTGCATTTTGTGCATGATTTTCATTATTTCTTGGAACCTAAAGTTCATCCGATAGACAGTGTTTTTAGAAAATTCAAAGTTGGAGATAGTGTCCTTATTAAAGTTGATAGATCTTTGTTTAACGACTTTTTTAAGTTCTATAAAGTTCTGCAGTCAGATGAAGGGGCCGTATTGCTTTCGCTTAGAGTCGTGAACTCGCTTACAACTGCTGAAGCGGAAAAAGCAAAAAAGATTGCTATTTCAAAACGAGAATTGGACGAACAAGCTGCACTTCAAGTCTATTTGAATGAATTAGGAGCTGATTATGATACACTGGATGGAGTTTACCGACAAATTTTGCATGAAAATGATAGCACTCCAATTCAATTTGGGAGTCACGTTAGCATTCAGTATAAAGGCTATTTCTTAGATGGTTACGTTTTTGACGATACTCAGGAGAAATCAATTACGCCTACTTTTACTTTTGGTCAAGAATATCAAATGATAGAAGGCTTTAAAACCGCATTAAGCGGACGAAAAGAAGGTGAAAGAGTGAAAATTATATTACCTTCGCACCTTGCTTTTGGGGAAGAAGGATCTTTAGCAGGAATTGTTCCTCCTTATACTGCTGTAATTTATGATGTTAACATTATTAAAGTAATCAATTAGATGAGAAAAATAGGATTTAGATTAAGCATTATTGTTGCTGCTATGGCAATGGTATCTTGTGGTAACAAAACAACTAGCGAATTTCCAGGTTACGAAAAAGTGGAAGATGGCTTATATGTGAAGTATTTTGCTCAAAATGCAGCTGGTAGAAAAGTTACCTCAGGCGATATTTTAACAATGAGTATGCAATATGGAACTGAGGATTCAACTTTGTTTGATACAGGCTCTAATGGCCAGCCGGTTCAGTTAAGAGCAGATTCAGGAAAATATACGGGTGATATTTTAGAGGCTTTTATGAATATGAACATGGGCGACAGTGCTGCCTTAATTGTAAATGCGGATAGCTTTTTTATGAAAACTGCAGGAATGCCTTCAAGTCCAGACTTTATTGATTCAGCAGCGATGTTATATTTCAATATTGGTCTAACTTCTGTTCAGTCTATGGAAGAAGTGCAAGCTGAAGCTGATGCTAAAAACGCAGATGCAGAAGCAAATGAGATGGTAATTTTGAAGCAATATTTAGCCGATAATAATATCACAACAGAGCCAACAGCATCTGGTCTTATCTTTATTTCTAAAAAAGAAGGCACAGGAAAACAAGCAGTTGCTGGTAAAAAAGTAAAAGTAAACTACGAAGGGATGTTTTTAGATGGTACATACTTTGATACCTCTGTAGAAGATGCTGCAAAAGCAAATGGAATTTATAACCCACAAAGACCTTATGGACCTTTTGATTTCGACTTAGGAGCAGGTCAAGTAATTAAAGGATGGGATGAAGGTATTGCTCTGTTAAAAGAAGGTGGCAAAGCAAGGTTTATTATTCCATCATCAATTGCATACGGTGCTGCACCAAGACCTGGAGCTCCATTTTCGACATTGATTTTTGATGTTGAATTGATTGAGGTTATGGATTAGATTTAGTTTACAAGATTTAAAAGCCCTCTCGATTCATCGAGAGGGCTTTTTTTATGAAATATACCTTTCCTATCTTAGTATTACAGAGAGTGTGATTTTTTGCTTCTCATTGATTTATTATTTAAAACTCGAAAACAATAGTAACTCACATTTATCTGTTAAGAAAGAACGACTCAAATGTTCCCCAACCATTCAGCTTCGTTACATTTGTTATATCATCTAAAAGATTGACTGTTTTAATTTATAACACCATGGATAAGTACGACCTATGTGTAATTGGCGGAGGACCTGCGGGCTACGCTGCTGCTATGAGAGCAATTGACTTTGGCAAAAAAGTTCTTTTGATTGAAAAAGATAAGCTTGGCGGCTATGGAATATATGATGGAGCACTTGCGTCTAAAACGATGTGGGAGCTTTCTAATAAAATAAAAACGGTAAAAGACGAAATTGGAACCGATAGCCGAATAGATATGCCTTTTTCTAAAGTGAAGGAAATTATTAATGAGGCTTTGTTTGAACGAAAATTTCAATTTTCTTGTCACCTTAGGATTATTCACGCCGAAACAGGTTTGATTAATTATGAAAAGGGTACAGCGAGTTTTATTTCAAAAAATGAAATTTTAATCCAAAAATCCAACGGTACATCGACAACTGCATATGCGGACAATACTATAATTGCAACTGGTAGTCATCCAAGAACGTTAGACCACATTAAAGTTGATGAGAAGGTTATTCTTACTTCTGATGGTATTCTTCATCTAGACGAATTTCCTAAGAGCATGGTTATTCTTGGAGCTGGTGTAATTGGATGTGAATTTGCAACAATGTTTTCTAATTTCGGTCAAACAAAAGTATATTTAATTGATCGTGCTGAGCGTATATTGCCATTTGAGGACGAGGATATAGCTGATGTTGTTGCGAAAAATTTAGAGGCAAATGGCGTAACCATTCACCGTGGTGCCAAGCTTTTAAGGATGGACCATTTGGGGGACCACGTGGAATACGAAATTGAGAACACAGATGGAACCAAAGAGGTAATACAAGCTGAAAAAGCGATGCTGTCTATTGGCCGAGTACCAAATTTATCAGAGTTAGGTTTACAAAATTGTGGCGTTGAAATGAGTAAACGTGGTGTTCATATCGGTGATGAGGATACAAGAACCAATATTCCCAACATTTATGCAGTAGGGGATGTTTCAGGCCATATGGCATTGGTAAATGTTGGAGAAAGAGAGGCGAGACATGCTGTAGTAAAGATGTTTGCTGATTTTCCCGTAAAACCAATTCACTACGAGAATATTTCAACCATTATGTTCTTAAGTCCAGAGGTCGCTGCTGTTGGTTTAAACGAGCAAAAAGCCCAAGAATTAAAAATTCCAATTCGAGTTTCTAAGATTGACTACTCTATGATTGCTCGAGCAATAGCAATGAGAAAAACAACTGGATTCTTTAAGATTATTGTTTCTGATGATGATGATATGAAAGTACTTGGAATGCGTGCCGTTGGAGAGCACGCATCTTCTGCTATTCAGTCCGTTGCTCTATTAATGTACATGAACAAAGGAATTGATGAACTAGCCCACATGATTCACCCTCACCCTTCAATTGTTGAAGGTGTGCAAGAATGCGTAAGAATGCTAATAGGTAAATCTATTTATAAGTCTTCCGTTTTTAAAGACAAGTTGAAGTGCTATAAAAGAACAATCGAAGGAGAGAAATTACCGCTACACACATTAACTGAGAACTCTGAAGAAAACATGAACCGCGAAAAAATGAGGGAAATGAATCGAACTAACGTTAATTAGGGCCTAAAAGCTGGGTTGTTCACAAAACTACTGTCGTTAAGCGTATTTAAGAAAGCCAGTAAATCAGCTTTATCTTGTGCTGTCAGACTTCTTGGTTTTTGACTTCCATCAATATTTGGAGAACTCGATTGGATACCTGAATTGTAAAACTCAATCACTTCTTCTAATGTTCCAAATCGTCCATCGTGCATATAAGGTGCTGTCCAGTTCAAATTTCTGAGTGAAGGGGTTTTAAATTTACCAAGATCTAAAGGGTCTTTTGTTATTTGTGCTAAGCCTGAATCTGGGGAAGCATCTAATCCATTATTAACAAACTCATTATTACTCCAAAGAATCTGAAAAGGAGTACCATGGCAGTGAAAGCAATCGCCTTTCCCCTCGGCAATGTAAATTTCTAATCCTCTTCTTTCTTGCGCTGTAGGAGTGTAATCTCCAGGCAAATCAATTCCTTCTTCCGTTTCTAAGAAATACCGATCGTATTTAGAGTCGCCGCTAATTAATGTGCGTTCAAATTGAGCGATAGCTTTCACCACCAAATTAGAATCTATTTCGCTTGTGCAGAACGCTTTCTGAAAAAGCTGAGGATATTCAGATGTGCTCTGTAATTTGGACACCACATTAATCCAACTTTCTTGCATTTCTAAAGGGTCTCTTACCGGTCCCAAAGCTTGTTCTTCTAATGTACCAGCAGAACCATGCCAGTTAAATCTCCTAGAAGTAACTGACGTCCAAGCTAGGTTGAACAGAGGCATTGCGTTTCGAATACTTTGTGTACCGTTCACACCTAAACTACTCACCATTCCTTTATCGTTAAATGCGTAAGCAGGAGCATGGCATGAGCCACAGGAAATACTATTGTTTTTTGATAATAATTTCTCGAAAAATAGTTTTTTACCCAATGTTATTCCTTCAATTGTCATCGGATTATCTGCAGGAATTATTGGGTAATTTATACGGTTGAAATGCGGAGGCAACTCTAAGGAATATGGGGTTGGTTCGCATGGAGCAACAGGAGGAATATCTGTATCAACAGAATCGTCAGCTCGGCAAGAAGCCAAGAGGACAATAATTGAAAAGATATAAATAGATATTCGATTCACTTCTTACTTTTTAAATGTAAACACAGAGGACCCGTTTGTGTTTAGTGCTTTTTGTGCACCAAATATTGGCATAATTGGAGCGTTCCAAACGTTAAAATCCCAAGTTATTGGATTTGCGTACCATTCTTCAATATTCATTTCAATGTCAAAACTAAAATTAGTTGAAACTGAAACGTTAGAATTCGCCAAGGTTACATCAAAGTGATTGACTTCAAAAGTTGGAGGAGTTGTTGAATTGTCTCTGGCAGTTCCCATGTGACTTTTAAATTCAGCAGGAGTGTTCGTGCTGTCTAAGTATCCTCCTTCAAGTCTTAAAAAGTGGTACCCTCCGCCAAGCATTGCCGGCCAGTTCCAACCTATTGTATTTAAATCCTGATATTCTCCGGTCACATTATCGGTTTGGTCGAAACCAAAGGTAAAACCTATAGAACTGTAGGTTCCGGCTGGTATTTTGGTAGCTAAAGTATACGACAAGCTAGCTGCGTTTGTAAGATCTACATAGTGATAACCAGGGTCAGTCACAGTCGTTGCATCATCTTTAGAGAATGTTATATCAGAGATCAGATACTGTAACTTCGTAACTTTGAATTTCTGCCGCATTGCATTTTCATAAGGGTAGTCTGTAGTATTCATGCGAAAATCAGCGCCATCTACTAGTTGAGTTAAGTTAATAGTAGCAGTGTATTCTTCAACTATGGTTCTTGGAATTACTACTTCCTCGTCATCTTTACAAGAAGGAAAAGAAAGTACCGAAATTGCTAATGCATTTAATAGTGTTGTTTTAAAGTTTGAAGTTTTCATAATTGCATAATTAAAAAGTTAAGTCAGTTGTTACACGCATGTTGTTTTGCAACTGGTTGTCGTTTAATGATTGACGTATAGGGTTCCAAAAGGATGCCCCTACTGCTTTTTTTTAATGTAAAGTTTTGTTCCAACAGATGAAAATAAAGCGTTGCCTCCAGAGTTCTTGAAGTCTTCTCTTCTCCATAAATCTCATCTACCCCATCCCAAATATAAGGCCAACCAAGGGAGTTAAATTTATTTTCTTCCACTTTATTCGGTAAAATAAATGGGAGTTAGCATTGAAACGATTTGCAAATCAAAAATCGTTTTGGTTGGATCCAATAATGCGGTAGGAAAGGTCTGCTTTAAGGTCAATATTCTTTTTCTGAATTTGAAATTCAGTCATTAGTATGTAATCTAAACTGCCAGTTCCTGATTTAAAATGAGGGCCTAAACTTTCTATAGGTTACTGATAAACAGTTCCTCCTTCATAGTCTGTTGAAGGTGTTTCTACCTGTGTTTTATTCAAAATTTCAGTAGGGAGTTTTATTCTTCCTCCAATTTGTCTTCTAAAATGTAAGTCTAGTAGGGTTCGTCACTTTTGAGTTAAATAGTAGGTATTTGGCGACAACAGTCAAATAGCCTGTACCGGAAATATTGTGCAGAACACTGCTGTTTTCTAGGTATGTGTTATCTGTAAAAGTTATGTTGCCAAAGAAATGCCATTTGTCTCTTATAAAATAATTTACCCACAAGTCATAGCGGCTGAAACGTTCTTCTTGAGTTGTAGCTTCGTTTAAAACAGCAGAGCCTAACGCATTCTTATTACTGTTTTTTTACTCGGTATTGTCGAACAGAGTTATGTTTTAAAACATCGGAACCTGTAATACATTCCAAAACTGTTTTAAAGTTGTTTGGTTCTAAGTTCATTTAAATGCTGCACAAATCACCAGCCCATATGGCACTTGAAAAAAGGAACATTCCTGAAAAAAGGAATACTTTATTTTTTTTCTAAGGTTTTTATTTGAAAATGGTATAAATTATATTTTCAATTAAACTTTAGGAGGGTTGAAAATAGAACGTGTATATTCTTGTTATAAATAATGGTGTTAGTGCAACAGGATTTTCTTGAACCACTTGTTTTTTGCACTCTAATTTTTTAAAAGTAATAGTATATCAAGTAGTATGATTGGTTTCTGAAGCACCGTTAATTGGGCTTTTATCTTGGTTTTTTGCTTTGGGAAGTTCTGTTTTTAGATGATACTCTTCTGCACACTTGAAGGTGGTTTCTTTCTTACTGATACAAAAATTTTGAATAATTTCATGCTTGTTAATTTTATAAGAGAGCAAACCCCATTGTTCATGGGCACTGCCATAGAAAATGATTCCTATCCACATCAAAACAGAACTTATGTTGATAAGCGCTCTTACATTTCTGAAGATAATCTTTTTAATAAGCCACTTTCAAAAACTGCTTCGTTAATTTAGTTGCGGAATTTAAATTATGGAATTGATAGTTATTTTAGGTCCTACAGCAGTAGGGAAGACAAGTTTAGCAGTAAACCTTGCGGATAGATTAGACGGTGAAATTATAAGTGCAGATAGTCGGCAGGTCTACCGGGGGATGGATTTAGGTACTGGTAAAGATTTAGAGGAGTACATTGTAGATTGTCGAAAAATCAAAACTCATTTGATTGATATAAAAGATGCAGGAAATGCCTACAATGTATTTGACTTTCAGAAAGATTTTTATGCTTCCTACATTGAGATCGCAGAAAATAAAAAGCGACCCATCTTATGCGGTGGTAGTGGTTTATACCTAGAGTCAGCGTTGGCGAAAGAAAAAATGCTAGAGGTTCCCTTCAACCAGAACTTACGAGATAGTTTGAAGAACTACTCTCAAAGCAAATTAGTAGAGAAGTTGAAATCGTTGCAACCTAAAATGCACAATGAAACGGATCGGATAGACCGTGAAAGAACTATTCGAGCAATTGAAATAGAGTTGTTTAAAAATGAAGACCACAAGGTTGAAAAGAGTCCAATTCAAAAGCCTGTTGTTATTGGAATTAAAATGGATCGAGAGAAACTAAGAGATAGAATAGAAGTAAGATTAAATCAAAGGTTAGATTATGGGATGGTTCAAGAAGTTGAGCGGCTGATAGAAGCCGGAGTGAGTCACCAACAATTACTCTATTATGGTTTGGAGTATAAGTTTATAGCCCAATATTTAAACAAAGAGTTGCCATACGATCAAATGGTTGTGAAATTGCTTCAAGCGATCCGACAGTTCGCCAAACGGCAAATGACTTGGTACAGGAGAATGGAGAAAAAAGGACAAAAGATTCATTGGATAGATGCGGATGAGTCAGCCGAAGAGAAGTTGAGAATCGTTCTAGAAATTGTAAAATAAAATGGAAGGGAAATTAAAAGTATATAAATCGTCAGCGGGTTCAGGAAAGACTTACACTTTAGTGAAAGAATTTTTAAGGATTTGTCTTACCAGTGAGGATTTGTATGGTTTTTCAAGAATTCTTGCAATAACCTTTACCAACAAGGCAACCTTTGAAATGAAGCAAAGGATCCTATTAGGTCTGAAACAAATTGGCAATCAAGATAAAAAAATTGCTGAACTGCTCAAATCTCTTAGTTCTGAAACTGGGTTGGAAGAAGTTGTTATTATTAAGCGGTGCAATCAAATATTGACTGCTATTCTACATTCGTATGCTGATTTTGGAATTAGCACGATCGATAAATTTACGCACCGGTTGGTTCGAACCTTTGCCAAAGACTTAAGCCTTTCTCCAACCTTTAAAGTTGAGTTAGATTCTACGATTATATTAAATGAAGTAATTGATCTGGTAATTGATAAATTGGGAGTGGATGAGCAATTGACTGAATTATTAATTCGGTTTGCTTTTTCTAGAATGGATGATGAGAAGAATTGGAAGGTAGACAAGGAGTTATTTCAATTCGCAAACGAATTTTTCCAAGAAAAGTCGTTTCCTTATTTAAAGGAATTAAGAAAATTGTCGCCTGAGGCATATGAGGAGGCTTTAGTCAGCTATACAAAATATACGAATCAGTTTGAAACTAGAATATCAAAAATTGGGGAAAGAGCGATCGACTTAATTGAGAAGAATGGAATAGAGAAAGATTCATTTTTCAATAGAGCAGCCATTTTCATGTTTTTTAACCGATTTAAAGAGTTCGATTTAAATATGCTTACACCAACTTCAACTGCAATTAAAACTGTAGAAGAAGACAAGTGGCATGCAGGAAAATGTCCAGCAGACCAAGCAAATTTAATTGATGGAATAAAAACTCAGTTGGCTGATTTGTTCGCAGAAGGAACGAACTACCATAAAGCAAACATTGAGAATTACTTAGCTGTTGCTGAAATTTTGAAGAATTTGCATTCGTTGAGCTTATTAAATCACATTGAAAAACGACTTGTCGAATACAAGAAGGAAGAAAAGGTATTGAATATTTCAGATTTCAATCAATTGATTTCTGGTATTGTTGAGCATGAACCAATGCCTTTTATTTACGAGCGTTTAGGTGAAAAGTACGAGCACCTTATGATTGATGAGTTTCAAGATACATCGGTTTTACAATTTTCTAACTTATTACCATTGTTAGAAAATTCTTTAGCACAGGGTTTTGAGAATCTAATTGTGGGTGATGCAAAACAGGCTATTTACCGATTTAGAGGAGGAGAAGTAGAGCAGTTTTCAGAAATGCCGAAATACCGATTGCCTGATATTCAGCAAAATAGATTGTACGAAGAACGCATGAGAACGCTTGCAATTCAGTACAATAAAACAGTACTAGATTTTAATTATCGTTCTAAAATAAAGGTAGTTGAGTTTAATAATTCCTTTTTCGAGTTTGTTAAACATCATTCGATCTTATCACCTAAAATTGAGAATATTTTTGAAGGCCATAAGCAAAAGACTATTCCTTCTAAAAAAGGCGGTTATGTCGAAATACAGTTCATTGAAGGAGACAAAAAAGAAGACAGGACTGATGCTTACAATTATACTATTTTAAAAACGATTAATGACTGCATAGGTAATGGTTACACCTTAAGGGATATGGCAATTTTAGTCCGCAAAAAAGCTGATGGGAGAGAGGCCGCAGAGTTTTTAAAGGCTAATGATGTAAATGTATTGTCAAGTGAAGCTTTGTTGTTAAAAAATGATTCCACGGTTAATTTTTTAATTCGATTTTCACAAGGGGTATTTCAACCTGAAGTTCATTTTTACAAGAAAGAAGTGATTGAGTACTTGGTGGAAAATAATTGGTTGAAAGGAACCCTAAATGATAACTACCAAAAGTATATTCATTCGAAACCTTTGCAGGAGATATTAGAGGCCGTTGGGGTTGAACTAAATCTAAAGGAATTAAAACTACAAGCCTCACATGAATTTTTTGAGGAAATTATCCGAGCTTTTAACCTCAATAATAGCTACAATGTTTACCTTCAGTTTTTACAAGATATAGTATTTGATTATTTTAAATCTAATTTAGGAACGATTCAAGGCTTTTTAGTTCACTGGGAGGAAAATCAGGAGAAGTTTAGCATTTCTACAGGTGAGGATGTAGATGCTGTAAGTATTATGACCATTCATAAGTCTAAAGGTTTAGAGTTCCCGGTGTGCATAATTCCTTATGCAGAACAAGAAATTGGGCACAGTTCCTTTTACCGTCAAAATACCATATGGTCGCCTACTGTTGCTGATCCTTTAAGTCCATTGCCTTATGCTTTGGTAGAGTTCAATGGCAACCTACGAGACTCGAGCTTACATGCCGCTTATGAGGAAGAACTATCTAAATCACAGATAGATTTTATGTGCGATAATTATGTCGCATTTACAAGAGCAGTGGATGCGCTGTATATTTTTACAGCAAAGACTAAACCTTCTAAAACCGCACCTAGTAATCCTGGTTTAGTAAAGCTTCCACAATTGCTGAGTGCTTTTGTAGATTCATCAGGCTTAGAAATTGATGAAAAGGGAAAGGTTGGAATTGGTGAATTGCCAAAAAACGAAAACCCTGAAGCAAAGAAAAGTGTGGATTTTGGTTTGAATTATTTATCGTCAAAATGGAGTGACAAAATTCGAATAAGTGCTAGTAGTCAGTCTACCTGGAAACAAAACGAACCGATACAATATGGGATTTTAATGCATGAGATATTAGGTGAGATAGGAGATGAATCGGATGTGGTTGAAGTATTACAACGGTATCAAAAAGATGGATCGTTGAACCAAGTTGAATACGAGGTGATGAATAAAAAATTAATTCAACTACTTCAAAATAGATCTATACGACCTTTCTTTGATACTCAGTTTAAAATCAAGCAAGAGGCAAGTATGCTGAGCGGAAATGGTAAATTACTACGACCGGATCGGGTTGTTTATTGGGACAATAAAGTTGCAATCTTAGATTTTAAGACCGGTGAAAAAAATGACTCACATCACGAACAGATGAAAGAATATCAATCTGTATTGGAAGAAATTTGTCAACAAGAAGTGGAAGCTTACTTGTTATATACGGAGACCGAGGAGTTGGTTAAAGTTTAAATTTCCTTCAATTTATTGCACGTTTCAATTGGATTTTCTGACTTGAAAACGAAGCTACCTGCTACTAAAACGTCGGCTCCGGCATTTATTAGTTTACGTGCATTTTCATCTGTAACTCCTCCATCAATTTCAATTAAAGTAGAAGCTCCTTTTTCTTTGATCATCTCTTTTAGCATGTGCACTTTATCGTAAGTCTGTTCAATAAAAGATTGACCTCCAAAACCTGGATTTACAGACATTAAGCACACTATATCGATGTCTTTAATTACGTCTACCAACAGTGAAATAGGAGTATGGGGGTTTAGTGCAACGCCAGCTTGCATGCCTTCTGCTTTTATAGCTTGAAGTGTTCGGTGTAAATGATTACATGCTTCGTAATGAACTGTTAAAATATCAGCACCCACTTTTTTAAAATCCTTGATGTATCTGTCAGGATCTACAATCATTAAATGTACATCAAACGTTTTAGTAGAATGTGGCTTAATTGCCTTTATAACCGGCATTCCAAAAGAAATATTAGGTACAAAAACACCGTCCATTACATCAATATGGTACCAATCGGCAGCACTATTTTCAATAATATGGCAAGCAGACTGTAGGTTGGAAAAATCTGCAGCAAGTATGGAAGGAGCAATTTTATGAGCCATATTTTTTTTTACAAAAATAGCAGATTATGTGCGGAACGAAAGCTTATCCTAGATAAGATTTCAAAACTTTTGTGCGGCTGTGCACTTTCAATCGTCTTACCGCTTTTTCTTTGATTTGTCGGACTCTCTCTCTAGTTAATTGATACTTTATTCCAATTTCTTCTAATGAATGTGGAGTAGTATCATTTAAGCCAAAAAACAAACGAAGTACCTCTGCTTCTCGCACTGGTAGCATTGTTAAAGACTGTTGAACTTCATTACACAATGATTCATTTAATAAAACCTTATCAGGATCAGGAGCAGATGAGTTGTGGAGCAAATCATACATACTGCTGCTGTCATCTTCATTTCCTAGTGGGGCATCCATAGAGACATGCCTGCGGTTGTTTTTAATGGAGACAGAAATATCGTTGTCGGAAATGTCGACACATTCAGCAATTTCGTGCGGAAGAGGCTCTCTCTCGTATTTCTGTTCTAGTTCATTAAATACCTTTCGAACCTTATTTATGTTGCCAATTTTATTTAGCGGTAAGCGCACAATACGAGATTGCTCAGCGATTGCTTGCATGATGGACTGACGAATCCACCAAACAGCATATGAAATAAATTTAAATCCTCTAGTTTCGTCAAATTTTTGTGCTGCCTTTATAAGGCCCAAGTTTCCTTCGTTAATTAAATCAGAGAGCCCCAAGCCTTGATTCTGGTATTGCTTTGCAACCGATACTACAAAACGAAGATTAGCTTTAGTCAGCTTTTCTAGTGCAACAGAATCCCCTTCTTTGATGCGAATAGCTAAAGCAACTTCCTCTTCTGCAGTAATTAGCTCGACTCGCCCGATTTCTTGTAAATATCGGTCTAGAGAGACGCTTTGCCGATTTGTAATGCTCTTGGAAATTTTGAGTTGTCTCATTTTTTTGTTTTTCGTAAGTCTTAATGGTAGTATCTACATTTAAAGATAAGCAAAAACACTATGTTTTAACATTTATTACAACTTTTAACACAATAATGATTAGGAATATTGTTTTCGGTTCAATTGTGAGTACAAAAAAGCCCCTTGATTATCGAACGAATTCGATATGCAAGAGGACTTATAAAATAGAAATTAAACACTTATTTCACTGTAAAAATCACCAATATATGTTCATTTGAAGCTGTCAAATTCATAGTTGAGGCATAGGAGTTCAAGGTTAAGTTATTTATGCTCTGGTGCGGTAAGGGGGATAAATAATAACCTATGTCCGATTTTTATTTTTAAGAAAGCTTTTGGTGCTTCAACGTATAAAAAGTAATCTTTTTTTTGAAATAGTTTGCTGTTCTTTCATTAATCTCAATTGAGCATTACCATTTTCAAGCATTTTGGAATTCTTAAAAAATAGCTGAACTCAAGTCAAAAGGAATTAGAGCATATTTCAATTTGTTTTTCTTTAGCTATCGCTCAGATTAGACTGTGGCTCAGTGTAAACTGTTTATACCGGTATGATAAACTTAATAGACACAAAAAAGCCCTTCAATTTTTGTTACACTGAGCAGAGTCGCAGTGTAAGACAAAACCTGAAGGGCTTTTAAATATGATTTACTAAAAACTTAGTCTTCTTTTCTTTCTGGCTTCGGTAATAAAGCTTTTCTAGATAATTTGAATTTTCTAGTTTTAGGGTCAATAGCTACTAGTTGAACGTCGATCATATCACCTTCTTTCAATTCGTCTTCTACTTTCTCCACTCTCTTGTGAGCGATTTCAGAAATGTGCAATAAACCATCTTGTCCAGGTAAAATTTCAACAAAAGCACCAAATGCTACAATTGATTTTACTTTACCATTATATGTTTCACCAACTTCAGGAATTGCTGTGATTGATTTAATCCTTGCAACAGCAGCATCAGAACCTTCTTGATCCGTAGAAACGATATCAATCACGCCCATGTTGTCCACTTCTTCTAAAACAATAGTAGTTCCAGTTTCTTCTTGAATAGCTTGAATAATCTTTCCGCCTGGTCCGATTACAGCACCAATCATTTCCTTAGGAATTCTCAATTGAATAATTCTTGGAGCGTTTGATTTGTACTCAGAAGCTGGCTTAGAAATGGTTTTATTCATTTCTCCTAAAATGTGCATTCTTCCTTCTTTAGCTTGAGCTAATGCTTCTTCTAAAACTTGGAAAGAAAGACCTTTTACTTTAATATCCATTTGACAAGCAGTAATTCCGTCTGCAGTACCTGTAACTTTAAAGTCCATATCTCCTAAGTGATCTTCATCACCTAAAATATCAGAAAGTACGGCATAATTTCCATCAGAGCCACTGATTAATCCCATTGCAATACCTGAAACTGGCTTCTTCAATTTTACACCTGCATCCATTAATGCTAGAGAGCCACCACAAACTGATGCCATAGAAGAAGAACCGTTAGATTCTAAAATATCAGAAACAACTCTAATTGTATACGGGTTATCTGATCCTGTTGGAATCATTGGTTTCAAGGCTCTCATCGCTAAGTTACCGTGACCAATTTCTCTTCTACCTGGGCCTCTATTTGGTCTTGCTTCTCCTGTCGAGAAAGAAGGGAAGTTGTAATGTAAAATAAATTTCTCTGAATCCGTGATTAAAGCACGATCAACTCTTTGCTCATCCATTTTGCTACCTAGTGTAACAGAAACTAATGATTGAGTCTCACCTCTTGTAAAGACAGCTGAACCATGAGATCCTGGTAAGTAATCAATTTCACTCCAGATTGGCCTGATTTCAGTTGTTTTTCTTCCGTCAAGCCTAATTTTTTCGTTCAGTACTACATCTCTTACAGCTGCTTTTTGAGCTTTACCGAAATACTGCTTTAGCAAAAAGCCATTCGCCTTTACGAATTCAGCATCTAGAGTAGCGATGAAATCATCTTTTACTGCTTTGAAGTCTGCACCTCTTTTGTATTTATCGGCATTTCCTTCTTTTGCAATAGCAAAACATCTATCGTAAGAAAAGTCGTGCATTTTCTTCAATAAATCTTCATCAGATTTTTCGTGGTTGTATTCTCTTTTTGTTTGAGATTTTTCTACAAGTGCAGCTAAATCGTTTTGCAATTTACATTGAACTTGAATCGCTTTGTGAGCTTCTTTAATTCCTTCTAACATTTCTGCTTCAGAAACTTCTAGCATTTCGCCTTCTACCATTACAACGCTTTCCATTGTACCGGCAATCATCAAATCAATGTCTGCAGTAGGAAGTTCATCTAAGTTTGGATTAATTTTCCAAGCTCCGTTAATTCTTGCAACTCTAACTTCAGATGTAGCCTCTTGAAAAGGAATATCTGAAACCATAATAGCAGCAGAAGCGGCTAAACAAGCTAAAGAATCTGTTGCTACATTTTCCTCAGCAGAGATCAATGAAATTGTTACGATTGTGCTTGCGTGAAAATCAGAAGGGAATAAAGGTCTTAAAGCTCTATCGACTAATCTTGATACTAAGACTTCACCATCTGATGGTCTGTTTTCTCTTTTTAAGAATCCACCTGGGAATCTTCCAATTGCAGAAAATTTCTCTCTGTAATCTACCATTAATGGTAAAAAATCGACGTCTTCGCCGGCTGATTGCTCTGCAACTACTGTTGCTAAAAGCATTGTTTTACCCATTTTTAAGACGACTGATCCGTCTGCTTGCTTAGCTAACTTTCCTGTTTCTAAACTAATTTCCCGCCCATCGGGAAGTGTCATTGTCTGACTTATTGCGTTCTGTGACATTGTTTACAATTTATTATAAATAGTAAAGGGGAATCGTTTCAAACGTTCCCCCTTTATTGAAATATTATGCAGTAAAAACTAAAAAGCTACTGTGAATCATTACTTTCTGATTCCTAACTCTTTAATTAATTCTCTATATTTTAAGATATCCTTGTTTTTCAAGTAATCTAACAATTTTCTTCTCTTACCAACCAATGTTACAAGGGCCTTCTCGGTTGCAAAATCTTTTTGATTTTGCTTTAAGTGACCAGTTAAATGGTTAATTCTTGCAGTAAATAGGGCAACTTGTCCTTCAGTTGATCCTGTGTTTGTCTTTGAATTTCCGAATTTTTCGAAAATTTCTTGTTTATTTTCTGTACTTAGCGTCATTTCTTGCTATATTTTTGAGGGTGCAAATGTATTAAATTTTTGCGTTAGTTTTTATCCTTTTTTGAACATTCTTAATAGTTGTTCCATTTTTGTTTTTAGGTTCTTTCTTTCTACAATGAAATCAAGGAAACCATGCTCTAACAAAAATTCGGAACGTTGAAATCCTTCAGGCAAGTCTTTGCCAATTGTTTCTTTAACAACCCTAGGGCCTGCGAAACCAATTAAGGCCTTGGGTTCAGAGAAGTTTAAGTCACCTAACATTGCGAATGAAGCAGTAACTCCACCTGTTGTAGGATCTGTTAAAAAAGAGAGGTAAGGCAGTTTTGCTTGTGCTAGTTGTGTCAGTTTTGCAGAGGTTTTAGCCATTTGCATTAAGGAAAAAGCTGCTTCCATCATTCTTGCTCCACCAGATTTTGAGATTATCATGAAGGGCATGTCGTGTTTGATAGAATAGTCTATTGCTCGTGCAATTTTTTCTCCAACAACAGAGCCCATAGATCCACCAATGAAGCCAAAGTCCATCGCAGCGATCATTAATTGCTCTTCTCCTACAGTTCCATGCGCAGTTCTGCAAGCATCTTTCAATTTTGTTTTCTTCTGGGTTGCTACAACTCTGTCGGTATATTTCTTGGTATCCTCAAAATTCAGAGGATCACCTGAAGTTAAGTTTTTGTTTATTTCAGACCATTTTTGGTTGTCAAAAATTAGATTGAAGTAGTTTTCAGCGGTAACTCTTTCATGATGGTTGCACTCTTTACAAACCCACATATTGTCTATATGATCGTCTTGGGGAACTACGGAATTACAACTTGGACACTTGTACCACAAGCCTTCTGGAGTTTCTTTTTTCTCCTTTGTCGGAGTTAAAATACCGTGTTTTATTCTTTTAAACCAACCCATAGAAGCTTTTTTTTCTTTACTCATTAAGCTATAGATATTTTATTGTCTAAATAAACGTCTTGAACTGCGTTTAAAATTTGAATTCCTTCCTCCATTGGTTTTTGGAAAGCTTTTCTTCCTGTAATTAAACCATGTCCACCTGCTCTTTTGTTTATTACTGCAGTGATGACTGCGTTAGCTAAATCGGAAGCACCTTCAGAAGCACCACCAGAGTTAATTAATCCTGCACGGCCCATGTAGCAATTAGCTACTTGGTATCGGCATAAATCAATTGGATTATCAGTTGTTAGCTCAGAATAAACTTTTGGGTGTGTTTTTGCAAATTGGATGGCATTAAACCCTCCATTATTTGTGGGTAGTTTTTGCTTTATAATATCTGCCTGAATGGTTACTCCCAAATGATTTGCTTGAGCAGTAATGTCTGTTGATGTATGGTAATCTGCGCCATCTTTTTTGAAACCACTGTTTCGTAAATAGCACCATAATATAGTGGCCATTCCTAATTCGTGAGCTCTTTCAAACGCTTGAGCAATTTCTATAATTTGTCTACTACTGTCTTCAGAACCGAAGTAGATAGTTGCTCCAACAGCAGTTGCTCCTAAATTCCATGCATCATCAACGGACCCAAAAGAAATCTGAGAAAAAGTATTTGGGTAAGTCAATAATTCATTGTGATTCAACTTCACCACAAAAGGAATTTTGTGTGCATATTTTCTTGAAACTGATGCCAAAGAACCAAATGTTGAGGCTACCGCATTACAGCCACCTTCAATTGCCAATTTGACAATATTTTCAGGGTCAAAATAAATAGGGTTTGGAGCAAAAGAAGCACCTGCAGTGTGTTCAATTCCTTGATCAACAGGTAAAATTGATAAATAACCTGTATTCGCTAGTCTTCCGTTACCGTAAAGTGCTTGCACACTTTTTAAAACTTGATTACTTCTATTTGTGTCTTTAAAAATTCTGTCAACAAAATTTGCTCCAGGTAAATGAAGCATTTCTTTTGAAATGGTTGAACAAGTGTGGTTTAATAGGGCATCTGAATCGGCCCCTAAAAGTTCTTCAATGTTGTTGATAGACATATATAATCATTGTTAAAAGGAGGACAAAGCTAATAAAAATATAAACTTTAAATTCTAAACTTTTAGTTTTTAATTATCGGTTCTTTTCGTTTAAGGACTTGCATTTTAATGGGGATTAAGGGCAATTGACAGGGGATATTTACTGGATTAAAAATTAGTAGTTAGAAGGGATACCCTATCCCTAAGTTTAAATTGGTGTCTCCCCACTGTGGGTTAAAATCATTGGGCTTTTCGCTGGAAGGATCTTTTAGTTTTGTTGCTCCATCAAATCGTAGAATAAAAAAGCTAAAGTTTAGACGTAATCCGATTCCAAAGCCAATAGCAGTGCCATCCCATAAGCGATCAAATTGAAATTCAGTTTCGTCTCGTGTACCTTTCTGTTGGTAATTCCAAATGTTCCCAGCATCCACAAATAACGCTCCTTCTAATATACTTGTTACAGGTATTCTCCATTCCACATTGCCTTCTAAACTGACATTTCCAATTTGGTCTACATTTCTTTCAATTGAATCTGCCAAGTTTCCTGGCCCTAATTCTCTAGCTCTCCATGCCCTTATACCATTTGCTCCGCCTGCGTAGAAGCTTTTTTCAAATGGCATGGCAATGCTATTCCCGTAAGGTAAGCCTAAACCCGAGGCAAAGCGATAGACGATTTTGTTCCAATTGAATTTTTGATAATAACGAAAGTCCACATCTGCTCTCACGTATTGTGCAAAACGAATCCCGCCTATGTTTCTAGAACCATCATCGTTTGTATTGGAGTTCCAAGTGTTGGAAGATGCTGCTAGAAGGTTACCTGCTGTTTCAATATTTCCACGAAAGTAAATGTGGTTTTTTAAATTATTTGAATTTTGGGTGTTTAGGATAAAACTATACTTGGATGCCAATATAAAGTTATCGGTATAACTGTTTTTTAAGAATGGATTCTGAATATTATTCAACACTGTTAAAAAACTTTCTGAAGGATCTAATTTTATATAACTCAAATCAAATGGTTGAACCACATGTGTTTTTGTTGGTGATTCATTCCAGGTATACGATACGTATGTTTTAGTTACGTTTCTTCTGTAATCAGGTCTGTCTTGCAAGTTGTAAGATGCATTAAAGGATGTTCTTGGATTTCCTTTTGGAGAAACCTTATTGGAAACAAAAGGCAATAAGAACCGAGGAACTTCCAAGCTAGCTTTCGGACCAAACTCTAAGGTGTTAAAAGGCAAGGTTCCATTTCCGATTTGACGTTGCTCATCATCGGTAAAAATAGTCTGAGCTTCTAATCCGCCACTCATACTTATGTTTAGTATTTCGGCACCTTTGAAGGTGTTGTTATTTTGAAAATTAATTGCTCCGTTAATTCCTAAATTACCTCCGTTGTTGGTTCCCTCTGTTTCAATAGTTATAGATTTTTGCTTTCTTGGTCGAACGGTTATTATTGCATTTAAACCTTTTCCATTCGAGTAATAATCTGGAGTGTATTGAATGTTGACATAGGAGAAGACCCTTAGACTTGAGAGGTTTCGGTATGTTTCTTCTTGGTTTTTTAAACTGAACAGTTGACCGGGCCTTAAATAGGTAATTCTTGAAATCGCTTTTTCCTTGTACTTTCCTGCTAAACCTATAAAAATCATGTTGTCAGAGTAGGTAGTGTCTTCAGTTACTACTGTTCCTCCAGGCAACTCCATACTCACATAAACGTTTTTTATTTGAAAAGTTTTATGATTCCCTTCTATTAGTGAATCTGTATTAAAATAATTGAAAGTAGGGTTTTTAATTTTTACTGTAATTGAAGCTGATTTTGTTTTTTGAGAAGTGTCCGCTTCGAATAAAATATACTCTCGAGAAAATTCATAATAACCATTATTTTTCATGAGGCGTTCAATTCTAAGTCGCTCATATTGAAGATCATCTAAGTTGAAAGGGTCGTAAACATTAAGTGCGCTTTTGTTTTTTGCATTGGCTACTATTTTATTAATAGATGGATCTGTAATAGTCTGATTTAAACTGGCAATCAGATATTCTTTTCCTTTATTAATTTTAAATTTGAGTTTAACTTTATTTAATGGTTTTACTGAAAACCAACGTTTTTGTGTGTCTGCTTCAATGCTAACTTCGTTTTCATAATATCCTTTATTCTTTAAAAAGCGGTGCATTAAATCTATCGAGGGCTGAGTTAAGCTGGAATCGTAAATTACAGGAGACTCTCCAAGTTTGTCTTTTATTTTTGAATCTTCTTTATTGTAAAATAAGTTGTGAATTCCTAAATAGAGTCTAAATATTCCTAGTAGTTTTCTGTTTGGCTGCTGTTTAGAAATACTTTTTAAATCGTCATTGAATTTCGCTTTTCCCTTTGTTTCAATTGTTATGTTGGTTAAAAGGAGTTCTCCTTCTTCTAAGTGTTTTGTAGGGCGGCAAGCAGTAAAAAAAAACAATACTACAAGCCCTAACAAAAAGGTATTTTTGAAACGTAATAGTAAAGAAGAGGATTGAAAAATCTTCATAAAAAAAGCGAAATTAGCGAATATGGCAAGCTTAACTAAAAAGGAAGAAAAATTAATCGTTTCGTTACAGCAGAAGAAGTTTCGCAAAACCGTGGGTTTGTTTTTTGTTGAAGGCGATAAAATGGTAAGGGAAGCTATTTTATACAATTTTACTGTGAAGTTTGTTGTTTCAGTGGCAGACTTTGAATCGGATGGGATAGAAGTAAGGTTATGTGATGAGCGAGCCATGCAGCGAATCTCGGCCTTTAAAACAGCACCGGGTATTTTAGCAGTAATAGAAATTCCTAAGCAAGGCACAGTAACTGATTCGCCCATTACATTGATGGTAGAAAAAGTACAAGACCCCGGTAATTTAGGAACCATTATTCGCACCGCTGATGCTTTTGGAGTAAAAACGATGATTTGTTCATTTGATTGTGTTGATCACTTTAGTCCTAAAGTGGTACAAGCGACTATGGGCTCTATCTTTAGAATAAATATAGTAGTACAAGATTTGTTTAAATATGTGGAGGAATTGTCAAAATCTACTCCTATTTATGCAGCACACCTGAGTGGTGAGAATTTATATGAAGCTACAATTACTGCTCCATGTGTTTTAGTTGTTGGCAATGAATCACAGGGAATGAGCAATGAGCTAACAGCAAAGGTTACTGAGAAATTAAAAATTCCGATGAGTGGAGACGCAGAATCATTCAATGTATCCATTGCAACAGCAATAATGTTGGGAGAATTTAGAAGACAGTTGGGGTAGAAGGGAGTATGAGTAGCTAAACGAATACCATACAGATAGCGGCTTTTGTTCTGCGATTGCTCATTTATTATCTAAGAGAAAATCAGACTTTAAGCAGTATAAATAATTCACAGTGCGCTACTTTGTAACTTAATTTATTGTTTTTATAAAAAAAAAGCCCATCATATTTTATGATAGGCTTTTTAGGATGTAATAACGTAATGTGGAATTAATCTACAGTTACATTAGTAGCGTTTAAACCTTTTGGGCTTTCCTCAACATCGTAACTTACTTTGTCTCCTTCGTTGATGTCTTCCTTCAATCCATTTTGGTGTACAAATACATCTTTACTACCATCTTCTGGTGTAATAAATCCAAATCCTTTTGAAGTGTTAAAAAATTTTACTGTTCCGTTGCTCATAATAATGTTGTTTTTAAATAAAGTACAAAGTTAGTATTATATCCTAATATTAAAATTGAAATTTACTTTAGTGTGTAAACAGCCGTCTTTAAGTCATTGAATGACATTTAACGACTATTAGGTACCGTGTTACAATGGGAAAAAATGCTGCTTTTTCGCAAGGTAGGAGTTGATTTATAAATAATAAATGCAGTCCCGTTATCTATTAATGCGGCTTTTAACTTTTCTTTTTGCGCAAAATTTGTCAACGGGTTCTGTGAATTTAGAAAATAGTCTTGAAGCTAACTTGAGTGCGGTAGTAAAAGTAGGGTTGATGCATTTGGGCATTCATTGTTGTCAAGTCTTGCTTACAGCTCATTAATTTCTGGCGTTGTAACGGTCCGATAGAGGATTTCGAATCAATTAAAAAGCCAAATTAAAAAGAGGGAAACTGCAATGTTGTTTCGTCTTTCAGACCTTTCAAGGTGGATTCAAATGGTGCAGAGTCAAAATCTACTTTAGAGTGGGGGCTTAAAACATAAGTATTAAACTAATCTAACCTTAAACTTAAGAAATGGGAATGTGAACAATGCTAAACCTACTTTGATTTGCAGAATTTAGTATGATTTTTTGAATTCTTGTAAAATTACATCTTCGCCATACTGTCTAGGCGATCTTCCAAAGCGCATCGATTATTACTTTGTCATGGATTTTATTGCTCGTATTATTCAATAGAACCTACCCTAAAAAATTAATTTATTGACTGTGTAAAATGTGTATTGTCAGAATATAAGCTGGTAATGTTCCTCCGTTTTTGGTTGTTCCGAATAAAGTTAAATCCTGTACTTTTTAAATTGTAAAAGTCTGATGAATTGGTAGTTTTATGTGTGCCTCCGAATAAATAGCTGTAGTGTAACCGAAGCGACTCATGAAAAGGCGTTTGCTCTAATAAATACTTCGGTTCCATTTTATTACCAAGCATAGGTCTTTTATTCATACCTCTGTTGTATTGAGCATCTTTCAAATCGTTCTTAAGGTTCTCAGGCATTTTAATTAGCAAATTCAATTCTTGTTTGGTACTGTTCTATTCCTTGTTCCAGTTGTTTAGTTGCAGTACACTCAAAATACCAGTCACGACAAGCACTATATCTCAAACAGTTCTCGTGAAATTCTTCTGTGTCAAAAGCTCTTCCTAATTAAGCTTGAGCACACTTTGCGAAGTGCTGTAAAATGACCTTACCAGCCCCATTTGTGGCCACTTGTGTTGGTCAAATAGAAATCCGAATTGTAGGACGTTCTGAATCGTATTTTGTTATTACTGTTCTTTTTCGATCCCTTACTCTTGCCACCACTTGTCTTGGATGGTGTCAGAATAGGTAAATAATTTTCCTATTGGGGGTAGTAAATAATCTAACTTTTGTTCTTTCGAAAATTCCACGAACTCGTCCGCGGGTTCTGTCCACGTATGCTGATAAGAAAGTGCGAAACCCGACCAATGAACAGGCATCGCTTTTTTTACCTGAGCATCTAATG
This sequence comes from Flavobacteriales bacterium UBA1494, assembly GCA_905182175.1. Lineage (GTDB taxonomy): Bacteria > Bacteroidota > Bacteroidia > Flavobacteriales_E > Vicingaceae > NORP294. The sequence continues at coordinate 56,801 of CAJJAT010000006.1, read as the reverse complement.
CAGCTTGCACGCTTTCGTCAGGAAACATGTGGATTGATCGCCAATCATCATTGTATTGACCGCATTCCATAAAGGCAAAGTCAAATGGTCCCAATCTTTCGCCTACAGACTTAAAATGTTCGCCGTAGCCACTGTCACCACTAAACCAAATGTTCTCGCTTTCAGTTTTAAATACCCAACCTCTTCAAAGGCATTTGGCTTTATCTGTTAAACCACGTCCCGAAAAATGGCGGGTCGGAGTAAACGTAATTTGAATCTCTTCTAGCATGGTGTCATTCCATCAGTCAAATTCCTTAATTAATTCGGCATCAACACCCCATCGAACGAGATGCCGCTTTAAACCCAAGGCAACGAAGTACTTCTTGGTTTTATGTTTTAGCTTTTGAATGCTATCATAATCCAAGTGGTCGTAATGATCATGTGTCAATAAAATAAGATCTATTTCAGGAAAGTCATCAATTAAATCAAGACTACTTTTCGAAAATCGTTTGTTATCAAAAGGTGCAATTGGTGTTGTATCAGAACCTAACATGGGATCAATTAATATGGTTTTTCCATTCAAATTCATCAACACTACAGAGTGCCCGTACCATACGAATTTTGCTTTCTCAGTAGGTGTTAAAAACGCAGCTTTATCAAAAGGAATAATAGGTAAATTGGTTTTGGGTTTCTGTCCTTTCTTAGTCAGCTGTTTGTAGATAACGGCAGGGATTTTTCCTAAAGACATATCCATTTCAGTTTTTTCTAAGTTTTGGAAAGCCCCTTTTTTCCAATTTTCTGATTGTTTGTATTGGTGTTGGAGTTTATTCGTTATTTTGCCTCCAAATTGTAGCTGAAAGTTCTTCATTGTTATTATTTATTGCAATTCAACGCAGTCTATATAAAATGCATGTAAAGCGCTTATGGTTTGTTTTCCTTTGAAATATTAATTTTCAATTCTTAAAATTTGCTCGCAATCCCCTCGGTTCGTAGTTCGCTTAACACTCTTTCTAAAGTTCTCTAAAACAGGTTTTAAAATAGTTAGGTAGCCATAGGTTTTTAAAAGTAATTTTACTTGAGGCGTATGAAGAGCATAATTTTATTCGTTGAATGATTTGGTTTTTAGTAACAGTATAAAATTCATTTTTTCAGTTGAGACAAGTGTATACTTATCGCAGAAGAGTTGGATCTATTTTGCAGAAGTTTAATTTTATAGCTCGTCTTTAACTTCGTTGTAGGATGCCTTTGGACACTTGATAAAGATACAATTTCAATTGCGTTAAGGAACAAAAACTGCTTTTGGTAATGTCACCCTTGCTATTCGCCCACCTGTTTCGGGAAAAGCAAGCAGGGTTTTTTACACAATTCGCCAAGTGAGTTTTATAGGAAAGTTAAAATTTCGTAAGCTGCTCATGATTTACATGCTTTAAACAGTGTTATCAACTATTTTTTAACCTGTGTTTTGTTAACATACAATTCAAGCAGACCGAATATTAAACTACTAAAAGGATGGCTTGATATTGTTTCGAACATTAGCTGAGTGTTGTTTGCAAAATTTTAAACACCTGCATACATATAAAATAGATGTTTCACTTTTTTGATTATTAGTTTTGCCCGGTATGTTAGTTAGAAAAAAAACTCTTCCTTTGATACACATCACCATAAACCGAACAGGAAATGACCTTATCCGAAAAAAACAAGAATTTCATAATTGATTTATTGCCATTTGTTCTCATTTTGGTGTTGCTGTTTTTTATTGGGGAAATACTCTTGCCCTTTATCTTAGCGCTTTTTATTGCTTACTTACTGAACCCCATTATTCTGAAAATTCAAAAGAAAATAAAAAACAGAACAGTTGCTACCACTAGTTTTTTGTTGTTGCTGACGTTGTTTTTTGTGAGTGCAACCTTCTTTTTTGGCGGACATATAATCAATGACAGCAAGCGCTTGGTAAATGCAGTAGAAGTTTTTACCCAGAAAAACGAACATAAAATAGAAGAAGTAAAGAACAGTGCACTGTTTTATTTCGGAAAAATTAATGAGAACGAATACGTTAAGGGGCAATTAGAGGAATTGAACTCAGGAGCGAATGAGGTAAACCAAGAAGATGTGATGTCGAGCATTAAAAGTGTGTATTCCTTTTTTCAACAAAAAGAACCCAGTGGGGAAGCAGAAATCACCAATTCTTGGAGTTCGATTTACATGTTGTTTTACACCCTTTTGTATGTTTTCTTCATCTTGTATACTTACGACTACTTTGAGGGCAAGTACAAAACTTATTTTGCCAATCGGAAAACGGTAAACAGCCGATTAAAAGCAGTTTTTGCTGATTTTAATATCGTTTTTGTGAACTATTTCAAGCAGCGAGGCAAGCTAGTCCTCATTAATTTGCTCATTTGCACCGTTGCCTTTTCAATCTTGGATCTTCCGGGAGCAATTATTATTGGAATTCTGACAGGAGTACTGTCCTATGCTTCGCAATTTCATTATTTGAGTCTTCCGCTAGCAAGTATTAGTTGTTGGGTTCTGTCGGTAGAGCAGGGCCATAACTTTTTCATTTATTTTGGAATTGTCCTGTTCATTTATGTCCTCATTTCTATTTTAGAAGAAACCATTTATGAAGACAAAATAATGAAGAGTGTAAACGGAATGAATCCTGCAGTCATTGTGCTATCTTTTGCGCTTTGGGTTCCCATTTTTGGAGGCTTTAATGGAACTATTTTGGCACTTCCACTAACTCAATTAATATTGATTTATTTGGATCGGGTTTTACTGTATTCGGACAAAGCTAAATTGAGCGAAGAAGTAGTGAAGTAGATTAATCAATTAAATTACTTCGACTTATACTTTTGATGGTTCGTTTTATGAGGTACTTTTAGGAGTATATATCCGGCAGCAAATAAAATTGAAATAACTCACCTTTCCTTCTATTCAAGCGTTAGCAGGATTAAATTAGACGATGGAAAAAAGACTAAAACGAATTGAAATCATACTAATTGGGTTCTCAATTCTTACTTTAATTAATTTGGTAACAGTTTTTTTAATGCATCAATCGGTGACAGTTTCAGTAACTGATATTGAAAGTGAAGAATTAAAAAAATTGCCAAATGATGTTACTAGAGAGTTACTTGACAAAACTGTGTACAAGATAAAAACTGAATTTAATCGTTCTAATTGGGAGGAAATTCACACTATTTTGGAGAATATGCAAAGGTTCAAATCGATATTGAACAAATCGAAAATGAGTTTCAAAAACTGACACCTGTTACAGGCAAAATAGAAACGTATGCATATTCGCATCATACTTATGATGGACAAGGCAAAGGAGCAGATTGGTTTGAGATCCAATACAAATGCAGGTTCAAAAATGGGAAAGGAACAATCAAGGTTTCTACAAGAACGGTAGATGGAATTTCTGAAATATGTGAAATCAATATATTCCTTGACGGATTATAATCACGTCAGTTAATCTTATACAGGGTCAATTAACATCTATAACAGTTAGAACATAATGTCGAAGCAAAATGGAGCAAATTATATTTTGAAGAGACAAAATCAGCCAATTGCAATTTTTCAATTCAGCAACTTACATAGCTCAAACATATTTATCGAACGGACTACAATACTGACGTTTCTGTTCTGCAAACTTGCTCCTACTTCTCTTCGTTTTATCGGTTCGACTAATTACAAGACTCAAATTTATTGACCGAGAACAAGGCCGATAAAAAAAAGGCCCTACTACATTAAGTTTAGTACACAGTAAATCAGTAGTTTAATAAGATTTATTTACTTTTTGATACTCCATAAAACTCGCTTGCAAATTTTGTAGAAAAGAAAATGTGCAAAATTACATTGCGATTTTTACGAATTCATTTTTAGCAAAATGTATCTTTACTTACCGCAATGCGCACCATATTTGGGCGTTAGGGGCATTCATAAAAAATGAATCTATTTAGAATTTCTATACTGTTTAGTGCGGTTTGTTTAGGTATTGCAATTGGTATAAATTATCACATAGCACTTGACTATTTAACTGCAAGTGGAAAGACTCGTGCGTTATTTGGACTAGCAAATCTTGATAGATTAGACTCCTCTATTTTAGGTTTAATTGGTCTAATCATTGGCTTCATATCCCTAATCAAAGCTGCGCCTGCTTCATCCAAAGCAGGTAAGAATTCCAAAACTGAAGACAGTTTCTTGGATTTAATTGAACGCAGGCAGTACCTTTGCAAAGCCCTAACTAAACCTTACATCGGCGAAAAAACGTATGAATTCAACAATAGAGTAGAACGAGCAACCGTATGTAGAAAATTCATTCCTATTCAACTGAATTGTAGGAGTAGCAAAATTTTCTGCAAAATACCTAGTAACATAAAATTAAAATAAAGCTGACCATGCTAAAGAGCCCACAAACGCTATTAAAAAATGTATTTGGTTACGATGAATTTCGTCCGTTGCAACAAGAAATTATTGACCGCACTTTATCGGGAAACGATAGTTTTGTGTTGATGCCAACTGGGGGAGGGAAATCGATGTGCTTTCAGATTCCTGCCCTGTGTTTTGATGGAATTACATTGGTGGTCTCACCCCTTATTTCTTTGATGAAAGATCAGGTACAGGCATTGCAATCAAACGGAGTAAAAGCAGATTTTTTTAACAGTTCAATATCTCCGCAAGAGGAAAGCAACGTAATTGAACGAGCGACAAAAGGCGAAATTCAGTTGCTTTATTTATCGCCCGAAAAATTGATTGCGGTAAGTAATACGTGGTTGAAAAAATTGAACATAAAATTAGTCGCCATTGACGAAGCACATTGTGTTAGCATGTGGGGCCACGATTTTAGACCGGAATATACGCAGCTAAAAGTATTTAGAAATTCATTGCCCGATGTTCCATTTATGGCCTTGACTGCCACAGCGGATAAGTCGGCAAGAACGGATATTGAAGAACAATTGGGATTGAAAAAATCCAAGTTGTTTATTTCTTCTTTTGATAGAAAAAACTTAAGTATTGAGGTAAGAGGACAAGTTCCCAAAAAGAAAAAGTTGCAAGAAATTGGGCAATTCGTTGGACAAAAAGAGAATGAAAGCGGCATCATTTATTGCCTAAGCAGAAAGAATACAGAGGAGGTAGCCGATTACTTGAAAGCCGATGGACACTCGGTAGCGTTTTACCATGCCGGAATGAATCCGGAGGAAAGAGAGCGAGTACAAACTGAATTTATACATGACAACACCAAAATAATTGTGGCTACGATTGCGTTTGGGATGGGAATTGACAAATCGAATGTACGCTGGGTGATTCATTATAATTTGCCGAAAAATCTGGAAGGGTATTACCAAGAAATTGGAAGAGCTGGTCGTGACGGATTGCCTTCCGAAACAAGGTTGTATTACAACATGAGAGATTTTGTGTTGTACAGCCAGTTTGCGGATGATGGTGCAAATCCAACAATGCAAAAGGACAAGTTGAGCCGAATGTTGCAATTCGCTGAAGCAAAATCGTGTAGGAGAAAAATACTGCTCTCTTATTTTGGAGAACACTTGACAAAGGATTGTGGAAACTGTGATGTTTGTGACAATCCGCCAAAGGATTTTGACGGCACCTTGTTGGCGCAGAAAGCACTTTCTGGAATTGCTAGAATGAGAGAGAAGGAAGGCATTACAATGTTGATTAATGTATTGAGGGGTTCTAACAACGCTGAGGTGCATGCCGCAGGTTACTTTCAACTTAAAACTTATGGAGTAGGCGCGGAAGTTAGTTTTTTTAATTGGCGAGATTATATCGTTCAATTGGCAAATCAAGGGTTGATTGAGATCATGTACAGTGAAGGGTCAGCTTTAAAGATTTCACCAATTGGCTGGAAAGTGCTAAAAGGGGAGGAGACCATAAAGTTGACTTTGCCAGTAAGTGCCAAAGAGAAAAACAAGAGGGAGCCAAGGAGTATGAAAATGGCAGCCGAGGAGAAAGTTAACGCAGACTTATTTACTGAACTAAAGAAGCTGAGGTATTCCATTTCTCAGAAAAAAAAGTTGCCGGCTTACATTATTTTTAATGATAAATCATTGAAAGCAATGGCGAGTGATTTACCCGGTACAGAAAATGAATTCTTGGCAATTTCAGGAGTTGGAATGAATAAAATGGAGCAGTATGGAACAAAATTTATGGAGGTGATTAAAAGGTTTAAAACGTAGTGTAACTGCGCAGCCCGAGAAGGAGAGACGCTGCATGCAACGGCTCTTGTTAATTTCAACACCTTGGAATGTTCCCTTAAAATAATTGGTTCAATTAATTTCCAAATGTTCCTCCATCAAAATGACAGACAGCTTCCAAAATAAAAACGTTGAAACTGATAAAGAGATAAACCAATTTTCTGCGGGCAGTTTTATCCTGCAGAATTTCTTTCTGACGCTGTAATGCAAAGCGTCGTGTACTTCTAATTAACCCAGCGAAGCCAGCTGTTCTTGCAGCTCTGTTGCGGAACAACTGTCACTCTTTCGGCACCACTTTTAAGGTACAACTGCAAACTACATTTTTTTATTTTCAACAAGTTGCTTATTAGTGGTACTTTGGGTGGTTTTTTGCTATCTTGTTATTTGAATTTTAACAACAAAAAAAATGCTAATCAGAATTAAAAAACATTCTATGCTAAAAGTTATTTTGACGATACTGACCGTTTTTCTTTTCCAAATTGGTTATTCACAAAATAAATTTGTAGGTCAAAAAGCGCCCGCGATTTATGGAATATCAGAAAAAGGTGACACAATTGCTTCTGTGAGCTACGAAAGCCATAAAGCTGTTTTATTAAATTTCACTGCAACTTTTTGTGGTCCATGTTGGTCAACATATAATCCAATGAATGACCTACAAAAAAAATATGAAGATGAACTTCAAATAATAGTTATTCATTTAGACTCTAACAAATCAAAATGGTACAAATTAGCAGAGAAATATAATGTTAAGTCAGACCTTGTTTCTATCTGGTCTTCAGAAATAACGAAGAAAATATTTGACGAATATCAAGTTGATGGTTTTCCTTTTTTTTACTTAATCAATAAAGAGGGGATAGTGTGCGAAAAATGGTTTGGAAATAATGAAAAGAAGCTTCGAAGAAAAGTAGAAAAGGAAATGAAAAATACACTTAATGTTCGCTATAAATAGTGCGAAATATTTTTGTTCAGATATTTTCTAATTATTATCTGCTCCGCAGGATTTGCAAACCTGTGGAAAAGTAAAGCGATAGTACGGCTGCCAACGCTGCTTATTTCAATATAGCTACAACAACACCCACTGGTCTTACCGTTTACAGAAATATTTCTAAACCCTACTCAAGACCAAATTAATATTATAGGTAATACATTGGAATTAGAGCAAAGCAAAATTTACAATGTGTTAGGGCAAGATGTAATTAATGTTACAGAAATAATTAGTGACAGAGAATCAATATCAGTGATTGATTTGTCAATTTTAACTACTGGAATGTACTATCTCAAAACAAAAACTACCGTCAACAAAGTGTATAAGCAATAGCAGCTTCCGGGATGCAACTGCTTATATAAGAAGCATTAGAAAACATCTAAATGAGGCTGAAGTTTAGTAGGTAACATTAATTAAACACTACCTTGTTTAAGTTAACAATTTAATAAGTAATCAATAACTTCATAAAAAAATATACAAGGTAATTTCACCCAAAATATTTTAATTGAAGTGAAAGTACTTAAAGCAATATCCGTTTTAACATTATTGGTTATAAGTGTATTAATAATAGAAATAAATAGCAATGAGAACTCCCTAAAAGTTGGAGATATTTCTTTTGTATCCATGAATTCTTCAGATAATGATGGTTTTTCAATTAGTACTTCTGTGAATCTTCTTCCAAGAACCAAAATTCATTTCACTGATTCCGAATGGAATGGAAATTATTTTGGTTTTGATGAAAGTGATATTTTATGGGAAACAGGAAATGATACCATAAATGCAAATTCTGTAATTAAATTCACAAACATAAACTCTTTACCTTTAGTTTCTATTGGTAATATGTATGGGACTATGAGAATATCTAAAAAAAAAGATGCAATATTTGCTTATATAGGCAATGAAAGAATGCCTGTGAAGATTTTAGCTGCTTGTGCAAATGATAAATTAGGTTTCGGAACATTGATAAATACAAATTTAACAAACGGTACTACTGCGATAGTTTTTAAGTAAAAAACGCTATAAGTCTTTCTCAATAGGCTATTTAAAAACAAAAACACATTTGGCAACAACGTGTCTAATCAATTGCTTATTCTGTGTGTACTCGGAAAATCCTATGGATTTTCCTCTGGTTTGTTTTCTTTTGCTAATTTAGTTCTAGACAGTGCAACTAACAGTAAAAAAATTAGTTACAGCGAATATAAAGAAGCCAATACGCATACTACTAAAGATATCTGCTCCGTAGGATTTGCAATCCTGTAGAAAAGTAAAGCGTTAGTACTAAATAACCGCAGGCTTGCAAACTCATCGGAGCGGCTTAGATAGAAGAAGAATGGAACGCAATTGTATTAAAATGCAACTGTTAAAGGTGCTTACGTAGAACTAAAACTTAGTTTTGGTAAAAGGCTGAAACTAGATTACACTTGATTTAAATACAATTAACATTATGATTCGAATGCTCAAAATAACAGGCAAGGTACTGCTCGCTTTAATACTGCTGTTAGCAGTTGTTTTACTAAGCATTTTCTTTTTGTACAACGAAAAGTTGCCGGAAGGGGAGCAGTCAATTGAGGCAGATCAGTTAGCTGAAAAAATGTTGCGTGCCATCAATCATGAAGCATACAAACAGACTAGCTACATTGAGTGGTCATTTGTTGGAAGGCAACATTACAAGTGGAACAAGCAGCAACAGTTGGTAGAGGTTAAATGGGGAGAGACTGTCGTTAACCTAAACATCCAACATACTGACTCCAGTACCGTAACCGTGAATAATAGCAAAGTTACGGGCGCTGCTCGATTAGAAAAGATAGAACAGGCTGTTGCGCATTTTAACAACGATTCATTTTGGTTAATTGCTCCTCATAAAGCATTTGACCTAGGAACAGAAAGGCGCATTGTTTCGCTTGAAAATGGCAAAAAAGCCCTCTTGGTTAGCTATTCCTCCGGCGGAAATACTCCTGGAGATTCTTACTTGTGGTTGTTGGATGAAACGGGACTGCCAAAAGCATTTAAAATGTGGGTCAGTGTTATTCCTATAGGTGGGTTAGAGGCAACATGGCAGTCGTGGGAAGCTTCAGAAAGCGGAGCCCTATTTCCATCTACTCACCAATTTTTGTTCTTAGACATTAACATGGGAGATGTAAAAGCTAGGAAGTAGTCGATTTTCTTGTCACTAGAGGATACCGTATGTTAAAAAACTGAAATTGTATTAGTTATATATCGGAATAAAACTTAATACTGGCAAAAATCTACTACAGATTATTTTAATCCCAGTCCTCGCGATAGGAGCAATGCTGTTAATTTTTAATTTGTTTGATACGAGTGGTCTTAAAACCGAAGTGTGCGATATTAGTTGATTAGATCGGTATAATTTATTTTCAGCAATTGCCTCTACCGTTGGCTTTCTTTATTTGTTGAGGCAGTAAACCAAAAGCTTTTACTTTGGTTGCTGCTAGCCCTAAGTTGCTTGTAAAGTAATTTGTACTCGAAAATAAATAACATTTGAGTCAACGAATTAAAAAGTAAATTTTGGTGAATCAAGTAGCAAAGTGTACAACGTAACCCTGTATTAGAGTGCTCGTTATTTTGCTCATTCAATTTGTTCACCATGTTGGCTTAGGTCAAGGCCTCTTTCTTCTTGATCTTCTCGTACCCTTAACTTTAAGAGGATATCTACTAATTTGAACAGTAGATAGCTCCCTCCAAAAGTAAAAATTGCTGTAATGACAAGTGCTATAATGTGGTAAAAAAAGGTGGTGGTTTCTCCGTAAATAAGTCCCACTTCAGAGGCGAAAACTCCCGTTAAAATCATTCCTACAACGCCGCCTATTCCGTGGCTTGGGAAAACATCTAATGTATCATCAATACCAGATTTGTTTTTTAGGTGAATCATTCGATTGGAAACTATTGATGCAATAAATCCAATAAGCATAGACTGTCCAATGTTTACAAATCCTGCAGCAGGTGTTATCGCTACAAGACCCACAATTGCTCCAATACAAGCTCCAACTGCAGACATCTTACGTCCCAACATTCTTTCATAAAATAGCCACGTAATCATGGCAGTGGCCGATGCAATGTTGGTATTCGCAAAAGCAATTACGGCATCACCATTTGCACCAAGAGCAGACCCCGCGTTAAAACCAAACCACCCAAACCATAGCAGGCCTGTTCCTAAAATTACAAAAGGAACATTTGCATGATTTTCAATTGCTATTTTTCTTTTTCCTAAAAATAGCGCACCGGCTAGTGCTGCAAACCCGGCAGACATGTGAACTACAGTTCCGCCTGCAAAATCGAGTACGCCCCATTTTCTAAACAAACCATCAGGGTGCCAGGTCATGTGTGCCAGCGGACTATAAATAAATAGACTAAAAAGCACCATGAATAAAATGTAGCTTCTGAAACGAATACGACCTGCAAAGCTTCCCGTGATGAGAGCCGGTGTAATAATCGCAAACTTTAACTGGAACAGGGCATACAATAAAAAGGGAATAGTTGACGAAAAATTTGGATTGGGCTCAATTCCTACATTTTTGAAATTAAGATAGGTAAAAGGATTTCCAATAATTCCACCGAGACTATCTCCAAAGGCTAAACTAAAACCGATTACTACCCAAAGAACGCTAATTACACCAAGCGCAACAAAACTCTGAAGCATGGTTGAAATGACATTCTTTTTATTCATCATTCCTCCGTAAAAAAAAGAAAGGCCGGGAGTCATTAGCAGCACAAAAGCACAGGAAACTAACATCCATGCGGTATCGCCTTTATCTATTTCGGAGGTTAGCTCAGGATAGCTTGTTGCGCTTAAAGCACTGACGGTGACTAAAATTGCAAGAAAAATAAAATTAACTTTTTTGCTCATGGTGCAAGTATAAAAACTGTAAATTTTAATCGCGGAAAAATATTGAATCAATCCCCATAATTGTCATTTGTGTGCAGTTTTGTTATTATTTCTGAGTATATGTTATATTTTTAGGTTTTTCTTAGATATTCGTTAATAAAGAGTATTGATTTGCTCTGAATTTTTGTCATTAAACAGTCTGCTCTTCTTTTTTGGGTGTATGTATCAGCCACAGAGGTGTGACAAGATGCATAAATGGTGTTGTTTTGTTGGAAGAAATTTAAAAGCGAATGCTTGAGCTTGCAGTTTAAAAAGCCTTTGTTATTGTTTCTAATTTTATTCTACATTAATATTGTAATTAGAATAGGAGTAATGAAAGTTTCTACTTGCCATTTCTTAATTTTTGTAGTTAGATTATATGAGTCAGATTCTTAAAAGTAAAAACGTAGAGCTTACAATTGATTTTCCGCTAGAGAACTACAACTCTTCCCGATTTGATTGGACAGGAAAAATTTCTGAGGTGAAATTTCAAGACATTCCAGTTTCGACTTCCGAGAAATTAGAATCTAGGAACGATTTAGGAAAAGGGTGTTACAATGAATTTGGGATTGATACCGCAGTAGGTTTTCATGAAGCAAAAATAGGAGAGTGGTTTCATAAAATTGGTGTTGGGTTATTGAAAAAAGACACTGGGAGCTACGATTTCTCAAAAACCTATGAAATTAGACCCGCACAGTTTAAAAGTAGATTCGAAAATGACAGGATTGTGATGGATTGCAGGTCGGACGATAATAATGGTTATTCGTATGTATTGAAAAAAGAGATTAGAGTGTTAGAAAGCGGTTTTGTGATAACATATCACTTGGAAAATACAGGAGTCAAGAAAATTGAAACAGATGAATATGTCCATAATTTTTTAGCGATTAATCAAGAGGAAATTGGTGATAGTTATCAATTAAAATTTCTTTTTCCGTTGAATCCAAGGTTATTCGGAGAGACCGTTAATCCTGAAAATAAAGTAGAGATTGGAGTTGAAAAAATTGAGTTTAATGATACACCAAAACAGCCTTTTTTCTTTAGTCATCTCAATGGAATGACTAGCGTTACTTCAGCATGGGAATTGATTCATGTGAAAAGTAACATTGGAATGAAAGAGATTGGAAGCTTTCAAACTTCTAAGGTCAATCTTTGGGGCAACCAACATGTAATTAGCCCTGAGTTGTTTCATAACATCTCATTGTTACCGGGTGAGTCAAAAGAATGGTCGAGAACCTATTGCATGACGAGACTAGATTGATTTGTTATTAGCAATTAGCTAACCATTGAAAAGTGGTGAATTATAACACGATATCGTCTCCCTTTCGGAGACTCTCCGTCTTTCTATTGATTACCTTAGCATGATGAAAATATATCCGATAGAAACAGGAAACTTTAAATTAGATGGCGGTGCAATGTTTGGGGTAGTTCCAAAATCTATTTGGCAACGAACCAATCCTGCAGATAGCAGCAATATGTGTTCTTGGGCACTGCGTTGCATGCTAATTGAGGACGGAGATCGCCTTATGTTAGTTGACAATGGAATGGGGCAGAAGCAGTCTGAGAAATTCTTTGGATATTACTATTTGCATGGTGAAGGGAGTTTGAACGGATCCTTGAAAAAGCACGGATTCCACCCTGATGATATTACCGACGTATTTTTAACGCACCTGCACTTTGATCATTGTGGGGGAGGAGTAAAGTGGAACAAAGACAAAACAGCTTATGAACCTACTTTTAAGAACGCAACGTATTGGAGCAACAGGAAGCATTGGCAATGGGCTACAGAACCGAATGATAGGGAGAAGGCCTCGTTTTTAAAAGAGAACATTTTGCCGATGCAAGAATTTGGTCAGTTAAAGTTTGTAGAAGATGGATTCGACTTCTTTGATATTTTTTATGCAGATGGCCATACCGATGCGATGATGATTCCTTTGTTGAATTACCAGGGGAGAAAGATGGCATTTATGGCAGATCTTTTACCTTCTGCAGGTCACATTCCAATGCCATACGTAATGGGATATGATACAAGACCGTTGCTGACCTTAGAAGACCGCAAGCGTTTTTACAAGAAAGCGATAGCTGAAGATTTATACTTATTTATGGAGCACGATGCCCAAAACGAAATAATTACGTTGAAAGATACTGAGAAAGGTGCGCGCTTAAACGAAGTGTTTACGTTTCAAGATGTATTCGACAGATAAATGTTCAGTTTTTGTCATACAGAGCGGCAAAGTTTACACTTAGTACTTCAACAAATTCAGCATAATTTTTTGTCCATTTTTGTCATACTGAGCGGCAAAGTTTACACTGGGCAAAGTTTACAGTTAAAGGGTTAGTTTTTGTCACAATGAGAGTAGTCGAAGTAGACAAAATTTTGAATTACGAAGAATAGGATCTATTATTTTAATGAATTACAAAGTCCTTAAATCTCAACGTTGGGTGTATTTAAGGGATTTGTAATTGGTAATTCTTCACCTGGACTTATCGTAATTATTTGTTGCTTAAATGTCCTGTTTGGGTTGGAGGTCGCTTCGGGTAAAATTTCTTTTTTACTTCACTTTTAGGTGAAGATCCGTTGCTTTTAGAACCATCGCTGCTACTAGATTTTTTGTTATTAAAAGGTTTCTTTTTCTGGAATGATCTTTTATCTCCACCGCCATTTCTTGCGCTTCCACTTCCTGGTTTGTATTCAGGACCTGGACCTATATCTTCGGGGTTCGGCAATTTTTCAACTTCTTTCTTAATTAACTCTTCAATTTTCTGAAAGTCTTGTTGGCCTCTTCCATCAATAAAAGTTAATGCAGTTCCTGTAGATTTTGCCCGAGCAGTTCGTCCAACTCTGTGAACATAATCTTCCGGATCATTTGGTACGTCATAGTTGATGACCATGTCAATGGAATCAATGTCAATTCCACGAGAAATGATATCCGTTCCTACTAGAATTCTAAGTCTTTTGTTGCGGAACATTCTCAATACTTCTTCTCGCTCGTCTTGGCTTAGGTCTGAGGAAATTCCTGCAGCATCTAATCCCAGTTTTTTCAAATCTCGTACAATGTCTTTTACATTCGACTTTCGAGAAGTGAAAATGATAATGCTACTTAAATCTTGTTTTCCTTTTAAAAGGTGCTTTAATAGGGGGATTTTTTGGTTGTCATGTGTGTTGTAAGCAAGTTGAGTGATGCCTTCAGCAGTGATGGAAATAGCGATGTTAACTTCTTGAGGATCATTCATAATTGCTTTAGCCAACTTTCGAATTTTAGGAGGCATGGTCGCAGAAAACATAATTGTCTGTCTCTTTTTTGGCAGGTATTCAGATATTTTTTGAATATCATCAGAAAATCCCATATCCATCATTCGATCTGCTTCATCTAAAATGAAGTGCTCTAGTTGGTCAATTTTTACGTATTTCAAATTTAAATGCGATAACAAACGACCAGGAGTAGCAACAATTAAATCTGCTCCTTGCGTTAAGGCTGTACGTTCAGCATCAAAAGAGGAACCTGTGCCACCGCCATAAATAGCAATAGAAGACGTTCCCGTAAAATAGGAAAATCCTTCCATTTGCTGGTCAATTTGCATGGCCAACTCTCTAGTTGGAGCGAGGATTAGGGTATTCAGTTTTCCTCCACCCGAACGTTGAATTTTGTTTAAAATTGGTAACAAGAAAGCAGCTGTTTTCCCTGTTCCTGTTTGAGCTACAGCGATTACGTCGTTGCCTTTTTGAATAATAGGAATAGCTTGTTCTTGAACTGGAGTTGGTTCTTCGAAACGCATAGCATCTAAGCCTTGTAGCATTTCTTCGGTAAAATCGAAGTCTTTAAATTTCATATGAAGGTTTTGGAAATAGAACCAACATTTTTGTCCGTCGATCCTTATTTATAATAAAAAAATAAAAGTAATCTTTATCCTTCGTTAATAGAAGAATTAACTTTAAACTATGAAGTATTATCTTACATTTCTGCTGCTTTTAGCTACTTTTTATTTATTTGCTCAGCAAAAGGTTGAGATAGAGCGGCCCTTTACGGAAAATCAGGTGACCAATGTAGCCAAAGATTATGTTTGCGAATTATTCCCAAATGCAAAAGGAAAATGGATGATGGATGGAGCGCAGCAACCTCGGCAATAAATTAGAAGTGAAGCTAAAGGTGAATAAAAGGCGAATTAGTATTGAGTTCAATAGGAAAGGGGCTTTTGAAGACGTGGAGGAACAAGTGCTTGTTTCGGATCTCGAAAAAGCTGTTGCTTTAAAGATAAAATCAACATTATCAAATGATTTTGATCGATATAGAATCAAAAAGATATAGCATCATTATTCAGGAGATAAGGAGGAGATTTTAAATTATTACAAAACAGGAGAGGCAAACTTTCGCTTTATTTCTCAGTTATTCGAAATGGTGGTGTATGGAATAAAGGACAAAGAGATTCATTCTTTTGAATACATCTTTTCCTTGGATGGCGATTTTGTAGAGCGTTTAATGAATGCTGAACAGAATACTGATAATTTATTATTTTGAAAAAGCTGCCAATTTATTAGCGCTATTAATTTGTTCCACTGTAGTGGCAATTGCGCAAGGAAAAAAGCAAGATAACCTATCTAGCGATGTTTTAATGCTCAACCATTCTTTAAAAATTTCGAATCGTTACCATCTGAAATCAAGCATTGAGCAACGGATCCCTTTCATTTTTAAGGACCTATCTTTTTTACGGAAAAAGTAAGAGCGAGAACAGACTTCACTACTGGACTCCAGCGAAAGCTAAATTCTTCATTTACGACTGCTGTTGGTGGCATGTATCGATTTGTATTTGTAAGCCGCACATCAGAACAACGCTTGTACCAACAGATAGGGTATGTTCAACAAACTTTAACTCGGGTTAAAATTGTTCACAGGGTAAGGTTCGATCAAACATTTTCTGCTAAGGCAACAGAATTCCGTTACCGGTATAGCGTAGGAGCCGAGTTGCCTCGAAGTGGTTTTAGAACAGATCCGGGAGAGCACTACTTTGCGGTTTTAGCAGAATACTTAGTTAAATTTCAAGACAGCAAGTACACTCCAGAATTAAGGTTGGCCTTTCAATTCGGTTTTTTATTCAGAAACACCAACAAGGGCGAAGTGCTGCTAGAAATAAGAATTGACGAATTAGGATCAAGGTCAGAAAGTTTATTCCTACTAGGATTGAGTTATTATTTATCAAAATAAGTTACTGCTCAGTATTTTTTAAAACGGTTGCTACAATTTAATTGTTCGGTTATAAGCGGTTAAAAACAAAAAAAGCCTTGCAGCTCAGTTGCAAGGCTTTTTTTATTGAGATATAGTTCTACTACATTTTCAATTTTATTGTCAACTCAATATCGTCAGATAAGACAAAGTCTTTAGCACCTGTATCGAATGTTACGCCATAATCTTGTCTGTTAAAAGTTAAAGAACCGATTGCAGAACCGTCCGTTAAATCCACATTCAAATCTTTAATCGTTTCTTCTTTTGTAGTTCCTCTTACTGTTAAATCTCCAGTAAGTGTTTTAGCTGTCATGTCTGCAGATCTAATTACGAAAGATGCAGTTGGAAAAGAATCTACCAAAAAGAAATCCCCTGTTGATAAATGACCAACAAGATCGGCAGCAGTTTGGTCTGCAGTATAGTTAGAATCAGTAGGGTTAATTGATTTCATATCAATTGTGAATTTACCACCTACAATTGCAGTTCCGCTCATATCTAAACTACCATCAGCAATTTTCAATGTTCCATTGTGAGACTTCAATCCACCTAGAATTTGACCTGTCCACAATACATTGCTTTCATCAAGTTTGACAGCAACAGTTTTTTCTGTTATCTCCTCAACTTTTTCAGTTGTTGCATCAGTTGAATCTGATGCAGTATCGTTTGCTTTGTCAGCTGGTGCACCGCAAGCTACAATAGTTGCCACTAATGCTAAACCTAAAGCTGGTTTTAGTAATTTTTTCATGTTTCGTTAATTTATTAATGATGTTCAAAAATAGAATTATTTTTAAGAATATATGTAGGTACATCTATTTAGTAACTTTAATTTAACATTCAAAAGATTAAACGACAAAAATTAAGGTAATGTTCGGATGAAAATGAAATTACAAATTTATTAATTAAAAAATATGATTGGGCGCCCACCGTTCTTGAGGTTAATGGCTGAATTTGTTAAGAATAGTGCTTGAAATGCAGGTCTATGGTTTTTGTTATACTTTATTATGGATACAAAATATGGATGGTAGCTGCAACGAATTAAATTTGGCTAACGTCGAGGATCTCTAGGTTCAACTATCAGTTTTGCTAAAACAGGGAACCTCTGCCATAATAACCTTACAAGTTTAAATCGGTTGAATAAGAAAAGCTGCCGGCATTATCATCTTGCTGAAATTTTATCAGCTCGTTCTCAGTTTAATGAGTAACAAGATAGTTAGGTATGAATATCCGCCTGCACTATCATTTTATTCAGTAATTGACACATATTGCATTCTATAATTAAGCATCAGTTCGAATACCCCCTTGAATGCAGAAGTATTTAGATACTTTTCACCTGCAACGTCATAATTATAAATTGTAAAATAAAAAGTTTCGGAATATGCGTCCTTCAAGTTGAACATCTTTTCGAGAGTTGAATCTACTATTCCCCCTCTTTTTAACAAGAAAACAATGAAATAGTGGGTGCATTAAAAAATAGGAAAACCTCATCACGCCGTAAAAGCATTCAGTTAATTTTTCTTTTTGTTAAACTCTTTAATTCTTTGAGTGAATTGTTTAAACTCCAACTTGCCTTTTGCATGATAAATGAAGCGTAATAGTTATGGAACAGATCATCTTTAGGTCTGTGTTTTTGATTTTATTTAGCAAGTGAAATAAGTTTGCTGTTTGCTAGGAGTAAAGCGTTTAAAGTGTTCAAAAACTGACTTGTGTCCTAAATTTATTGCTTCAAATTCTTCACAAATTGGTTTACCGAACTCTGAATTGTCCTTTTCAATATGAAGATTAACCAGATTTCCTTCTTCAATGTTTAATTGCTGTACAAGTTGTTCATTGAGCATAATAAAAGGTCCTTTGAGTGAAGGCATTATTGTAGGATGATTTTTTTACTTGATTGTTGAAAATTGCTACGATTATTCTGTCTTTTCCGTTCTGAACTCAACTGCAATGTCCTCTGGTATTCGAAAGTGGAATTCCAAAAGATTAGAATGCTTACCCCCAAGTGGAACTGTTATATTTGTTAATTCACGAAGATTTCGGATATAATTGTTGGAATTGATACCTAATTTTAGCAATTGAACATATCGCGAGTTATTCAAGATTTACTTCGCTTAAATGTATTATTTTCAACAGTCAAAACAGAACCTATTTATGGCGCAAATAACAAATTTTACATTTAATTTCTTGTCTGATTTAGCACAAAATAACAACCGAGATTGGTTTACGGAAAATAAGCCATTTTATGAAAAATCGCACAATGAAATGCACACTTTTTGCAAAGGTTTGATTCAAAGGCTTAATGAATTTGATACTATTGCAACGCCAAGTGGAAAGAAAAGCTTGTATCGGATTTATCGCGACGTTCGTTTTTCAAAAAATAAAGTTCCTTACAAAATAAATAGGAGTGGTTCCTTTTCGAGGCAAGGTGCAGATAAGCGGGGAGGATATTATTTTAGCATTCAGCCGGGAAATTCTATTGTTGGCGGAGGGTTTTATCAGCCAAATGCGGAGGATTTAAACCTGATTAGAAAGCAAATTGAAATGGATGCATCTCCTTTGAGAGAAATACTAAATGACAAGGAATTTAAAAGCACTTTCGGCAAAATATTAGGTGCGCAATTAAAAACCGCTCCTAGGGGTTTTGAAAAAGACGACCCCAATATTGATTTGCTGAGGTACAAAAGTTTTTATGTTGTTAAGTCATTCACAGATGAAGAAGTCTTAGCAGACCATTTTGAAGAAAAAGTGATAGATGTATATAAGGCCATTCAACCATTTTTTAAGGTAATGACCTCTTACCTAACGACTGATCTAAATGGAGAGGCTACAATATAGAATCTATCAAAATTGCTGAATAGTAGTTTTTTAAGAACATCTTTATTTAACTTTGTTAAGAATCATAAAATTTGGTATGTCTCAACAATTTCACTCCATTCAAATAAGCGATATAGTTAAAACAACACCTGATTGTTCAGTTGTGACCTTTGATATTTCAGATGAGCTAAAAGAAGCTTTTGCTTACAAGCAAGGTCAGTACCTTACATTGAAGGCCAACATTAAGGGAGAGGAAGTACGTCGTTCGTATTCATTGTGCAGTAGTCCAATTGATAATCAATGGCAGGTGGCTGTTAAAAAAATAGAAGATGGGCGCTTTTCAACCTTTGTGAACGATGTTTTGAAAGTAGGGGATACCATAGAAGTAATGCCACCGAACGGCCGTTTTTTTACCGAGATGAACCCCGAAAAGAAAAAAAGATATGTTGCATTTGCAGCAGGTAGTGGAATTACTCCAATAAACTCAATTATTAAAACTCATTTAAACCAAGAGCCTGATTCTAAATTTAGTTTGTTTTATTTGAATCAATCTGTGCAGACTATGATTTTGCGAGAGGAGATTGAAGGGCTTAAAAATCAGTTTTTAGGTCGCTATGAATTATACCATTTCTTAACGAAAGAAATGAGAGATGCGCCGTTATTTAATGGGCGCTTTACGGAAGAAAAACTTCATACAATTTCTGAAAAAATAATTGACTTTAAATCAGTTGATGAATTTTTTCTTTGTGGGCCAATTGAAATGATTTTTATGATTCGTGACTTCTTGTATGCGCAAGGAGTTGAGGAATCTAAAGTTCACTTTGAATTATTTGGAACGCCGACAAAAACTGCCAAAAAGAAGGTGTTGGACGTGAACAATAAGGACGTTTCGGATGTTTCGATTATAACAAATGGAATTCAAGTATCGTTTAAAATGAACCAAAATGGAGAAAACATTTTAGACGCTGCAATGAGAAACAATGCAGATTTACCCTTTGCCTGTAAAGGAGGAGTTTGTTGCACTTGCAAAGCTAAACTTATTGAAGGTATAGCACCAATGAATGTAAACTACGCGTTGGAAAAAGATGAAGTAGAACAAGGATATATATTAACTTGCCAAGCGGTTCCAAAGTCAAGTAAAATTGTTGTCGATTTCGACAGTTAAAAATTTAAGTTATGGAAAATAAGACATTAAGTTTAGAAGAGCAGTTTCAAAGCAGAATTGATCAAGGCGACAGTATCGAAGCGAAAGATTGGATGCCGGAGAAATACAGAAAAACTCACATCCGTCAGATTTCACAACACGGTCATTCTGAAATAATTGGGATGTTACCTGAAGGAAATTGGATTACAAGAGCTCCTTCCTTAAGAAGAAAGGTTGCATTATTGGCAAAGGTTCAAGATGAAGCAGGTCACGGTTTATATCTATACAGTGCAGCAGAAACCTTAGGTATTTCTAGGGATCAGTTGATGGAGCAATTGAATTCGGGAAAAGCAAAATATTCAAGCATTTTCAATTATCCAACTGTCTCTTGGGCAGATATGGGTGCTGTAGGTTGGTTAGTTGATGGTGCAGCCATCATCAATCAAGTAATGTTGACCAAAACTTCTTATGGACCATACGCTAGAGCGATGGTGAGAATTTGTAAAGAAGAAAGTTTTCACCAAAGACAAGGATATGAGATTATGTTGTCACTTTGCAACGGAACGGCTGTTCAAAAGCAAATGGCACAAGACTCATTGAATAGATGGTGGTGGCCAAGCATGATGATGTTCGGTCCACGAGACGAAGAGTCTCCGAATACTGAGCAGTCAATGAAGTGGAAGATCAAGAAAAAAACAAACGATGAGCTGCGTCAGCAATTTATTGACCAAACAGTTCCTCAAGCAGAATTGTTAGGCTTAACGATGCCTGATAAAGACATTAAATGGAATGAAGAAACAGGACATTACGATTTCGGCCCAATTAATTGGGAGGAATTTTGGAATGTTGTGAAAGGAAACGGTTTGATGAATGAAAAGCGTTTAAAAGATAGAAATACTGCTTGGGATAATGGCGATTGGGTAAGAGATGCTGCTACAGCATATGCCAACAAGCAAGCGGAAAAGAGAGCAAAGAAGTCAGCTTAATGAATGTTGAATTCGACTTCTCATAGTTAGACATTTCTAAGTTTGGTAAACTAAGTAAAGTTGAAATGTAAACCAACCAAAATAATAAAAAGATGAATCAAGAATGGCCCATTTGGGAAATCTTTATCAGAAGTAAAAACGGTTTAGAGCACCGTCATTGTGGAAGTTTACATGCTGCGGATGCCGAAATGGCAATTCAAAATGCTAGAGATGTATACACCAGAAGACAAGAAGGTGTAAGTATTTGGGTCGTAGAATCAAAAGAAATTACAGCTTCAAACCCTGCCAAGAATGGTGAAATGTTTGAACCGGCAGCCGATAAGGTGTACCGCCATCCAACTTTTTACGAATTGCCTGACGAAATAAAGCACATGTAATTTATGTTACAAGAAAAACTATACGATTACTTATTACATCTTGGCGATAATTCAATGATTCTGGGCCAGCGCTTAGGAGAACTCTGTGGACATGGTCCTGAATTGGAGACTGACATTGCATTGACTAATATTTCATTGGATCTTTTCGGTCAAGTAAGGAACTACTTTCAAGCCGCTGCCGAAATTAAAGGTGAAGGCGCAACTGAGGATAGTACTGCAATGCTGCGTTATGAGAATGAATATCGGAATACATATTTGGTAGAACAACCAAATACGGACTTTGCACATGTAATTGTTCGTCAGTTCTTTTTTGATGTTTACCACCAATTGGTCTTGCGAGAACTACAATCAAGTAAAAATGATACCTTAGTAGCGATTGCTAATAAATCAATTAAAGAGGTTGATTATCATGTTGAATTTTCATCAACGTGGATGAAACGCCTTGGCGATGGAACAGATGAAAGTCATTCCAAAATGCAAGAAGCGGTAAATACATTGTGGAGGTATTCAATGGAGTTGTTTAAACCAACGGATACTGAATTGTGGGCAGCAGAAACTGGAGTAGGACCTGATTTAGAAAAGCTAAAGTCTGCTTACTTAGAAACAGTTAAAGAAGTTTTAGCGGAAGCGAATCTGACAATACATGAAGATACTGTTTTTCAATACGGAGCAAAAACAGGCATGCATTCTGAAAATATGGGCTTTATCTTAGCTGAATTTCAATACATGCAAAGAGCATATCCAAATATGAAATGGTAGTTGGTCATGCTTGAAGTTTCTCCTGAAATACATCAATTATTAGCTTCGGTAAACGACCCTGAAATCCCTGTACTGTCCATCATGGATATGGGAATTGTACGGGAAGTAAAATTGGTAGAAGACGTGTACCACATTAACTTAACTCCCACTTACTCCGGTTGTCCTGCTATGGATACGATTGGGGATGATGTGATTTCAGCCTTCGAAAAAGAAGGGTTAAAAGTAAAAATAAAATTAGTTCTAGCGCCGGCTTGGACCACCGACTGGATTACACCAAAAGGCAGAGCTGATTTAGAAAAATATGGAATAGCGGCTCCAAGATCTGCTGAAGTTGATAAAGAGGCATTGTTGGGGAAACCAAACACTATTAATTGCACCAACTGCGGTTCGAAAGATACTAAAATGGTAAGTCGTTTTGGATCAACTGCTTGTAAAGCCTTATTTCAATGTAACGACTGCCATGAGCCATTTGATTACTTTAAGTGTCTGAAGTAATTATCTGACATAAAAAAAGCCCGTAAAAACGGGCTTTTTAAATCAATGTATTTTTTGGATTTATCGCTTCATCACTCTTTTAACAGCTTCAATAATACTACTTTTTCCTAAACCGTACTTTTCAAATAACTCTTCAGGTTTTCCACTTTCACCAAAACTATCGTTAACCGCTACAAACTCCATTGGCGTAGGGTTGTTTCGTGATAATAGTTGAGCAACAGCATCTCCTAAACCACCATTCATTTGGTGTTCTTCTGCAGTAACTACTCTCCCCGTTTTTGCAGCAGATTTTAGAATAGCTTCATTATCAAGCGGTTTAATGGTGTGAATGTTTATTACTTCAACACTTAGGCCTTCAGCTTCTAAGTCTTCTGCAGCTTTTAAACTTTCCCAAACACAATGTCCAGTTGCTATAATAGTAACATCGTTCCCTTCCTGGAAAGTAACTGCTTTACCAATTTCGAATTTTTGATTTTTAGGTGTAAATACCGGCCATTTTGGTCTGCCAAATCTTAAATAAACAGGACCTTCGTATTCAGCAATTGCTATTGTTGCGGCTTTTGTTTGCTCGTAATCGCAAGGATTAATTACCACCATTCCAGGTAGCATCTTCATTAATCCAATGTCTTCTAAAATTTGATGCGTTGCACCGTCTTCGCCTAATGTTAATCCCGCATGCGAAGCAGCGATTTTTACGTTCTTATTGCTGTAAGCAATTGATTGCCTGATTTGATCGTAGACTCTTCCTGTTGAAAAGTTAGCGAAAGTACCGGTGAAGGGAATTTTTCCTCCAATTGTCAAGCCGGCTGCAACACCCATCATATTTGCTTCAGCAATTCCTGCTTGAATAAAACGATCAGGGAAAGCATCTTTAAATGCATTCATTTTTAAAGAGCCCGTTAAATCAGCACAAAGTGCAACAACATTCTCATTTCTCTTTCCTGCTTCTAGTAAACCGTCTCCAAAACCAGATCTGGTATCCTTCATTTCAGTGTATTCGTATTTTGCCATGCTTACAATTTTACTTGGGTGCTTTGTCCCGATTGAATTTCAAATGATTCTTCTTTTGTATAAATACTCAACCTTGAGTTAATCGGTCTAAAAACTAACCGATAGTTTCCGGGTTGTAGCACAATTGATTCTCTTGTACTTGTAGAGCTGATATTACAGACCCACACCATCTCTTCGCCTTTTAGCTGGAAAATACCACCATAACCCTTTGAGCTCATGCCAATCGAAAGTAAACCTGCTTGGGGAATTTCTACTGTTGTTGTTCTGCTTTGCAAGATGTTAACTCCTGTAATATTAGTTCTTGGAAGGGTCAATATTTCTAAATCGTACTTGCCGGTAATGTATTTCTGAAGGTCACTAAAGTCTTGAACAACTAATACTTCAACTTCGTTTCCTCTTCTTACAATTGCTTTTAAATCCTTGTATTCGTTGTAGCCGTTCATTTTCAACTCCAAGTTTCCTTGTGGGGCATCTAAAGCGATAACAGTGTGCTTCCCGGCAACTAATTTAATGTCCTTTTTAATAACAGGGGGGATGGTGTGAACTACTAAATCGTAAGAACCAAGAGGATCGATAGGCAGTGTATCAGGATTTCCTCTGCTGTCTATTGTATGTACAAAGTTGTACCGGATTTGCTTCGAAAATGAATCGTAAAAAGTCATTGGAACGTTGGTTTCCGATGGTCGGTTTAAAACGTCTAGAAGATTTACTTGAGCTGTTGTATTGTTAAGTGCTTGTGAGATAACAATGTTTAAAACATCCCTGAAGGTTTCAGCCGAGGTTGCATCGTAGTAATTACCAACACATTTGAAGGCGTCAATAACCTCAGGTTCTAAGCCCATTCCAATAACAAATGGTTTTAAGACAACACCACGTTTTTGCAATGCTAAAGAAACAGCACAAGGATCTCCATCGCATTCTTCAATGCCATCGGTAATTAAGATAATAACGTTTCGGGCGTTTTTATCTTTCGGAAAATCGTTCGCTGCTTGTTCTAAAGAGTAGGCGATAAGAGTGGTCCCTTTTGGCCGAATGGAACCTAAATGCTCTATAATTTTATCGTGATTTTTGGCGGAAAATGGAACTTCTAATTTGGTGTCTTTGCAATTTCTACCATCAGAACTGACACTATTTTGATGACCGTAAACTCGAAGAGCTACTTCAACATTCTCTGTAGACTTTAAGCTATCAACAATTTCTCGCAATAACTTGGTGGCAACTTGTATTTTCTGACCTTCATCCCATCTGCCATACATACTTTGTGAAGCATCAAAAACAAATAATATTCTAGTTTTTTGAGGTGAAGTTTGCGCTTCTGCAAAAGCAAAAGACACTAAAAAAGTTAAAAGAAGGGCGATGTTTTTGAATACGCTCATGCTTTGATTTTTAGGATTTGGCAGTTGTAAAACAACAACCGTACCTATTAATAATCTCCTGCTGTCTCAGCTAATTGACCCAATGCGTCTGCTAGCTGTTCGTCGTTAGGTGCAACACCATGCCATTTATGAGATCCCATCATGAAATCCACACCGGCTCCCATTTCTGTCTTCATTAAAATGCAAATAGGCTGACCATTTCCTGTCTTTGCTTTTGCTGCCTTTAAGCCATTTACAGTGGCTTCCATGTTATTGCCATCCATTTCCATCACATCCCATCCAAAAGCTTCAAACTTTGCTCTTAAATCTCCTAATGAAAGAACATCGTCCGTATCTCCATCGATTTGTCGTTTGTTATAATCTACCGTGCAAATAAGGTTGTCTACTTTGTTATGCGCTGCAAACATTGCGGCTTCCCAAATTTGACCTTCTTGTAATTCACCATCTCCATGTAAACAAAAAACAGTTTTATTGTCTCCGTTCATTTTTTTGGCAATGGCAGCTCCAACGGCAGCAGACATTCCCTGTCCTAAAGAACCTGAAGCAATTCTAATTCCAGGTAAACCTTCATGTGTAGTCGGGTGGCCCTGTAACCTAGAATCAATTTTTCTAAATGTTTTTAACTCAGGAATAGGAAAGTATCCGCTTCTTGCTAAAACACTGTACCACACAGGAGATATGTGACCGTTTGATAAGAAGCACAAATCTTCATTTTCGCCATTCATTTTAAAATCAATGGAGTGGTCCATAATTTCGAAATACAACGCGGTAAAATAATCTGCACAGCCCAAAGAGCCACCTGGGTGACCTGAATTAACAGCATGCACCATTCTAACAATGTCTCGTCTAACTTGGGATGCTGTGTTTTCTAATTCTTGAATTGAAGCCATGAAAATTGTGTTTTTCGTAAGCCTCAAAAATAACTGAAATTGTAGGATTTACTATGGAATGTTAATAAAAATTGAAAACCATTTTGTGTTGTAAACCAAGAAATAGAAATTGATTTATTGTGCTAGTTTAAGGATAGTTTGCTCTAATTTTTCGTTTCCGGCTTTCAGCTTTACAATGTACTGTCCAGTTTCCCAGCCGGTGGTGTTTATTTTATGTTGCACGGTACCATAAGGATTGGTCACTTTCTGTCGTACAATTAATTTTCCTTCAATAGAAAAAATTTGATATTCTATTTCGTTGCTCGTACTTTCTATACCTAGGGTTAAAAATTCTGTTGTAACGGGATTTGGATAAGAAATTAGCGTGCTCTCATTGTTTTTTATGACTTTTACATTGAGTCGGAATTTTGGACTATTTGCAGTACCGTTGTAAATCCACTTATGGACTTCCATTGTTTCATTCAATTCGAATCTACCAATGTGAACTCCTGTTTTTACAGAGTCAAGTGTAAATAACTTGCTAGAAGTCTCGGTACAAATCAAATTTTGAATCTTAAATGTATTTTTTCCTGTCCCGTTAAAAACTTCGAGATTGATGGTATCGTTTTCCTTAACGGTTATGTCATACTGTAGAATAGAATCAAAAGGATTTGGAGATATGACAAGAGGCAGATTGCTACCTTGTGAATAAACCAATATACTTTGAAGTATACCGAGTAGGGTTATAAAACGTTTAAATAATTTCAATAGTTTGATTTTTAGTAGCATACTTCAAATGTATTCATTTATTCTATTCAAATTGATAGCTGAATACTTTAAAAAGCTTAGTTCAATTTTATCATTCTTAATTCCTATTCTATTTCTATCTTTGCCGACCGAAAAAAACGATAGTTATGGCTTTAAAGTGTGGAATTGTAGGATTACCGAATGTAGGAAAATCGACTCTTTTTAATTGTTTGTCTAATGCAAAAGCACAGTCGGCAAATTTTCCATTTTGTACTATAGAACCAAACATTGGTGTGATAACCGTGCCAGATGAGCGTTTAAGTAAACTGGCGGAAATAGTCGACCCTGAGAATACTCAGCCAACAACCATCGACATTGTGGACATTGCTGGTTTGGTGAAAGGAGCAAGTAAAGGAGAAGGTTTAGGGAATAAATTTTTGGGAAACATTAGAGAAACGGATGCTATCATCCATGTTTTAAGATGTTTTGACGATGGTAACATTGTTCACGTTGACGGTTCAGTTGACCCTGTAAGAGACAAAGAAACAATTGATTTTGAATTGATTTTGAAAGATCTAGAAGCTGTAGAAAAGAAGCTGGAAAAGATTAGAAGAGCTGCAAAGACGGGAGATAAAGCAGCATTGAAGGCACAAGGTATTTTAGATCAATACAAGAAACATTTTGAAGATGGAAAGTCGGCTCGTTCAATCGAACTATCTGATGATGACAAAAAAGAAGTTGAAGATTTATTTTTATTAACGGCAAAGCCGGTTTTATATGTATGTAATGTCGACGAAGGTTCAATTGCCAATGGAAACAAGCATGTAGAAGCTGTTAAAAATGCAGTAAAAGACGAAGAAGCCATGGTATTGATGGTTGCTGCAGGTTTGGAAGCTGACATTGCTGAATTGGAAGACGCAGACGAAAGAAAAGAATTTTTGGAAGATGCAGGTTTAAGTGAGCCAGGAGTAAATAAGTTAATAAAAGCTGCTTATTCATTGTTGAACTTAGAGACATACTTCACCGCAGGTAAGAAAGAGGTGAGAGCTTGGACCATTAAAAAAGGATTTACAGCGCCTCAAGCAGCCGGTGTAATTCACGGTGATTTTGAACGTGGATTTATAAAAGCTGAAGTAATTAAGTTTAACGATTGGGTTGATCTCGGTTCAGAACAAGCAGCTAAAGAAGCAGGAAAAATGAACATGGAGGGTAAGGATTACATTGTCCAAGACGGCGATGTAATGCACTTTAAATTCAACGTATAAGTAACGCCGTTTCCTTTATTGGGTTAGATTTTATTTTGGTTTGCTCAGATTTATAAAGATATAGCCTGTAAATAGAATTTCCATTCTTGAACTCTTTGTACATTTCTAGGCTGGAGAGGAACTCTGGGGTAACGCCGTAGTCAATTACAGAATGCCAGCTGTCCCAAATAATTAAATCTCCGTTTTTTAGTTTTGGGCTAATCGTACCGTGTTTTTGTGCTAAAATTTGATGTATTTCGCTGTTGAACGGATCAACGTTTAAGGCCTCACTTAAGAATGGATCGGTATATATAAATCGCTGTGGTACAAGTTTTTGTTGTTTTACAAATGTTGCAACCGCTGTCGCATTTTCCTGAGCTTTTGTAAGATTTAAATCCTCCCAATCTACCGCAGCTGGATTGGAGGTAAAGGGAAAAATCACTATTACCATGATGCAGGCCACAGTAATTCCTTTTCTAACGGCAGTATAATTTAGTTTTTGAATCAAATCAAATCCCAATAGAGTAATAATTGCCATCAAAGGGGTTACTGCTGCGAACACCCTTTTTAACCCCATGGAATTGAAAACCTCTAGGTACCAAAAAAGACTGTGTGCGATAAAAAAGCACAAGAATGTTGCAAATAGCAGCTGGACTGTAATTTGAGCTTTTTTGAACGTCGTAATTATTCTCAATGAGCCTAGAATAAAAAATATTAAAAGCGGAAGTCCCAAGAGGTAATTCAATTTTTCGGTAAAGTGAAACAAACCTCCGCTACCGTAATGTGAACTTAAATGAGCGTACGGTATTTTGGTAAATACCCACAAAATATCCTGATCATGATAAAAGCCAACAACAGAGTAAATGACATGTCCTGCAGTAAGAAGCAAAAGTGCTTTCCAATTTTTTAGATGGATGAAAAATAAGGCAAAAACACCTAGAAAAAGTAAACCTTCAGACCGTATAAAAGGCGTGAAAGAAATCAGTAAGGCCGTAATGAGGTAGTTTTTATTCTGAAATAAATAGATGCTGCTTGTTAACACTAATGCGCACAGCGGTTCCGTTAAACCCGAAAAAGAAGTGAGAAAGCTAATGGGAAAAATGAAATAAAATAAGGGAGTTAGGATGGCCTGTTTCAACCCCAGTTTCGACACAATCTTGAATGAAAAATAAGAAGCGCCAAAAGCACAGAGCAGGTTAAATAGTTTCACTCCAATAAAGCCAAATTGAGCAAATGGAGATGCTAGTAAAGTGAAAACAGGTTTAGCCCAATGGTTTAGATACAGTTCTGGATGAAGTGCTGCATATTTGGCGTATAAGAAGTGATGAATACTATCAGCTTCTTTTCCTGTGCCGTTAAAGTTGAAAAGAATAAATAAACAGGCTACCCAATAAAGTAGGGTGAAAATTTTCCACTGATTTTTGTTCCAACTTGCAGCCATAAAGGCTACGAATTTAAGGCATTTGTCATCATCTCTGAAACAGAAATTTGCTGATCTTCTAATTTGTGCTCATAAATCCAATCTAAAAAAGCTGTAATCACCTTTTCGTCCATTTTTCCCCAAGTCTTAAGCTCACCAAAACTGTGAGCAGATCTCTCAATTGCCTTAACGA
This sequence comes from Flavobacteriales bacterium UBA1494, assembly GCA_905182175.1. Lineage (GTDB taxonomy): Bacteria > Bacteroidota > Bacteroidia > Flavobacteriales_E > Vicingaceae > NORP294. Next base: position 27,097 of record CAJJAT010000006.1, on the reverse strand, counting down.
CATTAATGTCCTTGTCTTTTTCGGAGAGGAACCTTTTTAAAATTTCTGCTGCTTCAACAGGTTTCTCTATGGTGTAAAGGAAGCCTTTTTTAGTTGCGGCTAAGAAATTAGTGTATGCTTCTTTTTTTGAGTCGAGCATTGTTTCATTGGCCACTAGCATAGGCGAGTAGGAGTATGGAATGGTGTAATCTTCCATTTTAAATAACCGTAAATCAATTCCATTTTGTTCTGCCTCAACGCCTTCCCAATTGGTAAAAATCCACGTGGAATCAAACTTTTGCTTGGTTAATGTATCCCAAATTCCCAATTTATCAGGGTAAACAACATGGATATTTCCGTTACCGCCATCGTTTTTAATCATTTGTTTCACAATCTGATCTTCATAACGCGCTTTGTATGAAGCGTAGCTTTTACCATCTAAACTTTTTGGGGATTCAATGTTACTCTCAGCCATTACTGCAATTGCACTTAAGTCTTTTTGCAAGATTGCAGCAATCGAAATCATTGGAAAAGGTATTTCTTTAGTTCTGTAGCTTAAAATACTTTCTGTTGGGCACAAAGCAAAGTCCGCTGCTCCCAATTCGAGCTTTTTTGCAGGAGTTATCGCATAATTGTCTTCGGACGGGTCAATAATACGTAGGTTTAATTCTTGGTCTTTGTAAAACCCTTTTGTATGTGCCACAAAAAAACCGATGTGGTTTATGTTTGGGGTCCAATCTAGGGCGAGGATTAAATTTGTCATAATTTAAGAATGTATTTGGACAAAGATAAATGGCAGAGTCTGAAAATAGAAGTTAACATTTCGTAAACTATGGGCTAACAAGTGGTTCTAAAAGCAATTGGTATTGTAAAAGTGAACTACTCCTGATGCTGTTTTAATGTGTTTTAGCTATTTTTCGCTTGAGGTTGGTGCGTTTAAAAGGTATTCAGCCAATGTCTTTTTCTTTAAGCCTAAAAAGCGTTGTGTGGCCTTGATGAAGAATGTGTCATTTTATATTTTAAGTAAACCCATGCAAGAAACTGTCCGTTCAATTTGTTGCAATTATTCGAGTAAATAAGGACTCAATTCTCCCTTTTGAACCACTCTTAAAAGTATTTATCGCAATTTACTGGAATGTCGTAAATTGGGCTAAAAACAGATAGACCTGTAGTCTATTGTTGAAAATAGAAACCCTCGTAAACGTGGTTGTCAATATTGAAAGCAGCAACTTCTTCCCACTTGTACTTTTTTCCCCTCGTAGTATCAGTAAATCTAAATTTTTTATAAAATGTAGGATTAAAGCTTGTGTCGTCGATGTATCTCTCTTCTCTTTGAAATGTATTGTCCTCGTAAACTCAATGTGATTTAAGGATTCAACGGGTTGAGTAAATAAGTTGGTAACTGACTAACGGAGTAGAATCTCAAATAAAGAAAACAATCGAAATATGTCGGTGTGAAAAGCTCCGTTCCGCTGAGTGTCGTTTATGTCTTTAGGTTGAAGAAATGGTGACAAGTACAGTGGTTTACTTTAAAGATTGAATTGGATATCAATAGAGAGTTACTACATCAGGTTCAATTCGGTCTAGAGCGGATCGTTTATATCGGCAATCCATTAAGGAGCACTTATTATTTTTCTTTTCGTTGTTTTTCCATTTTTATGGAAAAGCGTAAGAATATACGTTCCGCTCTTCAAGTGATCAATGTTCACGTTTTGTTCATTAACTACCTGTCGTTCTAGTATGGCTTTTCCTACTAAGTCTGTTAGGTTAATAGTATGAATGTCATTGCTCTCAAAATTTATTTTAAACGAACCATTTGAAGGGTTTGGGAAAATTTGAATTTGGTGTGATTGGTTTTTAAGTGTCTTTGCAGATGTAATAATTTGGCAATTAATTGTTGAAGTTGGATAAATTACCTGACCAGTTTGTTGAAAGCAAGTCAGGGAGTAGTCGGGCAAATCTGTAACGCAACCTGGCGAACGCTCGAGTAGTCCATAAACAGAACCAATGCCTTCGATAAAGTGCACATTGTAGCAATTGTTAATGATCCAACGTTTACGATAAGTATTCCCTACCAATACTGAATCAATCGATTGAACTGTATCTGTTTGGATTGCAAAGGATGCTATATATCTTTTCAAAGTGTCTCCAACTTGCATGTTAAAATCGTAAAGTAGTTGTTCTGTGCTGTCTGTTGGCGGAACATAAAAAACTTTTTTATTTGCTGCGTCATTTCTAATTGCTCCCCTGTAACCCGAATGAAAACCGCCGCAATTACCCGTTGAGAAAGAAAGAACACTAGGTGTCTTAAGTTGGCGATAGGTTTGATTGTTAATTAATGTGTCTCCGTTAATAGTGATGGAGTAGTATTCATTCCCACTTCCGTTTGCAAAGCAATACGCTTGGTAATGAAAATTCCAAATGGCATTGCTATCGGGGAAACTATGATAGGTAGTTGTTTGCCCGACTGAGCTAAGTGTTGCAAGCAGTAGAGAAAAGAAGAAGAGTTGTTTCATATAAATTCTTGATTTTGCTACCGTAGTAGTCAAGTTAAAACTGAATGAAGTAAATGTACTAATTATTCATTAAGTCACATTCAGTGAGAATATTATGGAGTTTGTGAGTGATTTTGAGTTTTCCGATACGGTCAAATTCGAGTGCCACAAGCCAAAGGTTTTACTTTTTGGGGATTTATTTTGAAAGTTAAAACCAAGAGTAAATTATCGATGATTAGAATTACTATCTCGCAGTTACTTTTTAGACAGAATGTGCAAGTGTGAACTGCGGAGCACTTCCATCTGCTTTAGCTGATGCGGATAAAATTTATTGCAGAAAAACGTTGTGGAAATAGTAAAACACAATGAAAGATTACTTTTAATAGAACAATTTTCAGTGGATGTCAAGTATCCGATTACAAGTAAATTTAGCCTACGTTAAGAAATTTGCTCTTTCCTAATTCAACTCAAACTTAAAGGAGTTATACCTAAGTAAGAGACGATATATTTTTGAGGACTTTTTGAATTTCCTAGGGTCTTTATATAATAAATTTAAGAGAGCGCGCTTTTGCCGAAATAGTGAGTAGATCTATATTTCTTTTTTGAAGTCGAATAAATAGCAGTCTTCTTATTTTTCTTCCTAATATTTGGTGCTCAATTGAAGTCGTATAATCCAATTGTGACCCATCTTTTTTGTAATTTCGAATAATTTTTGAATACGTTGCGCTGGGTTCTTAGGCAAAGAATAAAGCGTATTTTTAAAGTAGTTCTTTGGGGTATAGAATCCTGTGCAGGATTACTCACCATTGAGTTTTACAAGGCTTCCTAGAATTCCTGAAACTATAAAATACAAGTACTTTTCTACCTTGGTGGGAGGAAGTAAGAAATCATTCTTTCTTAGCTCAATAATTTTTGTTTGAGTTCCAAAAATAGCATCTTTTGGATTTCTAATGTTTTCTAATTTGATTTAGAAGTGTTATTTTCATTAGGAATAAGTTATTGATTAGTCATCTTCTGAGATGTAAACTACGAGATATTCAAAGAATGGTAGACTATAGCAAGGGAGGTGAAGTATTGTTAACTAGCTTATTTATATATTTTTAGAAAAGTAGGCGGAGTTAAGTTTAGCAGTGCTAGTTTAGTTAATTTGAATGAGGTGAATGTCAAAAATTAAGACGGAGCCACCGGGAATACCTCTGCTGTCTTGACTTCCATAACCCAAGTGTGAAGGAATAAAGAGTTGACCTCTTCCACCCTCCTTGAAATAGGGAATACCCTCTGTCCAACCCTCAATGACACCTTGCAAGTTAAAAGAAATACCACTGGAATTACTCTTGTCAAATTCGACCCCGTTCGCATAGTAGCCTTTATAAGCAACCGTTACATTATCGCTGTTTCTGGGCTGATCGCCGGTTCCTTCAGTTTCTATAATGTAATACAAGCCTGAACCAGTGCTCTTCGCAATTAAATTGTTAGAAGCTAGATAGGCCAGGATCTCAGCATCATTTTCGGCAGTATAGTCGGTTTTCTCATCTTCTTTACTGCAAGCAGTCATAACAAGTATTGCGAATAGAAGTAAGGCATTTCTCATTTTTTAAGCAAATTTAACGCAATAGTTTTTTAGCAATCGATTTTTTAAAAAAAATACTTGTTCTACTTTAGTTAATTAATTCCAAGGACCTTCTATCTTATTTTGTTTCCTACACTAAATAATACAGGATAATTTATTTAGTCATTCACAGTGCTGTGCATTGTTTTTGGATTGTTTAAATTGTAGGGTGAATTATTTTTTAAACCACAATTGAAGCGAAAGAATAGGGCCATTGGGATCTTCTAGTTAAAAATAAATTCAGTAGTCCTGCAGTACCACAAGTCCAAAATTAAACCATTGTTTTTCAAGTGATATATGTTCGTTTTACAGTCTATAAATTCAACCATTGATTCTTCTGGAATGGTGACTGAGATTTCTGTATTCAAGGGAAACTATTTTTTTTAATTCTTTGTTGATAAATCTTGAATACCGGTAAAAAGAACCGCAAGGAATGCTATTCCTCTCAATTGGTTTTTATTGTTGTCTACATCTATAAGTGTTATATTTTTAATTCACTATAAAGATGAGGATGTAGCAGTAGGAACAGCTAGTTTAAAAGCAGTAGACTACAAATTGTAGTCTGTTTTAGTAAATAAAAATTTTTGTTAGTAAACACAAAAAAGCGGCTCAAGATGAACCTGAGCCGCTTTTGTTTCTTGCTTACTTTTCTTATGATGTGTAAGCCCCTGATGAATAGGTTAATTCATAGCTGTGGGTGTAAATTTCAAAAACAATTCCGAAAGGATCTTCTACGTAGACCATTTTAAACGGCTTTTCATTTGGATAGTACTCCCGAATTGGCATGCGTTGTTTTCCTCCATGCGCCACAATCTCGCTTGTCAATTCTTCAATGTTGGGGTCTTGAATACAAAAGTGAAACAGTCCTGTATTGAAAGGGTTAAATTCCGGAGCTTCTTTAATTCCATTCGGAAACGAAAACAATTCGATTCCAATTCCATCAGAGGTGGACATGTGTGCGATTTCGAATGTCTCCCAATCTTCACCGAAAACGTCGATGCACATTTGACCAATGGCAGTTTCTTTTTCCTTTTTTACGGTAGAAGGCTGCATTATGATGTACCATCCCATGACTTCTTCATAAAACTCAACTGCCTTTTTAATATTTGGTACCGTAATTCCGATGTGGGAAAATGATTTGGGGTAATTGGTTTTATTCATAGCGCGTTATTTTTATTAAGAGTTGTTTTGCTTCAATTGTTTTAATAAAAGTTCTGCTGCTAACTTCGAAGAAGCAGGGTTTTGTCCAGTAATTAAATTCCCATCTTTAACCACATGAACACTCCAGTTATCTCCTTTGGAATAGATCCCTCCATTTTCTTTCAGCATATTTTCTACTAAGAATGGCACAATATCAGTCAGCTGAACCGCTTCCTCCTCCGTATTGGTAAACCCTGTTACTTTTTTGCCTTTTACAAGTGGCTCTCCTTCTGGGTTTTTAACTTCTTTTAAAACAGCAGGAGCATGACATACAAAGGCCATTGGTTTGTCTTGTTTATTAAACGCTTCAATTAGCGCAATGGAGGTGGTACTTTCTGCAAGATCCCACAATGGACCGTGTCCGCCAGGGTAAAATACAGCATCAAAATCTGCTGCCTTTATTCCTTCCAGTTTTACTGTGTTTTCAATGAGTTGTTGTGCGGTCTTATCACCGTTGAAACGCTTTGTAGCTTCTGTTTGACTTGCTTCAGATTTACTTCTTGGGTCGATTGGAGCTTTTCCTCCTTTAGGAGAAGCAACGGTTATTATTACTCCCTCATCAAGTAGGGCATAATATGGAGCAGCAAATTCTTCTACCCAGAATCCGGTTTTTTCATCCGTGTCTCCCAATTGATCATGCGAGGTGAGTACCAACAATACAGTTAACTGTTTTTCAGTTTCTGCTGTACTATTTTCAGCTTCTGGTTTTTCCTTTTGGTCGCATGCTGTAAATCCAAAGACAGTTAATGCTAACACTATTAATTTAATATTTTTCATAATTGTATTTTATTTTAAAGTTTAACTACCATTTTTCCTTTGTTCTTTCCTACGAAAAGATCCAAAAAGGCTTGGGGTATGGTTTCAAACCCTTCTCTAATTGTTTCACTATAGGTTAACTTACCAGCGCTTAACCATTCTGTTAATTGTTTTACACCGGCAGGGTGTTTGTCTACAAAATCAAAAATCACAAAGCCTTGCATCGAAGAGCTTTTCTTTATCAGAAAGGGTTGTACGCTTATACTCTTTGGAGCTTCGGTGTTGTTGTACACAGAGATCGCCCCACAGTTGATGGTTCTTGAAAACTTATTAATGTTAAAGAATGCAGCTTCAGAGATTTTGCCACCTACATTGTCGAAGTATACATCCACACCGTTTGGACAAGCTTCGGCAATTGCTTTTGTCATGTTTTCGGTTGTCTTGTAATTAATTCCTTCGTCAAAACCGAACTCAGATTTTAGCATTTCTACCTTTTCATCTGTTCCTGCAATGCCGACTACTCTGAGCCCAAGGATTTTACCAATTTGTCCGACAACACTTCCAACTGCTCCGGCTGCACCGGAGACCAATAGCGTTTCACCCTTTTTTGGTTTCCCTATCTCGGTTAGTCCTAAATAGGCAGTAAGCCCTGTCATGCCCAATATACCGAGGTAGGTAGAAAGTGGTGCTTGATTTGCATCAACTTTCAGTAAACCATCGGTCGTTGCTACCTGAGTTTCTTTCCATTCTAGCATTCCAGAAACAAATTCTCCTGCGCTGAAGTTGCTGTTTTTAGATTCGATTACTTCAGCAATCATGCCCGATACAATAGGCTGGTTGATTTCAAAAGGTGCGATATAGGACGGTGCATCACTCATTCTTCCTCTTAAGTAAGGGTCTACTGAAATATACTTTGTGCTGAGCAATACTTCTCCTTTTTGTAGTTCAGGAACTTCTGTCGTAATAAAGTCAAAATCTTTTAACTCAGGCATTCCATTGGGCCTATTTTTTAAATTAATTGTTTTTGTACTATTCATAGTTGTCTGTTAGAATTTGATAGTATTCCTAGCTATTTCGTAGGCTTGATGCACTCGGCCTTAGTTAAATCTAAAAAGGCCATGTTGTTGCACATTCTATAAAATATGCATTGAGATTTGCCATTATTAAGTGGTGGTGACAGATAGTTTTACTTCCACATTACCGCGAGTTGCGTTGGAGTAAGGACATACTTGGTGCGCTTGTTCTGCTAACTCCTTTGCTTGTTCTGCACCTACTCCTGGAATATTTATCGCCAATTCAGCTGCCAGACCAAATCCACCGTTCTCAATTTGTCCGATGCTGACTTTTGCAGTTACAGTGGTTTCGCCTGTTTTTACGTTACCTTTTTTGATAACCAAGTTTAAGGCACTATCGAAACAAGCCGAATATCCTGCGGCAAAAAGCATTTCAGGATTTGCATAGTCGTTATTTGCTCCGCCCAAATCTTTGGGGGCTCTTACTTGTAGGTCTAAAATGTCATTGCTACTTTTTACGTGGCCATTTCTACCACCCGTTGCAGTTGCTTCTGCTGTGTACATTATTTTCATTCTTAAATAGTTAAAGTTGTGTGTATTTTATTTATTATTGAGTAATTGCGTTTATAATGAGTGTCTCACCTGCTAAAATTTCAAAAACGTGATTTTCCTTTACAGCGTCTTTCAGCACCTCGACAAGGGTTTTGGCAACATCGGATCTTGTAATACTTCCGTGGGTATTAATTTTTTCTTTCAGCTCAATTTTTCCTGTGCCTTCTTCATCGGTTAGGGCTCCTGGCCTCACTATGGTATAGTTTAGTCCACTGATCTTTAGATAATCGTCTGCATTTTGTTTTGCGCTTAGGTAATCTTCAAGATTTTCGCTTACAGCAGGGTTGTCAGCTCCCATGGTACTTAACATAACAAACTTCTTTGCTCCATATCTTTTTGCAGCATCCGTTAGTCGCTTTGCTCCTTCCTGATCAACTCCGATTACATTTTTACCTTTTGATCCTGCAGCAAAAATTACCTTATCCACGTTTTTAACGGCGAAACTTACGTCACCTTCTAGGTCGCTAAGCACTGTCGAAATACCTTCTTTTTCAAAATGATCTTTTTGTTCCTGCTTTCTTACCATGGCAACAGGTCTATAAGAATCAGATTCGCTTAATAATGTTACAATGATTCTTCCTGTGGTACCGTTCGCTCCGGCCACTAATATATTTTCTTTTTCCTTCTTCATATTATCTCCCTCTTTTAATAGGTATTAATTGTTTCAGTGCTCCTATTACTTAGGACATGCTGACGATTACTTTTCCTTTTGCTCTTCCTTCAGCTAGATATAAGTAAGCTTTAATTGCATCTTCGAAAGAATAAACGGTATCTATTACAGCTTTAATTTTATCTTCTTTTACCATGTCTGATATCGAATCTAGTTGCTTCCCATTTGGCTGCATCCAGGTTAGCTTATAATTAGCTGATTTTTCTTTTATCAATGTAGAGAAGTTTTCAGGTAATTTATAACCTTCCATGCCCATCATTGCAGCTGTTTCCTCATCGGGTATGCTAGCGATACTACTTACTTTACCACCCTCTTTTATGATCTTAAATGCATCAAGTGTGTAGTCACCTCCAAGTGTATCAAAAACAATATCTAATTCTGATACAACAGTCTTGTAATCTTCTTTTTTATAGTCAATTACACGATCTGCGCCAAGTGCTTTAACCCATTCTACATTTTTAGTGCTTGTAGTGGTGTAAACATAAGCTCCTTTGGCCTTTGCATATTGTATGGCAAAACTACCCACACCGCCCGAACCTGCGTGAATCAGTATTTTATCGCCTGCTTTCAAACCTACCCGTTCCAACGCTTGAAAAGAGGTGAGTCCAATTAGGGGCAAACTAGCTGCTGCTTCAAATGAGATGTTTTCCGGCTTTTTAGAAACTACCATACTGTCCACAGCAACATATTCTGCTATTGTTCCCATCTGATTTTGAGGTACTCGGGTATATACCTCGTCACCTATTTCAAAGCCAGTTACACCTTCTCCTTTCTCTAAAATTATACCACTTACATCAAAGCCAATAGTAATCGGCAGATCCAACGGAACCATATCTTTTAAACCTCCGCTCACCAATTTATAATCGATAGGGTTGAGGCTTGCAGCTTTAGTTTCAATAAGAATATCTGTAGTGCTAACGGTTGGCTTTTTAGTTTCGGTAAAAGATAACGCATCTTTCAATTCACCGTATTTTTCTATTTGTAATACTTTCATAATACGTTTTAGTTTAGGTATGTGATTAAAGCAGCTGAGTGTATCCCAATTTGCTTGTGTCTTTGCTTTTTTCTAGATCTCAAATAAGTTGAGGCCCGTCTATATTTTTAGTCTTGCTTGAGAGTACTTTTATCCATTCTCCGAGCATTTCTCTTAACTGCAATACATCAGATAACTCAATGTTCTCCGTTAATAGCGATCCAAGCAATTTTTCGGGAATAGGACGTGCTTCACTTTTTAATTTTTTCCCTTTTTCTGTCAGTTTCACCACCACACTGCGTTCATCTTTACTGGAACGGGTCCGGTTTACCAGCTCTATTTTCTCCATTCGCTTCAGCAACGGCGACAGTGTGTTGGTGTTCAACAGTAGCTTTTCTGTTATTTTATTTACGGATAGCTCATCGTCTTCCCACAATACCATAAGTACCAAATACTGTGGGTAGGTAATGCCCATTTTTTCCAAAAAAGGTTTGTATGCCTTCGTTATAAGTCTTGAGGTGGAGTAAATTGGAAAGCAAATCTGATTGTTTAGCTTTAGATTTGAGTCGTCCATAGTAAGTTTGTTTTTTAATTCTTGATGTTTTTTAAGAGCTGGCCAAACAAGCTGGCCAAACAATTTTTTTGATTGGCTTTTCCATTGTGCTAATCCGTTTCCAAGCGCCGTTTCTATATTGCCAGATAAAATCACCATCAACCTTTCACTACGTGGAATCTGGTTTAGAACTTTCACTTGAAATTCAACTCTGCTAAAAGTTAGGTGGATTATTCTCGTATAAATTATAAAGGCACTAGGAGGGTTCTAAACATGGCTAGAATTGGAGTTGTTTTATAATATCGTTTGCGTTTATATCGCTCACGATACAAATGTACAATAATTAAAACAACGACTTAGATTATTACCGTACTTACAAAAATTAAAATATAACGTTTTGTATAATAGTATTTTACAGTGAATAGTAGGGCGATCTTATAAATTTAGGGCTACTTTTTATTTTTTTGATTGGATATAGAGTACAGTATTTTCTGTTTTTTACTCCTCCTGTTCGCCTTTTTTCATTGAGACAAAACAGTAGAATGATCCATGAATAAGTCAATACTATAGAGCAAAGTGTGATCAATTCAATACGCAGCACTTTTATAAACCGGCCGCCCATCTTCTATGCGCTCTAGTAGGGTTCGCTTGAGTTGTAAACTGCCAAATTATAAAAAGAAAATAGCGGATAGTGAACTAGAAAATCTGTTTGGAAAACGCAGAGGAGAGAAGCATGTTAAAAACTTACTTCGCGTTACCTGTTATTTTCGATCTTGTGCGTTAGGGTGTGCTGAATAGTCAATAGATTGGGCAAATTCAAGCACTTCTTTTGAATTGATTTTATCTTGAATAGCACGCAGATTTGCAATATAGTTCATTCCTAAACATTCAGCTGTTATTTGAACGGTAGCTAAAAATTAGCTTCACTCGAGTAACTGTTAACGCCTAGAAACTTGTTTCGTAGTTTTGATCAAATATTTTTTTCTATTGGCAATAAATCAGTGAGCCTGTTAAAAAATACTCTCCTAATTTCATTCATTAAATACCCATAAACAGGTGTTTTGAAAATAATAGCAGTATACCTAAGAGATTCCTGCTTTATAAAGTCGATGCAGTCGTCATTCCTTTTGGAATGTTCACAATTCTAATATGAAATATTAAAATCGTTAGGTCAATTAATTCCCAATCTGACACTTTTATTAACTCAGCGACGACTTTTTTTAATGTCTCCAGCTCTCCTTGAACTGCCTAAAATGATAATTTATTCAAGTTAAACAGACTTGAATGTAAAGGTCACAATTGCATTAAATAAGTGTGAAATAATTAACAGTAACAAAGTAGTAAAATAGCTATTTGAAAGGAAATTACAACATGCGCAAAAAGTAAAATTGCCGCTGCATAAAACCTAATGTAGCAGTATTGTTTTAGCCGACTTTATGCTTTGGCCAACGAAGACATTAATTGCTTGGTGCTCTTTGGGTCTAAATTGGTAACGGGTTGAGCCCACATCCGCACCAAGCGATCTCCTAAAACTTCAATTGCCTTATTCTCCACAGTCGAATAAAGTAACGCCTTGGTAAAACCACTTAGGTGAGTCAAGTGTCTGCGCTCCGTTGTATTTCCATCCCAAAGAAGGTCCACGTGATTCTCAAGGGTACCAAACATAAGTAAGCGATGTTCGTTTAGAATTGATGCTAATTCCACGGCATCGTTTTCTTGCAATGTGAGAAACGAAATACTGATCATTTGCTGTAATTGGTTAGGCCTTTTGTCATTTCCACCAAAGATAACGAACAGGTTGAGTGCGAAGAGTAAGCGCTATGTTAATGTTTATTAAGGAAGTCTAACTTTTCATAAATTTGACTAGCAATTGTTTGGGAGAAAAAGAAGCCATTTGTTTTTCGGTCAGTTTAAATGCAGAAACGCAAAGAACCCTACTTACTGTTGTTGTCTTTTAGTTGCTTTCTGCTTAAAAAAACGACAAATACTCCAATGATCATATTTGTGATTCCTTCAACAGAATCGCCTTGAACGATAAAATAGACTCCGCTAAGCACGGCTGCTATGCCAACTCCTAACAAAAATTTTACCCAGTTTGTACTTCCCATGGTATGTAATTTTAAACGATAAATTTCTGTTCATTCTTTTGCAGGCTTGCCGCTTGCGATGTATCAATGAACTGTGTGATATATTTCCCGCTACAAAACAATAAATCTAATCCTTTCTGAAGATTTAGGTGTCATCAAATTCAAGAGATACATTCCTGAAGGAAAATTATTAATGTTGATGGTTGTAATTCGGTCTTGAACCCTGTCTTGAGATATCTTAGCGCCATTCAAAGAAATAATCTCGTAAGTTATTTGTGCCCCTAAATTTTCAACTTTAAGTTGAATTTTTCCTTTACTTGGGTTGGGGTACAATTGAAACGATAAATTACTTGCTTTTTCTACTTTGTTAAGGGAGGTCGTAGTGACTGGACAAGAAACATTTGTCAGGTATTTGGAAGAGGTAGATGGGGCATTAAGTACTAATGGACAGTAACAACTATCTCCAACAAGGTATTGCTTAAGCCAAGATAGAGCAATCTTTCCAACAAAACCTTGACCTCCTATTGGGTTGTTGGCAACGTTGTGTCCAGCACTATCTACTTCAAAAAGTAATTTATTTGTGGTTCGTGGAGTGAAGCCATAATGAACATCGGCATGTAATGCTGGCGGAGCAACTCCATCCAACTCTCCACTAAAAATTAATACTGGTACAGGGTGTGTTAACGTAGCTGCATTAGTTGTAGCTGTGCTTAACCAAGGGCAAAGCGCAACAACAGCTTTAATTGTTGTGTCTGCAACTGCCGCTAGCTGAGCGCCGCCGCCGCCCATGGACCAACCGGCCACTGCCATCTTAGTGGTGTCTAAATCGCCATTAAGTGGAGAACTAGTTCGAGTATTCTCTCGTGAAATTGAAACAATGGCATCAAGCAAGGCATCTTTTCTGGCGATTGGATCATCAAAAAGACTATTTGTTCCTATTGTCACGGTAACAATTCTATGCGAAGCCAAGAAAGGGCCCCAAGTTTGAATGGTAGATTGGGCAGAAACAAATCCTGGAACAATGACAATACTTGCAAAAGGAGGGGTCGCATTTGTAGGGTAATAAACGGTTGCACCTGCATAATCAGGGCCATTTCGCATACCACTTGATTCTAGGTAAGAAGCAGTCGTATATATTCCCGGATTGGAGATAGAATCTAGTGTTAAGGGTGCACAGTTTTGTGAATAGCCAACGGTGTTGCTTAAAAACAGAACGAGCACTAAATAGGTTACTTTGTTGAACATGTTTCTTGTTGTATTGTGAGCTGATGGATGTGTTGTAAAGTAGGAGTAATCAAAGGAGTCCTCTGACACATTCCAGTGCTAATTTAAGACTCAAATTTTTATATAACAACAATTGTACAAAACGATAGAGGGAAGTAGTTTTTTGTCATAGAAATATTATAAATGTACCTTTCCACAACTATTAGGACTTAACCATAAAAGATGAAATTATATATCCGTTTTATTACAGTGTGCATGGTTACAACCTGCTTTTTTGGGTGCGCAACCGAAAGTAATGTTGAACGAAATACAAAAATAACTCAATATAAAAAGTTTGTTTCAGAAATGAAAGCGAAAGGAATTGAAACAGGAAATATTTTGATTTATGAAGATGAAGAGATTGTCTTTACAAGTAGCAATGGCCTACGCTCCATTGACCCTCTCGACACTTTAACTTTAAATTCTCAATTCCGTTTGGCATCAGTTAGCAAGCAGTTTACAGGTATGTCTATTGTAAAACTTAAGGAAGAAGGGAGGTTAAGTTACAACCAAAAAGTAAATTCAATTTTAACTGATTTTCCTTACGATAATATCACAGTGAAGCACTTGCTACACCATATTTCCGGTCTTACCGACTACGAGCAAATCATTGAAGATCATTTTGTCCCTGAAGATTCAACGAAACGTTATATTTTAGGCAATGATGAAATTTTGGAGCTGTTTTTTAGAGTTCATCCTGAATTAGACTTTCAACCTGGCGAAAAATGGGAGTACTGCAATACAGGGTATTTGTTGCTAGCTTCAATTGTCGAAAAAATTTCTGGACAACATTTTAGAGATTTCTTGAAAGAAAATATTTTTGATCTCATTGGTATGACAAATACAACGCTGTATAACTATCAAATAGAAGCTGATGCCAACATGCCAAATCGAGTATTTGGTTACCGAGTAGCTTTTAATCAGACCGACTTTTTACTTAATGATTACGATATTGTAAACGATGTTCGAGGCGATGGTGGCATCTACTCCACATTAAATGACCTGTATAAATGGAACATGGCCTTGGTGAACTATACATTTGTTCCAAAAGAATACCTTTACGAGGCGTGGTCCGGAGGACAACTCAACAATGGCGAAAAGACCAGATATGGTTTTGGATGGAAATTTCCCAAAGATAAAACCTTGCCTAAAACAGTATTTCACGCAGGAGGTTGGGTTGGTTTTGGAACCTTTCTTTATAATGAAGTTGAAACGAAAAGCGGTTATGTTGTGCTCACCAACAACTCCTCAAACGCTGTTACAACCATAACAGATGCTATTGATAGTATTAGAGCGAATGCGCTTTATAATTCTCCAAAATTGAGCATTGCTAAAGCGATGACTAAACTTATTTATTCTAAAAATAGCGCTGAGGCCATCGATTTTTACCGCGAAAAAAAGAACGACTCTGCAAATTACTATAGAAGTGAAATGGAACTCAATAGTTTGGGATATAATTTATTACAGCGTGATAGATTAGAAGAAGCTTTGGTTGTTTTTGAGTTAAATATAAAAGAGTTTCCTGAGTCTGCGAATACTTATGATAGTTATGGAGATGCATTGTTGATGCAAGGAGATTCTTTAGAAGCATTAGAAAGATTTCAAACTTGCTATAGATTGGACACTAGTTTAATTTACATGATAGAGAAAATGGAAATGGTAGAAGAGGCGTTGAAGTGATTTGATTTTATAAACTCTAAAACTAGCCCAAAACGTATAAAGTATTAATAGAAAATTGAGTTAACTACCTATATTTGTAAAGATTAAGGCAGGGAGCGTAACCCCTAAAGAGGAAATCAATCGGAGTTAAAATATCCGATATACCTCTTGTTTTTTTATAAAACTTATATTTATTGAAATTCGGTGGATTGAGTTTATTTCAAAATCTTTGTTTTTGTCGATTATATTAAAGGCATATTCTAGATTAAAAATATCCATCCGACTTAATCCTATTTTAGGGGACAGGCAGTCGTAACTGCGATTATTAGGATATAACTTTTTGAACTCTAAACCCTCACATAAAAATGGTCCACGAATTTTGAATTCCAACTTTAAATCCTGGAGTATATATATCAAATTATCAGTTTTCTTACTGAAGAACAAAACTGGTGTAAATACTTGCTATTTCAGTGTTCAAGAAGTCATGAAAGCCAAGACCAACCTTTGGAGCAATGGTATAAAAACCTATGGTTGAACTACTTTCAACCGTTGGGTTTTGCGTATTTACTTGGTAGCAGATAAAAAAGAGCAAAAGCAAGAATGAAGTTTTACATGTGGTATCTTCACTTGAAGTGATTTTTTAAAGTTACCAATGTCAAAGTTAAGTAAGGTTTCGCACTATTTAAAAATAACAATTCAACCCCGTTAGCTAAAAGAATAAATTATAAAACGGAGGCAAGGCAGACAGATTTAAAAGAGAGGAAACAAACCCAAAGAAGCGAGTTATTATTTCACTTTGTAGTAACATTCTGTCTCTTCAAAAGAGTAAGGCTTCAGCAACTTCTTAAACTCTTTCTTACTTGAATGAACAAAGTATTCATTAATTGTAGAACTATCCGATTCATTCAGCTTTTCGTTTTTGACAATAAAATTAAAGCGAAGCAAAGTGTCAGAAGGAGTAATTTGACCTATTAGTAAAGTGTCTTTCTGGAGATTGAATCTTTGGACCTTCTAAGAGTTTTTGACGACTTTAAAGTTGATAAAATAGCTTCCTTTGAATTTTTTAAGTATTTGATTTTTTGAAATATTGAAGAGTGTATTAAAGAAGGTTTGAAATGCGTTTATTGTATCATGAGTTATTTCA
Organism: Flavobacteriales bacterium UBA1494; assembly: GCA_905182175.1. Classification (GTDB taxonomy): domain Bacteria; phylum Bacteroidota; class Bacteroidia; order Flavobacteriales_E; family Vicingaceae; genus NORP294. The sequence continues at coordinate 11,084 of CAJJAT010000006.1, read as the reverse complement.
ATACCATATCCTTTATTTTTTAAAAAAATAGGTTAGTTGATCATCAACATTCTTGTCTATAGAAATTGTTGAGTCGAACTTTAAGTCATCTCGGTGGATTTTGATGTGAACTGTTTGCGCATTCAAAATCAAGTTATCTGAGATGATTAACCTGTTATTTGGATTGGAGTAGTTGATGTATTCTCCTTTGATTTTTCTGCCAAATGAATCAGATTTCTTTAGACCATCAGATTGGGCTGTTTCAAACCGAACATAATCAGAAGCATAGCCTCCACGGCTGACCCATAAAATACTGAATAAAATGTAAACTGTCTTTTTCAATTTAATTGTGAAAATATTCCTGTGCAGTAACGTTTCACCGTAGTTAAAAGTAACATTTTAGGCTCTTAGCTACTGTTAAATTACAAAACAGTGGCGCAAGTAAATTGAACTAACTGACAGGCTATTTCTGACACCTAATCACCACAAAGCTCTCGTTTTGTACAACCGTTTCAACAGTTGGGAAAATTTTTTTCAATTGACTGCTGTAATTGAGGTGGTTATTAGCTACCATTTGTAGATTACCTCCTGGTTTCAAACACCGGTAACATTCCTTGAACAATTGAATTGGAATTTGAATGTTTATTTCATGCTCAAAATGGAAGGGAGGGTTGCTGACAATTAAATCGAAGGCATGGTCTGTAAAAGTGGACAAGTTGTTTTCGAAATAATGGTGTACATTTTCTCCGGCAACGTTCAATTTGGCGGATTCAACTGCAAGGAAGGAATCGTCTATTAAGTGAAATGTTGAATTGGGAAGGATCTTCAAAAGCTCATTTGCAATTACTCCATTACCCGATGCTAAATCCAAAATATGCAAATCTTTGGGTGTTGTTTTAATGTGTTTTAGAAAATATTGAGTGGCATAATCAATGTGTTTTGCTGAGAAGACACCCCAATATTGTCGATACGTTCGATTGTTATAGGCTAAGAAGTCTATCATTTCAGCTTTTTCAAGCATTCGTTTTCCTGAGAGCGTTGCTACTCTTGCCTTTTTAACTGCTCTACTTTGTTCTACGGTGGAAAAATACTTTTCAGCTATTTCAATCATTTTTGGGCTAAAATACTTGGTCATATATCCCACTATTACCTGCACCCTGGGAGTAGAGTTTTTAGAAATGTGTTGAAGGTAAAGTTCAAAAAGAGCCAATGATTTTGGCATTCTTAATACAGCAAGGTCAATTTTGTTTTCTAAAGAAGTGAGGGGGTCTGAACAATTGTTAAAAACAAGACGATTGGATTTACAATTTGATTCAATCGAGTTTAGCTGACTTTTATTTGTAAAAATACTTGTTGGGTTCAAGTGATTTAAATGACAACGTAAATATCCAAATCGGTCGTTGTAAATAGCAAGCAGTTTGTCTATTGAATTCAACTCCGTATAACTTTTTAAAATCAGCTCATCTGCCGCACTAGATGCTTTTAATGATTTGTCGTCTGATAAATCGTAACGCTTAATATTAAGGCTCAAGTGGTCTGAATTCATAGTAAAATAAAGGTGCAAATTTATTCATAAGATTGATTGAAAACGCCTCTTGCGCCTTAACCCGCTTAATGCTCCAAGCTCACGAAGCTTACAAGCAAGGTTAGACTTTTTAACAGGTTGTTTATTTGCTTATTCATCCTCTTAATTGCAAATGGAGGTGCGTTACCCTCAGCTTTTTTATTTGGGTAAACAGGTTCAAAAAGAGTAGGATTTCCATTTGCTCCAATGGCATAGTTTGAACTTACATAAAATAGACAGCCATAATTTTCAAGTTCAAAATTTACTATCTCTTCAAAGTTTTGTTGTTTTTGTAGGAAGTTGAACCAATTTAAGTGCATAATTTATAGGATTTTGTAGCATCAGCCAAGAAATTAGCACGGAAGAATGTCTTAGGGCCAACAAAAAAAATAGCTTTTTCCGTTGCAGTAGTTTTTAATAGCTACGGAGTGGGTTAATTCTTTTTGAAGCATTTCTATTATGGTTCTATTTTTTGAATTATAAGAATGATTCATAAATGCTTCGCCAAGACCGTTGGTGTTAGTGTTATTATTCTGGTATGCTGCGCTGGCTTGAGAACTAAATCCCAAAATAGACCACCTTACTCTCTTCCATTTTTATGGAATAAGGGGTGGATATTTATCCTGTAAAGAATAAATAACGAGGTAATTATTTCTCGTGGGAAGCATTTTAAAAGATTCGATGCAAATTGTATATGACATGCTTTTCGTTTGTAAATATTTTATAATGAAATCCTTAATGGACTCGATATGCATGCTTTTCTGTTGCTTCAGCGGCATTTGACCTTGTAACTAGAATGTGTTGGTCGTTATCAATTAATTTTCCTGTATATGAAATGTATGGATAGGATTTTAATTCAGGTATAATGGCTGGTAGGCGCTGGTTCGTAGTAGTTTTTCCCTTTACTAGTTGTGCTGTAGGCTTCATTCCTATGACAACAAAAAAATAAGTGGTATCCAATTTTGCTCGTATTTTACATACAACTTTTCCTTCTTTCGATCGAATTGGGCATTGGTTACCCCGAAGTAAGCATTGTAATTCAATTCCTCTATGGTTTTAATCCTTGAGTTAAGATCAGCATTGCAACTTCAATTGATTATTTAGGAGCTATTTTGACAAGCACCAGTAGTTTAGATTAGCATCAGTAAATATGCTGATCATAAGTAATTCCAGATCTGTGTCTTTTGACAGCAAGTTGAATTGAGCTATGAATTGTTACGAGTTGGTTTTACATTGATTTGGCGTCAACTTAAGGTAAGATTATGCTCGATGTAGCATCATTTCCACAACCACTTATTCCATATTTTCTGTACTATTCTCTTCGTATTTGTTGTGGATAACCAGTATGGCTAAGCCAAAAAGAACAGCCGAAACAATCAAAATGGTGCTAATTAATCCACTTACTCCAAATGACATACGGATTAAAATGGTAGAAATTACGAAACCAGAATTCCTGATAATTTTGTGAAATTTATTGGTATAAAAGAAAGAAATTAATAGCAATACAACATCCACTAGAATCAAAATCGTAAAAAACTCGTCAAAAAACAGGTTGTTAATGCTTTTAAAGGGTTCTAGATCATTCGAAGAAAGCTGAATTCCGGCAGTCCAATTGATAAATGTATAAATTGCCATTCCGAAAAATAAAGGAATAAGGGAAAGCGCAAGTATCTTCTTTTTGTTGACAAATCCTTTAATGGCATTTTTAAAATTTTCGTCTCGAATCATTTTCTTTTTTCCCTGCTTTTGAAATAGAAATATCAGGTAGAAAAGTAAGATAGATGCTACAATGTCGTAAGTAAATTGAAGGTCGCCCTTAATCTCAAACCAGTTGGACGTGAGTTCTACAGCTGCTAAATCTTTAAATAACTTACGGATAATGATAAGAGTGATAATTTCATATTGCTTGGTGATGTAGGTGGTGAACGACCTAGGTAAATAGTAAATTAGGAGATAAACCTCGTATATAAGAATAAATGAAAAAGGAGTATAAATTGCAGAAATAGGATTTTGAAGCAATTCTGAGTTTGTGTCCACGTCTATGAGTCCAAACTTAACTAAGTAGATGGCGGCTAAATGAATAAAAAAGCTGACCAGCGCAATAAACAGGATGATTCTCTCCGCTTTCTTTTCCGTTTTTTCCGATAAGAAATAATTAAAAATCTTTGTTAAAATATTTTTTCCTGTTGATACCATCGCTACGTTTAACACATATCTTTCGTTTATGTTTTTTAGCGGGGAAGTCACTTGTTCAAAAACTAGGACGGTAGGCAAACAAAAGCTAACGCGGAGCAAGATGTTTTGGGAGAATACACTCTAATGCATAACAATGGTTAGTTGTTATCTATGCTTAAATATAACGTTTTGGTCTACTTACAAAATATGCGACTATTTTATTAAGTCGCTTTGTTAGTTATTTTACCAACTAAAACGCTGTGTGAATCTCCCGATTTTACCGATTCCACTTTTTAATTGATGGAAACTCGTTTTACTTCAAAGCGACATTCATTCCGAAAGAGGCAATTTGCGATATTCTTTGGACGAAAAGTGAACGATAAGCCATAAAGAACCATTTAATATTTGGTCCAACGAATAACCATATTTAAAACAGTATTTAAATGCTCTGAAGCAGCACCTAAGTTGAGAGTCGCTGTAATTTTATCAGCGGCTGAAGGCAAACTTTCTATTACTTAGTTTTTATCCTAAATCCCTATTGTGATTAATGCAATTGTCTGAAATTAAAGTTCTTTGTATACTACTCTGGTGGCAATACATCTTTACGTTCAGTGAATGTAAGTCTACGAGAACTAGAAAATTTGAGATTACTTTTTCCAATTGCCATAGGGGCTAGTGATTAATGATGAGTTATAATATTTTGATTCAGAAGACACTTCCTCGCCGAGCCAGTTTGGAATATCAAAAGATTCCTCTTCAGAGGTTAGCTCGATTTCAGCTATAACTAGGCCTTTGTTTTCTCCATCAAAAACATCTATTTCCCAAGTACTATGATTCGAAGGGATTAAGAATCTAGTTTTCTCTATAATGGGTTTTTCGCACATGGAGAGTAAATTTAGTGCGTCATCCAATGGGATTTGATATTCAAACTCTTTTCTTGTAACGTTCTGATTCTTTCCTTTTATTGTTAAAACTCCTCGTTCTCCTTGAATTCTTATTCGAACGGTTCTTTCGACCTCCGAATTAAGGTATCCTTGTCTAATGGAGATCGTTTTTTTTATTTCGTTCTTCCAGGAGTCGTTTTTAATCAAGAACTTTCTTTCAATTTCTAATCCCATATTATTTACTTGAGGCCAATGTCACATTTTCGTGCCATTGTGAGGCATATAAAATTAAGGCTTTCCTGTTGAAGTAGGAAAGCTGTGACAAGAGAACTGTGATCGTGGAAACCGATATTTAATTTATTGAATTTTTCTGACGACCCACTGTGTTAGGTGTGTCCTTTGGTACGGATTGAAAAATAGGAATTGTAATGCCCTTAAGTTCAAATTTTCGACTATGAAAAATGGTGATTGTGATGGGTATATTATCGGTTAGGTACAACCAGTTTCAATCGGTTTTAGGTTTTGTTAGCAATCCGTTTAAATACAGATGTATAATTAACTTGTTCTAACAGTTCAAAACCTTTGTCTTGAATTAGGTCACTTAATTCTTTAATTGAATAATGTTTTTCTTCCCACTTGCTGGGATGTAGCTCAATAATTGCTAGTTGACAACCAGTAAGTTCTTCATCAAAAATAAAACTACATTCGGCTCCCTCGATATCACAGACAAGGGAGTAATTGGTTATTTGGTTTTCTGTGATTATTTGTTGAAGTGACTTGGCGTTTATCTTTATTTCAGAATGTTCAACTATTTTCCCAAGTTCATTGCTGTATCGCATAGAAAAGTAGACCGGCTTATTGTTATTAGAAATAGCAACTTCTAATAGAGTAGTTTCTTTAAAGCTGTTAATACTGAATGTTTGTCTGAGTAATTCATGCAAGTAAGGGTTTGCTTCTACGCAAATCATTTTTTTTATGTTATTGTTTTGTTGAAGATGAGAAGCTACAACGCCAATACTTGTTCCTAGTTCTACAACATCTGATTTTGAGTTAATATATTTTGAACACAACTCAATTTCATCTTTTTCATACTTATTAAAATATATGAGGGCTACGGAGGCATTACTGACTAAATCTGAATTGGTGCAAATTTTATGACCTCCATATTAAATTTTATTTCGATAGACACGTCTTAATATGTTGCCTATGATCGATAATATAAAATGTTTTAATTTTTGCATAAAAAATTAATGCTAACGTCACTCTATGGTTTATTGTGATGTAATTAAAATTAACACTTTGAATTTACTAAAGAATAAAAACCGCTTGCGGTTTTGTGCCTTTTTCTTTTTCACGAAATCCGTCGAGCGGATTTTGTGGAGTTTCAAATAGGGAAGAAGCTAACCAAACTGCTAAAGCCACAATGCATTATACAGCTTGTGTGTGCCTTGAATGGTAAATAGTTCTTTTAAATATTGAATAGATTCCAAAGGGTGTAAGTCTCTTATGCGCTAGGGTCGTGCCTGGAAGCATTAGCAAGACGCAAGCTTGTTAAAGGTGACCTTAGAAGTAAAGAAATGCTTTGCATTCACGAATACAAAAAAAGAAAACATAGAACGAGTAAAGCGAAACTACAAAAGTCTGAACCGACCCTTCGCCTGCTGCTCAGAATAAACCAAGCAGGAATAGTATACGAGGCATAATAGCTTGGTTAAGCAAGAACACTTCGATAAACTCAGTGCATCGCATCTTTGTAAAGCCCTAAGAACAACAAAATGGCTACTATGTAGATTCTGCGGGATTAGACGGAGGGATATTTACCTTACCAAGAGAGATCTCTGAAGTCACGAGTTGGCAAAACAGAGAAGTCAGCCGAAGTCATAGTACCTATGGGAAATGCAAAGCATTCACGAACACCTTTAAAAGTAAAAAAATGAAAGTGAGCTAATCGAGGTGTGTAAAACACACAGGTCTCACAAACAGGGAAGGACTGAACGCAATCCTTTCAGAAATTAGATTAGGAACATATTTTGCGTTTAAAGACAATGTTCTAGTAAAAATGTAGCATTTTATGAAAGTATGAGATAGCGATAATTGGTGTAAAGAGCAATTGTCATGATGGTTAACGAACCGCCGTATAACATACCCGCTTGGTTTATCCTGAGCGGCAGACGATGGGTACGGTGGTACTTCGACAAAAGCTCAGCAGAGCTGTGAGATGTGGTTGCTGAGCTTGTCGAAGTACGAACTCCGTTTCTATTTAGGAACGGAGCCGTCTACTCGATTGTGTGCTGTTTTCTTTAACGTCTATAGATTCATTCCCGATAAAGAAGGCTTTCTTAGCATTGTGCCTACATAAAATAGCGAAGCTACCATAATACCCGGTAGTGGAAAATTACCGCCTACTACTTCGGCTACAATTATTCCACCTCCAAAAGAAGCCAATAAGAAAAATCCTATATTACTTGTTTTAGGAATCCAATAAAGTGTCAAAGCTGATAATTCTATTAAGCCTATTAGAAGCATTTTATCGCCCCAATTAGTAATCTTACTCATATTTTCGAGCATTTCTGCATTGCCGATTACTTTCATAATACCTGCCATTAATATCATTAATGACGGAATAACAGAGAGTGTATAACCTGCTATTTTCCTTGTTTTGCTAATTTGCGTTTCGTGTAATGTGTTCATTTTTTCGATTTAGTTAATTAATAATTGTAAAATTGGTACTTTACAATATGCTTTGCATTGATATACATCAAGAAATAAAAAGGTGTTTTATTGCATTATTTTATGTTGAAAGTGAAGGTGCTATTTTCTTGTTGCTCTTTAAAATCTCCTAACTTGTGGTCAAATACTTGATACATAGAATTAGTAGCAATATCTTCTAAGTTGTTGCTGACTTCGATTGTATATTCTCTTTTTTTCCATTTTTTTTGAGGTTCAAAAACCCATTGCTGTTCGTTTCGTTTCAATGAAAATTTGCCGTCAACTATTTTGCCTTCATAGGTTATCCTAATGAAGGTTTGAGCAGAGATATGGTCTATTTTATCATTGAAATCGATAATCAATAGTTGTTTACTTTTACTTTTTGGAATAGTATAATGCCATAATTCAACTTTGGGTGGAATGCTATCTTCTTTTACCGCTACAAAAGTTTTTGAAAAAGACGTTGCCAATTTTTGATCATTAAAATCTAATAAAAGGCTATCAACCGTGAGCGTGTATAGTTGTCCTTCATCAAATGCTCTTCCCATTATTTTATTTGCCAACAAACCTGTTTTTACTCTGCCAGGGTCTATAATAAGAGTTACCTTCATACGGTCTTCATCCCACAATTCATATTGGTTTTCAAAAAAAACACCTGTTATGTTCTCACCTTTTTTGTTGGTCAGTTTTATATGTTTTAGTATACCCATTTCTTGCATAGGTTTAGAAAACTCTATATAAAACCGAGTAAGATTTACAGGTAGGGAATCCGCAGTAGGATAAATATGTATCACTTCTGTTAAACCATTTTTTTGAGCAAATAATTGACAAGTTACAAGTAGAAAAAGTATTGTTCTCATACTGATTAAAGTAAAATCTCCTTCAACTCAAAAGGTAGAGTTGCAGGAGATTTGTGAAAATTGAAGTGTTATTTTTTGATAAACTCAGTTTTGTCTATGTCCTGAATTATCATATTCTGAAATGTTTTACTTTGCATTTGCTGTCCTTCATATATATAAGAAGGTTGGTCATATTCGCTAACAAATTCATCTAATCTGAAATACACATTTTTTAAATAAGAAAGTAATTCCAAACTACCATTGTCAGGGTTTCTTTTAATCGTTGTGATATGATAATCGTCTTGGTCGTCTAATTGCAATAAATTGGTAAGTGGTAATGTAGTTCGCGCTGTTCCTGCTTCTCCAATACCTGCGTATCCGATGGATTCTGCTTTATTACTTTCTTTGATATCATTTAGTTTGACAAATTGGGCAGATTTGTTTTTATTAGAAAGAATAATGCCTTCATAAGGCACTTTATCCATACCTGCTGATTTGAATTTTATAATATCTATTGGCGTATTGCCGTAGCCCATTTCGGCAATGGTTTTACCTACAATATGTGCCCCATCTTTTAGTTCTTTTACAGGAATTAGTACCAATGGCGTGCAAGTGTATGCCGCTAAAATATAATCTCCATCTTCTAAGGTAACAAACGTTAAAGTTTGAATGGGTGCACGAGTTTCCATTTGTCCGTGTACAGCATGAAAAATTTCTACCGAAGTAGTGCTTACTTTTGAATCGTTAAATGGAAAATCTACCATTCTCAAAGCCGAAGAAAATTCAGCATTTGACATTCCACTTATATAGACTTTCCCTTTGTGTAAATCAATATCCGTGAAAGTAAAACTTCGCATTGATGTTTTATCCCAATATTTGAAGTCAGAAGTAGGAGCATCAGTTAGTTTAACTTCTTTGTGTGTTGTTTTTCTCAAATCAAACTCTCTAATTTCTCCCGATTGGTTAACAATTATAATTTGAGATAAATAGCCCGATTTAGTTTTGGTGTCAAAAGCAATATATGCTTCTTTGTTGGCAGGATTTATAGCCATATCTCTTACCAAAATATCCAATGGACTTATTTTGGCAAAAGTGGCGATTTTTTGGCTCAAATCGTGGATATTATATCCTTGTTGAGCCGTAGCATTTTCGGAGCTCGCTATGGTGTAAGCATACAAAGTTGCAGATTTGCTGTCGCCAACAAATAATGTTTTAGCGTCTCCAAACTTAATAACGTTTACTGCTTGTGGTGTGCTGGCAAAAGCCATAAAGCCTGTCATTACCAATGACAGTGCTGCGATAATTCTAAATTGTACTTTCATTTTATTCTTTTTTAAATTAAATCATAATTGACGGTGCAAAGATGAAGTGTTTAAAAAAGTTGTGCATTGATGTACATCAAGAAACGAAAAGCAGCCTATTTTCTAAGAGAAATCTCTTTCCGAACACGGCTCAACGCTTCTGGAGTGATGCCTAAATAGGAAGCTATCATTCTTTGTGGTACTCTTTGAATAATAGATGGATAAGTCGTAATAAAATGTTCATAACGTTCAAGAGCGACTGAGCTCATCAACATTACGATACGCTTTTGTAGTACTTTTAATCTTTTGGCTAATTTAAGAGGGTCATTTGACAAAGTATCAAAATCTTTTTCTAGTCGGATTATAATAGAATCCTCCAAACAGTCAATAAACAAATCACAAGGTTCATCATTTGGAGTAGCATCAGCAATTACCCAATTTTCGAGAGCGAACTGATAGATATGTTCTTTTCCTTTTTTGTCAATGGAATAACTGCGTAACAAACCTGACTCCACTTGAAAGAACTTCGTATTCAAGTCGCCTGCCCTTTGTAAAATTTGTCCCTTTTTTACTGTTATTCTTTTCAAGTTAGTTTTTTTTAAATGGCATACAACGGCTAGCTAAACTGCGTTTAAATGCAGTTTAGGTCTTGTTGTAGCATGTCTATTTATCATTATCATCAGGAACTGCTTTGATGATAACTTTCACTTTTCCTATTGGCCCGTTAATATACAAAGGTTGTTCTCTTTCTATGTATGAAATCTTAAACCATTTATCTTGTAAATCTGTATTTGTTCTCCAACCTTGATTTTCTGAATTCATTTCAGATTCTGGTAGTAGTACGCCAAATTCAACATCAATAAACGCTTTTCCAGCAAAGTCTATGTTCTCCCCAGATTCAGTTTCAAAATCATAAGAAACAGCATCTCCCATAGAAAATTCTTTGAATTTAGCTCTAACACTGGAGGTGTCTGACAGATTTTCTCTATATGAGAATTCAAAGTAACCATTAGGGTACATTCCCCATTCACAATTTTCAAACGTACTATCTGGTGGTATTTTTTTTAGATAATCATCCACATTTTCAACGGTATGAGTGCGCTCAACGAAAATGTTAAATTCACCAATATTAAAAGCAATATTGCTGGTGTAATGCTCTTGTAAGTTTGCACCTTGCTCATCTGCGTAACGGCCTATAAACAAAGTGTCAATTATCCTTCTTTCTTTATTAATTGATGCCAGATGAATTTTAATACCGTAATCGCCCTTGGATGCATTAATAAAATGTGAGTAGATAAAAAGAAGGTAATCTTCATATTCTATTATAAATTCAGCTATATAAAGATCTTCATTTTCATCAAAAGGAGCATAGCTAATATTTAGATAGTTTTTAAGCTCTTCTTTAGTTAGTCTGCCGTTATCGTCTTTGTTGAGTACATCTTCTGAATTAATTATTAATGGCTGATCACTAGGTTTAAACTTTTTCAAAAAATTAGCATACTCACTTTGCCCAAATGAATTTGCAGAAAAGAAAATTAGAATCGAAATTAGAAATTTGTTTTTCATTGGTATTTTTTACTTGCGTTGGTAAACTTTTTTTATTCTAATTCGAATCTTTTCAGAGAATTTTCTC
>CAJJAT010000005.1 GCA_905182175.1 Flavobacteriales bacterium UBA1494 | reverse complement strand
AACCAACTCCCAATCTAAATTTTCAAGCCACAACCCCTACTATTTTCGGGACGACAAAGATACCAAACTTTAACATTACAAAAACACTATTCATGTAACTTTTTATAAACTTTTTTTGATTCGATATCATAAAATTCAACTAATTTAAAAACAATTAGTTAAGTCAACGCTAAGCTAGGTAATGTTTATTGAACCTATGTCATTACACCTTCAGCTATGACTTACTGCTAATCTTAGCCTGATATAGGCCTAAAAACGGCTTTAAGCAAGACATCCTCTTTCTTAAATAAAAAGTTTAATAGTTTAGTTATCCTGCGCTCTTTGCTACTTTGCATTAATTCTTCAACTTTACAGGAAAGCACTAGTAATCAAAAATTGTATTTATAGCCCACAATTCAGATTCCAAATTACTTTAAAGACATACTCTAATAAAAGATTTTTTGTTTGACGTTCTTTCTTCCCACTATTCCCTTTTGTGCTTTAATCATATAACACTAAAATTGAGCAATACTTTTTATAGGTATTACTAATAACGTTTAAATTCTATGTATAAACCATCACAGTCACTGTCTAATATTAAGCCAAGGAAATACAGAACAAAATATGACCTCTCATCCGAAGCCTTTACTTCTGCTATAGTGTTGCAGAATTTCTTCTCTTCTCTTCTCTTCTCTTCTCTTCTCTTCTCTTTTAATTCACTCTTAATACTCAAACATGCATTCCAGTCACAAAATATACTTCCTCATGCTTGTTGTTGTCTCTACCAAGTGTTTTCAATCTTGTAGCATGATTAACTCGAGCAACAGCCACCTTAACCACTCATGTCCCAAACCCAACTACTAATTTCTAGTAACAGGCCTAGAGAGGTATGTCACAACTTGGACTCAGTGATACGAGACCCGTTCGTAAGGTATGACATTGAGCGATTTCTTTTTGATATTAACTCTTAAAAGCCGCAAATGCAACTAAATCATCAAGAGTCATTTTCTGTTACGGATTATTCATACTCTTGATTGCTTTTAAAGTTGCAGCGTAACCAGCTCTTTTAACTTCTGCTAAGACTCCTTCAGCGTGCATTCATTAACCTTATAAGTGATAAGCACAAGGGATCCTATTCTTTTTACATTTTTCTCAAAGAAAGTTCGTGCAAATGTATTATGCATGAGGCAAGGGTTAATACTCTTATCTATTACAAGTCTAAAAAGTGACACAAAAAAAGCCTGACAAATGCATGGCTATTTCTCATAATATATATATATATATATAAAATAGTCCACCAATCTCTTCTCTTCTAACTCTAATTCAGTCTTAAAAAGCATAACAGTCGAAAAGTATAGTTTTCTCGCGCTTGTTGTTCATTGATTTGATAGCTTTTATTCTTGCGACATCATTAACCGTAATAGACGGTCCTTTCAACACAAATGCTCCACACTAAACAAACACTCCCTGTATTTTATATCAACAGATCTAGAAAAAAGCACAAAAAAAGGCCTCACATGTGTGAGGCCTTTAATTAAAATATAGAGCAAAAGAATTACTTCTTCTTCTTCTCTCCTGCTTCTAATTCATTCTTAAGAGCCGCAAGTGCGTCCAAATCACCAAGAGTCGTTTTCTCTTGCTTATTGTTCATACTCTTGATTGCTTTTGAAGTTGCAGCATGATCAGCTCTGGCAGCTGCTCTTTTTACTGTTTTCTCTTCGTACTCTTCGTCCTTGTGGATTTGAGTGTGAGAAACTGCAATTTTCTTAGCATTCTTGTTGAATTCCATGATTTTGAAATCTAACTCTTCGTCTTTCACTCCAACAGCTTCATTTTCCTTAATCAAATTACGCTTCGTAGCAAATGCTTCCACACCGTAAGGTAAAATAATGGTAGCTCCTTTAGAGTTAATTTCGGAAATGGTTCCTTTGTGAACAGATCCAATTTCAAAAACAGTTTCGAAAGTCTCCCAAGGATTCTCCTCAAGTTGCTTGTAACCTAAACTCAACCTTCTGTTGTCTTTGTCGATTTCCAAAATTATAACTTCCATTTCTTCTCCTACAGACACAACCTCTTTTGGATGATTGATTTTCTTTTGCCAAGAAAGGTCTGAAATATGAACTAAACCATCTACACCGTCAGCTAACTCAACGAACACACCAAAATCTGAAATGTTAGTTACTTTACCTTTTTGTTTAGACTCTATTGGGAATAAAGACTCAATACCTTCCCATGGATCAGCAGTCAATTGCTTCACTCCAAGAGACATTTTTCTTTCCTCTCTATCCAAAGTTAAGATTTCCGCCTCTACTTCGTCATTCACTTTGAAGAAAGCTTGAGCAGGTTGCAATTGGTTAGACCAAGAGATTTCAGATACGTGAATTAAACCTTCAACACCAGGCTGAATTTCAACAAACGCACCATAATCAGCAACAACAACTACTTTACCTTTTACTTTATCTCCTACTTGTAGCTTGTCGTCTAGCTTATCCCATGGATGACCTTCAAGCTGCTTCATACCTAAAGCAATTCTCTTCTTGTCATCATCAAAATCAAGGATTACAACTTTTACTTTCTCATCTAAAGTAACCACTTCTTCTGGGTGATTAACTCTACCCCATGAAAGATCTGTAATGTGAACTAATCCATCAACACCACCCAAGTCAATAAATACACCGTAAGAAGTTACGTTCTTAACAGTACCTTCAAGTACTTGTCCTTTCTCTAATTGAGAAATAATTTCTTTTTTCTGAACTTCTAACTCTGCTTCAATTAATGCTTTGTGAGAAACTACAACGTTTTTAAATTCTTTGTTGATTTTAACAACTTTGAATTCCATTGTTTTATCTACATAAATATCGTAATCTCTAATAGGCTTCACATCAATTTGAGAACCTGGTAAAAATGCTTCAATACCGAATACATCAACAATTAAACCACCTTTAGTTCTGCACTTAACGTGACCCTTGATGATTTCTTGGGTAGCTAATGCATCATTTACTCTTTCCCATGCTCTTAATGCGCGGGCCTTTCTATGTGAAAGAACTAGTTGACCATTTCTATCTTCTTGACTTTCGATAAAAACTTCAACTTGATCGCCAATTTTTAAATCTTCTTTGTATCGTAGTTCAGATTTGGTTATGATTCCATCAGACTTGTAACCAATATTTACAACTACTTCACGAGGAGTGATGCTTACTACTTCACCATCAATTACATCTTGTTCAGATATAGAATTGATTGTTTCATTGTACATCTCTTCCATTTGCTTCTGATCTTCATCAGAATACTTATCGTCGTATTTTCCAATCGCATCCCAGTCGAAATCGTTTCTAAAGTCCTCACGGTCTTTTTTACGTTCTTCTCTAGTTCTTGGTGGTTCAGCATCTGGAGCTTCTGCCGTGTTATCCTCAACTTCGAGTTCTTCGTTTTTTGATTGAACAGCAGCAACGTTTTTTCTGGCTCTCGTTCTGGTTGGTTTTTTAGTCTCAGCTTTTTCCTCTTTAGGAGCTTCAACTTTTTCAGTTTTTACTTCCGTCTTTGCTTCAGTAACTACTTGTTTTACTTCTTCTGCGTTCTCAGCAGCGTCTTTTTTAGATTCGTCCATGAATCATGAGTTTTGTATTTCGTTTTTTAATCGATATGAAAACGAAAGTGTTATAAATAAACCCGAAATATCGACAATCGAGCTTCCCAAAATGAGAGTGCAAATGTACTAAAATTTGAAATGCAAAAAACTTAAAATTTAAGATGAAACATATCTCTTTTATGAACGTTCACATTTATAACCAATTGTTATTTTTGAGTAACAAATTTTGCCATGAAACAATTTGACATTCCTGCTACATATCGAAGTTCCTTCATCTCTACTATCAAAAAGAGTAGGAAGGATTCAGACCCAAGAAAAAAAGACTTCACTCCTACACTTTTGGATTTTGGATCCGTTCAATTCTTAATTGCACGGCATTTTGGTTTTTGTTACGGCGTTGAAAATGCAATCGAAATCGCATATAAAGCTGTCGAGGAAAATCCTGGAAAGCGGATCTACTTGCTGAGTCAAATGATTCACAACCCCTCTGTAAACACGGATTTAAGATCAATGGGAATACAGTTTATAATGGATACTCAAGGCAATCAATTTGTAGAATGGAATGAGTTGAAGACTGAAGACATTGTTATTATACCGGCATTTGGAACAACCTTAGAGATAGAGGGCAAATTAAATGATATCGGAATTGAAATTCAAAAATATAACACAACCTGTCCTTTTGTAACTAAAGTATGGAAGCAGTCCGAAAAATTAGGCAAAGGCGATTACACCATTATTATACATGGTAAACATAAGCATGAGGAAACAAGGGCTACTTTTTCTCACAGCTCAGAATTTTCTCAATCTATTGTTGTTAAAGACATGGAAGAAGCGAAACGATTGGGCGAATTTATTGAGGGAAAAATGAGCATAGAAGGGTTTCATAGTTACTTCAAAGAATATTATTCGGAAGGGTTCGATCCTGAGAAGCTTCTAACAAGAGTTGGTGTGGTGAACCAAACCACTATGCTCGCTTCGGATACACAGGCAATTGCTGATTACTTTAAAGATATAATGCTTGCGAAGTATGGAGAAAAACAGTTGAGTGAGCACTTTGCTGACACCCGAGATACACTGTGCTATGCAACAAACGATAATCAACAAGCAACCTTTGGCTTGTTAAAAGAAAAAGCTGACTTGGCAATTGTAGTTGGTGGATTTAATAGTTCGAACACCTCTCACTTGGTAGAGCTTTGTGAAGAGAAACTTTCAACCTACTTTATATCAACGGAGGAGGAGATACTGAATACTTCAAGAATCAGACATTTTAATTTTCACAATAAACAAATGTTAATGACTAGAGATTACTTACCCAAAAAAGAACCTTTGAGAGTAATTTTAACTTCAGGAGCTTCCTGCCCAGATGCTGTTGTTGATGGGGTAATGGATAAGTTACTTTCTTTCTACCCAGACCACAAGTCGAAGGAGCAAATTCTATCGGAAATGGGAATTAGCTAAGTTTCTTTTCGTTTAACAGGCGAATGACCCAACTAAGCTGTTCATCTTTATCTAAATATGAGTTATCTAGTTCTATGGCATCTATTGCTTTTTTCAGGGGATGCTCTTCTCTGTGGGTATCGTTATAATCTCTAATCTTCAAATTCTCTTCTATTTCCTCTATCGATGATTCTTTGCCTTTTGATTTCAATTCATTGAATCTCCGTTGAGCCCTTATTTTCGGATCTGCTGTCATAAATAATTTAAGTTCTGCTTTGGGAAAAACTTTTGTTCCAATGTCTCGGCCATCCATTACCAAACCTTTTTTCAACCCAGCTTTTTGCTGAAGGCTAACCATTCTCGTTCGGATGGCCCTTAATTGGCTTATTTGACTAACTACTTCTGATACCTCTTTACCACGAATTTCTTCTTCAACATTCTCATCGTTTAGAATAGTATCAGAGTTTTTCGTTTCTGCATTGTATTCAAACGTAATTGTTATTTTATCTAGAATACTTTCAACTTCTTTTTCAGAACTATTTTGCCAATCTATGTTATTTCGAAGAATGTACAAGCTAACCCCCCGGTACATTGCACCGGTATCTACAAACACATAATTTAAACGCTTTGCCAATGCTCTTGCAATGGTACTTTTTCCACAAGAAGAATAACCGTCAATGGCAATAATAATTGGCTTAGTCATTCCTCAAAATTAATTGATAAAATCGGAAAGTCTGGTAGAAATTGAAAAGGTATTTGTTGCGGCTGCTTGATGAAATGCCGAACGCCCGTAACTTAAATGAAATTTATTTACTCTAAAGCCCAGGCCCCAACTAAATCCGACAGTTCCAATTTTTTCATCAATTTTTAATTCTGCACGTTGTTGGTAATTATACCCAAATCGAATGTTGAAATTTTTACTTACCAAAAACTCTGTGTTAATCACAATATGACGGCCTAGGTTATCTAGAAACTCATTGTCCTTTTCCTCCTCTTGCGGCGCCCCAAGAATTGACGATTGCTGAGCTTCATTTGGATTCTCATAACTCAAATCCCACTGTTGTAAATTGTGCAACATCAACCCCAACCTAATCGGCACATTTTTAAATCTCTTTGTTAACCCATATTGAATTTCAAAGGGTAAGTTTTCGTTCTCCCCATCTCCATATTTCGTAATTTGCTGTCCAACGTTTTTGACAACCATTGCCATGGTAAAACTCCTATCTAGACTCACATAAGTGACACTCAAATCTACTGCAGCCCCCAATGAATTGTAATCATAAAAATCTGAGTAAATGGCTTTAACATTTGCTCCAAATGAAAAATTTGTATCTAATTGTTTGGCATAGCCTATAACGAAAGCATATTCTCCGGCAGAAAAGTCGCCAATCTCGTTTCCTGCATTGTCTGTCTCAGTAAATTCTCCGTAATCGATAAATTTGACTGCACCAGAGAACGTACCTACATCTTTAAAATACTTGGTGTATGAAGCAAAACCTGAACCAATATCTGAAATATAATTGAGATAGGTCAATGCCAACTTGTTGTCCATCTCTTTATTCAAAAGACTAGGATTATCAAACGCTAGAAAAGGATCGTTGTCTTTTACAGCTATTTGTTGTCCACCCAAAGCAGCAACTCGCGCAGACGATGTAGTGTTTAAGAATTCATAAGTGTTGTCTCCTCCGCTCTGAGAGAAGGCCGACAAGCTACTTAACGCACCTATAAATAATCCAATCTTTCTTATCATACCCTAAAAAACTATCTTCAATTACGCTAAAGTAAGTGATTTATTGCAGTGGGCTTTGGAGAGCTCAATTAATTGCATAAGAAAGCCTTTCTTTTATTTTTTTACCGCAATTACTGTCGGTGCAAAAAATCTAAAAAAGGCTCTCTTTTATTTTTATAATTGTACTTAATCCGTCACAATCACTCCGTCTGCCAGGAATGATGTATTTATTTCAGGCTCAGTAATCGCGGTAATTTCTTCTTCCGTTTGACCACCATCCATTGCGTAGTGCTTTAAATCTTCTACTGAGGTTGTGTCTTTAAATGCCAATCCTTCAAAAATTACGTTTTTTCCTGAGATGTCCATTGGCACAAAAAATCCATAGTCTTTAAATTTGATTCTCATCATACTTCCATCAGCAGTTTGAACCTTCATCCAACACCCTTTATTTTGACAAACATCTGCTGCTATGGCTTGAATTTTTACTCTTAATGAATCTTTCCCGTCCATTAAAGTAGCGAATTCGTCAATAAATTTAGCCCCTTCTGACTCGATAATTTTTCCAAAATACCCTTCTGGATTATCAGCAAATTGATTAGACTCTTCGGCTGCCTTTTCTAATGCTTCTTCCGAATTATCCATTGTTTCCTCTGCAACTTCTTCTGCTTTTTCTACCTTTTTTGTATCACATGCAGTTGTAAATAACATCGCTCCTGCTGCAAATAATAATAAATTCTTTTTCATTTTCAGTTCTATTAATTTAAAGCAAAGGTAAGTACATTATACCAACAGCTCATCCATATTAACCCAATATATGCTACTACCTTCTCTCCATTTCAGCATTTTTCCTTCCAAACCTTAGATTAAAAATACCTGTTGACTACTTTGAAAGAATCACAAATTCAGTTCTCCTATTTTTAGCTTTTCCTTCTGCTGTTTGGTTGCTTACTATTGGTTTTGAGGCTCCGAAGCCTTTAAATTTCAATCGTGTTGGATCAACATCTTGTATAATCAGATAGTTAAAAACGGCTTTAGCTCGATTTGTAGAGAGTTCTAAGTTTTTGTTAGGGTTACCTACGTTATCGGTATGCCCATGAATGGCCACCTTAACAGAAGCGTTATCGTCTAAGAAGACAATAAATTCATTCAAAACATTCACTACTTGCTTGTTTAACTCATAGGAATCTGTACCGAAATTTATGTTATTGATTTGATAGGTCTGCCCAGTTTCAATTGGCTTAAATTCTACCGCAGCAATGCGCTTTGGACGGCCAATAACATCCTTATTTGAATTAACATATTGTGACGTAAAGGCATAACCATTCTTCTTTGCCATCATCATTACATCTTCTTTTTCTTTCGCTCGAATAACTGCTACATACTCCCCTGTTTTTTCATCTACTACTCCTTTTGTGACTTCGTTTGTAGCTGTGTTTTTTAGTTCAATTTTCATTCCCTTTGCTGCGTTCGGATCTTTTGAACTTATCGAACCTTTAATAAATGCTACCTCATCAGGCCTAGCATATTCAGGCAATTCAAAATTATAAATATCAAGTCCTTCACCAGCTGCATTGGATGAAAAATAGCCATACTTCCCGTCTGTACTTACCATAAATCCTACTTCATCTTCTTCCGTATTAATGGGAACACCAATGTTAACCGGTTCGGTAAACTCTTTGAATTTATCCACATGTGCAAAAAAGATATCTTGCCCTCCTACTCCCGGATGCCCATCAGAAGAAAAGTATAAAGTATAACTATCGGAATGCATGAATGGTGATTTTTCGTCCCCGGTTGTATTAATTTTTGGCCCTAAATTTATGGGGTCTCCCCAATTCCCATTTAATTGTCGTTCTACCTTGTACAAATCCATTCCACCAAAGTGCGTTTCGCTTGGCGCCCTGGCACTAGCAAAGTATAGTGTTTGATTGTCAGCAGATATAGAAGGCTGCCCTTCCCAAGTAAACTGCCCATTTATATGATCGCCAATACTTTTTAAACCACTCCAGGTTCCGTCATAAAAATCTGAATAATAGATATCCCCATTCGAAAAAGAGCGCCCATCAGGAGTATAAGAAGGGCTCACCATTGTAATAAAAAGCAACTTATTATCTACTGAGATAGATGAACCTCCTTGACTACTGTTCTTGTCCATATTAAATGGCTTAGGCATAGGGATTCCCACTGAGTAATTATCGTCGTATCGCATTCTACTTTGTACAAATAACTCTGTTATTTTACCACCAAAAATATCTTTATTGTCAATCATCGTTTTTCTTGTAAAAAACAAAAACTGATTGTCAGGCGACAACATAGGCAAATATTCGTCATCCTTCGTTGAAACTCCTAGTACTTTCGTAGGGTTAAAAGGAACAGGGTTCTTGAATATTTCATTATACTGCTTGATGCGCAACTCAATTGATAATGCCTCGTTGTACTCTTTTCCCTTTTTAGATTTTGAGTTAGCAACATATTCCGAAGCATATTTTAATGCTTTTAAATAACTTTTTTGATTGTAATAAAAGTTCGCCAGCCAAAAACTAGCTTCATAGTTTCTGTATGCCGGACAAGCATCTCTTGTTTTTTCGTAATATGATTTGACTCGATTTTGAATTCTTAAATTGGCAGGGTTTGCTTGAAATTTTTTATCATTTATGTACGCTAAAATTGACAACGCTTCAGCATAATCTTCTTGAAGCTTCACTGCTTCTATTAAATTTCTATAATTGTCCTCTGTCTTAAAGTTAGCTTGCTGAGCTTTACTAAAAAGCTTCTTCGCTTTTTTGCTCGGCTTGGAACATCCATACTCCTCTTGTGCAAAACTTAACGAAAAAGTAAAAAGCAACGTTAGAAACACACCGCTTTTTAAACTCCTATTACATTTATCTATTCTTTTCATCCAATTCTTCAATCAATTCGCAAAGAAAGCTAAAACCTTATTTACCAAATAAGCCTTTTAACTTTTTCTTTGCTTCATCTTCTAATTTTTTCTTAGCTGCTTCTTTTTGCTTCTCCAACTCCTTTTTAGCTCTTTGCTTTTGCTTCTCAAGCTCTTCTTTTGCTTTTTGTTTTTGTTTCTCTACTTCATTCTTCGCTTGATTCTTCAGTTCTTGTTTTTTCTTCTCTAACTCTTCCTTCACTTTTTGCTTTGCAGCATCCAATTCTGCTTGAGCCTTTGCTTTTAAAGCATCTTTTGTATCGCCAGCTTTCTGCTTAAAGTTTGTACCAATTTTTGGTTTTTCCGCAGGCCCCTTCAAAGTAACGTCAACATTTATAACGTCAACCGCACTGCTTAAGTCAACACCGCTCGCCTTAGCTTTAGAAAGTAAACCATCCACAACTTGGTTCGCTTTCCCTCCAAACTCCTCTCTAGGAATTGCAAAAGAGAACAAGTAATCAATCGTTTGATCAAAAGAGTTACTTCCAGAAATCCTCATCTCTGTATTTCCAATTTTATTGGTGAATGGGTCAATGAAAACCTTACCCTCAATAAGTCGAAAGGTTATGTTAGCATCGTTGATTAACAAGGGTGTAATTCTATCGTATTTAATTAAATCAGCCACTTTTTCCAGTGGTTCATATCCTTCAATAGCTATGCTCTTTGTTTTTACACTACCTTCTCCTGTCAAGGTCTCGTATCTCGGATCCATGTTCTTGGTTAGCCTGCCCTTCACCTCCATGTTAGTAGAATACAACCCTCTACCGTATTTAGCCACCGGAACCAATTGTTCCACTGTATTGAAATTTTTCACAGTTTCATGTAAATCAAAATCAATAATATTCACGTCAAAGTCAAAACTCGGTGTGAGGGAGTCAGTTGTTTCATAAAATCCACTCATAATCATGCTCCCTTTTAGCAAATTCATAGATGCTTGGTTCATCGAAATTTTTTCGTCGTTCAATTCCACTGATCCGTTGATATTTTCAATTAATAGCTGTTCGTATAACACCTTCCCAATGGTCGTCGTCATTGTAAAATCAATATTTTCAGGAATCAACACCACTTCCATTAAACTGGAATCTTCTTCAGCAGCGGCAACCTCTTCTTCATCCATTCCTGCTAACTCATTTAAATTCATGTATGTTGATTTAAGTACCAAGTTCCCTTTTAACACTTGATTCTCTTTTAGAGCATAGCCAATAAAATTCTCTAGTCTTCCATTCGCATTAAAATCAGATTCACCTAACATTAGATCCATTTTATTTAAAGCAACAAATTGGGGAGAGAAAACCATTTCAGCTTCCTTCAAATAAACAGTATAATCTAAGGAATCTGATACATATTTAATGTTTCTTGCATGCAGGGTTCCCATTGCTTTAAACTTTTCGTATTCCTCTTTCTCTAGGGTTGACAAATAGCCTTCAACAAAAAGGTCTGCAGTAAACTCTCCTAACATTTCATCGCCTTTTTCCAAAGGAACAACGTCTTTTATATTGTCTAGAATAATTTTACCTTTCATACCTGCTTTCAGAAAAGGATCTGAAATAGGAGTTTTAAGTGTTACGTTGATGTCAAACGGATTATTTGCTATTTCCAGGTGAAACTTTGGGACCTCAACAACTGTATGATCAAGAATACCGTTACTATTTTTTACGGATGCTTGAATTTGAATGTCTTCTACCGATTTTGGTAAATCAGGATATTTAAAACGAGCATTTTCTATTGCTAGGTCTATTCCAAAGGCAGGGTAATTTTCTTCTGCATACGTTCCTTTTACAAACCCATTAAGTGCCAATTTACCCGAAGTCTTAACGCCTTCTAAATCCTTAGCAAAAGCAGCAGGAATTAGCGATAATATATTTCTAAAATCGGTTTTCTTTGCTTCAAAAGTTAGATTCATGTCTATGGCTTCAGAAGGCATGGCTATCCAACCATCAAAGCCGAGTGGCAATTCATTGATTGTAATTTCATTTTCACTGAAAGAGTACTTCGCTTTTTCAGCATTCATCTCCAAAACCAAATCAAGCATTATTTTAGCTTGGTTCATGTATTGAATTCCGTCATAGATCAGGCTAAACTGCTGCATTCCGCCATTAATATCCAAGTTCGTTAAGTTCTCAGTAAAATCTCCCTTCAAGTTCAAATCAAAATCGTTGATAGTTAGCAACATTGGTAAAGTAGCATCATCGCAGTTAATGATAGCATCAACAATCTCGAATTGCTGCAATTCCATTTTAAACGGTACTGAAGAAGTTGTATCTTCTACTTGTTCATCTGCAGTTGAATCTACTTTGGCAATGTCATAATTTGCTTTACCGTTTGCCAAAACTAAAGTGTTAATGATAGGTTCGACAATTGAAATTCGCTTGATGCTGATTGACTCACCATTAATCACCGACATAACATCAACTACAAGGTCAATTTCTTTAATAGTAGCCAATGGAACGCCTTCAAATTCTGCTAGCCCACCTATCTTAATTTCTTCAATAGAAAAATAAAAGTCAGGAAAGCTTTTAATTAGACTTAAATTAAAATTCCCAAAGTCAATTTTGGCATTCACCGATTTATTGGCTTCCTCTTTCACCATTTTTACGATATCGTCCTTAAATACAAACGGCGATGCAATCAACGTTCCTATTATCAACAAAAGAAGGATGCTTATGCCACTAAAAATCTTTTTAAATACTTTATTTTTTTTCTCTTTCATTTCAATTGGTTAAATGGTCTATTAACGTTCTATTGGAAGTGGAATTAATTCATTTTCTGTTTTAGCAACAATAGTTGCTACTGTGGCATCACCGGTAACGTTTACGACAGTTCTACACATATCTAAAATTCGATCAACAGCAAATATTAAACTAATTCCTTCTAGCGGTATGCCCACAGCTCCCAGCACAATGGCCAACATAATTATTCCCGCACCCGGAACTGCTGCCGAGCCAATAGAAGCTAATGTTGCAGTTAAAACGATGGTTAGTTGCTCCGAGAGCCCCAAATCCATACCATAAACCTGCGCAATAAAAACAGCAGCTACCGCTTGATAGCAACTTGTCCCATCCATATTAATGGTAGCACCAAGCGGCAAAACAAATGAGGCTACTTTGTTGGAAACTCCTAATTTTTCCTCGCAACGCTCCATAGTTAATGGGAGAGTTGCCGCCGATGAACTGGTAGAAAACGCCAGTAACTGAGCTGGAGCAATTCCTTGAAAAAAACGCTTGTACGAGTACCCTGCTAAAAATTTCAAAATCAAAGGATACATTACAAATACCATGATTGCTAAACTAATAACTACCGTAAGTGAATACACCCCTAACCCTTTCAAAATCTCCATTGCAGCAGCAGGATCATCGCCTGCTAGTTCTACCATAATATTTCCCAACAAAGCAAAAACCCCAATTGGAGCAAAATACATGATGATATCAACCATCTTTAGTATAACCTCGTTGGCCCCATCGAAAAACTTTTTGATAGGCTCAACTCTGGTCTGGTCGGGGGCGATAATTAAAGCAATACCAAACATTAAAGCAAAGAAAATAACTTGCAACATGTTTCTATTGTTCCCCGCAGCAAGAAAGATGTTATCTGGAACCATGTCTACTAAAAACTGCAAGGGACCTGAGTTCTTCTGCGCCATCGCTTTCTCTTCTGCTGACTGTGCTTTCTCTACATTCTGACTTACTAATTGCTGCTTTATCTCGTCGGAGAAGGAGTCTCCAGGTTTTATTAAATTCACCATAACCAAGCCAATGGTAATGGCCATGACGGTTGTAGCAATGTAAATCCCAATTGTTTTCCCTCCCATAGAAGACAATTGAGAGACATCTTTCAAGCCGGAAATACCATTAATTAATGAAATAAGTACCAAAGGCACTGCAATCATTTTTAGCATATTTATGAACATTTTACCCCACGGAGCAATCCAGTCTGAAGTAAACTCTTGCCAACCTGCGTTTGCAGCAATTAATCCATAAATGAGTCCTAGAATAAGTCCAATAATTATTTGCCAATGTAATGCTAGTTTTTTCATGTAGTTTTTCGTTTATCAAGGCACATTTTATTCCCGTGCAGATATCGCAGATTTTCGCAGCAGCATAATTAACTTTAATCTTAGAGATTATTCACTTTTATGAAAATTCCGCTTATTTTATTCTAGTTGCTAAAATTAACTAGAATAGCTTACTTTAAATTGGTTAGCTTTAAATAAGTAAGCACTTGTTTATGATGCACATCTGCAAAATGTTCCATGGATTTAATCTCGGTGATTGCCTCATTTTCCACTAGTATGACCAATCGAAAACCCAATTCTAATTTTTGTTCGTCATACCTAACAGACACCAGACCTTCTCTTGAAAAGTGGAATCTTCTTTTGCTAATTCGTGCATTAAAGCTGCTGAATAGATGGTTTCCATTAAATGTAATATCAGGGCGTTGTGGACTTTAAAATTTACTCCTGTCATTTTAGAGAATCTGTCGATTTAATCCTATTGCTGTTAATTTATATTTTGCATAGAATTAGTGTTAGCTATTTTACGGACGCAGATTTAATAGATTTTTACTAAATTGTGTGTTCAAAACTTAAACGAGGCAGTTACATTGCCGGTGTCACTTAAATTTATAAGGATGAGTTATTATCAGTAAAATCCTGAGGTAATTCCTATAACTGCGAAATTTTACTCCTCAACAAATGATCCACCAAAACCAAGGCGGTCATAGCGGTAACAATCGGCACCGCTCTGGGAACGACGCAGGCATCGTGTCTTCCTTTTCCTGTCACTTCTGTTTCTTTACCTTGCGTATCAATACTCGCTTGGTTTTTCATTATAGTTGCAACTGGTTTAAATGCTGTTCGAAAATAAATTTCTTCGCCATTTGAAATCCCACCTTGAATACCGCCTGAGTAATTTGTTTTGGTGCGAATTCCTTCTTCCGTTTTTACGAATTCATCGTTGTGTTGAGAGCCTCTCATTTCCGAAGCGCAAAAACCCGAACCGTATTCAAACCCCTTTACTGCATTTATGCTCAACATCGCTTTTCCTAAATCCGCATGTAATTTATCGAAAACCGGCTCTCCCAGACCAACAGGACAATTTTTCACTACCGTTTGAATAACGCCACCAATTGTATCTCCTTCTTTCTTAATTTGTAAAATAAAATCACTCATTTTTTCAGCCATCTCTGCATCAGGACAGCGAACTTCATTTTTAAATGTTTTTGAAAAATCAATTTCATCAAACTCTTTAAGTAAAATTAAACTTCCAACTTGCTGAACATAAGAATGAATTTCTACTCCATGATGTCTCAATATTAACTGAGCAATTGCTCCTGCTACAACCCTGCAAGCCGTCTCTCTTGCCGAAGATCTTCCCCCACCTCTGTAATCTCGGTTTCCGTATTTCTTCTCGTAGGTGTAATCTGCATGCGATGGACGAAACTTATCCTGAATGTGACCATAATCTTTCGATTTTTGGTCTTTGTTTTTGATTTGAAATCCAATGGGAGCTCCAGTTGTCTTTCCTTCAAATATCCCGGACAAAAATGCTACTTGGTCATCCTCTTTTCGCTGAGTCGTTAATTTTGACTGACCAGGCTTTCGGCGATCTAACTCTGTTTGAATGAAATCAACATCTAATTCTAACCCAGCAGGGCAACCATCAATAATTCCCCCAATAGCAATGCCGTGCGACTCTCCAAAAGTTGTTACCTGAAAAACTTGACCAAAGGTGTTTCCTGCCATAGTAACAAAAATAACGTTTTGGGGCGATTTGAATCCTCAGAAACTTTAAAAATAAATGGAATTGAATTTGAATCCTTGCATTTGGTTGTATTCTAAAGCAGGGAAAGGAATTTTGATACAATTTAATGCTCCAAACAGAAATCTCAATCCTTTCCTATTTGTTTTAATTTTAGAGAAATCGACATCTAGTGATAGCAAATATTGTCTGTAACGGTCTAATTCCGGAAACGTTTCTCCCCTATAAAATTGAGGATTTTCAAATTCTTTAATCATCCCGTTTGCACTGTAACCAAAAGCTACATTAAGCCACTTAAATCTTTCTTGCTTTGAATTAAAATCTGAGATATTAACTGACAACCAGTATGTATGAGCGTTATAATCTAAAAAAAAACTTTCTAATTCATTTTCGCCCAACGCATGATGATATTCGGGATATGGACTTGGCGAATAAGAGAACTTCATTCGAATGCGTTGTTCGTTCCATATTAATTGTTGCGATGTAAATAAAGCCGACCCAAAAGCATTTGCTCCCATATCACCCCAAGAAAAGCCCCAACCTTCATAAATCCCATCAAAAATCTCTATTGGTGTTTGAAACAACAAACCAACAGGACCTCCATATAATGTGGCTTTTTTTTCTGACAAGCCAGCCCATTTTAACGCCTTATATGCACCTAAACTTTGATAATAGGCAGTTTATGCATGTCCCCATTTATCTATTTGAAAGTATCCTTTATTATCGTTGTAAAAATTAAACGGAACTCTTTCGGCTTCTTTATACCAAACCAGTGATAGATAAGAGAGTCCTCCTATGTAGATTCCTGTGCCCAAAGTTGAAACCTTAATTAATCGAGTTTTACTTGTAGAATCAAACTGCTCTTGAGAGAACCCTTCAAATGAAAACCATACCAATAGCACAGCCATCAATAGTTTGCTCTTCTTCATGCCATAAAATTAATAGATTGATAAATAAGAAAATGTCACGCTTTCGTTACACTTCTAATTTTTTGTCACTTCTTATTTGTGGTACTGAACTTACTTCAATTTTACTCTTCATACATCTCCCTGCATTTTATTAAAACATTTTCAGCTTAAACAGATAATGAGTTAATTTACATTTATAAAAATTAAAGGTTATGGGAAGAGCATTTGAATACAGACGAGCAGCAAAAGAGAAACGATGGGACAAAATGTCGAAAGTATTTCCAAAGTTGGCCAAGAAAATTACCTTAGCTGCTAAGGAAGGCGGAATGGACCCAGAAGTTAACGCAACTTTAAGAACTGCTATTCAGAATGCTAAGGGCGAAAACATGCCCAAAGAAAACATTGAAAATGCGATTAAACGAGCTGAAGCAAAAGATCTTGCAGCCTTTGAAGAAGTGAATTACGAAGGCAAAGGTCCTCATGGTGTACAGGTATTTGTGGAATGTGCTACTGATAACACAACCAGAACAGTTGCTGATGTAAAATCTTACTTTAGTAAGGCAGGCGGAGCTACTGTGCCAACCGGTTCGCTAGAATATATGTTTACTAGAAGAGCTGTTATAGAATTTGCAATAACAGAAGGTGTAGAACCAGAAGAGTTGGAATTAGAATTGATAGATTCCGGCCTAGAAGAAATTGAAGTAGATGAAACTACTGCTTATGCTTATGCAGCTTGGACAGATTTTGGAACCTTAACTTCTGCCTTTGAAGAAAAAGGGATAGAAATAACAAAAGCAGACTTACAACGTTTCCCTACTTCGCCAGTTGAGTTCGACGACGAACAGATGAAAGACATTGATAAAATGCTAGACAAGTTGGAAGACAATGACGATGTTCAAGCGGTTTATACGAATATCGCTTAAAATTAAAGCCACTTAAACGTGGCTTTTTTTATGTTCCATTTTGTAAATTTGAACAAACACAACTTAATACATGCTGATAAAAAACATCAAAGCACTTCTACAAACCACCGCACCATCAAAAGCATTGCGAGGCAGCAAACTATCTAGCCTAGCTTCCATTGAAAACGCTTGGTTGCTCCTAGAAAACGACACCATAAAAGGTTTTGGAACCATGGATACTTGTCCCGAATATAACGGCGAAACGATAGATGCTTCGGGAAAAATGGTATTGCCAACTTGGTGCGATTCACACACCCATTTAGTATTTGCAACGAGCAGGGAAGAAGAATTTGAGATGCGCCTAAAAGGTAAAAGCTATCAAGAAATTGCACAAGCCGGTGGTGGAATTTTAAACTCAGCTAAAAAGCTACAAAACACTTCAGAAGACGACTTATTTGATGCAGCTTGGCAGCGACTGAATGAAGTAATGAAGATGGGAACTGGAGCTATTGAAATTAAAAGTGGCTATGGCCTTTCGGTAGATGGTGAACTAAAAATGTTACGAGTAATTAAGCGTTTAAAAGAGAAAAGCCCGATTCCAATAAAAGCCAACTTTTTAGGAGCACACTCCTATCCTGCTGAATACAAAGATAACCACCAAGGCTATATTGATTTAATTGTAAATGAAATGTTGCCCCAAATTGCTAAAGAAGGATTAGCAGATTATATTGATGCATTTTGCGAGAAAGTTGCTTTTTCAGTTTCAGATACTGAGCAAATTATAAAAGCAGGAGCAAAATATGGGTTGAAAGCTAAAATTCACACCAATCAGTTTAACTGCATGGGCGGAATTGAATTGTGCGTGGAAAACAATGCTTTGTCGGTTGACCACTTAGAAGTGGTCAACGATGTAGAAATTGAGTGTTTGAAGAACTCAGATACAATTGCTACACTCTTACCCTCCGCACCATTCTTTTTAAACGACCCCTATCAGCCGGGTAGAGAATTGATTGACGCAGGGGTTGCCATTGCTTTAGCTTCAGATTACAATCCAGGTTCATCCCCTTCAGGAAATATGAATTTTGTAGTTTCTTTAGCTTGTGTAAAATTAAAAATGACACCGGAGGAAGCGATTAATGCCGCAACTATAAATGGCGCTTTTGCCATGGAGTTGGAGAAAAACTTTGGCAGCATTGCTAGAGGCAAAAAGGCAAACCTAATTATTACTAAACCAATTAATTCTGCTGCTTATATCCCGTACTCATTCGGAAAAGATGCTATTCATAAAGTAATTATAAATGGAAAAGAATTCTAATAGCAAACTCGATTTATTTCAAGCAAAAGAAATTTTAAAAATCTGTTCTATACGAGACAACGAGAAAAAAATTGGCGAAACTATGTTTGCCGGAAGTGATTTTCTTAGTAAATCTTTAGAATCTTGCCCTGCCCAATTTGTAATTCTTGGAATACCTGAAGATGTTGGACCAAGAGCTAATTGCGGAAAAGGAGGATCAGAATCTGCTTGGGAAGCTTTTCTAACAAAATTCATTAACATTCAAGAGACCAATCGATTGAAAGGGTCGAGTATTATACTTCTTGGTGCTTTCGATTTTACAACCATGGATGGATATGAGTATGGCAGCTTAAAACACTTGCGAGAAATTGTAAGTGCTATTGATGAATCTGTTTCTACTTTAATAGAGCGTATTGTGAAAGCTGGTAAAACCCCTATCGTAATTGGAGGAGGGCACAATAACTGCTATGGTTTATTAAAAGGTACTTCAACAGCATTAGGTCAGTCTGTAAACTGCATTAATCTTGACCCACATGCAGATTATAGAGCTTTAGAAGGACGGCATTCCGGCAATGGGTTTTCTTATGCCAAACAGGAAGGGTATTTAGATAAATATTCGATTGTTGGTTTACATGAAAATTATAACTCTCAAGAAATGATAGACCGAATGGAGCAAGATTTGATAGATTTTTCTACCTATGAAGCTATATTTCTACGAGAAGAGATTGATTACTTAGATGCTGTAGACATTAGTTTAACCTTTGTAGGCGCTGAACCATTTGGCATTGAGTTAGATTGCGACGCAATTGAAAACTTTCCGTCATCAGCGCAAACACCAAGTGGAATCTCTTCTTTACAAGCTCGGCAATATATTCACAATGCAGGCCGTTTAACAAATGCCAAGTATTTGCATTTGCCCGAGGCAGCGCCTTCGTTAGTTGAGGGGTCTGAACAACGGGTAGGAAAAATGTTAAGTTACTTGGTAAGTGATTTTATTAAAGCAAAAAGTGTAACGTAGAAGTGTAGA
The DNA here is from genome assembly GCA_905182175.1 of Flavobacteriales bacterium UBA1494. GTDB lineage: Bacteria > Bacteroidota > Bacteroidia > Flavobacteriales_E > Vicingaceae > NORP294. Next base: position 37,041 of record CAJJAT010000005.1, on the reverse strand, counting down.
AAATTGAATTTGACTACTTCGACTCCGCTCAGTTTGACAAATCCTTGCAGTTGGAATAACAAATCCTTCTGCTCAGTATGACAAATCCTTATGGTCGGAATGGCTGCTTCTTCCGGGAGAGTATGACAAATTACTGCAAGAGAATTAGCGAGATGTAAGGAGCACATAATAAAATAGAATACTAAAAAATTGAAAAAACATCAACTAATCGAATGTGTACCAAACTTCTCTGAAGGTGCTAACAGAGAAATTTTAGCCGAGATAGCTTCTGCAATACAATCCGTTAAAGGCGTTAAATTGCTGCATCAAGATTCAGGGGTAGCCGCAAACAGAACTGTTTTTACTTACATGGGCAATGTTGATGCCGTTTTTGAAGCTACCTCCAAAGCGATTCAAGTTGCAACAGAAAAAATTGACATGCGCTCTCAAGGCGGAGAGCATCCGAGAATTGGTGCTTGTGACGTATGTCCCTTTGTACCTATTTCAGGAATTAGCATGGAAGAATTAGTGCCTAAAGTGAATGATTTTGCGAAGTTAATTTCTGAGAAACTAAATCTACCAATTTACCTATACGAGGAATGTGCTTCAAGCGTTACTAGAAGAAATTTGGCCAATCACAGGATTGGCAACTATGAGCAATTAGAAGAGAGAAGGCAATCAAAAAAATGGCTACCTGATTTTGGAACATTTAACGCAAAAACTGGCGGAACAGTAATAGGAGTTCGTAACTTTTTAGTGGCGTACAACATTAATTTGAACACCACAGATGCTAAAAAAGCACAAGAAATAGCATACAGTTTAAGAGAATTAGGTCGTCCGATTGGAAAAGAAAATGGCAAAACCATTTACAATTCGGGCAAATTGAAAAAAGTAAAAGCAATAGGTTGGTACATTAAAGATTTTAATATTGCCCAAGTTTCCGTCAATTTAATAGACTACAATACTACTAGCTTGTACGAAGTTTTCGAGACAACGAAGAAACTTGCAGCGCAACACAACATAGAAGTTACTGGCTCAGAACTAATTGGCTTATTACCCAAAGCTGCACTGCTTAAAACAGGTCTAACTTATTCTAAAAATAAAACACTCACTGAAGAAAAGTATATTCAAACAGCTATTGATCAATTAGGGTTGGCGGACTTGTCACCTTTTGAACCTGATAAACGTATACTAGAATATGTTATGAATGCATAATTTTCGCTTATGAGTAAATCACCCTCTTCTTTTCTTGTTAAGCTGATTTACTTCTTCCCTATTCAGTTGGTATTGGTCCACATTAAAAAAAATCAACAACTGCTATTTTTTTGGCTGATGCTTTTCATGGCCATTTTTGGGAAGCTGGGTTTAAAATACGGTATCCCCTATTTATTTCTTGCTCCTGAATATTTAGGAGAACTCAGTTTCGCCAGTTACTTTATCGTCGGCTTTGCTATTGGGACATTTGTAGTTGCCTTTAATTTATCGAGTTATATAATGGATGGATCTAGGTTTCCGTTCTTAGCAACACTCTCTAAACCCTTTTTTAAATATTCCCTCAACAACTCCTTTATTCCATCTATTTTTATTGGGTGCTATTTATATTTGGCGCATCAATTTCTATCTCATAATGAGACGTTCAGCCAAAGTGAAATACTATTTCGTTTATTCGGATTTTTAGGAGGTTACCTCCTTTTTACAATCAGTTCTACCTTCTATTTTTTAGCAACTAACAAAGACTTTGAAAAACTATTTGGGAAGGATATTGCAAAGGTGTTGGCCCTAGGGGCAAGTGAGAATGGACCTACAAATTCTATCCTACAGAAAAAGAACAAATCATGGTTCGAGAATAGCGAAGGTAAGACATGGAGAGTGGATAGTTACTTAAATGCTAAACTGCGCTTAAAGGCGACAAGACCCTCTGCTCATTATGATAAAAAAATGCTATCCAAGGTGTTTCGCCAAAATCACGTCAACGCTTCCTTATTTCAACTAACCCTTGTAGGCTCTTTTTTAATCTTAGGAGCTTTTCGCGAATTTTACATCCTGATTATTCCTGCCGGAGCAAGTGTAATTTTACTGTTTACCATATTACTAATGCTTAGTTCAGCGATTCGATCTTGGACAAAAGGGTGGACTTTTGTGATTATATTGGCGACTTTATTTGGATTAAATCAATTGACAAAAAATGATACATTGTACTTTGATAGTAAGGCCTATGGAATGAGTTATAAAGAAGAAGTTGACTATTTAAAAAGTTTTCAATTTCCCGCTAAAGAAGATGTTCAAGCTGATTTAAAATTAACTATCAAACGTCTTGAAAATTGGAAGCTACAAACCGGAAAAGAAAAGCCAAAAGCAGTATTTATTGCTACTAGCGGCGGTGGATCGAGAGCTGCTATGTGGTCATTTTTAGCAATGCATCATTTAAACCAAGAGACCAACGGCGAATTAATGCGACATATGAACATGGGAACAGGTTCATCAGGAGGAATGATTGGCTTGGCCTATTTCAGAGAGTTGCACAGTCAAAACATACCGACTAAGGAAAAGGCAATGGATATGGGGAAAGATATTTTAAACCCCATAATTTTCACCCTAGCAGTGCACGATGCCTTGATTCGAAGTCACAGATTTGAACAGAATGGGGAAAACCACTGGAAAGACCGTGGATATATTTTCGAAAAACAATTACACCAGAATACGGACTCTGTTTTAAACAAAACATTAGCAGCTTATCGATCGGATGAATTAGCAGCAAAAATTCCATCCCTAATCGTTACCCCTTCCATTATTGACGATAGTAGGAGATTATTAATCTCAAATTTCCCACTTCGATTCTTATGTACCACCAACAACGAAAATATTGATTATCAGAGCTTTTTTGCCTTAAACGATCCCGACCAAATAAATTACGTCACGGTATTGAGAATGAATGCCTCGTTCCCTTATGTTTTACCTTCTGTAAGTCTACCTACTGAACCTAAAGTTGAAGTTTTTGATGCAGGATTAAAAGATAATTTTGGCATGAACACCACAATAAATTACATCAACCAACTGAAGGATTGGTTTGAGAAAAACACTTCAGGAATTGTTATTTTACAAATTAAAGACGGCTTAGATAAACGTAACAAACCTAAAGATAAGTCGCAAAGCATTGTTAGCGAACTACTGAGTCCTTTTGGTAGTTTATATGGAAATTGGTTTGACGTTCAAAAATATAGCAATGAAGAGTTGTTGTACTTTTTACGGGAAAGTTATTCAGGAAAAGTAGAATTATTGGAGTACAATCTAAACAAGAGTGAGGACGAGTATATCTCCCTTAGCTGGCACTTAAATTCAAAGGAAAAGCTACAAATTGTAAATTCAGTATATTTAAAGGAAAATATAGAAACAGAAGCACGACTGAAACAACTTTTAAACTAAGCCACATGAAATCGTTAAAAATAGCATTTGTTTCCCTCTTGTTTATAGGTCTAATTTCATGTGACGATAAAACTAAAATAGAATCTCACGAAGAACAAAAGGATGTTCAAAAAGAGATTGAGCAAATGCAAATTAAACTAGAAGCTGCAGAAGCTCAATTGCTAAATGTAAGTGCAGAACTATCCAACATTAAAAATGAACTAAAAGCGGATAGTATAACTACCAAATAACCTACGTTTAGTGCTAAACGCTTAATTTCCTGTACAACATTTAATTTTAGCAACCTACTTTTTGAGTTAAACTACACACCTACAGCAGTAATCATCAAAAAAATCAACCCCGCTACTTTCAATTAAACTCGATGTTTATTCGAATAAAAAAGGGTGAAATTCATCTATTTCGCAATTTCAGAGTAACGACACCGCGCTAATAATTAGCTTCTTGCAACTTAAAAGGTGGATGATTTTACTTATTTACCAGTTTTTAAAGGGATTAATTTAAAGGCGACGAAGAAAAACAAATCGGTTAAAAAGATTTAATGCGCTATTATTTTACAGCTAAAATATTGGATAGGACCTCGAGAGAAAGACCTAAAAACTGCTTACAAAACATGGCGAGATAGGTATGATGAAATTAATACCGTTTGTCTTCAGGAAGTCGAAATTTAATTTTGGAATTACAACTAATTCTACTTTCATCGGTTTACCTTTGTATAAAACTATCAAACATGGATTTGAATACCATTGAAGAGGCAATTGAGGCCATCAAAAACGGAGAAATAATTATCGTTGTTGACGATGAGGATCGAGAAAACGAAGGTGACTTTCTAATTGCAGCAGAAAAAGTTAATCCACAAGTAATTAACTTTATGGCTACTCATGGTCGTGGTTTAATTTGTGCACCACTAGTTGAGGAGCGTTGCGACGAATTGGGCTTAAATTTAATGGTAGACCAAAATACAGCTGCGTACGAAACACCATTTACCGTTTCTATCGACTTAATAGGGTATGGAACTTCTACAGGTATTTCTGCAAGCGATCGTTCAAAAACGGTTTTAGCTTTGGTAAACCCAGAAACAAGACCCGAAGAGTTAGGTAAACCGGGACACATTTTCCCACTACGGGCAAAAAAAGGTGGAGTATTAAGAAGAGCAGGACATACAGAGGCAGCCATAGATTTTGCTAGACTTGCGGGAATGCAGCCTGCAGGAGTTATTGTGGAGATCATGAACGAAGATGGCACTATGGCTCGTCTACCAGATTTAATAAAAATTGCTAAAATTCATGATTTAAAATTAGTTACTATAAAAGATCTAATTGCCTACAGAATTAAGCATGAAACCTTAGTTATAAGAGAAATAGAAATAAAATTACCTACTGAGCACGGTGATTTTAACTTGGTACATTATACTCAAACTACAACTGGCGAAGAGCAGCTGGCTTTAACCAAAGGTGAATGGGAAAAAGACGAGCCTGTGTTGGTTAGAGTTCACTCCTCATGCATGACTGGTGACATTTTTGGTTCTTGCAGATGTGATTGTGGAACGCAATTACAAGAATCAATGAAAGCAATTGAAGCAGCCGGAAAGGGCGTAATTGTATACATGAATCAGGAGGGCCGTGGAATAGGATTATTGAATAAATTGAAAGCCTATAAGCTGCAAGAAGAAGGTTACGATACAGTAGATGCCAACTTGAAATTAGGTTTCAACATGGACAATCGCGATTATGGAATTGGTGCTCAGATACTAAGAGATTTAGGGGTATCAAAAATGAAGTTAATGACTAACAATCCTAAGAAGAGAACAGGATTAATAGGTTATGGACTAGAGATTGTTGAGAATGTCGCTCTAGAAATTGAGTCTAACGAACATAATGCAACCTATTTAAAAACAAAGAAAAATAGAATGGGCCATTCCTTAAAACTTAAGGACTAATTTTGCTAGATGCAATCTAAGTAATAATAATTTCCGGTTATTTTGAGAAAGCACAGTTTTGTTAGCCGTTTGTTATTTGGATTCAACTTAGCTGTTGTATTTTTTACGCTACTTGGTTACGCTTCTCCGCTCGTAAACCCTACAACGTTCTGGCCAATGGCTTTTTTGGGTTTAGCTATGCCTTATTTACTTTTAATGAATTTTTTTTACACGATCTACTGGCTTTTCCGAGCAAGACCATGGTTTATTATTTCATTAATCATTTTATCCTTAGGGTACAAAACTATTCCTAAGTATCTACAAGTTCATTTTGGCCAGGAAATTAAAACCATCAATTCATTAAAAATAATGTCTTTTAATGTTAGAGTATTTGACTTATATATGTGGACAAAAGAAAAAACTACTCGAAACCAAATCTTAGATTTTTTAAAGGACGAAAATCCCGATATACTTTGTTTGCAAGAATTTTATCACAAAGACAAACAATTGAAACGATACGAATTCAAAACGTTAGATACCTTAGTTAAAATAATGAGCGCTAAGAATTATCACGTTCATTATACTACTACTTTACGGAAATCTGACCACTGGGGTCTGATCACCTTCTCTAAATTTCCGATTAAAAACAAAGGAATTGTTGCCTTCCAAAACCCAGGAGACAATGCTTCTATTTTTTCAGATATTCAAGTTGACGACAAAGTAATTCGAGTTTACAACAATCATTTAGCTTCTATTAAATTAGAAAAGCGAGATTACAAAACCATGCAAACGATTAATGAACAAGACTATTCCAACATTTTTAACAAAACAATTGGCTTGTTAGAAAAGGTAAAAGGGGGATTTATTAAACGTTCAGCGCAAGCTGACTTAATAGAAAAGAGCATAATAAGTTCCCCTCACCCAGTTATAGTTTGTGGTGATTTTAATGACAGCCCAACCTCTTATGCCTACAGAACGATTAAAGGCGATTTAATAGATACATTTATTGAAAGTGGTTCTGGATTAGGAAGAACTTATATAGGAGAGTTTCCATCGTTTAGGATTGATTATATATTTTCAGACACAAGTTTTACAAGTTACAATTACCAGACTCACCCAGAAGAACTCTCAGATCATCGACCGGTAAGCGTGAGTTTAGCATGGTAAAAAACCATTGTTAATTAAGATTGTTCAAAGAATATGGACGTAATAGAGAAACACAATTTAGACGAAAGAGCCATTGACCGCATAGTTGAGATGGCCTGGGAAGACCGTACACCTTTTGAAGCTATAAAATTCCAATTTGGAGTTTCAGAAAAGGAAGTTATCCAACTGATGAAGAATCAGATGAAACTAAAAAGCTGGAAAATGTGGAGAACAAGGGTTCAAGGTCGAAAGACAAAACATGCTTTCTTGCGCACTGACGAAGTCGGTAGATTCAAATGCACCATGCAACGTCAAATTACTAGTAATAAAATTTCAAAACGATAATTCTTCACCAATTCGTCGTTAATACAACTCATTCCTAAATTGTAAATAGGTGTAAAATTCTTTTGTGATTTGGTCTCTGTTAAAGAATTTACACCACTCTTTATTTACATTACTCTACACCAAATTAGCCTAGTACATATTCATTAGATTTCTGAATACATTGTTCAATTGATACTCATTTAGCGACGAATAGATAGTTCATCCCGATTATTGACCGTTAATAAATTATCCCTTCAATGTCACTTGAAAGAGTCTAATTTCGGACTGTATAATGATAAAACTAACCAACATTCATAAATATTACCACATGGGTAATAATAAGCTTCATGTACTGAAGGGTATTAATATGGAGATTAAAGAAGGAGAAATGGTTTCTATTATGGGCTCCTCGGGTTCAGGAAAATCAACTTTATTGAATATTCTTGGAATGCTCGATAATTATGATGGTGGACAGTACATTTTAGACAATACAGTTATCAAAGACCTTTCAGAAACGAAGGCTGCACAATATCGAAGTAAATTTTTAGGCTTCGTTTTTCAATCATTTAATTTAATCTCATTTAAAAATGCAATGGAAAACGTTGCATTACCACTCTACTATAAAAAAGTAAAACGAGTGGAACGCAATAAACTCGCTTTAGAATACTTAGAAAAAGTTGGGTTAAAAGAGTGGGCAACCCATATGCCCAATGAATTGTCAGGCGGTCAAAAACAAAGAGTTGCTATTGCTAGAGCTCTTATTTCGAACCCAAAAGTGCTTTTAGCCGATGAACCAACAGGAGCGCTAGATTCCCAAACGTCGCATGAAGTAATGAAGCTGCTTCGACAAATAAATAACGATGGAATTACCGTAATAATAGTAACTCACGAGAACGACATTGCGGAGAAAACAGATCGTTTGATCCGTTTGAAAGATGGACTAATAGTTAATTCTATTTCAGAAACGGACAGAGTAGCCGAGACAACCGAACATAGCGAAAACAACTAATTATGTTTGATAGAGATAAATGGCAAGAAATTCTATTCACCATTTCTCAGAATAAACTGAGAACTTTTTTAACTGGTTTTAGTGTTGCTTGGGGAATATTTATGCTTATTGTACTCTTGGGTTCAGGAACAGGACTTCAAAACGGAGCTCAAGAAGAGTTTGCAGATACTGCCACCAACAGTATTTGGGTATTCAGTGGTCAAACAAGCTTGCCTTACAAGGGAATGAAGCCTGGAAAACGAATTCAATTTGATGATAACGATTTTGATTGGGTAGACAACAGATTAAATGGAGCACAGGAAACAAGCGGCAGGTATTATTTAGGAAGTTCTGAGGTTGTTTTTAATGGCGAATCAGGAAGTTTTCAAATAAGAACTGTACATCCTGAGCATCAATATATTGAAAAGACATTAACGGTTAAAGGTCGTTTCCTAAACCAATCAGATATTGAGAAGAAAAGGAAGGTCGCTTCCATTGGCTCTTTGGTTCAAAAGACTCTTTTCAAAAGTATAGACCCTATTAACAAGTACATTGAAATAAATGGCGTTCCGTTTAAGATAGTGGGCGTTTTTGAAGATGAGGGAGGCGAGAATGAACAAGAAATACTATACCTACCTATAACGACAGCTCAAATGGTTTTTAGTGGTCTTAATCAAATTGATATGTTCATGTTTAACATTGACCCAGAATCCAGTATCGAAGAAAGTTTGGTCATAGAGGAACAGGTAAGAGAAAAAATGGCGGACCTTCATCACTTTGATATTAATGATGAAAGAGCCATACGTTTCTGGAATAATATTGAGAGTTTTCAAGAAATACAAGATATGTTTACCGGCATCAATATCTTTATTTGGATTATTGGTATCATGACAATTATTGCGGGGATTGTTGGCATTAGTAACATTATGATGATTGTAGTAAAAGAACGAACAAAAGAGATTGGTATCCGAAAAGCATTAGGAGCTACGCCAAGCAGCGTTGTTGGATTAATTTTAATGGAATCGATTCTGATTACTTCAGTTTCAGGCTACATTGGATTAGTATTAGGGGTTGGATTAATTGAACTTGTAAGCACCGTCCTTCCTCCTGACACTCCGTTTTTTAAAAACCCGGAGGTAGATTTTCAAATTGCCATAACAGCTACTTTGATTTTAATCACAGCAGGTGCAATAGCAGGTATAATTCCAGCGCGAAAAGCGGCGATTATCAGACCCATTGAAGCACTAAGAGACGAATAATATGTTTGATTCCGACAGATGGCAAGAAATATATAGTTCTCTCAAAAAGAACAAGCTAAGAACCTTCTTAACCGCTTTTGGTGTTTTTTGGGGAATTTTTATGCTCATCATTATGCTAGGATCTGGGAAAGGGCTAGAAAATGGTGTAAAAAATAATTTTGGTGGTTCTGCAACAAACAGTGTTTTTCTTTGGACTCAGCGAACATCGATTTCATATGCTGGCCTTCCGAAAGGGAGAAATTTCAATATGAAAAATGAAGATATTATTGCTCTAGAAAGAGAAGTGAGTGAAATAGAATACTTGGTCCCTAGAAATCAACTGAGAGGATACGGAGAAGGAAACAATGTGAGTCACAAAAATAAATCAGGAAGTTTTACTGTCATGGGAGATTACCCTCAAGTGTGGAACATTAATCCTATGGAAATATTACAGGGTAGATTTCTGAATCACTACGATATTGAAGACAGAAGAAAGGTAGTAGTGATTGGAACTAGAGTTAGAGATGTGCTTTTTGGAAAGAAAGACCCTATCAATGGAAATGTAAAAATTAACGGAGTATTTTTTAAAGTAGTTGGAGTTTGGAAGTCAAAGAAAAAGGGCAATGGAGGAGAAAGCGACAGCGAAACACTCTTTATTCCTTTTACTACTTTTCAAAAAGCATTTAACTATGGAAACAATGTAGGTTGGATTGCTGCAACCATAAACCCTGAGGTTGATGCTACTGTAGTTGAAGAAAAAATTAAGAACGTGCTGAAATCAAGACATAAAGTTGCTCCTGAAGACGACAGGGCATTTGGTTCTTTTAACGCACAAAAAGAATTTAAAAAGTTGAATGGCCTCTTTGGAGGTATTGCCATGTTAATTTGGGTAGTTGGCACAGGAACGCTAATCGCCGGAATTATTGGTGTTTCTAACATCATGCTTATTGTGGTAAAAGAGCGCACGAAAGAAATTGGAATTAGAAGGGCTATCGGAGCTACCCCGGCTTCTATTGTTGGACAAATAATGTTAGAAGCCATCACGATAACTTCCGTGGCAGGTTATTTTGGTTTAATCTTCGGAATTATACTAACTGAGGTACTAGCCGAAACTATTGGAGATGGTGGCGGTGGTATGTTTATGAACCCAACCATAGATTTAAGAATTGCACTAACAGCGCTCACCATACTAATTATTGCAGGAGCTTTCTCAGGACTAATTCCTGCAAGAAAAGCAATAAAAATTAAACCAATAGATGCTTTAAGAGCTGAATAATACCACTGAACCAAAACTAAATTGTCATGAAGAAATTCTTTAAAATCCTAATCGCCGTTGTACTTATCGGAGTATTTATAGCAACCATCTACTTCTTGTATTCTAAATCGGAAGAAAAACCAGTGGTATTTCAAACAGCGACTCCTATGACGACAGATATCTATAAAAAAACAGTCGCTACGGGATCTGTTGTTCCAAGGAAAGAAATTGAGGTAAAGCCACAAGTTTCTGGAATTGTAGATAAAATTTATATTGAAGCGGGAAAAATGGTTCAAAAGAATGATAAGATTGCGTTGGTCAAGATTATTCCAAACATGGTTTCTTTAAACAATGCACAGAACCGATTACGCCAAGCAAAAATTAGTTTCGATAATGCAAAAGTAGATCTAGATCGAAATAAGACACTAAAAGAAAGTGGAGTAATTGCAGCAGCAGATTTTCAGTCTTTTGAACTTAGTTTCAATTCTGCAAAAGAAGAGTACAAAGCTGCTCAAGATAATTTAGACTTGGTAAAAAAGGGTGAAACCTCAAGGAATAGCGGCAGTACTAATCGCTTAATTCGCTCTACGATATCAGGAATGGTGCTTGATGTACCTGTTGAAGAAGGCTTTTCAGTTATAGAAGCCAATACCATGAATGCAGGAACAACCGTTGCATCTATTGCAGACATGTCTGATTTAGTTTTTGAAGGAAACGTAGACGAATCTGAAGTAGGAAAAATTAAAGAAGGAATGCCGCTGATTTTAAGAATTGGAGCAATTGAAGGCGAAACTTTTGATGCCATTTTAGAATACATTTCACCAAAAGGAGTTGAAGAAGAAGGGGCTATTCAATTCGAAATTAAAGCTGCCGTTCAATTAAAAGACAATCAGTTTATTAGAGCTGGTTACAGCGCCAATGCAGACATTGTACTAGATAAACGAGTAAATGTTTTAGCACTTTCTGAAGCACTCCTTCAATTTGATGGAGATTCTGCCTACGTAGAACTAGAAGTTGGAGAACAAGAGTATGAAAAACGTTATATTAAAACCGGCCTCTCTGACGGAATTAACATTGAAATTTTAGAGGGAGTTAAAAAAGAGGATCAATTAAAATTGTGGAATCTTTCTGAGCCAATTAAAAAGAATGACTAATTCTTGACAATTTGTTTCTCCTAGCCAGTTTACAACTAGCAAGGTAAACAAAGTGTAAAATAACGGGCCCAAATTACAATTACAAGATTTATATTTCCAACCCTCACTATCGATTGATATGATTCAAAAACAGGAACTAATTCAGCTTATTGAAAATTACAGCATAAATGACACTAACAAAGCGTTAACTCTTCTTTTCCTAACTAAATACGATGACTTTTGGTCGAAAAAAAACACGGTTGGTCAAATTACCTGTGCCTGTTGGGTGGTAAACAAAGAAAGGACTAAAGCACTAATGACTCATCACAAGAAGTTAGACCGATGGTTACAATTGGGTGGTCATCTGGAAGCAGAAGACAATACCATTGTTGATTCTTGCATTAGAGAGCTAAAAGAAGAATCCGGATTAAATCGATTTGATTTGCTCAGTAATGACATCTTAGATATGGACGTGCACAAAATTCCTACTTCGAAAAAAGGAGTTTTCGAACATTTTCACTTCGATATACGCATGCTTTTTGAAGCAGATGAAAATGAGTCGATTCAATTCGATAAATCAGAGTCGAATAATGTAAAGTGGATGACTTTTGGGGATATTTTAACACTAGAAAATGAGTCGATTACTAGAATGGTTGGGAAGAGCCGAAAATAAAAGATTTCTATAAATCCTGTATTGCAATAAACTCCCAAGATAATTTCCGAGTTTCCAATTTATGAGAAAAAAGAGGGCTTTGTTGCCTTCTTTTCCAGCATAAATTCCTGAGGCTAAAAAATACATCCCCTCGTCGGTTTTGTGTTCAAATCCCCTCGTTTAAAATCCAATGTCTCCGCCGATGCATATTACTTCTACTCCACTTTCTTTAATTTCTACTAATCGAGGATAGATTTCTGAGTTGAAATTGTTTGGATATATACAAAAAAAGCAATCTGCTAATTTTTATTTTGACACATCAGAAATTATAGGTTCCAAATCAATTTGATTATACATCCGCATTAATTTATGGTGCAACACCACCAAATGAGAAGATTCCTGAATAGTATCCAAAACTCTAAATAAGAAATCTCTCTGAGCACCAATAATATTGCTTAAGCTATCTTGGGTATCTAGCACAACGAGAGTAATTCCATTTTGTGCGTTGAGTAATACAGAGGTTTCTTGGTGGAATTGCGAACTCTTTCTAAATCTGTATAATCGTGAGTTCCTATTGACCAAAGGGTATTTCTGCTGCTTAAGTTGAATATTGAATCAACATAATTGATCGTGGCATCATCTTCGGAAGTTAATTGTGCTAGATCACCACCCAACCACAACATGTCGTACTTCTCAAAATTTAGCTGTTCAACAACTCCTTCTAACTTTAGATTGCTCTTTTTTCTTGTATGAGAAAGATGCAAATGGCTATCGAATTGCACGTTGGAAGGCTCCTCTTCAAACCTGTTGGTGCAAGAAACCAATATTAACAGCACAGCCTGGTAAAGTATTGTTTTATTCATGCTCAACTTTCATTCGGAAGATTATTCGACTGAAAAGTTACTTTAAAATGAGTTTAATTAATTGAGGAGGCTACAACGACCAATTTCTAATTCTAAAATTCTTGTTGGACTTGTTTACCCCTACTTAAAATTCAATCAGGTTTCGTTAACAAGGTTTAAGCACAAAAACCATATACCCTATAGATCCTTTTTGTTTAACTTGATACTTGTTGGTTTAATTTAGTCAATATTTTTTAGCAAACCCATCACCCTATAAGTTTTACCAGGAACAAAAGATAGTTAATATCAACTTAAATTATTTTTGATTGGTAAAGTCCGTAGAAAATAAATACTGATAAAAAGACTGACAGCCCCAATCCATCTTCCAAGGTCATGTTGGCTTCTAATTTATCCTACAACACCCCAACAAAATAAATCATCGAAACAATTAAAATAAACGTTATGCCTCTAATATTTATTGAGCGTCTTTTTTTATTATTATCATCCATTAAGTTGGCAAGCTAAGGAATTACCAAATCAATAGAACTTATACATTTAAACTCTGCATCTTCTTATACCACTCTACAAATCTCTTGACACCTTCATTTATTGAAACTTCAGGTTTATAACCAAGTAAAGCGTTTGCTTTTTCAATGTTTGCATAGGTAATGTTCACATCTCCGTCTTGCATTCCTTTTTGTATAATTTCAGGCGCACAATTCATAGCATCATAAATAACCTTTATCAATGCTTTCAACTGAACCGGATTCTGATTCCCTAAATTGAGCGTTTCATATACCTTATCATTTTCAAACAAATAATCGACCCCACTAATTATTCCACTCACCGTATCATCAATATATGTGTAGTCTCTAGCTGTGTTGCCATCGCCATACATTTCAATGGATTGTTTATTATAAATTAAATCTACAAACTTGTGAATTGCCAAATCAGGTCGTTGACGCGGGCCATACACCGTAAAAAATCGTGCATTTATTATGTCAATGTCGTATAAGTGGTGATACGTATGGTTTACTAATTCTGCTGATCGTTTAGTAAAAGCATAAGGCGAAATAGGCTCCACGTCTAACTTATTCTCACTTAAAGCTGTACCCAATTTATTATTTCCATAAACAGAGGATGATGAGGCAAAAAAGAGTTTTTTACATTTGTTATCGACCATCCATTGCAAAAGATGTTGCGTTCCTTTTATGTTTACGTCGATGTAATCTATGGGGTTTATGATTGAAGGTCGCACTCCTGCTTTAGCAGCAAGGTGAAGCACTAAATCAACCGACTGGTTAAGAGCGGAGTATATGGCATCTTTATCTCTAATGTCTAATTCATGGAAAGAAAAGTTAGCGTGATTAACAAACCCCTCCATGTTTCTCTCTTTAATTTTCCTATCGTAGAATTTAGAAAAATTATCTACTCCAATTACTTCATGACCTGAAGCTAAAAGTCGTTCTGCAGTGTGAGATCCAATAAAGCCTGCACAGCCTGTTAATAATATTTTCATCGTTTTCCTTTAAAATAGATCATTATGTTTCGGCTGTAAATAACTAGGCCGAAAAGGTGTCCAATAATAATTGGATACAAACTTAAATAATAAGAATAACTCGAAATAATGAGCGAACCGACAATACTTAAAATCCAAAAACCGAGGGGTAAAACAGATTTCTTTACCTTCTCAGAATAGTACCACTGATAAATAAATCGACAAGAGAATACCAATTGCCCGATAGTTCCCCAAAATAATATGAGATTACTAGAGTGCCCTTCCAATATATTTTTAAAGCTATATTCTTCACCGAAAAATAAAATTGCTAGCGCTACAATTGGAACAGCAATTACTAAGTACCTAAAATACCGTGGTAAGATTCGCCATGAGTTCTGCAAGCGCAAATTTCTTACGTAAATGTAATAGCCTAACGATTGACCCAACAAAATGGTAATGTCTTTAACTAAGATGCCGTACACAATTAGCATAAAGGAAGCAATCAAACTAATTTGCCAAAATAAAGTAGGCGCCAGTACTTTACCTGCCTTTTCAGAACTAATCCACTGAATGATAAATCGAGATGAAAAAAGACCTTGAGCAACATATCCTATTGCATGAATGTCATTTGGAGTCATCCTTCATTTTTAATTTCATATCGAATATAACGACTTCGCATCCAGCGGAAAGCAAAGGTGTCAAAAAATGGCTTTTTAATGCGATTCCACAAATGGTATTTTGCAGTACCCGCAAACCTCGGATAATGCGTAACCGGTATTTGCTTTACTCTTCCACCTTGCAACTGAATTAGAGCAGGTATGAAACGATGCATTCCATCGAAAAATGGAATTCGTTTTGCATATTCGGTTTTCATTATTTTAAGTGGACAACCGGTATCTTCTATACCATCATTTATCATTTTTCTTCGAAATGCATTTGCGATTTTAGAAGACATTTTTTTCACAACTGTATCTTTTCTATTCGCACGAATTCCGTTAACCAAATCATACTCCGGAAAAAATTCAAAGTACTTTAGGAACTCTTGCGGCTTAGTTTGAATATCTGCGTCAATGTAACCTACTAAATCTGATTTACAATAATCTATTCCCGCCTTTACAGCGGTACTCAACCCCTTATTTTTCAACAATTCAATGTAACTGTATCCTTTGTGTTCGGTACACACTTGTTCTATCAAGCTCTGGCTGTTATCCGACGAACCATCATTTACAAAAAGCACTTTAGACTCTACCGGCGTTAACTCCAGGTACTTGTTCATCTCTTCGGCAAATTGATGAATGTTCTCTTCTTCGTTATATATGGGAACGAGAATAGTAAGGGTAGATTTATTTTCCAAGTTTACAATTAAATAGGTGAGTATGAGTAGTAATTAGAAGTATACTATTCAATAATAAATCTAACTAAAATAAGCGATTGAAATATCTTAAACTAGAGTTTTTTCAACCAATCACATGATTGACCTCGCTATTCCAACAATTGCCTTGATTGATCCTATTTATCCTTTAATTCAATTACAAATTATCTCGCAATTTCTTCCTGTATTGTAAACTAAAGTTCCACTTATATTTGTGCGCTTGTTATTTCTTCCTGTTTTCTCGCTTTTTCTTTTTGCTCAAATTTTTCTGTACGTGAACCCAATTATGTTCCCCTTCACTTTCAAATAAAGTGCTCATATTTTTACTGGTTTCTATATTTATTTTCGTGAAAAATTTTTTATAGTACCAAACAAAGAAAATAGCTCCTAATGTAGGCTTTTCAACATCTCTAAAGTCTAGCCAAATTTCTCTAGGCTCTCCTACCTTAAAGCCTCGAAAATTACCTTGATAGTAGTTATCCTTTGATATTAACTCATTTCCAGTTGAACTAAAAACATAATGAAACTCACCTCCAAATACCGCTGTTCCATTTGGTTGAAATGCAGGTAAAATCCATACTTCAATTTCATTATTTACATTCTTTCGCAAGAATTAATTGAGCCGCAAACTAATAGTGTCTTGTAATAATTCCATCTCTTTTGAAGCATTTACTAATGCTCGGGAATAGGAATTAAGTATTGCTGTATCCACACTGGTAAGTGACTGATGAAAAGAGTCCGTTGTGTCAACTTCGTAGTGAAATACTGATTGGAATTTTCCATTTACATCTTTACCATAAAATGCTTGCCAACAATTGCTTTCATCCTTAAAACAGAACCACTCACTTCCAAGCCGAGCTATTTCAGTTGTGTTTTCAGTCATAACGCTATCTGAAGTCCACCAAGCAATCATGTCATATTCATAAAGCCATTCGGCTACTCTTGCTTTTTGGTTAAAATCTACACTGTCAAATTTTTGAGCGTACGAATGCAGTGCACCGATGGAATTAGTAAGAATAAAATTGATTTTCCATAATTTGTACTTTATTAAATTTCTTAAACCACCTAACTCGTAACATTAAAAGGAAGCTAAGAATTATATTTTTAGCTTTTTAATTACTAGCTTATTCCTCAGAATTTTAGCAACCATACTTTTAATTTATATACATTCCTAAATGAAATTGTACGGCTTGTAAATAAAAAATAACCCAACCCGATTAATAAACTATTATAAACTAAAAAGTTAACTATTAAATAATACTATTTGTTTCTTATGCTCGTAATATTCTTACCAAGTATACAACGTAGCTCATTTCCTTATCCTATTTATAGCAAACAAAAAGCCACGCTTCTCAGCGCGGCTTTTTAACAAATTATTCTAGCGTTATCCATCGGTCATTTTAAATGCACTTTAAGAACTGCAAATAAACTCTAATGCAGGATCGTACCTATTGGCCTAATATTTTTGCATCTACAAAAAAAACTGAATTAATATCAATCTGATGATCAGTTGCAATAACCTCATCCGTAATCGTATTAACTCTCAATTTGAATTCGTCGGCTTTTATATATTCTTTCAAGTCTGTTCCAGTTGTCTCTAGCGCGAGAAACTGACCGGTATTCTCCGGAATATCTCTTTTCCAAGCTACCATTACTTCTGAATGACCATCTGCTGAAACGAATATCTCTATAGATTTCAAAAATCCAAAATCTCCATCTGGAGGAGAAGCTAGAGTCAAGCCTAAACTTGTGAGTTGAATTTCTTCAATTAAATCTTTTCTGGTATCGTTTACGGCAAATGTTGATTCTGAGTTTGATTCAATATCTGGGGTAAATAAATTAAATGGTAAATTGATACCCGCAGATGAAGGAATGACAACCTCTGCGTTGTACTCCATATTAAACTGGGTTAATTTATCTACCTGCTTGCAACCCATTCCAATCATTATAGAGATAGCAAAAAATAGGATTAAATTTTTCATTTTATTGTTTTATTAAATATTCTATGAATTTCAATCCAGCATCCAGATTCTTTCAGCTTTACATTTAAGTACAAGGCTTTTCGAAATACAGGCTGCAGTGTAGAAAAGTCAAAACTGTTATCTTCGATTTTGTTTATATCATCCTAGCGTTGTCTACTTTCGTTTTAAGAAGAGCATGGCCAATGACCTCACTCATTTCCTTTACGTAAATAAATTTCAATCCGTTCAAGTAACTTTCATCAATTTGCAAGATGTCTTTCTCGTTTGATTCTGATAAGATAATTTCTTTTATTCCCGCTCTCTTAGCAGCTAAAATCTTTTCCTTAATTCCTCCAACGGGAAGCACTCGACCTCTTAAGGTAATCTCACCTGTCATGGCTAGGTTTTTCTTCACCTTTCGTTGAGTAAATGCAGATGTAATTGCAGTTAACATAGTAATCCCTGCAGACGGTCCGTCTTTTGGTGTAGCTCCCTCAGGCACGTGAATGTGAACGTTCCAATTTTCGAATGCCTCTATATTAATCCCAAACTCTTCATTGTGAGCTTTTATATACTCCAATGCAATTATTGCAGACTCTTTCATTACATCACCCAAATTACCGGTCAAGGTTAACTTTCCTTTTCCCTTACTTAAACTCGTTTCAATAAATAAAATATCTCCTCCTACTGAAGTCCAAGCTAACCCTGTTACCACACCGGCTACATCATTGCCTTGGTACTTGTCTTTCGAATGTCCAGGGCCTAAAATATCATATACCTTTTCTACAGAAATTGAAGTTTCATACTCCTCTTCTAAGGCAATAGACTTGGAGGCATATCGCACCACTTTTCCAAGTCTCTTTTCTAAGGTTCTAACCCCGGACTCTCTTGTATATTCATCACACACAACCTCTATTACCTTTTCAGAAATAGAAACCTGCTTTGTCGTTAAACCATTGTCTTTAATCAACTTCGGTATCAAGTGCTTCTTTGCAATTTGTATTTTCTCTTCAATGGTATATCCATTAATTTCAATCATCTCCATTCTGTCCCGTAAGGCAGGCTGAATGGTAGCTAATGAATTGGCTGTAGCGATAAATAAAATTTTGGACAAATCATAATCTAACTCAATGAAGTTATCGTTAAACGCTTCGTTTTGCTCTGGATCTAATACCTCTAATAAAGCAGAAGACGGATCTCCTTGATGAGAATTTCCAACCTTGTCGATTTCATCTAATACAAATACTGGGTTAGACGTTTTAGCCTTCTTCAAGTTTTGTAGTATTCTACCTGGCATTGCTCCAATGTAAGTTTTTCGATGTCCTCGAATTTCTGCTTCATCTCGCAACCCACCTAAACTCATGCGAACATACTTCCGCCCAATTGCCTCAGCAACAGACTTCCCTAAAGATGTTTTACCAACACCTGGAGGGCCGTACAAACAAAGGATTGGAGACTTCATGTTGCCTTTTAGCTTCAAAACAGCCAAATGCTCAATAATTCTTTCCTTCACTTCTTTCAAGCCAAAGTGGTCTCTATCTAAAATTTTCTTTGCTCCTTTTAAATCGAATTTATCTTTTGTCACCTCATTCCAAGGCAAGTCCAACAGCGTTTCTACGTAGTTTAACTGAACCGAATATTCAGCTGAAGCAGAGTGCATTCGCTGTAATTTCCCCAATTCCTTTTCGAATCGTTCCTTTACAGCCTTACTCCACTTTTTCTTTTTCGCTCGTTTCTCAAATTCCTTAATCTCTAAGTCTTGCGGCGAACCACCTAACTCCTCTTGAATCTGCTTCATCTGCTGGTTCAAGAAATATTCTTTTTGTTGCTTGTCAATGTCTGTTTTTACCTTCGATTGAATGTCGTTCTTCAGTTCCAGTAATTTCAAGTCTTTACTCAACAATCGGAGTAAAGTTTGAGCTCTTTTACGGCAATTTCTCTCTCGCAAGACTTCTTGCTTTTGGTTTACCTCAGCATTCATGTTAGAGGCAATAAAGTTGATTAAGAAGGAATTGCTTTCAATGTTCTTAATTGCAAAAGAAGCTTCTGACGGGATATTTGGTGATTGCTCTATAATTCGTAATGCCATGTCCTTAATAGAATCTACTAGGGCATTAAACTTAGCATCTTTAGGAACCTTGCTTACATCATACTTCTCAATGGTAGCTCTAATATACGGCTCGTGTGCTGTAATTTCATTTAACTTAAATCGCTTTTTACCTTGAATAATAGCAGTTGTATTGCCATCGGGCATTTTAAAAATCTTTAAAATACGAGCGACGGTACCAACTTCAAACAATTGTTCTTTGTTAGGTTCTTCAACGGTATCATCCGTTTGTGAAATAACTCCAATAATTTTATCGCCTTTGTTGGCGTCTTGAATTAAGCTAATTGATTTATCACGGCCAACAGTAATTGGAATTACAACTCCTGGAAAAAGCACTGTATTTCGTAGAGGAAGAATTGGCAGTGACTCCGGAGTTTCCTCCTTCTCCATTTCTTCTTCGTCTTCACTTGTCATTAATGGAATAAACTCTGCTCCTTCGTCAATGGCACTCTCTAATCTTAGTTTATCAAATTTAAATGAACTCATATATCTTGGGTCAAATTGTCAGTTAAAAGAAAAATCACTTCTTTTATGTGAAGTGATCTTACCTTACTCAAGGCTTATGCCAAATTACTTGCCTGCTTATCTGTCAGCCTAAAAATTACGGTGAGTGGCTGTTTCATCAAATATGTGCTTCAAAATCGACATTTCAACTTGATCCAATTTTTTAGAACGACGTTCCATCACTTTCGCCGCTACTTCCATTGCCTTTTCGAATCTGTACACCATCCACTTTTCAGAACCACCCCATGCAAATGAAGGAATGAAATTTCTGGGAAACCCACCTCCATAAATGTTAGCAGAAACTCCCACCACAGTTGCAGTATTGAACATGGTATTGATTCCACTTTTCGAATGATCACCCATCATCATTCCACAAAACTGCAAGCCTGTTGGCTTAAATCCTCTTTTTTCAAAGTTCCAAAGCTTTATCTCGGCATAATTATTTTTTAGATTTGAAACGTTTGTATCTGCCCCTAAATTACACCATTCCCCTAGCACAGAGTTGCCTAAAAATCCATCATGGCCTTTGTTTGAATACCCGAAAAGAACGGAATTATTCACCTCTCCTCCTACTTTAGAATGAGGCCCAATGGTGGTTGGTCCGTATATTTTTGTTGCCAGTTTTAAAACAGCACCTTCGCACATTGCTAAGGCTCCTCTTACAACTGAGCCTTCCATTATTTCGGCATTTTTCCCAATGTAAATTGGACCTGAAGTGGAATTTAATATGGCAGCTTGCACTTTCGCTCCTTCCTCAATAAACAATTGACTTCCAATGTGTGTGCAGGTTTTACCTAACGGTTGAGATACTCGACCTTCTGTCAATAAAGTAAAGTCCTCTTCAATTGCCTTTCCATTTTTTGCAAAAATGTCCCAAATGTTGTCAATGCACAAGTAAGGAGCTGAAAACATTACCTTCCTGTAGTCTGCTAAATTGAAATCAGCATATTTGAGTTTATCGGTAGAACAGAAGCTCAACACTTTGTACATAGCTTCATCCATCAATAACTCTCCCGCTTTTAAGAGTTTTGTAGCCCCAATTAATTCATCGTTTGCCAAAACACTACCATTGATATAATAATTTAACGCTTCGTAATTCGCAGGGTATTTCTCTGATAAATAGTCTTCTGTTAAATAAGAAACTTTTGGTGAATCGACTCTTTTAGACCACTTTTCAGACAAGGTTAAAATGCCACATCTAAAATCGGCTATAGGCCGACTGTAAGTAAAAGGAAGTAAATTTTGTCTGTTTTGATCGAAAAAAATAAGGTTCATATGTACTGTGTTGTATGCAACAAAAATAAAGGAAATTCAAGACATCCTTACTATTTTAGCGCAATGAACAAGAAAGACAAAACAAAAGTAATTATTGCCCTAATTACCTTCGGAAGCATATTTGTGAGCTACTTTATTTGGGGCAAAGAAATTGCCAAATATATCGCTGTAGCAGGTTTTGCAGTTTGGTTTGGTTCAATGTATTTTTTGAATAAGAAAGTATAAGTAACCATCTTTACTTATTTTTCTTCAACAACATCATTGGCAACAAAGTAAGATCTGTTATCACCGCAAAAACTAAGGTCATACAAACAAACAGGCCTATGTAAAAGGTGCTTAGAAAGTTTGAGAAAATAAGACTTCCAAAACCTCCCAACAGAATAATTGACGTGATAATTATTGCTTTACCTGTTGAAATAAACGTTCTTCTTAACGCAAACAAGTTAGATCTACCCTGCCCCATTTCTTGCTTAAAACGACTTAAAAAATGAATGGTGTCATCTACCGCGATACCAAAGGCAATTGTAAACACTATCGCTGTAGACATATTCAAATCAATTCCTGCAAAGCCAATATAACCTGCAGTTAATAGAATTGGGAACATATTTGGAACCAAAGAAATAAATCCCATTTTAATGGACTTGAACAGTATTGCCATGCTAATTCCTATAAGAACAAAGGCAAATAACAATCCGATTACAATATTTTCAGATACATGCCGTCCTGCTTCATCGATGATTACCGCTGTTCCCGTTAATTTATAACCTAAAACCGAACTGTTGATATTAGCATCATAAAACGCTTTTAGTTTGTCATTCTTCCCAAGCATTGCTCCGCTACCAGGATCAACCATGCGCCCAAAAAGTCTTCCTAACTTTTTATCTTTTGAAATAATTTGCTGTAGTTCTGCTCTATCTTCAAATGTTTCCATTTGACGTTTCAGGTAATTGAAACGCTTTTCGTTGTCCGGAATTTTGTAATAATCGTCTCTACCGCTTCTTAGTGTTTTATTCGCAAACTTGAAGGGAACTGTTGGGCTAATTATTTGATTTACTCCGTATTCTTCCTTTAAATATTCTTCTAATTTCTCTATCTCTAAAATTACATCGTAGTCATTTACTTGTTTTCCTTCTGCCGGAATAATGGCTAATTCAAAAGGACGAATTCCTCCGAACTGCTTTTGAAAATACCTCAAATCTTGCATTAATACCTGATCTTCGCCTAAATCCTGCATTAAAAAGTAATCGAATTTAATTCTGCAGGCCCCTACTATACAAACGACTGTAATGATAGAATAAAATACCAAAACCGCTTTTTGGTTGCGGCAAAGCTTTATGAAAAACGCACCCAATGCTCGCTCCCAAGCATTCTGAACCTTAGTTGAATCAGTGATTTTTGGTTTTTTAATGTTGAGGAAAATAGAAGGAATAAATAGTATAGATAGAATAAAAGCCATTAATACTCCCACCGCCGTAAAAATTCCAAAGTCTTGAATAGGCTCCATTCCCACTCCAATTAAAGTTACAAAACCCAAAGAAGTTGTTAGTGAGGTTAACAAAGTAGCTACTCCTACCTTCTTTAGCATGTTCTTAATCGCAACTGTCTTAGTCCTGCCGTAACGGATTTCTTCTAAATACTTAGACACTAAATGCACTACATCTGACATTCCGACTACCAGCATAATTACCGGCAACAATGTCGTCATCATGTTTAATGGCGTGCCACTTAACTGCATAAAACCTAAACTACCAACAACTGCTAACAATACTGTTGCCAAAGGAATAAGAATACCCCACAATGCACGGTATGCAATAATTAAGAAAATGATTAATACAAAAATTGAAATGGAAGCAAAGGTTATAAACTCCACCTTCATCACAGAAACGTATACCTGTTGCCCCATGATTTTACCCATCACATGCACCTCCTTAAAACCTTCCTTATCAATTACTTTTTGGAGTGCTCTGGCCAGTTCATCAGAATCGTCTTTATCGATGAGCTGTTTGTTTTTAATAACTATGATAAGCGAGTTATTCTCAAGATTGACCATTTCAGAAACGGGCTCAATACTTTTCTCTATTCGCTCTCGATCGCTTTTATACCGAGAGGTATCATCAATATGAAAAAATGGCCTTTGCGAAAAACCAATACCTGCCGGACTCACTTCTACGAACTTCATTTCCAAAGGGGAAATAACTTCACGTAAATGTGGTAATTCTCTTAGCTTGGCAGTAAAATCCTGAATTTTTTGTAGGAACTGTTGATCAAAAACCCCAATCTTATTTGTAAATCCCAACAAAATAAAATCACTGTCGTTCTCAAATTTCTCGCGATAATCTTCATAAAAAACTAAATCGTTGTCCTCTTGTGGAAAAAATTTCTCAAAATCATAGTCAAACTCCAACTTACTAGAGCTGTACCCTAAGAATAACAAAACCAACGTTAACCCTGCTAGGACATATCTACTGTACTTTCTCCACTTAATTTCTTCCTTAATGTGATCTTCCAAAACTATTTTTCCGTTGGTTTCTTTGCATACTTCAACACTAAAAGGTTCATTGGGTTCACCCCAAGCCCCGAAATTGTAGGTTGCGTAAACCGAACTACCTCATCGTAAAATAACGGTACAACAGGTGCTTCTTCAATTACCAAACTATCCATTCTCCGATACAAGCTAATTCTTAATGAGTCATTAACCTCTGACAAAGCCTTATCGTACCAAACATCAAATTGTTGACTCTTAAAATGTGTAAAATTTGGACCGTTTGGCGAAAAATTTTCACTTTTGAAAAGCGATAAATAGTTCTCAGCGTCGGGATAATCTGCGACCCAAGATTTTCGAAAAAACTGCGCTTTAGAGTTTGCAATCAACTCATTGTTTGTCGCTGCCTGATTAACCTCTACTTTTATTTTAATTCCAAAAATGGCCAATTGAGATTGCAAATATTCACAAATGTCTAGGTACTGAGCCGTGGTACTTAAACTAACTTCAGGCAAGCCTTTCCCATTCGAAAACCCAGCTCTTTCCAATAATGCATACACAGAATCAGGTTGATAAGAATAACCGATTGTTGCTTCACTAAATGCCGGTAAACCCTTTGGAATAAAACCTTGATTGGCAGGAATTCCAATTCCGCTTCTTAGGTACTTCAACATTTTATCTCTTTCAAAACCATAGTTAATGGCCCTACGAATATCCTTCGATAAAGGCTCTTTTGTTTCATCTACTAAAAAGCCCAAGTATTCCGTATTCAAGTAAGGAGAAGTTGTGAAAATAACTTGCTCCGCATACTTTTTCCGCAATTTCCCATCAGAAGTCAGTAACTCATCTTTATACGAACCTTTTAACCCGGTAAGGTAATCGATTTCTAGTTTCAAAAATTTTAGGAACGTTACCTCTAAATCTTTAATGAAAGAAATAGATACTGCATCTAAATAGGGCAATTGCTGTCCTTCTTCATCCTTCTCAAAATAGTTTTCATTTCTTAGAAAAACCAGCTTTGTGTTCTCTTTCCAAAATTGGAACTTAAAAGGACCTGTTCCTATTGGGTTCGCTCTGAATTTAGAGCCATAATATTCCACAGCCTCTTTTGGCACCGCGCTAAAATATTGCATGCTCAAAATACCTAAAAATGGTGGAAAGGATCGCTTTAGATTTATCTCTAAAGTATACTTGTCAATTGCATGAACATCCAACGCACCTTCGTAATTACGCTGAACTTCGTTTAGCAACCACTTTCCTGGAGAGATGACCTCTGGATCAATTAAACGATTAAAAGAATAAACAAAGTCACTGGCTATAACCTCTCTAGTAGAATCATCGCCAAACACTTCGCTTTTGTGGAAATAAACTCCTTTTCTAAGTTTAAAACGGTATATTTTTCCGCTATCCAACACCTGCCATGATTCAGCTAAACTCGGTCTTAATTTGAGGTTCTTATCAATTTCAACCAAACCATTAAATAACTGATTAACAGCAGATACGTTATCTATACTTCGTGAAAAAGCAGGATCTAATGAGGTAATACCGTCTGAGACATTGTATCTAAAAATCGATTTCCCATTGTAGCGTTGCTCAGGTTGGCAAGAGGTTAGAATGAGGAGTAAGAGAATAGAGAAAAAGGAAGTACGAGTGTTGAATGAAGAATGTGGAGTGTAGAATTTTGAAAGTGTTTTTTTGGTGAAGACGAAAGGAAAAAAAAGAAAGGAGAAAAGATTAAAGAAAAAGGGAAGAGGAAAAAGGCGGAAAGATGAACTTGAATTGCGAATACTAGAAGTTACAATGCACTTCCATTTCACTATTTGGGATGATAAAGATTGTTTTCGACCTAACAAAAATTGCTTCATAATAATTACACAATGGTAATATTAAAAAGAAGGCGAATCGCTAAATTTTTAGTTCATTATTAACAAGAAAGCTAATCATATGAAGGTATTTACGATTAGAGGTTTTGTAGTTGCTGTATTTGTTCTTTTCAGCCTCCCTTTTTCTTGTGCCATGGACGATGAGGATTGCGAAGGAACGATAGGAAAAATTTTGTTGAAGAAATAGAACTCAAAGCAGTCTCTGCTTCTGCGACCAGCGAATACTTTAGCGAGCGATTAGTTGAACAACGGATTCCCTCCACACAAGACTCTCTCGTTTTTCAAGTTAGAACTTCACTGGGGTTTTACTCCGAAGCACACCCATCTAATGCGATTAAAATTGTTTGGGGAAACGCATTGAAAGCATGCAGCATTCCTCCTAACATAAATCATTCAATTTTTAAATGCAATCAGCATAGCTGCCAACGATACAATTCAAACCACTACAAAAACTTATTTACCCAACATTCCACTAAATGAGATTTTTAAAGTCTAGTATAAGAATTGGTATGTTGACTTAGTCGAATTTAAAAGATTAACGACAAGAAGAACCAGAATTTATGAGAATAGAGAAGTCTTTGGAGGAGAGTTCTATTTGATGTTAAATGATTCGATCGCAACGATAGAAAATGTAGTTTTTACATTCAATTTCATGACAGATGATGTAAAAACATTTAAGTTAGAAACTCAACCTTCAACCCTACGATAAACCTTCCCACTCCAAAATATCGCCAGGCTGGCAATCCAAGGCTTTGCATATCGCTTCCAGCGTCGTAAACCGAATTGCTTTGCCCTTTCCCTGTTTTAAAATTGAGAGGTTTACATTAGAGATACCTGTCAAGGCAGAAAGTTCCTTTAACTGCATTTTCCGTTTTGCCAACATTACGTCAACATTCACTTTAATTGCCATAACCTAAATTATAAATGATTCCTCCATGTTTGCTAAAAACTTCGTTCCATTGTCCTCATTTTTACCCCAAGTGTATATTTGAAAAGCAACGGATTCGTAAACTAGTTCAGAATTCCCGTTGTCTTTACCTAGAATAGTGACGTAAATATTCTCACCCCACGATTTAAAAGAAATCCGCTCTTTCACTAAAATTAATTTTCGACTTTCATCTATGATTAAATTCTTATAGCCATTGGTTATCAGAACTTCTTTTGCTTTCTCAAACAAAGTTTTCTGATCAAATTCAAAATCTAGTTTTAGAGTATTCTTTGTAGTTAAAATATTAAAAGAGCTAGTGTAAAATCTCTTCCAACTTAATTTTGACCGGCCACTAAAAGAGCACATTTGAAAAATTACAACTAATACAATAAAAACTGCAAAAATCACATTGTGCATATCAGCAGGAAAGAGCCTAGGCATCAAAGCCGTAAAAACTATGATTGCAACTACCGCCAATACATCTTTTAAATTTCTCATAACCGATAATTCTAGAGTGCAAATATAACTAATTACATTAATTAATTAATGATAATCATTAATTAATATAAAAACTAATTTACTCTATTATTTCAAAGCTCTTCACCAATGTATTCCCATCACTATCCACCAATGTAAGCGTATGTGATCCTACTGAAGGAGAAATCTCTTTCTGATGAATTCCTTCCGTCGTGCCGATAAACTCTTCGTCCAGATTCCAATAAATTATCGCATCGGCACTTCTATGCGCTACCTGAATAGCCAATCGACCTTTAATTCCATCTAAATCGATGGGAATAAGAATCTGTTCTGCATTCTCCGGAGAAATTAATTCCATGGATGAACTTTCTAGTCGCTGACAGCCTTTGTCCCATTGCGGTAATTTCCGGTATTCAGGCTTTGTCTTTTGATAATAATATTCCATTAACGGAAGAAGTACAAAATAACTTTCAGTTTTCATTTTTTCCACCTCATAGCAACTGCTATTTACTCTTCGAAATACTAAAAAATGAACGCAGAAATTCCAACTTATTGTAAGGAAAAAAAGTAAGTTTTGATTTCCAAAAGCTTGGAAGTTGGATTCGGAGGAAAAGAAAAATCGTCAATAGAATTATAAGCTTAAATACCTTTGCGCTTCGCATGAATGAACCACAATTAGACGCTAAAACAGACAAATCAGATCGCAACTTCTGCATCATGCCTTGGGTTCATTTGCACGTGTCTCAAAATGGAAACGTAATTCCGTGTTGCCAAGCTCCACCACATAAGATTCACCGTTTTGGCAATGTAAATGAGCAAAGTGTCGCGCAAATTTGGAATGGAGAGGATATTCATGCTTTTCGACAAAAAATGCTGAATGATAAAAAGGATCACCGATGCAAGCAGTGCTACTTGAAAGAGGATAGCGGCGCAAAAAGCCTGCGCCAAATTACAAACGAAAAGTTCTCAGATAAAGTAAGTGAAGTAAAAAAAGCAGGAATGTCCGTTGTCTCAGTTCCTATTCATTTTGACGTACGATTCTCTAATGCGTGCAATTTAAAATGCAGAATATGCGGTCCTTGGGCAAGTTCTCAATGGCACAAAGATGCTGTTGCCACGGGAATGAGAAGGAAGGGCTCTAAAGTATTAAGTCTTGCTGTTGAAGATGAAGATTCCTTTTTTGAGCAAATCATTCCGCTATTGCCTGAAGCAAAGGAGTTCTATTTTGCAGGAGGCGAACCATTAATGATGGAGCAACACTACAAAGTGCTAGATGCACTTATCGCATGTGGCAACACTTCGATCAGACTCAGCTACAATACCAACTTCTCCACCTTACATTTTAAACAGTACGATGTAATAGAATACTGGAAGCAATTCAAGAACGTTCACCTTACAGCAAGTCTGGATTCGGAAGCACAACAAGGTGAATTTTTGAGAAAGAATTTAAAGTGGGAACAAGTGCTTGAAAACAGAAAAGTTTGTTTGAAAGAATTACCGCATCTAAAATTTCAGATTGCACCAACGGCTTGCGTTTTTAACGTTTCACAGTTACCACAATTTCATAAAAACTGGGTGGAGCTCGGTTTCATTAAAGTGGAAGGTTTTATCCCGAATATTTTAATTCATCCCAAAGAGTATCAACTAAAAATTCTTCCGTTGGAAGAGCAGCTTAACTTGAGACCCTTATACGAAACCCACATCAGGTGGATAGAAAATCAGGAGTTCCTAAACGTTGAAAGCCATAACGAATGCTTGCAACAATTCAGGGCGATTTTAAATCAGCTGGGTAACGTTGCAGAACCTAAATTCATAACTTCTTTCAAAGAAAAAACAACATTGTTGGATTCGTTGAGAAATGAAGATGCGACAGAATTATTTAAGGAACTAGACGAAATACTTTAGTATTCTTTGGCAAAAGCATCAATTTCGACTTTCCACTTCTCTTTCTCCTCAGTCGTAAGCCAAGAAGCTTCGAAACCATTTTTCATCAGCGTACCAATTTCTTCCTTTGAAAGATCGATTGCTTTAGCTGTTTCTATGAAGTTCTCATTCATGTAACCACCAAAATATGCGGGATCATCAGAATGTAAAGTAACCAACAAACCTAGTTCCATCATTCTCTTCAGAGGAAAATCTTTTAAATCTTGGATAACCTTTAATTCTAAATTTGAGAGAGGACAAAGTGTTAATGGCATTTGCTCCTTCACTAAACGCTCCACTAATTTTTCATCATCTAAACAACGATTTCCATGGTCAATTCGATCAACTCTCAATATATCCAGTGCTCCCCAAATGTATTCAGCAGGGCCTTCCTCCCCTGCATGTGCGCATAACTTGTATCCTTCTTCGGCAGAAGCTTGAAAAACCTTCTCAAACTTCTCAGGTGGATTGCCAACTTCTGAAGAATCTAATCCAACGCCATCAATTAAATCTTTGAAAGGTAAAGACTGGTTGAATGTTTCAAAAGCAGATTCTTCGCTCAAGTGCCTCAAATAAGACATAATTAAGCGAAAAGATATTCCCAATTCTTTTTCGCCTTGCTCAAGTGCTTTGTAAATTCCCAGTAACACGGTATGGAACTCTACTCCTCTTTCAGTATGAGTTTGCGGATCAAAAAATAGTTCAACGTGCTTCACATTCTGAGAATGAACTTTGATGAGATACGCCCATGTTAAATCGAAAAAATCTTGTTCTGTTATCAGAACATTTGCTCCAGCATAATAAATGTCTAAAAACTCTTGAAGGTTATTGAATTTATATGCAGCTTTCACCTCCTCTACTGAGTTAAAAGGAATTGAAATATTGTTCCGTTTTGCGATTTCAAACATCAATTCCGGTTCAAACGAACCTTCAATGTGTAAATGTAATTCTGCTTTCGGAAGAGCTTGAACAAACTGGGCCAGGTTTTTCATTAAAAAATTTTGAGGTAAGATAAGCTTTACTAGCTTGATGTTTTTTAACCATGCTAAACCTTCTTTTTCTGTTTTAAAAACAGCAATTAGGATAATCTAGCTTAAATCTTCTAATGTAAAAATTAACCTCTAATCGCTTACTTAGTGTATTCACCACCATAGCTTCCGCCTTTCGTAAACCTTGTCTGCTGTTTTTAGCCATTTTTTTCATAAAGCCAACTTCCGAAGTACATCCTTCATCGACAATGACCAAGAGTTTAGCTGGTTTGTCATTCAATAGCTCTTTGTAAACAGCACTTATTTCCTGTAAAATGTCAATGACCATTTCAACTCCTTGCTTTCTAGCAATTTTTAAAATATTGTCATCCATTTTATCAATAATGCTAGACCTTGTCTTAATTTGAGATGCATGTATCATATATTTTCAATTTGCTATGCGGGTATCGCAAATTGCCCGCCAAAAGTAATAATGACGAAGATTTTACAAGGTTTCAACTTTTCGACGAATCGTTTTTATATTTTTGCTGCTTATCCTAAGAACATTATTTTGAAAATACTCCGAGTTATACTATCCTCTTTTTTAATTGCCTCATTGTTTGCTTGTAATCAACCAAAGTTGGCGGAAGAATCTAAAATTAACAGCAGAGAAGTTTGGGTGACAATGTTAGTCGAAATACCTGCTGGAACAGTGGATAAATACGAGCTCAACAAAACCAATAGCCAAATAGAAAGAGATTCGATTGATGGGGAACCTCGGACGATTAATTACCTCGGTTACCCTGCAAACTATGGAATGATTCGAGAAACAGTGCTACCTTACGAATTAGGTGGAGATGGAGATCCTCTAGATATTATATCTATTGGGCCGCCGGCAAAAATCGGCGAAACAATAGATTCTAAAATAATTGGAGTACTTAAACTCAAAGATAATGGCGAACAGGATGACAAACTAATTGGTATAAATAGAAATAGTTCGCTAAATGGGGTTAACTCTTTGCAAGAATTAGATGAAAAATACCCCGGAATTAGCACTATTATTGAAACTTGGTTCACCTATTACAAGGGGAAAGGCATGATGGTAAGCAGTGGATATAAGGACAAAAATACAGCCGAAGAAATTTATTCTACCGCCAAACAGTCATTCTAAGAATATTTCAACGACAAAATTTTACATTCTCTAGTAATATTCGCTTAACATTTATTTAATAACATTAAGTTTGTTTCCTTAATTTTTGTTCATGGAAAATAAGTGGAACCTTTTCGAAAAATTTCTCATCACTGAGAATAGTAATATCTCGCTAACAGACTTTTTAATTAGTTCTGTTATCATTATCATTCTCTGTTGGTTGTTGGGCATTACCTATCAAAAAGTAGCTAAAAGTTTGTCAAACAGAAAAGACTTCTCTGCCAACTTTATGATTCTTGCTTTTACAACAATGCTTATTATCACCATTGTAAAATCTTCTCTTGCCCTTTCCTTAGGTTTAGTTGGAGCACTGTCTATTGTGCGATTTAGAGCAGCAATTAAAGAACCAGAAGAATTGGCTTTCATTTTCTTTTCTATCTCTATTGGATTGGGTTTAGGAGCAAATCAGATCCCAATTGTGCTTACTGCATTTTGTATATTCATGGTAATTCTATGGGGTAGATTCTTTATTCAGGGAAAAAATGAAAGTCAAAATATCTTTGTCAGCATTAATTCAAACCAAGACAAAGTAGAGCTGAATGTGGTCAGGGAATTGATGGCAAAACATTTCAGCCAGCCCCTTCTAAAACGTTTTGACCAAGTGGATGGCGCTTCAGAAATAGCGTACGTTGCAAACGTTCAAAAAAGCAATAATTTAGAAGTATTCAAAAATGAGCTCCTTGCAGCTTACCCCAACACAAACATTTCTTTTCTAGATAGTAAGGCGTACTAATTATGTCGACTCCTGCGAACTATACCTTGTTGGAAACTGCTCGATTCGAGCGAAAGTTTGTTTTAGAAAACAGCAGTCTCTCTTACGCGAAAATGCTACTTAAAATAAATACAGGAATATTTTCGCCCATCTACCACAAAAGGAAAGTGAACAATATCTATTTTGACACTCCAAACCTTACAAGCTACTATGAAAACCACTTTGGGAAAAGTGAAAGAACGAAAATTAGAGTGCGCTGGTATGGCGAAACACTCGGGCTTATTCAGGAACCAATATTAGAAATCAAATTAAAATTTGGTGCTGCAGGTAAGAAAAAGTCATACCCATTAAAGTCATTCCATCTAAAAGAAGGATTTTCCCGCCAAGATTGGAATTCAGTATTCCAAGCCTCAGAACTTCCTGAAATGGTAAGATCTGAACTCAAAAGAAACGTGCCAACCCTTCTCAATAATTACGAAAGAGAGTATTTTCAATCTTTCGATAAGCTTTTCAGATTTACCTTAGATTACAATTTAAAGTTCATCAATGTTAAGTCATTAACTGGTTCATTCCTTGAGAAAGCACTTCCTGAAAATACAATTATTCTAGAATTGAAGTATGACATAGCGGACGATAAAAGCGTTAAAAAAATTACAACAGCCCTTCCCGTTAGACTCGGAAAATTCTCAAAATACATCCGAGGTGTGGAAATTTTTAATCCACATTTAGCGGTATAAATATAAAAAGCAATGATGAAAAACACACTGTATATAGTACTCATTTTCAACATTTTATTTGGTCTAAACGCCTGTGGAGATGGTCAAAAAAAAGCAGAAACTATAGATTCTCCTGGGAAAAAATATAATTCCATGATTGTTTGCACAGTTGAGTGCTCAGATACTCTATCCCAAAAAGGAGTTCACAAACATTCGAATGGAGAGGGCCATGAATATTCTGTAAAAATTGGCGGAACAAAGGTGTCAACAGAATTTTATGATGGAAACAAGAGCATTCAGCTAACACCCAAGAAAAAATACGGCCTTGCACTAACTGCCAAAAATCTAAAAGCAGAAGAAAGTTATAGAGTTTCTGTTTGGCGAAAAGATGAATCGAAATTAGCTGCCTTAGTTGTTGAAAGTCTAAATTCTAAAAAGCTGTACACTGCTAAAAAAAAGGTGACACAAACAACAGAAAATGGTTGGGAAAAAATTTTAATAGAATTTGAAATTCCAAAAGGTGTCAACGCCATTAAAGTTTATTCCTACATAGCCTCATCTAACTTGGCATATTTTGATCATTTAGAACTAGAAAAAATAAAATTGGATTAAACCTAAGAAGTGTGCACAAACGTTTACCTCCAAACATAAAATTAGTCCAACGCTCAATGAAAGCCATTGTCTCAATTTTATGTTTAGCAATGTTTTTTAGTGCCTGCGATAATTTCAGCACGTATGCTAAAAAGGAGGCGAGTACCTTCGCTATTGCTTCTTGCACCGTGGAATGCGCTGATACTACAAAAACAAACAAAACCCATCTCCATCGTTTTTCAAATGGCGTTATGGCCGAATTTAAAACTGGGGGTCTTAGAACTAAAAAGGAAGCTTTTAGCAAGGATGAGAGCATACTATTAACGAAGGGAGCAAAGTATGGTTTGAACGTGAAGTTAAATGACGTGAAATTGAATGAATACTTTAAAGTCTCCATTTGGCGAAAAGACAAAAAAAATCTTGGTGCATTGGTTATTCAATCCAACAATCCAACAATCTTTTATGAAGCAACTACAAAAACAGTAGAAAATGGTAAAAATGGTTGGAAAAAAATCGAAATTAAATTTGAAATTCCTCCACATACAAACCAAATATCTATTTATGCTTTCATTGCCAGATCAGACTCCGCTTACTTTGACAATTTAGAAGTTAAACGAATCAAACAGAAAACATACAATGAATATCCCAATAACAAATTCTTGTCGCTGAACTTTAGCGACAAGAAAATGGCTCGTTTTGAAAAATTTAAAGCCGAAGCGTTTGAGCAGGGTGTTCATTTTAGTAGCGGAGTTTGGAGCAAAGGAATACTCTCTGATGGCAATGATGTTTTACCAATAAAGGCCAGGTTTAAAGGTGATTGGTTAGACCATCTAATGGGCAAAAAATGGTCGTTTAGAATTAAAGTTAGAAAAGGGAAAACATTTAATCGACTGAGACAATTTTCTTTACAAACAACAAAAAGTAGAAATCATTTACATGAATACTTGTCGCATCAGCTGATGAGACAAGAGGGCCTGCTAACTACTCGATACGATTTCAGCCAAGTGTACATCAATCAGGAAAGTAGGGGAATCTATGCTATTGAAGAACACTTTACGAAGCAGCTTGTCGAAAGTAATTTACGGCGAGAAGGTCCAATTGTAAAGTTTGATGAAAACCCAATGTGGCGAAACACGGCCATGCATAAAGGATTGAACCCAATTAAAGATTGGCAAACCTACCCCAATTATCAAACGAGCAGAATAATCCCTTTTGGAACTTCTAAGATTATTGAAAGTGAAAAGCTAAAAAATCAGTTCCTTATTGCTCATAGCCTGCTCTATCAATTCAAAACGAGAGAAACGCCTGTAGATGAAATATTTGACATAGACAAGCTTGCGAAATTTTTAGCCCTAACAGACCTTCATCAGGGGAGACATGGTGCAGTATGGCATAACTTAAGGTTTTATTACAATCCTATAAATTGCAAGCTTGAATTTATCAATTATGACAATTATACTGACTATTACAAATTAAAAGATTTTAAGCCGTTAGCACTTACTTATGCATTAGATAAGCCTCTAAGCTCTTGGGCTAATTTGTACCCCTATTTATTTACTTCAAAAAAATTAATTCTTCAGTACATCGATTATTTAGAAAAATATAGCGACCCAATATTTGTGTCTGACTTCTATGTCAAACATCAAGCAAAAATTGACGAATTTCTTCCAATCATAAAATCGGAATTCCCTTCTTATAAATTAGATAGCTCCTTTTTATTAAATAATGCAACAGTTATTAGAAACTATTTACCTGAGTTAAAAGAAAGAATAAATGACGATTTTTTCAGTCGAATTAAATTAACAGACAGCAAAGTCCTCTATTCTAAAAATTATCACCGAGTGCTATTTCCATATTTTTTAAACGCATACTATTCTAAGGTTGATAATAAAGCAAAATTACATGTAGAGAATTATAACAATAGAAAAGTTAAATTAACACGCCTATTAGACAATAAAAAAAGACCAATTGCTAGCTTAAAAGATGTTGTCATTGAAGAGTTCAAAGACATACAAGGTCAGGATACAATTTATTTACCTTACTATGAATCATCGGCATATATTGAGTTTGAAGATTTAGATTCTAACAAAAAGCATCTAACTGAGCTTACACTGTGGAACAAAAATATCAAACCAAGTCCGTATCAAAAATTATTGCACTCGGATAGTTCTAATGCAAGTCAAATATTTGTTGAGGCGAACGATACACTGCGATTAATTGGAAATAAAACGCTGAGACATAAAGTTATAATCCCTTCAGGAAAAACAGTAATCTTTGAAGCTGGATCTTCAGTCGATTTAATAAACGAAGCTTCCATTCTGTCTTTTTCTGCAGTTCACTTTAACGGTTCAAAAGAACGACCTATTCTAGTCCATTCTTCTGATAAAACAGGTAACGGCCTCTCTGTTTTACAAGCGGAACAGAAAAGCTTCGTGCAACATGTAACATTTAGCAATCTAAATACTTTTAGCTATGAAGGATGGAATCTCTCAGGTGCCATTAATTTCTACGAATCCGAGGTTGAAATCCAACATTGTACTTTCCAAAAGAATTCTTGCGAAGACGCTCTTAATATAATCAAGACAGACTTTTTAGTAGCAAACTGCAAATTTGAAGATATTTTTGCTGATGCTTTTGATTCTGACTATTGCACAGGCAAGCTTATCAATACTTCTTTTGATAGAGTTGGAAATGACGCAATCGACTTTAGTACAAGCAAAATAAAAATAGACAGTTGTAACATTCAGAACATAAAAGATAAAGGTATAAGTGGTGGCGAAGGCTCTACCCTATGGGTGAGTAATACTCAGATTACGAATTGCAACATTGGCACTGCTTCAAAGGACTTATCGGAAGTATATCTCACTAAGGTTTCAATTAAAGACTCAAAGTTTGGTTTAGTACTACTTCAAAAGAAACCAGAATATGGCCCTGCACTAATCAAGACGGAAGGACTAACATTTATTAATTGCGAAAATGACTTTGTTATCGAAAAAAAATCAAAAGTTATTCTGGAAGGGAAAGTTATCGAAGGGAAAAAGAAAAAGGTTGCAGAAATGTTCTACTAATTGAAATCATAAATACTTCTTGCTCATGTATTATACCTATTTGTAGTCTTGCTCCAGGTCTTATTCTTAAAAGAGCTCTATTACTATATTCGCTCTAAATATTCGCTTAACGTTTATTTAATAACATTAACTTTGAATTCTTAATTTTTACAGATGGAAAATAAGTGGAACCTCTTCGAAAAATTTCTCATCACTGAGAATAGTAATATATCGCTAACAGACTTTTTAATTAGTTCTGTTACCATTATCATTCTCTGTTGGTTGTTGGGCATTACCTATCAAAAAGTAGCTAAAAGTTTATCAAACAGAAAAGACTTCTCTGCCAACTTTATGATTCTAGCTTTTACAACAATGCTCATTATCACCATTGTAAAATCTTCTCTTGCCCTTTCCTTAGGTTTAGTTGGAGCACTGTCTATTGTGCGATTTAGAGCAGCAATTAAAGAACCAGAAGAATTGGCTTTCATTTTC
>CAJJAT010000004.1 GCA_905182175.1 Flavobacteriales bacterium UBA1494 | reverse complement strand
TGCACTCCGTTCGTGGAATCGCAAGCCCTAGGTATATTAAACAAGGAAAGTACATCTTTCCTCAACTGCCCAATGAGGAGGAAGTTAGTGTATTGGCTTTTAAAACGGAGAACAACAAAAACTACGTGTCTTATTACAAAACAATACACAACAAGCAAGACCACCGATTTGAATTTGAACCGCTCACGAAAGAGAAGCTCAATCAAATTACTTCTGAGTTGGATGCAATTAAGAATTAGGAATACTGATGAATGGGTCTTACAATTTCAACAAACTGTTTTAAATGGTATCAGGTGTGGTTGAAGAATTTTTAGAGTGTTTCTTTTTTCGCAA
Organism: Flavobacteriales bacterium UBA1494; assembly: GCA_905182175.1. Lineage (GTDB taxonomy): Bacteria > Bacteroidota > Bacteroidia > Flavobacteriales_E > Vicingaceae > NORP294. The sequence goes on along the minus strand of CAJJAT010000004.1, from coordinate 80,343 downwards.
AAGTCATGTTTAGATGAAATTGTGACTTAGTGAAACCGGAAAGCTCCGAAGGTGGACCGAGGAAATCATTCGGCTGAACTTTGCTAAAAAGAGTATAGATTTGACTTTTGCGTAAAGCTCAGCTTATTCGTTTTTTTTTCTCGCAAAAAAATAAAAATAAAAAGGAATGTACCTTTTGCTAAACAATAGTTTAAGACCGAATAAAACTGAACCTTAGCACAGCGCTTTACCTAAACATCTTGCAGTTGAACTTCTTCGCGATTTTTTTTTACCACTTGCTCAAAATCTGCCAAGAGATCTTCGTTCTGCAGCATTTTAGAATGTCCAATGTTCTCGTAACTAAACAGTCTAGCATTTGGAACTTCTGAAACCAATAGTTCAGAGTAGGAGTACGGAAGTATTTTGTCGTGCTTGTCATGAAAAATACTCAAGTTTTTATATGTCAATTTCTTTACTTTTTCCTTCACGATTAATTGTTGAACCGGTTCCTCTAGTAAATCACCGCCCATGTCGATTATTCGGTTCATTATTTTGTCACTCAGCCTCAACCTATTTTTTAATTCTTTAAAAAAGGGTTCAAATTGGTTTAAAGTAGTCAAGAAAAACAACTGATTTATGGTGTGGTTATTTCTGGCTAAGGTATAACTCGCCACCATAGAGCCAAATGAGTGAGTCAATACTGAAAACTCTGATTGTGGGTTAATGTGTTCCATTACTGCCTCAAAAACAATACTGTTCACTTTTAAATTAGTGCTTTTTAAGGTTGACTTACCATGACCCGGCATATCAAAAAGTACACAATAAAAACCTTGTTCGGCTAAGATCTCAGCAAAACTCGACAATCGGGCTAAGTTAGAATTCCAACCGTGCAACATAAAAACTACTTCACCATTTTTATCTCCCTTTGTGTAAATTTCTATAGGCTCAATAGTGGTCGAAATGGTATAATGCTTTGCGGTGGCATAAAACTCAATTTCATCTACTAACATTGTTCTTGGTTGGGTTTTCTGAAACAATTTAAAGGTAAAATCTGAAGCACTTTTTACGGAAAATAAACTTATAAATTTAATGTAATAGCTTAGTAGTAATTCTATTGTTTTCATAGTTGATACCAATTGGTATATTTTTAGGTAAATTTTTTATTGGTGCAATTCTGATTGCACCATGGTGTCGAGATAGTTCATCATTTCAATAATGTGAGCCTCATCTTTTTGTATTATTGCTGTAAAAATACTTCCCTCAATCATCGAGTAAATTCTTTTTGCATACCGATTGGCGGTAACGGTTACCGTAAATTCTCCCTCAGTTTGCCCTTGAATAATTATATTTTCAACACCAAGAATTAGCTTATTAATTACTTGGGTTACTCGTTTTCTTAGTTCTGAATTTTGATGGGTTGTATCCATACCAACGTTTAAAATTGGACAACCACCAAGCTCAACTGTTCTTTTATAATACTTTCGGTAATAATCGAAAAGGACAGTCAATTTTACCTTTGGTGAACGAACGGAGTTAATTTGATCGGATAGCGGAAATATGCTTTGCCTGACAATGAAATTAAATGCCTCAAGTGCCAGTTCATTTTTATCCTTAAAATTACTGTAAACCGCTCCTTTGGTCAGTCCTGCTGATTCGCAGATGGTACTTAAGCTCGTATCACCGTATCCCAATTGATTGAAAATTGGAGCTGATTTTTCTAATATTAGGTTTCGGGTGCGCTCAGCTTTTGATAACATATTACAAACGTACATAAAATACCGATTGGTATATTTATTTACGCGATCTATGTTAAAAATCAAATGGTTTACAACCACCCGCAGCTATCTTAGATAAGATGCCCACAAATCAATAAATAAAAAAATGCAACAGTAAGTTTTACAATTGCTGCGGGTGTTAGGGTATGAATTGATTCATTATCTAAAAAGTCAAACCAATAAAGAAAATAGGGAACATTGACCAAATCGTTAGAATTTTGGTCGCAATTGCAGTATTGTATTCACAAGAAATTAATTTTGGAAAAGTTTCAATTGCACGAAGTGTAGTTGCACTTATTTTCTTGCTTGCATCGTTTGTTCGCTTTTGCCCGTTGCATACACTAGTAAGACTAACTACTTGTCACGCAAAAAATAGCGTGAAACAATTCTAAAAAGGTCATCAAGAAGTTGATGGCTTTTCTGTTTCGGGAAGTTAATGCCAGTTGTCGGGAAGCCTGGCCTAACTGAAAGGCTTGGTTTGGAAGAAACTTTGCGGTGTAATAAAGTAACAACACTAAAAACGAAACAAAATGGCAACAGAAATTAACATTAAAAATATCCCGACAGGCTACCAATCAATAATTAGCAACGGTCGTCATTCTATATTAGGTGATGAGCCAATCAATTCAAAAGGAACTGATTTAGGATTTTCTCCGGTTGATCTAATTCTTGCAGCAATTTCTATGTGCAAAGTAGCAACGATAAGAAATGTTTCAAGAAGAAAAGGATGGGAAATAGGAGATGTAGATGCACAACTTTCTCAACGAGTGGTAAGAAATAAAGATGGATCACTCAAAACAAAAGTGCATTCAAAAATTAAAATTGAAGGAGATATTACTGAAGAACAACGAAAGGAACTGATTGCAGAGGCAGACAATTGCTATGTAACAAGAATGGTGAGAGGAGATTGGGAATTAAGTCATTCGGAAGAGCTTGCAGATGAATTAGAAACTGCAACTTTGTAAAGCACAATTAGCGTGATTTTACTGGAATGCAAAAAAATAGATACAAATACATCATCATTGGAGGTGGGCTTTCTGGGCTCACCTCTGCTTTTCAGTTCAAGCTATCTAATGAGACTAACGTTAAAGTTTTAGAGGCTAGAAATGTCTTAGGCGGAAGAGTGCATACTAAAAGTGGAATTGACTTAGGAGCTACTTGGTTGCATCACGACCATACTTCTATATTCAGTTTACTTGAACACCTCAAGTTAGAAAAATACAGACAGTTCAACAGCGGGGATAGTTTTTACACCGCTTATTCTGGTGCGCCTGTTCAAACGTTCCATGCCGACCCAAAAGAAGTTCCGAGTTATCGAATTAAAGGTGGAACGTATGCTTTGATTAAGTCACTTGCTGAGCAATTGATGGATTGGATTGAACTTGAAACGGTAGTTGAAAAAATTATCGGCGAAGGTGACTGCTTGATTGTAAAAACAAATAAGGGAGAGTTTAAAGCAGAACAGGTAATTGTAACGGTTCCTCCAAGGTTGGCTTCAACAATTAAATTCCAGCCGAACCTACCAAACAACGTATTGGAAGCAATGCAAACAACGCATACCTGGTTTAGCCATGCAATTAAGGTCGGGTTAACCTTTGACGCACCATTTTGGCGAAATCAAGGTAAATCGGGTATGGTGATAGGAGCTGCTGGCGAATTAACCGAGCTTTACGATCATTCTAATGAAGAAGGAACTGTATTTTCATTAATGGGTTTTGCACATGAAAACCTAAGAGACACGAATCCTGAAGAACAGGAAAAGAAAATCGTTGATTATATCGCTCAATTTCTAGGGGAGGAAGTTCTCGATTATCAAGAATTTTTTATCCAAGACTGGTCAAAGGAACAATTTATAACCGGAGAGATAGGGATTCATCCTCAGAGAAATACAGCGTACGGTAATCCTGTGTTTCAAAAAAGTTATTTGAATGGAAAGTTGCACTTCTCAGGAACGGAGACGTCTAGGGTTCAAGGTGGCTATTTAGAAGGTGCTGTGCATCGAGGATTAAGTTTGGCCCAAGAATTACGAAGTACCGAATCTAAAAGCGGAGATGGAGCAGCAGGCAAAGCGCATTAATTTAATCGTAGCCACGATTGTAGTCGCTCAGTTTTTTTGTATCTCCGTTTGGTTTGCAAGTAACGCCGTGGTGGAAGATTTGTGTTTGCATTTTAATTTACCAGCATCCTATGCCGCACATTTAACAACGCTAGTTCAGCTGGGCTTTATAGCTGGCACCCTCGTTTTTACCTTTTTTTCTATTGCTGATCGCATGAAGCCTAAATGGTTGTATTTTGGTTCGGCCGTGTTAGCTGCTTTGTTTAATTATTCCATTGTATTTGAGCTGGGTAATACCGGCTTTATTTTATTATTTCGTTTTCTAACAGGTTTTTTCTTGGCAGGAATTTATCCTGTAGGGATGAAGATAGCTGCTGATTACTTTGAAAAAAGCTTGGGTAAAACGTTAAGCTTTATTGTCTCTGCATTGGCATTGGGCACGGCTTTACCACATTTAATTAAATACTTAGGAATTGGGCTTAACTGGGAAGGTGTTTTTACTGTAACCTCTGTTTTAGCGGTGACGGGAGGTGTACTGATGTTGTTTATAAAGGACGGTCCTTTTCGGAAAAAAGCACAAAATATCCAGTTAAAAGAAACGGTAAAACTCCTAAGAAATGAACAATTTAAGCTTGGAAGTTTTGGCTATTTTGGCCACATGTGGGAGTTGTATGCACTCTGGGTATTCACTCCGGTAATCTTAAACCAGTACTTAGATTTTCATACAGCATACGATTTCAATGTTTCACTTTGGTCGTTTTTAATAATAGGTTTGGGTGTAATTGGTTGTATTGTTGGGGGAAGAATAGCGCACAACCGAGGAGCCTCAAAAGTTGCATTTGCAAGTTTACATCTTTCTTTAATATGTTGCCTCATGTTTCCTTTCGTTTTCTATTCGTCGCCGATGCTATTTATACCATTTATGCTATTTTGGGGAATTGTGGTCATTGCCGATTCTGCCTTATTTTCAAGCTTAATTGCCAATTCAGTCACAAGAGAATTAAAAGGAACAGCTTTAACGGTTTCAACCTGTATTGGTTTTGGTGTTACTATCGTTTCTATACAGTTCGTGGGTATATTAAATTCCTATTTTTCAAATCCTATTGTGTTCGTTATTATGGCACTTGGCCCCATAGTAGCAATCTTTTATTCACGGTTTCTTAACCGATAACAGACAGCGCTTACGATAGACCTAACAGGTTTTGGAAACCTTTTTAGGTCTTAGAAACTACCAATTTCATGATTTACTCAGTTATTGCAGCAGGGCAGGTCGTTACCTTTGTATACTTAAAAAATTTAAAACTGGTAATTTTCCATATTTAAATTGTCAAGAAGGTCAAGAATTAAAAATCGATTGAATTTTCTGTTCAACGGCTAAACCCTTGCAATTCGATTGCAGTTAATTTCGTAGCAAAAAAAACCTGCCGGGTTTTAATATTCTACTCGTTCTAATGTCTTGTAAGTGCATAAAAAAGGATTTTATCTTCCACTTGAAATAAAAGGTTTCAAACAGCATTGTTAATTCACTTAAAGTAAACTGTTTATTTGGTTATTCTTTAAAAGATGGAAAGGTGAATAATTGTCAGATTCCGACCCTAAAATTGAAAATAACCCACGTAATTTTAGAACATGAAAAGAGTCGTAAATAGTTTAATGTTTATAGTCCTAGCGGTTTTTATTGCTTGTTCAAATCCTCCAAATAAAGAGAAGATTAGCGAGCCAATACTCCAAGAAATATCAAAAGCAGATCAAATTATTGAAGCATCTATTCAAGCACACGGCGGCGAATTGTACAATAAGGCACATTATCAGTTCACGTTTAGAGGGAATTTATACCGTTTTAAGACTAACAAAGCAGCCTTTGAATACGAATTTAAAGGATTAAACAAGGACGGCGATTCAATTCATACGTTGTTAACTCAAAACAAGGTTCAGGTTTGGATGAATAACGCAAAATTAGAATTGAACGAGAAGCAAAAAATGAGTTATTCAGATAATTTAAATTCAGTCATTTATTTTGCAACGCTACCTCACAAATTGGGAGATTATTCTGTGAATAAGGTGTATGAGGGGAAAACTACAATCTTCAATAAAACCTATGAAGTGATTAAAGTTACGTTCAAACAGGATGGCGGCGGCACTGATTTTGACGATGAATATTACTATTGGATTAATGCTGAAACGATGCTGATTGATTACTTAGCATATAAGTTCCATACCAACGGTGGAGGAATTCGATTTCGGGTAGCATATCATCCGGTAAAAGTAGAGGGCATTCATTTTCAAGACTATGTAAACTACAAAGTGGAAGTGGGAACAGCTTTAAAGAAGCTTCCCTTTCTGTATGAAAAGGGGATGTTGCAAGAGTTATCTCGGATTGAAACTGAAAACATAATTCAGATCAATTAATCTGTCATTTTTATGATTCAATTGCTCTTAGTTTGATTCTAGGATATATTTGAGAAAAGGTAGTCTCTTTCTTTTGTTGCTTGTAAACATGACACAAAAATTAATCTATGTTTACAGAAGCGCATTTTATCTTGTGACACAACAATAATTTGAACAACACTAAACTTCAAACCTATGTTTATTCAGAAAATCTAACCTTTAAAGAAGTGATGCTTTTTACTGGTTGGCACATCATTTGGATTTCTATTTGGGCGACAATTGTAGCCGCTTTATACCACTATACTTCGTTTAATAATGTTACTATTTCTTAGCTGTTGATTTCTGTAATTGGAACAGCTGTTGCATCTTATGTGGGATTTAAAAACAATCAAGCTTATGACCGTTTGTGGGAAGCTCGAAAAATTTGGGGAGGAATCGTGGACAGTAGTAGAGCATGGGGAAGTGTTTCTAGATCACTTGTAGTGACCAATTTACCGAAAGTGATGCAGGTGAGTCTGTGTTGCGTGCAAGTCATAAAAAAATAATATACAGGCATATTTATTGGCTATATTTATTTCGAATTCAATTACTTACTCCAACACCTTGGGAGTATACCAATCAACCAAAGTCCATTCAAATACAAACAAAGCCTAGAATGAGAATGGTTGGAATGGGTTTGGTTGATGATGTTGCTACAGGAGAAGAACTCCGCGAACGTTTACCAGCTAATGAATACGAGCGTTTAATTAACACTAAAAACACGGCAATTCAAATTATTGACTAGCAGTCTCAAGAATTAAAAGAGCTGCGTAAAGCTGATTTAATTGATGATTTTCGACACATGGAAATGCAAGGTATTTTGAATGAGCTTTATGCCTTGCAAGGTAAATGCGAGCGCATCAAGAAATTCTCTTTACCAAGGCAGCATGGAGGGATAAGTGTTATTTTTGTAGGCTTATTTATTGTTTTATTGCCTTTTGGAATGGCTTCTGAATTTATCGATTTACGAGCAATTGGTATGTGTCTTTCAGTTCTTTTCACGGTGATTGTAGGCTGGGTATATATGGTGACGGAATTAGTCGGAGATTATTCTGAGAATCTTTTTTAAGGTGTAGGAAATAACATTCCAATGCTTTCTTTGTGCAGAACCATTGAAATTGACCTGAAAGAAATGCTATGTGAAGATAACATTCCTCTGGCGATCCAATCTAAGAATGGGTTATGAATGTAAGTTTGTTTTTTTAGAGTATTGCTAGATAATTACTTAGTCTTTTACAGTTGAAAAAATAACGTAAGTGTAACCTGCAGCATGAAGAGGGAAAAGTGAACTGTTTCAAAAGGTTACCTGAATTGCTACCTAATCCTTCTTTTATTCAGTACTAAAAGGATATTTTTGCAAGGTGCTAATCGCAGAAAAGTAATTGATATGGAAGAGGAAGGTGAAAAGAAGAATTTCGAAATAGTAGGAGATTCAAAAAAAAAGGTAGTAAAGTTTGGTGCAAAAAAAACTACACCACTTAAAGAGGAAGAAGCACCGTCTAAAGAAGAAATACTGGCAGAAGAATTACCAGGGGAAGCGACTGCAGAAACGAAGGGTGAAAAGAACGCTAAAGTGAGCGATAGATTTGCAAAATTTTCAGCAAGAGAGGAATTGGAACCGGGGGAATACGGTAGAGAATTGAAACACCAGCTTAGCATTAATGCAGAATTTGAAGCAGCATTTGAAAAGTTAGGTGAAGGTGTTAAAAGTGGGTATTTGATGTACTTTTCAGGTCCTAAATTAACTGCATCCATCACGAACAGAATTGTTAAGAAAATCGAAAGAATTATCAACGGTCACGGTCTCAATGATTGCATCTGTGGGCGTTCTAAAAATGCGCCAAATTGCGACGGTTCCCATAAAAATGCTTCGTCAACTAGTGTATTAGACAAAATACCTGTTCTCTAGTTACTACTTCTTCTAATTATTAGGGCGTCAATGTTTAATTGATAAATTTCAAGTGGCCATTTCTTAAAGCTATTTCCATTTTGAAATTTATGGCGTTGTATTTTGTTGCTTTATCAATTCAGTACATTGCTTTTTATTAACTCTTTGAAAAGCAATAATCTTGGCCATTTATAAATGAATTTCTGTTGCGTCATTTGTTGTTATTTGTAGTTCCAAGTATTTTATAGATTTTTTATATTCGTTGTTTCCCAAATACACAGCAACTAAATACAGTTTATCATATAACCTTTTAAAATGAGTGGGGTCGTCAAGATGCGACTCTGTTATTTGAATGGCTTTTCAATTTAACCTAGCTCGAAATAACAACCGCTTTTTAAAGGTTAAAATAATATAGGGTATCCATTTTATAATCAATGTCGTAAATAATTAAAATGGCTCGTTTGTCAACGTCATTAGTTGCAATTGCATACTTATTTAGAAAGGAGAAGTTATACCAACCATGATTTTTTAGATGTTCAATGGGTTCGATTTCAGCAGCTTTATCGCTTACATTTTTCCAAGTTCCTACAGCACTCTTTTTAGCATAGGGAAGTGCATTTTCGCAAGAATAATAGTCAAAATTTAGGTGCATTTTATTTGCCTCACGGAATCTTTTTTTTTTGTTTAGAGCCTTGTTTACATTGAATAATATCTCTAGGTTTTAGGCAGTCAGTTTTGCAATCTTCTTTGGATCATTCGAAGTTTTCTGATTCATAAGCCGAAAAGCTAAACCACAGTAACATGATAAAAACGGTCTTTTTATGTTCCACCACAACTCTAAAATCGACGAAATCCTAAATTATTACAAAAATAACTTAAGTATATTATTGTGATGTATTTACTATCTAAAATTGATTTTAAAAGCCTTACAGCCTAATATGAAAATTTAAAACAGGTATTTACACGTGTTTTTTAGTGATAAAGAAACCTCACATTAGGATACAACAAACATCTGAATCATGCAAATTGTGAAACTAAGTGCTGCTGCAAAAGAAAATCGGGCTCCTATTTCTAAAGAAGCTATTTGAGGTAATTTAGGGTATCGTTCTTCATTAAAATAAATGGAAGACGGTGAAATGCGATTAGCTTTCCTTTCAAAAGGAAATATATTTTTAGAAGGTGGAGAACTAAAGTTTGAGATTAAATGCAGTAAAGGAATTAGCTTTACACAAACAGATTCCCTTGGGCAATTGATTTCTTCCAATTTTTAAAAGCTGTTCTCTGAGTGTTCTCATTTCAGATACAATAGATCTCAAGTTCGTTTTACGGTATGATTTTATAACGAGCGCAATAATTTATTAGCGATGCTTATTTTAGATTCAATTTTTAAAAATATAGGCTTTGGCAGAGGATAAGGTAGCTGGAAGAAAAAGTAAAGAGCGATGAAATTTAGGCTAGTCGCAATTGAAAGAGTGCAATAGTTAAGTAACTTTAATCATCTATAAATTAATTTAAAGTCTGGTCCTCAGTATGCAAAATAATACTCAAATTTCTTGCCCAAGCTGTGGCGAATCTATTGATGTTCAAGATATACTTGCTCATCAATTAGAAGATGAAATCAAGAAAAAATACCAAGAACAATTAGCCAAGGGAAAGAAGGAGAACGACTCTAAGCTATTGGAGTTACAAAGGCTACAAGAGGAACAGGCAGCCGTTCTTGCGAAAGATAAAGCGGCCTTCGAAGAGAAGAAGAAACAAGAAAACCGAATTTTCCAAGAACGACTAGAAAAGCAAGTAAAAGAAGAAAAAATAAGAATTGAATCAGAAGTAAAAGCAAAATTGACGGATGAAAACTCTGAGCAGCTAAAGGCTTTAACCAAAGAACTGAATGAAAAAAGTGAGCAGGTAAAAGAATTAAATCGTTCAAAGGCAGAGATTGAAAAGCTTAAACGAGAAAAAGGAGAGCTAAAAGAAGCCGCTGAGGCAGATGCTCAAAAACGTTTAAATGAAACGTTGCTCACTGAAAAAGAAAAGATTAGAAAACATGAGGAAGAGCGAAACGAATTGCGTTTCAAAGAAATGCAAAAGCAGTTGGAGGATCAAAAAAAGTTAACCGAAGAAATGAAGCGCAAGCAGGAGCAAGGCTCTATGCAATTGCAAGGAGAAGTGCAGGAATTAGCCATTGAAGAATGGTTGGCAGCTCAATTTCCATTAGATACAATCGATGAAATCAAAAAAGGTGCGCGTGGTGGTGATTGCATTCACATCGTAAATACAAGAAGCGTTCAAAATTGCGGAACAATCTACTATGAGAGCAAGCGAACAAAAGACTTTCAACCCACGTGGATTGAGAAGTTTAAAGCTGATATTAGAGCCAAAGGGGCCAACATTGGAGTTTTAGTTACTGAAGTAATGCCGTCCGACATGGACCGCATGGGCTTGAAAGATGGAATTTGGATTTGTAACTACGATGAATTTAAAGGATTATGTGCCGTTTTGCGACAATCAATTATTCAGTTGAGCACGGCAATAAGCACGCAAGACAATAAAGGCGAAAAAATGCACATGTTGTATGACTTTTTGACTAGTAATACGTTCCGAATGCAAATTGAAGCAATTGTTGAAGGGTTCACTCAAATGAAAACGGATTTAGAAACAGAGAAAAGATCCTTTCAGCGCATTTGGAAACAACGAGAAAAACAGATTGATAAGGTCACCTTAAATACCATCGAAATGCATGCTTCTATCAAAGGAATTGCAGGAAATGCTATTCAGTCGGTTAAGGCCTTAGAGTTGCCGGGAGAAGAGGACGAAATTTTTGAATGAAGAATCGTGAATGAAGAATTTTTAATTGTAACATTGGGTGCGTTGACTGGCTCAACATAGCAAAGGTTACCAATGCCAAAGAGTAAAGCATATTACCCAATTGGATTAGCCAAAATGGTTATGTGTGTGAATAAAAACAAATGTGTTTTGTAAATTAGCGAACTGATTTTAACGTTTCATTGTGCTAAAATTATTTTATATTAGTTGAATAACTCACTAAAGTGCATCATCGTTGATGATGATAAAATGTCTAGAGAAATTTTAGAACACCTGTGTACTAAAATAGACGGGGTTGCAGTTGTATGTAAATGTGAGAGTGCAATTGAGGCCACTAGTGAATTAGAAAAACAAGACTTTGATCTCTTATTTTTGGACATTGAAATGCCAGACTTAACTGGTATTGAATTGGCACAGTCCGTAAGCAACCTTCCTCAAATTATTTTTACCACAAGTCTTACAGAACATGCCATAGAAGCATTTGAACTAGATGTAACAGATTATTTCACTAAGCCCATTACTTTGCCGCGTTTAATTAAAGCAATAAATAAAGCAAAAACCAAAATAACTAAACAGCTAAAAGAAGACTTTCAAAGTGAGCTGTTCATTAAGACAGAAGGAAAGTTGATAAAAATTAAATATGCTGACATTTTATACATAGAAACACTCGATGATTATTTGGTTATTCATACCAATCCAACGAGCAAACACATTATTCATTCAACGTTAAGTGCAATGAATGAAAAAGTAAAAGGACGAGAATTTTTAAAGGTCCACCGGTCTTTCATTCTCAATTTGAAAAAGATCGACAGCATCGAAGACACTTATGTAATGATTCAAAATAAAGTCATCCCTGTCAGTGGGTCTCATCGAAAATTGCTCATGGATCATATTAATCTGCTCTGATATTTACTTGAATACCGCAATATGTTGGAGGTTTATAACCCAACGTTGGCATTTAATTTTTTACAATTACTACTCTCCGATAGAATACCGCCAAACTCCGAATTGTTGCGCAATATGATCAGGTAAGTTTAGACTTTTGTTTTACACTCTAACCTGTACAACAATGAAGAAAATAATATTCTCCCTCCTCTTAGCCCTAATTACTCTTAACATTTCTGGAATTGGTAACCCTCCTTCATTAACGGTTCAAATTGATACAATGGAGAATAATGTATTGTATTACAAGATATTTAATAAATCTGGTGCTTTAATGGAAGAAGCGTTTTGGAAAGATGGAAAAAATATAGGCATATTTATACGGTATCACGATAACGGTGTTCTAGCTCAGCAGTTTAATTTTGATGAACAGGGCAGATGGGTTGGAAAACAAAAGTATTTTTTTGAAAATGGTGAAGAAAGACTAGCTGGAAGATGGGCTAACGGTAAAATGGATGGGCGCATTGTATGGTATACTGAAGAGGGTGAAATTCAAAGTTCTATTTCACGTAATGATGGAGCAGCAGATAAAAGAATTACAAATTTTTAAATTACATTTCATCGTAGAAGAAAGGTGTGATTTTTAACTACCGGACTTTTTAAAAATGGGTAAAAAATGGTCTGATCACAGTTTTGAGAATAAGACCACTGCTTTTGATATAAATCAATAATTTTGTCGCTCAATTTTAGATTATGATTTCAGTAGATGGCTTAGCGGTTGAATTTAGCGGACAGACCTTATTTGAAGGAGTTTCATTTGTCGTAAATGAGAATGACAAGATTGCATTAATGGGCAAAAATGGTGCAGGGAAAAGCACTATGATGAAAATTATTGCAGGAGAACAAAAGCCAAATCGAGGTAAAGTAAACTTTCCGAAGGATTATGTAATTGCTTATTTGCCACAGCACTTATTGACCGAAGATGATTGCACAGTTTTCGAGGAAACGTCGAAAGCATTCAAGGAGATTTTTTCCATGAAGGAAGAAATGGATTTGATTAACAAACAATTAGAAACCAGGACCGATTATGAATCGGAAGCGTACATGAAACTCATTGAAAACGTGAGTGAATTGGGTGAAAAATTTTACTCAATTGAAGAAATTAACTACGATGCTGAAGTTGAAATGGCCTTAAAAGGTCTTGGCTTTAGAAGAGAAGATTTTACTAGACAAACCTCAGAGTTCAGTGGTGGCTGGAGAATGCGAATTGAACTGGCAAAAATCTTGTTGCAAAAACCTGATCTAATTCTATTAGACGAACCTACAAATCACATTGACATTGAGTCTGTTATTTGGTTAGAACAGTTCTTAATACACAAGGCCAAAGCAGTAATTGTTATTTCTCACGACAGAACTTTTATTGATAACATAACGACGAGAACCATTGAAGTTACAATGGGTCGCATTTATGATTATAAAGCCAATTACAGTCATTATTTGCAATTACGCGAGGACAGAAGGGTTCACCAGCTAAAAGCGCATGCAGAGCAGCAAAAGCTAATTGCTGATAACATGGTTTTTATTGAACGTTTTAAAGGAACATACTCAAAAACCAACCAAGTGAATTCTAGAGAGCGGATGTTAGAAAAACTTAAAATTATCGAGATTGATGAAATTGATACGTCAGCCTTGCGTCTTCGTTTTCCACCCTCGCCACGCTCAGGAGATTATCCGATAACTGTAAAAGAGGTTTCCAAAAATTATGGCGCTATAGAAGTTTTTAAGGATGCCAGTTTCTCCATTTCAAGAGGCGAGAAGGTAACATTTGTCGGCAGAAATGGCGAAGGGAAGTCAACCATGATTAAGGCCATTTTAAATGAGATTAAAGTTGCCGGTACTTGCGAATTAGGGCATAACGTTAAGGTAGGTTATTTTGCTCAAAATCAAGCTTCTCTATTGGATACTGAGTTGACTATCTTTCAAACGGTAGACGAAGTTGCAACCGGAGAAGTTAGAACTCAGATCAAGAATCTTTTAGGTGGGTTTATGTTTAGGGGGGATGATATTGACAAGAAAGTTAGCATGCTTTCAGGTGGAGAGAAAACAAGATTAGCGATGGTTAAACTTCTGTTGGAACCTGTTAATCTTTTAATTCTAGATGAACCTACCAATCACTTGGATTTAAAATCGAAAGACGTATTGAAAGAGGCATTGAAAAACTACGATGGAACCTTAGTTTTAGTTTCTCACGATAGAGACTTTTTGGGAGGTCTGTCAGAAAAGGTATTCGAATTCAAAGATAAACGAGTAATTGAGCACTTCGAAAGCATTGATGCCTTTTTAGAACGGAACAGAATTCAGAACTTAAAAGAGCTCGATCTTAAGTAAAAAGGATGGCGGCATATTTTATTTTTTACCAAGGGATTGAACAATTGCTCTCCATTCAATTTAAATGAGGCCAATTGTTAGAGCGGGATGACTCACATAAAGTAACTGTCACATTTTGGTCACGTATTGGGAGATCCCCTCTGTTAGTAGTGAAGTTTTTTCAAACGATGTAGTCTAAAGTTATATGGATGCGCCGTTGTCCAACTATTTAATTGTTTCGGTAAATGGAACAAGATTACAATTGGGCGAGTATTCTGCAACATGTGGCAACAGATTTTTGTAAATGGAGTAAGTCAATACATTACGAGTAAAATATCTATTTGGTCAAATGGCACGTGTTTCGTGAACGCCAATTTCAACACATTTCTGATTATAATTCAGTAAAACAGCCACCTGTTTTAGAAGCTTTTCTTCGATTTTGATCGAGAGGGTTTTTTTTTATGTTTTATTGGGAAGAATGGTCAATTATAAGTGTCGAAAGTACTGTTGTAAATCGTTTATAAATGCCAAACTTTGCAAAGGGAAATAGTGCAGTTTTTGAAAACTTTACTGTTTCATATCTGTTTTGTTAATCAAACACTAACGTTTAATTTAGAACCTATGATCAATTGGAACGATGTAATTAAATATGCCAACAAAGGCGTACCGGCGCCGGACAAAAGAGTGGAAAAGACAGAAGTAGAATGGAAAGCTGAACTTTCTGAAGAAGACTTTTACATTACACGAAAAAAAGGTACGGAAAGAGCAGGAACAGGGGAATTATGCAGTGCACATGAAGCGGGTAAATACAGCTGTAAATGTTGCGATACAGAATTGTTTGATTCTACAATTAAGTTTGAGTCGGGGAGTGGTTGGCCAAGTTTTACCGCGCCAATTAAAGACAATGCAGTTAAATACGACAAAGACGAATCGTTCGGTATGGTTCGAGTAGAGGTAATGTGTAATGGCTGCGACAGTCATTTAGGACACGTATTTCCTGATGGTCCACAACCAAGTGGGCTGCGTTACTGCATGAACTCAGCTTCCCTAAAATTAATTAAAGAAAAAGTAGATTATGAAAAATGAAATAGCAGTATTTGGTGGCGGATGCTTTTGGTGCATCGAAGCGGTAGTTCAGCGATTGAAAGGCGTTGAAAAAGTGGAATCTGGTTATTCAGGTGGAACTGCTCCTGGCAAGCCGACTTACCGAGAAGTTTGTTCAGGATTAACTGGACATGCAGAAGTGGTGAAGGTTACTTTTAATGCGGAGGAGTTAAGCTTTAAGGACTTAATTACTATTTTTATGACAAGTCACGATCCAACTCAACTAAACCGACAAGGAGCGGATAGGGGAACACAATACCGATCAGTGATTTATTACCAAAACGACGCTCAAAAGGAAACAGTGGAGAACGTCTTTACTACTTTGAGTAATGCGTTTGAAAATCCAATTGTAACTGAATTAACACAAGCGGAAGAGTTTCACGAGGCCGAAGACAACCACAGAGATTACTACAACCAAAATTCTGATGAAGGGTATTGCAGAGCGGTAATTTCTCCAAAGATTTCAAAATTAAGAAACATGTATGCCGATCGATTAAAATAACACCATGCAACAGCTCTCAGACCTTAAAAGTAGCCCTCAATTTACATCAGCGTTAAAAATTGATTTAGAGAAAAAAAACTTCACCAGACAAGTCAATCATGCACACTTTTCATTGGCAGAAACAAAGAAGCCGGAGGACCCTAAATGGGTTCATATTTCTAGTTCTTTTTTAAAGGACTATGAATTAGAAGGTGGAGATCATGAAAAATTGTTGAGACAGCTGAGTGGAGCGGAGAAGTTTAATGGTTTTGAAAGTTATGCTATGTGCTACGGTGGCCATCAATTTGGGCATTGGGCAGGGCAACTAGGCGATGGTAGAGCAATTAATATTGCAGAACTTGAGGTGAACGATAAAAACTTGAAATTTCAGCTCAAAGGAGCAGGGCCAACACCTTATTCTCGTCGGGCGGATGGCTTTGCCGTTTTACGTTCTTCTATTCGGGAATACCTGTGCAGCGAAGCAATGCATCATTTAGGGGTTCCTACAACAAGAGCATTGTCTTTGATTACAACAGGCGATATTGTCTCAAGAGATATTTTGTACAATGGCAATCCGAAAGACGAATTGGGAGCTGTTGTTTGTCGAGTTTCTGAATCATTTATCCGTTTTGGAAGCTTTGAGATATTGGCCTCTAGAGGGGAGAAGGAAGAATTGAAACAGCTGGTAGACTATACCATCAAGCATCACTTTTCGGAGCTTGGCGAACCTTCCAAACCAACTTATTTAGCTTTTTTCAAGGAGGTAGTGTCTAGAACAAAAGACCTTATCATTCATTGGCAAAGGGTTGGTTTTGTTCACGGGGTAATGAATACGGACAACCTTTCAATTTTAGGACAAACAATAGATTATGGTCCGTATGGTTGGTTGGAGAATTTTGACCCAAATTGGACTCCTAATACAACTGATTTAGAGAATAAACGATATCGTTTTGGCAGGCAACCTAACGTTGCGTTGTGGAATTTAACACAGCTGGCAAATGCCCTGTATCCGTTAATAGAAGACGTCGAACCTTTGCAAGAGATCTTGCAAGAATACAAAAAAGAGTATACCGTGGGCTTTCATAAAATGATGTGCCAAAAACTAGGGCTTACGCTAAGAGAAGAAGTGAAAGAAGAATTCATAACTCAGTTGGAAGATAACCTAGAAAAGTCACAGATTGACATGACGCTTTTTTTTAGGAAATTAAGTTCTGAAAAGGCATTGGATTTTGAGTCTTTTTGGTCTATTTTGACTGAAACAACTTACTTGGGTGATGAAGAATTAACTGCAGAAAAAGTGCATTGGGAAATGTGGTTTGAAAACTATCGGGAATTGATACAGAAGGAGAACTGTAACTCAACTGAAAGGAGTTTAAAAATGAAAGCAGTAAACCCCAAATACGTTTTACGAAATTACATGGCGCAATTGGCCATTGATGCCGCAGAGAAAGGAGATAACACTATAGTAGAAGAGTTATATCAACTGTTACTAAAACCTTATGATGCGCAACCTGAAATGGAAAAATGGTTTGTAAAGCGGCCCCAATGGGCAATGAATAAGGTCGGCTGTTCGATGCTATCCTGTAGTTCTTAAACGCATGGATAAGAGGAATAACATAAAACTTTACGGTGCTGGTAATTGCCACAAAACGCAGTACTATAAAAAATTACTGACAACAAGTGGAGTTGTATTTTTATTTTACGACGTGACAGCCAACAAATCTAAAGAGCTAGAATTAAGAGGACAGTATGCTTCGGGAAAGGCGAATATTCCAACCTTTGTAATTGGTCATAAAAAATTAAGAAATCCAAAATATAGGGAGTTACAGAAGTGGTTGAAAAAAGCAGAGGCTGCAAACTATAAAGATCCCAACGCTCTAGTTCACAATAGCGAAACGTTTAAATTTACTTGTGGTATTGAAAAGGATGCTTGGGACGTAAGCGATGCAATAGAATATTAGCAGTCACGCAAATAATCGACGAATTAATGCCAAATAATTCGGATTCCTAGACCATGATTGAACCCAAAAGGTTGAAAATTCTCACTTAAATTTATTTGAACGTAAGACATGTTGTAATAGAAATCGGTTGTCAAGTGGTCCATTATTTTATATTTAAACCCTAAACCTGCTCCTCCGCCGTAACCAATTCCTCCTAATCGTTGGTTAGGTCTGTCTTCTGCTACGTGAAATATTTCATACTCTTGGTTGTTAATTACGAAGTAATTTCTTCTCATTTGAGTGTTGTTTAAACTCCCAAAAACAGAGAAATAGAAATTAGAATACTCATCGTGATACATACTAAATTGAGCCCCAAGGTTGAGATGAAACCGATTTTCCTCTCCAAAAAGGGGCACTTGTTCAAATGTAGGTCCATTGATACCATTGTTTGGGTCGAAAATTGCCACAGTAAAAAACTGTTCAAATTTTAGTTGTGTAATGTTTACATCTAAATACAAGTCAACAGCATCATTTAAGTTGTACTCAATGTGTCCACCAATTTCCGATGCTGTTCTGTATCTTGTTTCAAGGGGGTACTCCTCAATTTGATAGGCAAACCTAAAGTAATCTCTAAAAACTTGTTCATTGAACGGCTGGCTAAAAACAAAAGGAATATTAAAGGGCGTTATATAGGGTCTTCCAGAATAGATTTCCGCCGTCTCATGGCTCGAAAAATAAGCACCAAAGTTGATTCCGAAAGAGAATTTCACAGTATCTTCATACTCTTCGTCATAATCATAATCGTAGTCGTCTTGTGCGCAAACAGTAAGGGAGAGCGCGCAACAGAGTAGGCTTAAAAATAATTTAGTCTTCATGGAGATACATTTGGATTGTGCAAGATAATGACAGGAGAGGCTTAGTTGCTTCTTTTCTTAGATTAAATTAATGGATGACTCTAAATCTGTTGTTTTAAGGATTCCTTCAAAAATAATATATCCTGTATCAAACACTTAGGTGAAGTACTTTTAGTATACTATCGCAGTAAATATAATAAAGCTTTTTAGGCACTAAGAACCAACTTATGCGAGTATTTTTAAATTGTGAAAAATGAAGAACAGCACAAAATTTTAATGGACTTGGTTCGCATGAAAATGCCTTATGGCAAGTACAAGGGGCGAATATTAGCAGATATTCCTGAACATTATTTAGTTTGGTATCGTCAAAAAGGCTTTCCAAAAGGAAAGTTGGGAGTGCTATTGGAAACACTTTACGAGATCAAATTAAATGGATTAGATGACATTTTATACGGATTGAAAAAACTAAAATAATAGTTTCAATGCTTGAATTGCAATTTTTTAAATATTAGGGCTTATTTTGCAGTCCGTAACAGCAGAATCTATTTGGGATTTGCGCGAATAACTTGAATGGAGCACATTGTATTAGAGCGGATTCCGCATAAGAAAATTAGGGCCTTTATACAAGAGCAAATCAATAACCGGGTTCGGTCCGTTAAGGACCTACAGGTCTCTTTTAGACCCGGTGACTGCACAAAAAAGTTTTTGAAGCACGAAGAGGTATTTGAAGCCAAATACAACATAGACACTGTTTGGGATTCGTATAATAAAACAGGTCTGAATTTAGTGTTTACAGGAAGTCTCGTTTCCTTTGCATTGATGCTTTCAAAACGAAATGAGTTAGATGTGTTATATAAGGAAGAGACTTTTTCTGCAACGGAAGTCGGCCAAGTTTATTTTATGAATTTAAGTGTTTTAAAAGGAATCATTCAAATTGCCGTCTCATATGAAATAGTTATAAAAAATAAGGAAGAAAGGGTGCTAGAGTTTGCCTATATAAAGGGTGGCAAGTCTATTGGCTTTCAAAGAATTAAATTAGATTCTGTCGGGAACAATAGAACTCGGATTACACACACAACTCATTACAGAAGTCAATCTAAATTCAGAGATCGTTTTATCTATCCTTACTTCCACACCAAGGTATTGGAGGAGTACCATACCAACATGTTAAATTACATGGACCACAAGTTAATCGGTTAATCAATTTTTATTTTTCACTGCATCCTTATCGCCGTTTCCGCTCTGCAATTATTTTGACGTTGCTTAGGCAGTTAACGGTGCATTGGAACCTGCACTGCAAAGAGCACATTAATCCGCATAAAAACTGTTAAATAGCGAGTAGGTCAACGTCTAAATATATCGTGTAATACAGATAAATCCATCGAATGTCTCGCACATCGTTCCTCGTTATCTAAGCATTCGGCATTTACCAATTCTACGGGTTAAAATAATCGTTTTTACAATAGTATGCAGCAATAAAAAACTTGATTGGTATAAAATAAGAACAGAACTACGGCAGTCATTGGTGTACTTTGTTTACTGTTAATAAGATCAGAAGACGGAGTAGGCAACTTCTTCGTTTCATTAGTACTGTTTAAAAATTAAAATTGGTTTCCGCTTTTGTTTCATTCATATCCATATTTTTAAGTTGTGAAGAGTTCATTTAAAAGACAATTAATCTATCATTTTAACGCATCAGATGCAAGGGAGTTGGAGACTATTCAATCGCTTTGGAGCGGTTATGGAACAATTAGCCGATGGCAGCTTGTAAATTCCAATGTTAGTACTGTAATTGTAAAACACATTGCCATTCCCATTGAGTCGAATCATCCAAGAGGTTGGAATACTAAAAATTCTCACGTGCGAAAGGTGAAATCATACGAAGTTGAAATGGCCTGGTACCACCATTACTCTGATAAAACGAACGACCATTGTAAAGTTCCGAAATTCCATTTTACAAGTGAAATGGGGGAGGAAAGTAGAGTGGTGTTAGAAGATTTAGACGCTGCAGGCTTTGAGGTGAGAAGGTCGCAATTAACTGTTCAAGAAACAAAGCTTTGTTTAAAATGGTTGGCTAACTTCCATGGAACGTTTATGAATGATAAGCCAAATAGATTGTGGAACGAAGGGTCGTATTGGCAGTTAGAAACGAGGCCAGACGAACTGGCAGCAATGGACACTAATTGGTTGAAAAAGAATGCAAAAAAGCTTGATGACAAACTAAGAAATTGTAAGTATAAAACGATAATTCATGGTGATGCTAAAGTGGCTAACTTTTGTTTTGCACCCGACATTAAATCTGTTGCTGCGGTCGATTTTCAATATGTAGGCGGTGGTTGCGGAATGAAAGATGTCGTTTACTTGTTGGGCAGCTGTTTAACTGAATACGAATGCGAACAACATGAGGAAGAGTTACTTAATTTCTATTTTAGGGAATTGAGAGGATCAACAAAAATTGAGGCTTTTCCAAAGTTGGAACATGAATGGCGAAGCATGTATGCTATAGCTTGGGCGGATTTTACTCGGTTTTTATTGGGGTGGATGCCGACTCATCAAAAGGTGAATGGGTATAGTTTGAAGATGGAGCAGATTGCAAAATCTCTGTTAGATTAAAAAGGCATGTCATTCTTCGCTTTCAGTCGTTGTACTTCTTAAAAATAGACAAACAAACACAAAACGGGATGGTTTAACACTATTCATGTGGTCTACTTTATTTATTTAAGGCGTGTTGCTAAAATAGTACCAACACAATTTTATCATTCGAGACAATAAATTAAACAATTCATAGGTTCTAATAGGGTATTTACCAACCCTTAAAAACGAACAATTATGAAAATATCCAAGCTTCTCGCGGTTATATTATTATTTGTAGTTAGTATTCCTGCACAATCAAGCAGTACAGAAAATAAGAAAACAGTATACTTCAATATTGCTGAATTTGAATTAACTGACTCAGCTGTATGTAAGCTAAATGAACTAATTGAAGAAACTGCTAATTTTCCAGACTTTGAACTATTTATTGAAGGACACACCGACAACAGAGGGATGAATGTATACAATGAGCAGCTGTCCTTCAATCGATCTCAAGCTGTAAAAAACTATCTGATTTCAAAAGGCATCGCGGTAAAAAATATTAGAACTGATTTTAAAGGATAGTTAGCACCTATTTTACCGAATACTAGCCAACGTAATATGGAAAGTAACCGAAGGGTAGAAGTTTCCTTAAAAGGATACCAGTTTGAAAGTATTTTAGAATTAGAACAAGAACTTAATCGGAATAATCGAACTGTTATTTGTTTAGACCCAACCAAGAAGAACGCTGTTAAGGGTCATAATGGAGTTCAAATATCTATTCCCAAAGGTATTTTTGTAAATACTAACGGTGACACCATTCTCGAAAAGGTAACTGTCGAATTAATCGAATCACTTGACTTTAGACATTTTATGGCTTCAGGCTTGCAAACTAAAGCAGATGGGCTGTTATTGGAAACTGGAGGAATGTTCAAAATTACAGTGAAGGCAGAAAATGGAGAAAATTTAAGGTTAGCGAAAGGCAAAGAACTAATTGTGGCAGTTCCAAATGAAAATAGGCAAGTTGGAATGGAAATCTTTCTTTCAAATTCAGGAGAAAATTGGACGACTACAGGAAGACCAATCACAAACAGAATGGAAAATATTAGTACAATAGAATTTCTCGTTTTACAGTCTGACCGAACCCCCTTTCCTTTATTTAAATATACAGTTGCTCCACCCGATAAGCCGAAAGTGCCGAGCAAGGTTCGTGCCCCTCATGAGCCAAAGTTAAAAAGCTATAAAAGAAAGATCCAGTGGTACAAGTGGAATAAAGGTGAAATCCGAAGCAAGCAAAACAAAAAGCTATCAAAAGGCAATGACGCGTTATTTACTAAGAGTTGAAAAGTATAAAAAACGAAAAATAAGCTACGAAAATGCAATGGTGTCCTTTCATGAAGACATGAAGTATTACGTTGTAGAAATGGAACATTGGAATTCATTGCGCTTAGCTAAATCTGAGAAATTTACTAAAACTGCTGATTACTTAAGGGTGATTAAGAAAAGATTGTTGAGAAATGAGAAGCATAAAATTGTTTTTGAATTAGAAGTGAAGCAGTGGAGAGCTGAGAGAAAAAGGAAAGTGGAAGAGTGGGGAGAAAGTATGGACGCAATGGGAATAACCTCAGAAAAATATTTAACCAACTATATTTTTAATGCCAATGATTTAAAATGGATTAACATTGATAAATTTATTGAAAATGATCCTTCCGAAAGTCAAATGGTGGTAATGAAGTCCGAGGATGTGATCAATGAGAAGGTGCACATTGTTTTTAAAAATACCAACAGCATGATTACTTGTAACGCTATTGTTGAACAGAATCACTTTGAAGCCCATAACATTCCAAAGAACGAAAACGCCTATATTTTTGTATATAAAGTGGTAGCTTGCAAACCAATGCTTTGCTATATGCAATTAAATGGAAGTCGTTACTATACGTTAAATTTCACAGAAAGTAGTTTTGTGGAAATAAAAGAGGTACTGAGTCAACTGGAAAAGGTTAGAAGCTAATCGAATTATTTGCAAAAGATCCATATTAAATTTCTATTATCAAGATTAGAAAAAACTACCTTCAAATGTGACTCATTCCGTTTAAATTATTAGGTTGTTGATTTACAGCATAGAAGTAGTGTGTTATTCCTGTGTGTTATAAATAAATTGTTTTTTTACGGCACTCTTTTAGGGCTTATCGGCTCTTTCTTAAACGGGCAAAAATTAGAATGAGAATTTGCTGCCAATTAAACTCAATATCCTTTAAAGATTGACTAATTTAGAGCCCATCTGTACAGAGGACTATGTTCAAAATTTAACGCAATATGGAATATTTTATAATTTTATTGAAATTAATTGTCGGCCTCAGCATTTTAAATGTTTGGTTAGTTAACTCTAAAAAACCATCTAGGTGGAGGGGTGGTTCCGCTCAAACAATTCATGAAGAGTTTTCAGCTTATGGTTTGCCCACTTGGTCGGTCTATGTCATAGGGACCGCAAAAGTAGGTCTAGCTATTTTACTACTTGCCTCAATTCAATTTCAATTTCTTGAAAAAGTTGGTGCATTTGGACTCTTCTTTTTCTTAAGTGGTTCTGTGCTGATGCACCTGAAGATTAAAGATCCTCTTTTTAAGTCAATACCTGCGGCAAGTTTTCTAATTCTTTGTCTTGGCATTGTGTACCTTTCTTAGAGCTTACCAATCAGAAAGTAGGTTAAGATTAAATTAAGCAACATAAATAGAAACGAAGGAAGTGTCTCAGCTAGTGTATCCTTAATCTTAACACGCACAATAAACCCTGCTAGCATGAGCACACATAGACCAAGTGTGGAGAAAATTGATATTCTTACATCTAAAAAATACCCTATTATTAAGCCTAAACCGCCAAGTACTTGAGCAATTCCAGTTATTTTTCTCTGTGCAGAGGCCAATCCAAACCGAATAAATTCGGTTTTCATTTTTTGAGAAAACAAACAAGATAGACCGTATGCAAAAAATGCAATGCTATCAAAAAGAATAAGGGCTAAAAGTAAATTCATTTAGTTGTTGTAGTTTGTAACGGTTTTTCCTTCGCAAAGTTTTACCGACTTGCAAAAAGTCATTGTAAAGATAGAGTGATCGCATTTACATTTTTTCTTTCAAGTGCAACACATCAAAAAACAACGGACGCACACTATCTGCAATAAACGTATTCTGCAGTATTCTGCCTGTTAATTTTAAAGTATCAATTAAAATTAATTTAACGCCTTTGTGGGAATAAATTAACTAGTTGTGAGGTTTTTTATTTGTTTAAATATAAGCAGTGTATCCTGCTCATTTTGATAAAAATACGCGCTAATGCCAATAAAAGAGTGCGTTTCATTATATGCCTCGAAGTTAACCTTTACATCCGAACAGTTCTTGATTAATTTTACGAGGTTCAGTTTATAGTTATTCTGGATACCTTGATTTGGATTACTTAATAAATCGAGTTGTTCATTTTCAAGACATTCCGGACTAAATGTCTTGTATAAATTTAAAGACCTTGAGAGTTTTTTCGCCGTTAGATTACTAGCCATGCAAGAGGCCTCAATTTTATATCCTACCTCATTTTTTCCCATTAGAAGCATCATTGAACTGTCACTATTTACTGAGTTTAGTGCTTTGGTAAAGTTTTCAATCAACCCCATCAATTCAACAAAACCAAATTTCTGATTTTGCGATTGAAATGTCCGTTCCACTATTCTGAGAAGAGAGGAAGTAACGTTCGATGAAATGATTCCTTTGTATACTAAGAATAAATCATCTTTTACCAGTCCACTCTTTAGTAAAATGTCTGCGTCAAAATTACCCTTTGCAACGTGTCGGTTTGTTGAAGTTGAGTTCAGCAGCAGTTGAAAATAAAAGTAAGATTTGATAGCATTTATTCTCGAAAACCTAAAGCTCAGTTTGTTCTTCGTTTTTCGAGCCATTTCGATTAAACCGAGACCAGCTCCTCCTTTATTAGAAAAGGAGGTATCTTCAAGAGTTTGTCTATATACTTCCCTTAATTCTTCAGAGGTTAGTTTATTCAGCTGCTCTAATTGACCTTTCAGAGCAGACACAATGTTGTTTTGTATTGTATTGCCTGAAGTAAGGCTGAAGACTCCAAAATTATTTTTAATGTGAAAATAAGCTTCTTTGTTCGTAAGGTCGCTATGTCTTACAACGTTTTGAAAGCATTCTGCAATTAAAAAAGCTGCTTTTCTTTGTAGCATTTTAGACCCATCAACGTTTTCAACTTGTTGGCTGTTTAATTCAATAAAATGATCGGTATGTAAATCGCTAAAATTCCCTGTGTACAGGAAATTCATTTGCTCATTGGCAAAGTTTCTAGAAAAGAAATCTATTGATTTTTGCTGCATAGAACGATTAAGCTATATGGATAACTTAACCATAATGTCGTTAGTCCCATTAAAATTGCTTTTAGTCAGTTAAAAAACTTGATTAGTCTCACCATAAACAGTCAATTTATTGGCTTATAAAAAAGTTAACCCTTTGTTTTACAATTCTTTCACAAAGAGCTTTCTGTCGAATCTTATTCTCGGACCATAAATGCCATTTGGGGCTCTTTTACCCACGCTTATTGCCATGCAAACCTCCGCTTTCCCATACGGCAACTCTAGCATTCGTCGAATGCGTCGTTGATCCAATCCTTCAACTGGGCAGGTATCATATCCATAAGCTCTAAAAGCAAGCATTAGGTTTTGACAGGCGAGTGCAGTGGATTTGTTCGCCCAAGTTCGCATGTCTGCAAAGGATTTGGGTTGTCGAACCATTGGTTTCACAATTGCTATGATGGATAGTACCACCCGTTTTACAACTCCTCGCCATCCTAAAAAGCCTTGATTATAAGCCAACGGAGTAATTGTACTGTAATAGTGTAGGGCCGATTTTGGAGGATCCACTTCTTGCTGATTAAGTGCTTTTAACATCAGCTTGGAGTTTCTTTTCCAGGTATCTGTTCGTGCCACAACAACAATCATTTCAGCTGCTGTTTTAACCGTATTTTGATTCAAACAAAGACTGATTAATTTTTGTCGCTTGTCTTTAGAGCGAACCCAATAAAATTCCCAAGGCTGCATGTTAGAAGAGTTGGGGGCAAGCAGTGCCAAATCCAAACATTTGTTCATAATATCTTCCGGTATTTTTTCGTCTGTATACAGCCTGCAACTTCTCCTGTTGGCAACTAGTTTTGTAAATGCTTCTGGATTGTAATACTTAGAATCTTCAGAATACTTAAATTCAATTCTCTCAGATAAAATGCTTTTTGCCATGGTGCCTGTATTTATTACCGCTGGCAATATAGCAATTTGAGCCCATTGCTTTTACTAGAATCAAGAATCAATTTGCACCATAACGTCTCTTGCCCTTCAAGCAATACTACTGCAAACAATTAATCAAAAAACTCATGTCATGAATCTGTCTAATTTATTTATTATAGGTCACTTATCGCAAATGTATGTAGCGCTGTAATTTTATTAAAATAGAAGCTGACTACTTTTTGAAAAAAGATTATTTCGATTCAGCAACAGCTTAAATAAAAAAACCATTCCTTTTTACGGGCTAATTCTAAATTTTATGTGGACGTGAGAATTAAATCATTGTAATGTTAAAATCTTGTATTTATAGGGGATTATAATCAAATGTATAATACCAGTTACATCACGAAGGATAGAGAGCTATTTGAAGGTTACTTTAAAGACATTAGTAAACGGTTAAAAGAAAGAGAGAAAAAGAACTTTAACGATGAAAAAGATCGCTTAGATATCGTTGTTGTTGTAAATATGATGTTCACTGGTTTTGATGCAAAAAAAGTAAACACCTTGTATGTAGATAAAAACCTTAAACAACATGGCTTAATTCAGGCTTATTCTAGAACGAATAGAATATTGGGAGAGCAGAAGTCGCAAGGGAATATTTTGGCCTTTAGAAACCTCAAGAAAACAACAGATGATGCCATTACTTTATTTTCGGATAAAGATGCAATAGAGGTAGTTATTATGCCTAAATAAGAAGACATAGCAAAGAAATTTGAGGATGCCTTTAATGTGTTAAGAGAAATTACACCAACCTACCAATCAGTTAATGATTTAGAAAGTGAAGTAGAGGAGGCTGAATTTTTTCAGGCTTTTAGAAAACTGATGCGAAACCTGAATGTATTACAATCTTACAGCGATTTTAATTGGGGTGATTTATCGTTAGATGAACAAGAATTTGAAAATTACAAAGGCAAGTATCTTGACCTCTATGAAAAGGTTAAACGAGAAGCCAAAAAAGAATTGGTTTATATACTCGATGACATTGATTTTGAGTTAGAATTGATTCACAAAGACCGCATTAATAGAGTATATATTTTGAAGCTACTGAAAGACTTTAAAGAAGAAAAAGTGCCAAGTAAATCTGCAGCTCAGAAAAAGGCAATTATGGATTTATTGGGTGGCGATATTATGCTGCGTAGTAAACGAGAATTGATAGAACAGTTTATTGAAGAAAACTTGCCATTTATTACCAATGCAGACGACATCGATGATGAATTTAAACAGTTTTGGCAAGACCAAAAAGTATAGGCTCTAGGCAATTTATGCGAAGTAGAAGCTTGGATAAAGCTCAATTTAAAGGATTGATAGATGGATACATCTATAGCGGTCAAGAACCCATTAGAGACGATGTATTTAAATGTTTAGATAACTGCCCAAGCATTTTAAAAGCAAGAGAGATAGGAGAGCGGATACTAGAAAAAATGAAGGAGTTTGTAGGTGTGTTTATGAGTGGATGCAGGCGTAGGTTTTTATGCAACATGAGAATCAAATCCTTTAAAAAGAGTATTCATTTGTTCTGCCCATCAAGACCGTTTTGCCACAGCCTAGGAATACGCTAAAGAACACCATGCAATAAACGGTAGTAGAAGTGCGGGAAGTTTTATTTTTTACACTGAGTATGTGGGGTACAGCGGAAGGATCGAAGTGCTCTTTATCATGCTGTGGCATGCAATACTTTTTTGACGCAGCACAGCGGTCGCCTGAATGAAAAACAACGATTTTCCAACCATTACAGCTTTAGTTCATTCTTTCTAGCAAGAAAACGAAAGAGTGTTGAGTAGGCAAGGTGTATTAACCTATTCTATTAAATGAACAAGGATGATATATTTTCAAATAGATCAAAGCAAGTACTAATGAGAAATAAGATGATTTAAACTTATTGTCCATTATTAATAAAGAATCTTAGGTTAAATGCAATAGAATTACTTTTAGCCATAGCGTAACTTATAGCAAGCGAACCTATTGAATAAAAATTAAGCGATGCCCCAATTTGGGTTTGAATTCCAGAATTTTCCTTTTTTAAACTAATTGGATTTGTGCTTGAGAACGCTTCTTGAATTAATCCTTTCTCTTCTACTTCATATCTATACGTTCCATTGATGGCAAATTCAGAATTACCTGAATAATATCCTACTAAACCAAAAATCGAAAAATACTTCTTATCGTAAGAAACTATTAATTCGCCAGAGTATGTATTGTCAATAAATACAACTTCTTGGTTTTGTCCGTCTAAAAAATTTTTAGGAAAAATTGTAAACTTTGTCTTCCCTACAAACCCTGCTAAAGCAACATTAAATTCATGATCATCGTCTTCTTGAAAATATTGTGATATAACATGTTTTACTCCACCACCAACTAAATAATTTTCTAATCCGTCAATTTTAATTGTAGGCAAAGCCCTAAGAAAAACTTCTGTATTCATTGGAAGACCAACACTTAAACTTATAGCTACTGAAGGAACAGAATTGTTTATAGAAGTGAAACCATCTAGGACTTCAATACTTTGTTGATACGCATAAACTCCAGAATTATCTTCCACTTCATATAGAAATACAGCGGTTGTATTACCACCTAAAATACTTGGAATTGTAGGTTTATCAGGATTCGCTAAACTCATTTTATTTGAAAAGCCCATTCCATTAAAGTTATACTTCAATTGGTCTGCTTTCATGATTGTGCCAGAAGCGCTTATTCCAATTCCAAAAGCAAACGGCTTTAACGTTTTTGCTGTTATATGATTAGAAGCAACCATAGCAGGGCTATACGTTCCTAATAATGGAGCAATAAACGCATCTGCATAAATTGATAAATTATTTACAAACTCTGCAGTAATTGCTTCATTATCAAATTCTAAAACTTGTGCTTTAGAATCATTTGCAAGGGTTAAGACGAAAAGGAATAAAACAATGTTTTTCATATTTTATTTCTTGCAAATTAAAGCAAAACCTAACTAGTTGTCATAAATAGCTTAAAGGCTGAAGTACAAAACTTAAATGTCACATTGCGCACTTTCATAAACTCAGCATAAACGGTAGTCGAAATATGTCCTACGCGGACCTTCTAATGGTTGGTATAAAATAGGTTTTGAGAATTTGCAAACTGTAAAAGCAAAGGAGCAAGAAATTAAAATACTTTCGGCGCCCTGTTATTTGGCCACTTATTTTGAGGCCTTTAATGGAAGAGGAACGGATCTAAGGACAAGCCACGATATAGAAGACATTATTTATGTTCTAGACAATAGAATAAATATTGTGGCAGAAGTAAAGAAAGATAATAAAGGGGTTCAAGAATTTTTTACAGAGCAGTTGAACAGGATTATTAAAGAAGAGATGTTGAGTGAAGTATTGTTAGCGCACATTCATCCGCTTATGTTAGCTGAAAGAATGCCAATTGTAGAAGAAAAAAATTAATCAAATTATAGCGACATAAATCATTTTTTATATTTAAAATCAATTCTAATTGTTATTAGCATCACTATTTCTATACTACTAAGAAACAAACAACTATAATAGATAAAGAACATAAGGATCTTATTAAATCTCTAAAGGTGCATGTTCGCTGGTCTCAACAACAAGCTGTTCTTTCTGTAAACACTCGCATGCTTTTTTATATTGGGAAATAGGCAAATTTATAAATCAACAAAAATAAAAGTTAGGTTGGGGTGCTGCTGTTATTAAAAAGATATCCAATAATCTTACTTCTGAGTTTCCTTAGAATATTAGAAATGGTTTCAAAACTCATGAGAACCAAAGAAAGCAAATGATGATCGATGTAGCACGTATTTAGAATGTATGGAAGAAGCAATAAACTACGAAACAATTAACCGGGGTGAAAGATTAATGCCACTATTAGAAGTATGTTATATAAAACTAAAACTCATGACAGAAAGAAATAGCTAACAACAATCACTTCCACAACTTCCATTTTCTTGAATTGGTGGGCATGGGACAGTTCCGTATGAACAATACACACAACAGTCGTTATTACTTGGTTTCAAAACCTCTTTGCAGTTTTCACAATCGTAAAAGTATTGACACGCATCTGTTGGCATAACTTTTTCTTTTTGATGACCACATTTAGGACAAGTAATGGTTGATTTTAATTCAATTGTATTCTCCATTATTTGCCAATTTTATGCTCCAATACTTTATAACCTGTTTTCTCTGCTAACTTCATTTTCAATACGCTAATAGATATTTTAGAAGTGTCGACTTGAATAATTGCATTTCCTTCTTTGTAAGAAGCTTTTGCTTCTGAGACTCCATTCATAGGCAATAAGGCAGATTGTACATGATTTTCGCATCCAGCACAGGTCATTCCTTCAATACCGATTGTACATTGAACAGTTTTTGTGCGATCTGATTCTGTTTGTACAATTGCAGTTTGAGAATAGAAATTATTGGAATAATAAGGAAATGAAAACATCAACATAGAAAGGATGGTAATTGACCATAAAAAACCTTTAGAATTGAGAAAGTTTTTCTTTTCAGGAACTTCACAAGTACAGTCATCCGCAGGTTTTGTCTTATATGCTTGATAAAAAGCCAATGCCAATGCGATAATTGAAGCTCCAATTAAAAAAGGTCTTGCAGGTTCAATCCAAGAAAAAGCATAGGCAGTCCCTGCAACACCTCCAAAAATGGCGATTAAAGGAGCAATGCAGCATAGGGAAGAGGCAATGGCGGTTATAAGACCTGTACTTATATAGGTTGTTTTCATACGAACGAATATTTAAAGTTAAACATTAACCTTTTAGGTACGGCTTCTTATTTGTAATAAACAACAATAGCATGTTACATAACGAAAAGCCAAAAGCGTCAGCCTAGCACTTCTACACTTGTGCTGAGTTTATCGAAGTATGCTCAGTGACCTGACTTCCCAAATGCTTGAAACGACTGAAAGGAGTTCACGAATACAACTAAAAGTTATCATGAAGAGAGTCATTTGTGGCTAAAACGAACAGCAATCGTCCCTGGATTGGTTTCGTTTATCGATAGCAGAACGGTACTGCGATAAAAGTACTTCGACAAGCTCACTGCAGGCTCCGCAGCTTTGTTTTTGAGTTCACACCATTTTATTTTTACGGAAGTTCATGAATTCCAAAGTAAATTTTCAATCACTAATTTAGTTTGGAATTCATGATTTTTTTTGTTCTTTGAATTTATGCTAAGCGATAGTCGAAGCGACAAAGGAAAAAAGACAATAAATAATTGGTTGAGTCTAAATTAGAGTAGGGGATTGTCAATGTCGCTTTAAAATAATCACTGTAATACAAATTGAAGATTATATTTATTATCTATCTAAAATAAAGCAATTTGGACCTAATCATCTAAACCTTTAAATCGCTATTTTTACTTACTATTCTTACAACATTGTTAGAACACCTGAAAAGGTAAAACAACTCAGAAGTGCAAGAATTCCAAGCAGAGTTCCATTCGTTTTAGCATCACAACGAGTATTTCAATTTATAAAGTCATTAACAGAGTTTAGAGATGTAATTATCATTCAATTGCTGTATTCTACAGGAATTAGAGTGGGGGAGTGTGTCAAAATAAAAAAGGCAAGATATCAATTTAGAACGCATGCTAATAAGAATAGTTAGCGGAAAGGGGAATAAAGACCGTTACGTTCCTTTAAGCCCAATGATGTTGGAACAATTTGAATTGTATTATCAAAAGTATACACCCGTCGACTATATCTTTTATGGCAGGAAAAAGGAGATACCGATTTACAGTCACTAGAGGCCTTGAACGTTTTACTTAAAATTTTGCTTGGAAATAACATTAAAATAGCGCCAATTATCGTATATCGCGATATGCAATAAAATTAATCAATTCACTCGATACATAACTATTATTTAGTAATATTGCATATCGCGATACGCAATATCTAATCTATGAAAATACAACAACTTCAATTAAAACCACAAGACGTACTTCTTTTATTGAAGATAATAAGCCTAGAAAAGTCAAGTTGGAATCAAAAACCAATAGCCGAAGCCATTGGCTTAAGTCAATCTGAAGTAAGCGAAGCTGTAGCTCGAGCAAAATTCTCAGGGTTGTTAGATCCGAAAGGGAAATCGGTAATGAAACTTTCCTTTCTAGAGTTCTTGCAATTTGGTTTACGGTATGTTTTTCCACAACAGCCAGGTCCTGTAGTTCGGGGAGTACCTACTTCTCATTCCGCTGCTCCATTGAAAGATCAAATTCAAAGTACAGAAGAATATGTTTGGCCTTATGGAAAAGGAAAAGTAAGAGGTCATAGCATATTACCACTTTACCCATCTGCACCAGAAGCAGCATTGAACGATCCTAAATTACATGAGCTTTTGGCTTTGGTAGATGCCTTACGGGTGGGAAGAGCGAGAGAAAGAGAGCTTGCAGTGGTAGAACTTAAAAAACGTTTTGGTTTTGGAGAATAAAATAATCAATATTAGTGTCGTTGCAGAAGTGGCAAAAGCCTTACAAGAACTAAAAGAAGAGATTGTTTTTGTAGGAGGCGCCATTATTAGTTTGTACACTGACGATCCTGCAGCGGATGAAATTAAGCCAACGCAAGATGTTGATATGACCTTAAACATCATTAATTTGGATCATTGGGAGAAAATTCAAACACAATTGAGACAACTCGGTTTTCATTCAAATCCGTTTGGAAAAGCAATTTGCAGTTATTTATATAAAGACATACCAGTAGATATTATGGCAGCTGAAGATGGGCCAATGGGTCCTTCTAATAGTTGGTATAAAATAGGTTTTGAGAATTTGCAAACTGTAAAAGTAAAAGATCAAGAAATTAAAATACTTTCGGCACCCTGTTATTTGGCCACTAATTTTGAGGCTTTTAATGGAAGAGGAACAGATTTAAGGACAAGCCACGACATAGAAGACATTATTTATGTGCTAGACAATAGAATAAACATTGTAGAAGAAATAAAGCAAGATGATCCTAGAATTCAAGACTTCCTAAGAGAACAATTAAACAGTATTAGTAAAAAAGGAATGTTAAGTGAAGTGTTAATCGCACACATTCATCCGCTAATAATAGCTGAAAGAATGCCAATTGTAGAAGAAAAAATCAATCAAATTACAGCAAACTAATCAAGGTTTTAGGAATTCAGGATCATTATGAATTTGGCAACCCAGAATTAAAAGAAATTCTAAAAGAGAAATTACAAGCTTATTAATTATCGTTATCGTACTGATCCTTAGATAATATCAGGAACCGAGTCCGAGAACTGTTATTATCTGTAAATACTCGCTAAGGCTCATATTACAGAAATCCCTTTATTTGTCCTATAATTAATATTATGTTAAATAATCTTTTTAAAAACCCTACATCATTCTTCAAATTATACCAACTAAACAACCTACATTCCTATCTAAACTTCTCATAAATTAATACTGAGCTGTAATTCGGGTAACCATAATAGACACATGGCGCAAATCTAGAACTATCCATACTTTCTGATGGATGATTGTATTCAATAACTACAGAACCGTTTACAGTAAAAACTATTAACGTCTTTTCAATTTGTTTGTACACATCAGAAAGATTAAAAAATTTTTGACAGGATTTTGATAAACGATAAAACTTGGTAAAACCATATCTTTATTTACTGCGGTCATCTGTACCGTAAAACTCATCGTATCGTTGTCCCTTGGCACAACTTTTATAGCAACATTTTCTGTCGCTAAGCTGCTAGTCAGGCTTAAAACAATGTTGTTAGAAATAGTTGTAACCTTAAAAGGTCATTTTTGACTTAAAAAAAATCTGTAGAAAAAACTTATTCCTTATAAAAGTAAAATCTTAAGATTTTTTAATTCCAACCTTACTATTTATGAGTTCCAGCTAACAGGACAATGCTAAAAAGCCCCTTTGTCAAAGTAACAAAAGGGCTTTTTATAGGATCTATATTTTCTTTCAGATAAAGTGATTACAATGCTATGCTTCTCAAAAAAAAGGATTTAAGAAGGATTGCTTGTTTGTTCAATTGTTAATTTTAAAGCGGCTATGTCCTTATTGGCCAACTTTAATTTCTCCTTTGAATCGCTGAGTTCTTGCTGCGATATGGAAAGCTCCGTTTCCAATGTTGGTATTTTATCTTCTATAATTTCTAATTGATCGCTTTTGCTTTTTAATTCAATTACTGCCTTACGAAGCTTCGTTTCTAGATCGGAAATTTTACCGTCTTTTTGTTTTAAGGTACTTTTTAACTGAACACTTTCTTTTAAAACAGTCAAATGATTGCTCCTTACATTTTCTATGTAATCCTTGTCCATGTTTTCTATTTTTTTATGATAACCGTATCACCCACAGTAATAAAATGTGGATCGTTTAACTCATTATGACCTGCAATTTCTTTGTGTCTATTGCCGTCTGAATGGTACTCTTCAGCGATGCTCCACAAAGACTCCCCTTTTTTTACGACGTGCACATGATAGTCTTCATCTGGTAATTCGCCACCGACAGAACTTTGAATAAATTCGAAGGTTTTTAGCTTTTCGCCTAAAATAACATTGGATAGTTCCATTTCTTCAAATTCAACGGTTAGCTCCTCCACCCTGTTTTGTTGTTCAGTCAGAGAATCTTTATACAGCTGCCTAGTTTGGTCAAGCAATAGCTTATCCCCTGCGGTTGTATCGGTAAAAGACCACGCCGCCATCAAAATCAATACAAAAGCACTCAAGAAATAAATAAAATACTTCCTATGTTTTAGTTTTTTTTCTATCGATTCAAGTACCTGAAAGGCTTGAAGATTTGAGTGGCACTTGGGGCAGCTCTGCGAATTTTTTTCAACTTCGCTATGCTTGCAAATTGGACATTCCATAAGTTATGTTTTATGTGAATAATTAAGAGCAGCTGTTATAATACAGTACTAATATGGAACAAAAAGTTCGGTGCACCAAATATTACAAGCATTATTTATCCATTTCTCAAGAACTTAGGTTCAACTGCTTACTTTATGTATTATTGTAAACTATTCGAAAACAGATCTATAATCTAATAAAACCGAGAATATAAATCCCTTTTTAAGAACTGGCAAAACAATCCTATTTTAATCAATAAGCCGTTCAATCAATAGATTTAGAGTATCGACTTGGGAAGATTTCTATCAAGCGAACTGATAGATAAAAATATTTCTGCGTTTCACGAATCGAATTACAAGCCAGTAGTGGCGATAAAATGGAAGAATTAAGTAGAAAAATACACGGTTAGTTTATGCAACTTTTACACCATGAAGGACTCTCTGAAGAAATTAATCCATCTGAAGCACAACTTCTTTAGTGATGCTCCTACTCTCCCTTTATTTCGATTTTTTTTTGTTTTTCGTTAATTCCGGTAAGGCATAAAAAAGCCTCGAATAATGATTCGAGGCTTCCAATTGGTTTGGTTAGAATCAGCAAGCTGAACTACTGATTATCCGTAATGGATCCAATTGTCTTCTTTCACGTGTTTTTTTTAACAGTACTCAAGTACGATGATAGTGAAAATATTTTAATTCTGCCATAACTTAGTCATCGAAAACAATAATATTTTCGCTTCTCACCATCCTACCCCACCCATTGAGGGATAAAAGGAGTAGATAGACAACCGTTTAAGAGAAACAAACCTCTTTTTATATTCTACTTAAATTTGAACAGTGAGAAAGCGTCAATGGCACTTGGCGTGAAAAATAGAACTACAGATACAGCAGTTGCCGTCTCGATAAAATGCAGACTGCTCTATTTCTTTTAACAGGTGGAATCAACCTAGACTAGAGAAGTTTTAACAATGAGGGATAGTTTTACTCCATTTAAATGAAAACAAATGATAGAAAACAACGGCTAAATTTGATGAATATTGAGCACAAAGAAGCCTTTATTTTTCTAAAAACTAAGGTAAGTTGAACAGCTATCCGTTCCCACCCCTTCCCTGTTTATTCTTGCTTAGGTGGGGGTTGCTTCCTTCGAAATAAAATTCAGAGTTACCTTGAAGTAAAACTAAATTAGCAGCAATTTGGATGTTCCTACTTTTAGCAGTTATCCAAAGTATAGTACAATTAACTAAGGGATGGGATCAAGTATTCGCCAAAATGAAATGCAACTACCCTTCTCTTACATTTGATTATAGGCCAACTTTTTACAACAAAATGATCTAAAATAGAGTTTCGCCTGCGTGTTGGTTTCTCAACGGCTCAAGCCAACAATTTCGATTTAAATACAAAGACAAAAAAGGATTTGCGCAACACTGCGATGTAAAATGACCCTTTTCGTATTCTTCTCGAATAATATACAAGCCAGTTCACCCAACCGTAGGTTAAATAAAAATTGAACGGCCTTGGACGCTATGATAAGAGTTAGGTAATTGGATTTAGTTTGATGGAAAACTCGTAATCATCGGCCTTCTTTTCATGTAAAAACTTATTCATTACTTCTTTTTCAGAAGTCCCTCTAAAGTAAGACTTGTGACTCTCATCTAATCCTTTTTGCTGCCAAGTAATGGTGTATGAATTCTCATTTTTCTGTATTTCCTTTTTTATAAGGTAACGGCGCATTTGGTCCAGGCATTCAATTGCAGAGCTTCCATTCTCTTTTCTTAGCAGCATGTAATCATCGTAAACAGGATTAAACGTTAACAGGTTTAATTCAATGGTACGCTTCTTAGAATTCATGTTAATCTTGTAATCAAAATGGGCGGTTACACCATTGTCTTTCTGCAACAACTGCTGTATTTGACTTTCTAATCGAATTCGCGTTTTCTTTCCTTTTGCCATAGTTGTATGCTTTTGTCAAATGTAAGAATAGAATTGTTTTGACATAAAAAAAGCCGATACAATTGTATCGGCTTCTTCGTACTTTTGTCATTTTACTTTTTCTTCTTGAAATAAAATCTAGTTAAGAATAATCCGTTAGAATCGTCTTTACCACCATATGCCTCAACTGCTGAGTTAATACTTATTATTTCCCATCCTTCATCTAAAAATGCATTAATTCTTGAGTCAATCACAGCATCGTTCGCAGCAATGTTTTGAAAACGAATTCCTCCAATGTTGTAAAAGTTCAACAACTTGGTTTCCTCATATTCCTTTACTCTCAATTCATCTCTTTTAGATTTATTTCTACTGTTATCATCTTCAGTCATTATTTTACTAAACTCTTTGTAATCTCTATCTTCCATAGAATTTATGATCCTTGACCTACCTATTCCATTTGGAACAATAGACTCGATGACTGTTACAGTTTTGAATATATATCCTTTTTCTACTAAAGTAAACGAGTAAATAACAGCCATAATGCAAACGGCTGAAATTGAAATAGCAATGTAATTTAGATTTTTCATGTTTTTTTAAAATTAAGTTAATAGACTCTAAATATAATATCTTTATAACCATTAACCTAAATCATCTCAGATATATATATCTTCTTTTTTTTTGTACAGGTACTGCATCAAACACACTCATCAAAAAGCACATTCTCAAAAATCCTTTTTCACTTAACCACAGGTCAACATTTTCAAACCAATTCGCAGCAATACAATGGAGCATATTGTACACCAACTTATCCCTTAATAAATATTAGCCACCTCAATACCTTCAGCCCCATCTCTAACATATTTTGACAAGAATAATCAAAACAGTCCAAACAGTCCAAACAGTAATAACGTAAAACCCTTTCTCCCTCAACATTAATTCAGGGTTCCATTGGCCTGCACAAAACAATATAACTCTTATCCCTAAAGCTCTACCCAAGCCGCGCCAATTACACTTGTTAGTTTCAGTCCAAAGTGTTTCAGATTTTTCTTCGGCTTTATTTTCTTTACTTTCTTTTCAGCTACAACAGCATTGTTTTGCTCATCTGTCATAAATACATCCTGATTCACACTTTTTTGTTTTAAAATGAGGGGACAAATCCGCCAAAGAAAAAAAGTATATTTATCCATATACTTACGCTGTTTAAAGTGCAATTATAAATTAATGCAGTATAATTGGACACTTTGGTAGCGTTAAATAGTTCGGCATATCTAATCCAACAGCTTTGATCAACCTTATCGAGTGCGGAAGAAAATGACTTTTTGAAGTACTTAGCAGGTTGTAAAAAAAATGGCTTTGATATCGGATTTTAACTTTTTAAAGCAGTTGTAAGAGGAAGTGGAAAAACAAGAATGGGGCGATTACAGATATGAGGTTGTAAAGAAAAGTCTGGCAGACAACTAGAGGGACTTTATGGTAGAGCAGATTATAAAAAAGACGCCTTCGATGAAGTATATTTAATTAAACAGTTGCTTCTTACTCGAAAATTAATTCGCTATAAAACTTCGAAGCTGCCTACTCCATCCTTGTGTAAAGCTCAAGTTAACGCCGGGTGCGCTCAACTTTCTTCCATTTACGTAGAAATTAACCGCGGCGAGTTAGAGTGTTTCGTTGAATTGCAGCAAATAGATCAAATTCAGATGGTAAATGCTCATACGATCGGATTGCAGCAACATGTTAGCAGTGCAGGGCAACGTATTGCAATTACAAGGGTAAAAAGAGCGTTTAAAGAAGCAGAGCAGGATGTAAATTTTGTGTCTGTAAAGCAGGAATATGAGAAATATAGAAGCACTCTTGAAGAATCGCAACCATCCAATTTCTATTTTAAAGATGTATTAGAAATTGCCGTCCTAGCAGATGCCCATGCATGTTACACTAAGAGACATGCAGAAGTAAATGTGTTCTTTATTCATAGAATGCGAGAATTAGAAGTGGAAGGTCATGTTAAGACGGAGCAATTGCCCTATCTCATTAAGCTACTTTACCTTATTTCCAATATTTATTTCAGAAAGGAAGAATTTCAATTTAGTCTCAACTTCCTAAAAGAAAAGAAGATTAAAATGGCACTTGCAGCCTGCATTTACGAACGTCTGTTTGAGTTAAGATACCTTATCCATTGGCGTTGGTTAAAAGTAAAAATGGCAAAGCAGCCGATTTACGCAACAACATTGGAAATGATAAAGGATTAAATAATTGGTTTAATTTTGGACAGTACTCCTTCAGCAGCTCTCTCACCTGCCTGCATTGCGGCGTTAAGAGAACCATTAAGGGTAACATCACCAGCTAAAAATACGTTGTCTAACAATTGTGTCTGCGACGCCGGAATGTCGTACTCCACTCCTGCCAAACTTGGCAGTGCTTTGGGAATGGTTACCGTTTTTAAATGAGCTTTTACTTTAATACCACACAAGCGCTGCAATTCATTCGTAACTTTTTCTACTAGCCGTTCCTCTTTTAAACTTCGGTTATCAACCACCGTAACAGATAAAATATGTTTCGAAGTGTTTGTTAACGTACTAACATAATGTAGATTATTAACTAAATGGTTTCCCGGAATTAATCCAATTAGCGTATCATTAATCACCTTGTTTTCAGTTTCAAAATAAAAGCATTGGCACGATTTCCATTTCATGGCCTGATTCCTCAGGTTATTAATCATGTGGTCTGCCTCAGTTGCAATAATGGTAAAGTCGCTTGCAACTGTGGGTAACCCATCAATGTGTAAGCCAAAGTTGTCTACTTTATCAACGTTTACATTAAAATGAAAAATTGATTTTTTAAGCTTTGATTTTAACTGTTTTGGTATCGCTTCAATTCCTGATTTAGGTACACTGGCCTGTCCTTCTGCAAACATCTTGAAGATAAATTCAAACATTCTACTCGATGTTTCCAATTTTGTCTCTAAGAAAATTCCGCTAAAAAAGGGTTGAAAAAACTGAACGATTACCTTTTCAGAAAAGCCTCTATTTTGCAAGTACTCCAATGTAGCCATCTCCTTTTCGTTGAATATGTCAGCTATTTTTTTCTGTTTTAACTCCTTGTTTAATTGAAAAACTTTAAGCTTGTCTCCCAAAGTTGCTAAACTGCTAAATGCGGTAGGAAACAAAAAGCTAGGGTTTCGAAGCGGATCGCCAAATTTCTTCACTTTATTTTTATCAAAAATGATAGAACCCGGTAAAAATTGCTGTAACTCTAATTTGCTATAATCTAAATACTTTTGAGCCATAGGGTACGCTTCTAGCAGCACCTGAAAACCACGATCTAATACTATTCCATTCTCCACATCAGTTTTCACTCTGCCACCTACTCGATCAGACTTTTCAAAAATATGTGGTCGATATCCATTTTCCTCTAACACAATAGCAGCTACTAATCCACTTATTCCTGCGCCTACTATGTTTATTTTAAAGTCTTTTTTCGACATTAAGCTTTGTTTTAATTCCTAAACGAATCAAGAGGTCTTCTGTTTAGCAAAAGCATTACTTTTTACCTTTTCTGCGTTTGCTCTTCATCTTTTCATATGCCTTCTGCTCTATTGCAGCAGCATCTAGTAACTTCTGCCAGTTGTCTTCATTTTTTTCAACAATAGAATTCTTAGTCATTTGATAATCTTTCTTAGAAATCTCCATTCTAGCAATTGGTTTGCCCAAATTGGTATCAATTTCTTCAAGTAATTCTAGTTCTTCCGTTGCACAAAATGAAAGTGCCTGACCCTTCTCTCTTCCTCTGCCTGTTCGCCCAACTCGGTGAACATATTGCTCTGCACTATCAGGTAAATCATAATTCACTACAAAGTCAACGTTAGGTACGTCAATTCCTCGTGCGCTAATATCAGTTGCAATTAATGTTTTCTGGTCTCCCTTTCTAAAGGCCTGCATCGACTCCTCTCTCTGCTTTTGCTCTTTGTCACCGTGAATTGTAATTGCTTCGACTCCTTGCCTGTCTAAAGCGCTTTTTAGACGTTCTGCCCTTACCTTAGTTCGAACAAACACCAATGTCTTTCGCTCTGGGTGCTCTTGCAACATATTCCCTAAAAAGTAGCGTTTGTCTTCCATTTCGATAAATGCCAAGGCATGCTCAATGTTTTTTGCAACGGGGTCTTTCGGCGATATTTGTATTCGAATAGGGTTGGTAACCAAAGAATAGGCTAACTTTTTAATCTTTTCCGTAATCGTAGCAGAAAAAAACAAGGTTTGCCTGTGCGGTGGAATGTGTCGCATCAAATCTTGTATGTCTTTAATGAACCCTAAATCCAACATGTGATCTGCTTCATCTAGAACCAATATTTCCAATTTATCCAATTTTACATCTCCTTGGCTTACTAAATCGAATAACCTACCTGGCGTTGCAATCAAAACATCTACTCCTTCTGCTAATTTTTCCTTTTGAGGATCTTGGTCTACACCTCCGTGAATGCATGAGCTGCTAACTTTTGTGTGCTTTGCTAAGGAAATAAACACCTCATGTATTTGCAACGCTAATTCATGGGTTGGCGCCATGACTAAGCATTTAATTCCTTTGCTTTTTCGAACGGTCTTTTTAATGTGCAGCAAGTGTAGAATTGGAATTACAAAAGCCGCAGTTTTACCTGTACCAGTTTGAGCAATCGCCAAAACATCTTCGCCGCGCAAAATATTTGGAATTGCTTTGTACTGAATATCAGTAGGTTTTTTAAAACCTTGCTTGCTAATACTTTTTTTTATTCCGTCAGAAATAGGATACTCTTCAAACTTCATAGTTCGCTAATTTTACTACAAAAATAAATGCCTAAAACATTACATTTTAGGCATTCACTATAATTTATTTTAAAAAAAGTTCTAGATTTTTCCAACTCTAACAGCCATCAAACCTTTTTGTCCTTTTTCTAATTCAAAACTTACCTTATCTCCTTCGCCTACTTCTTCTTTCAAGCCGTTAACGTGAACAAAATAACTTTCATTGTCTTTTAAATCTCTGATAAAGCCATACCCTTTGGAATCATTAAAAAATGTAACTTTTCCCTCTCTGATAAGGTCTGCAGGATCTTCTTCCCCTTTTTGAGGGATCCCTAAAACAATATCTTCAGCTTTAATTACTTTCTTCTTTGCTTCTGGATCCGGCGGAGTGTCCGTTATATTTCCGTACTCATCTACATAAGCCATCATATTTGACAAATCTCCACCAGGAGAATTTTCTTTCCGTTCCAGTCTTTTCTTTTCCTTCTCCTCTTTCTTCTTCTGCCTTTTCTTTTCTTTTTCCTTTTTTCCGAATGTTTCCTGTGATCTACCCATTTATAAAATTGTGCTTTTTATTATTAAGTTCTAAAATTCCTTATTTATTTTGAATTATTAGCAAATTCAAGAAGTTTATCTTCTTCTACCTCTTGCGCCGCCGCCAGAGCTCCTTGGTCCCGATGAACTAGAACCACCAGAACCACCGCTGCTTCTTCGACCGCCGCCGGCCCCACTTGGCCTTCTGCCGCTTCCGCCGCTACCACCAAAGTTTCCCCTGCCGCTTCTGGATTTGTCTCTATCGCCTCCACCGCCGTAGCTTCTTCCGCCGCCACCGCCAGATCCACCACCACCGGTTTCTTTGTTTACTCTAATTGCGTGGCCACTTTCTAATTCTAATCCTTGGAATTTATCTTCAAATCCTTTGACTTGACTTTCTTCCAAGTTAAAGAATGAACGTTTGTCTTGAACAGCTATGTCATTAATATCAGACTTCTTAGCGCCTGATACTTCACTCACAAAATCAAGTAAATCAACCTTACTTATTCCGTCGTTTTTACCAATGTTGATAAAATAACGGTTTCTGTTTTCGTCAAATTGTCTTCTTTCTCCTCTATCATTTCTATCTCCTCTGTCGTTGTCTCTACTTCCTCTTGAGTCAGACGACATGTTTAAGTCACTTTTGGCGCTCGTTTTTAATTGCTTTAGCTCTATAGAAATCATTCGCTTTAGCAAATCTTCTTTCGTTAATGCCTCAAAATGTGGCAACAATGCTGCTAAATTATCATCAGCTTCATCGTCAATTGCCATTGCAAGGGTACTTTTTACCCAATTTTCTAGTCTAACTTTTTTAAGTTCGCTCGCCTTAGGCACCTCAATTTTTTGAAACGTAATGTTGTTCTTACGCTCAATATCA
The DNA here is from genome assembly GCA_905182175.1 of Flavobacteriales bacterium UBA1494. Classification (GTDB taxonomy): domain Bacteria; phylum Bacteroidota; class Bacteroidia; order Flavobacteriales_E; family Vicingaceae; genus NORP294. Next base: position 36,951 of record CAJJAT010000004.1, on the reverse strand, counting down.
GAGATTTTTCTTCCTTCTCGGTTGTTAATAAAAACAATAGAAATTCCCTTATTTCCGGCTCTACCAGTTCGTCCACTTCTGTGAGTATACGCCTCTAATTGATCTGGAATTTTATGATGTAGTACATGTGTTAAGTCATTTACATCAATTCCTCTTGCTGCAACATCTGTAGCAATTAGCAATTGCATGTTTCGGGCCTTAAACCTTCTCATCGCAGCGTCACGCTGAGCTTGAGATAAATCTCCGTGTAAAGCTTCAACTTCATAACCTAGTTGGCCTAAGTTATCTGTAATCTCTTGCGTTTCTCTTTTTGTTCTACAGAACAAAATACCTTTCATTTCAGGAGCAATGTCTAAGAACCTTTTCAACGCAGTTTCCTTGTCGTCGTTTCTAGTAATAATGTACTGATGCGTAATGTCTGTGTTGGTTTTCGACTCTGTATTCACAGCCACCTCCACAGGATCGGTCATGTACTTCTTAGTAATTCTTCTGATGTCTGCAGGCATAGTTGCAGAAAACAACCACGTAGAACGATCTTCTCTAACGTAGCTTAAAATCTCGTCAATGTCTTCTTTGAAGCCCATGTTCAACATTTCGTCAGCTTCATCAAGTACAACGTATTTTACGTCCTCCAATCGAATAGCCTTTCTGCGAATTAAATCTAGCAGACGACCTGGAGTCGCTACCACAATTTGCGTTGGGCGTTTCAATGCTTTTATCTGATTCATAATCGCAGCTCCGCCATATACTACTTCAACGTTAAGTTGCTTGTAGTTTGAAGAAAAATCAACCAATTGTTTAGCTGTCTGCTGTCCTAACTCCCTTGTTGGAGCCATAATAAGTGCTTGTGTCGCCTTATTGTCGCTATCTACTAAATCAATTAGGGGCAAACCAAATGCCGCAGTTTTACCAGTACCTGTTTGAGCAAGACCGATAAAGTCAGTTCTTCCTCCTTTTAATAATAATGGAATTGATTTTTCTTGGATAGGCGTCGGGGTTGTAAACCCCATCTCTTCTATTACCTTCAACAGATTTGTTGAGAGTCCTAGGCTTTCAAATGTATTCAAATAATCGTAATTTAATGAACTGCAAAAGTACCTAAAGCATTTAACATGGAGTGTTTTGTGCTAATATTCTAATAAAGAAGGACTAAAAGAGTAAAAACGAAAGAATGAAACCCAATACTGTTGTAAATGTCCAATAAAAATAATAGAGGATGCCAATACTAATGAATCGCCATAATGTTGAAAATCTTGATTTCGGATACACCCTTTTTAAAGAAAAGAACAGATGAACCGCACTTATTAAAAATGCAAAAAACACAACTCCAGTGCTGTCAAAGTAAAACACAACCAAAATAGCTAAGGCATAAATAAACAGACTAAAGGTTTGAAAATAAATCGAATGGATAAGGTGGGCAACAAATGGCTTTCGTTGTTTATAGTAAAAAAGGAAAAAGAAAAAGGCTAATCCAGGAATGAGTATTACCATACTCAAAGAGAAATTACCCAACGTAAATCGTGTAATTACTCTAGCATCTGAACGGTATAACTTAATGGCTTGAAGCGCTATGAATACTTCAGACTTTCCCAGACCGCTAGATTGAACGCTATCTAATAACGCTTTATCCGAATATGCTCGATCGTATCTATATTCTTTTAAGGGTGCTAATCGGGTGGTATTTATATTGTATCCTAAACCAGAAGAATTTATTTTAACAAAACTTCTACCAGTATCCTTGCTACGAGCGGTAGTATCGATACTAAACGTTATCGATTCGTTCAATTGATGCGCCGCAATAAGTGAATCCATATTATTCTGAACAAAAAGACTATCAGCATTCTTCAACGAATCAAGTAACATTGCAAAATTTTCTAGATTAGTAACAAGTCCTGAAGCTTCTTTTTTGCCGTCTTGCTCTGTTGTCGCTTCATTTGAAAAACTCTTAGATCGAGGATCGATTACAGAATGGTCAACAAACACCCCTAGAACAAAAAAGAAAAAGATGCTAATAAACAGATAGAAACGAAATGGATTGACTTAACTGGCACGATGACCCTTTATAAATTCAGCAACAAGATGACCTGGACGAAACAGAAAAGGATACATAGTCCTTCCCATTTTTGTATCAAACGACAGGTAATTCTCAATAAATTCGTGAAATATAGCTTTTATACTTAAGTTGTTTTCATCTACCTTTTATCCACAATTTTTGCAGTATACATCTCTTTTCTTCAGAGATTGACAACAATTATGACAACATCTTTCAGCCAATTTTACACTAATTTTGAATCAATACTTTTTCTTCTAAGCTTTCGTCACCATTTCTAATGATCAGGATGTAGTATCCATTATCTAGATTGGAAACGTTTAATATTTGTGGATTATCTTTTTTTAAGCTAATGTTTTCTGATAACACCAATTGTCCTGAAACAGAATATAATTCAGCAATAGCCTCGTTCATATCTGTCTTTGTGTTTTTTATTTTAATAACGTTACTTGTTGGGTTCGGATAAACCAATACTTGATTTCTTAATGTAGGTTCAACTATTCCAACGGAGGTATTTTCAAACATTACAAGCGTTGCAATGTTTCCTCCATCACCACCTGTATTTCCGTTATTGTTCACAGCAGCTCCAGCCCCATAAAAAGTAATTGGTCCAGTTCCCGAAGCAGGAGCTGTCCATTGAGTGTTAAAAGAATTTGATACACTTTTCCCTGCGTGCTCAGCATATTGCCTTCCAATACCCAAGGTCACCAAACGAGTGTTTGCTGAAGGAATTGAAAATCCGTTTACCGGAGAGTTTGAAGCGTTTAAACTAACCATTTGAAATCCATACCTACTCGCTCCTACTGCATTTACAGTAAATTCTGCCCTGTAAATTGCACCCGGAATATACGAGGTAACCGCGTTGCCAAGGGTATCTTTCAAAACAATGCTAACCGTTGTTCCGAGACCTGTACCGTGGCAACTGCGACAAGTTGTAGATTCACCTGGCGCTCCGGTGTTTCCAGAATTTGCAGCAAACGCACGGCCGTTAGAGCTTGATGTTAATGTTAGTTGGGTTCCAATTGCAATAATCGAAAGTGTAAAAATGGAAAGTAGCGTTTTTTTCATAGTGTGTTAAAATGAATAAAAGTAATGTAAAAAAAAGGTAATACCTTGTGGATTACTTTTATTTAAACCGAAGCCCTTGCAATTAGTTCTAGCGTCTTGCGCTTGGCTAACTGTTAGAATCAACTTATTTACATATTTAAACAAAACACCATGAAAAAAATACTGCTTTCGCTTCTTTCAGTTTTCTTCTTCACTACATTTTTTGCTCAAGTACCATCCAATATAACCGTTTACGACTGTGGGGGACATTCAGAAAATATTTACAACACACTTGGAACGGGCAAGTCTGTAATCGTTTTAAGCAAGGGGGTAGATTGCTCCATTTGCAGGAATTCGGCACCAGGATGGCAGACTTGGGCAGCAGCGAATACAAACAATGTAGCAGTGTGGGGAGCAATTACCTATTTGTATAATCCTGCAGCTTTTCCACCGGCGTCTATGTGCATCCTCACGGATACTTGGGAAGTTACATACGGTTGGGCGAATATATTCACCTTCCCAGATTCCAATCGATTATGGTTTCAAGCAAGCACTCCAAAATATTATGTTTACTCGGCCATTGATTCTAGTATCGCATATCAAGGGACAAGCAGCACATTGGCTAGAAATGCCGCAATTGCTCAATCTATCGTTGGACTTAATAAAAACATTCTGTTGGACGCTCAAGTTTTTAATTACAGCGGGCTAGTCACTCTCAAAGACCTTCCACGCTCTATTCATGCATTAAAAATATACAGTGCAAAGGGGCAACTTGTATTTCAAAAGAACTTGTCTCAAAGCAATGAAAAAATCGATGTATCTCACTTTGATAAAAGCATTTATATTTTGCAATTTAGTAGTCCAAAAGGACTTAAATCAAAGAAGTTAGTCTTCTAATAATTCTGCTATAGCCAAGTTAAACCCTTCGGCGTTGATCCATTTTTGGGTGAACGCTGTTTTTTTTATTTCTATTATTCGCGGAGTAAATTCCACTACTGCAAATTGTTGTTTAATAAATACCAGCAACTTCCTAAAGGAGGACAGCATGCTTTTATAAAAAGCCTCTTGTACAATAGGTTTTTCAGCGTTATACGTTTGTGCTATTTCTATGTTGAACAACATAAGATCAATAAGCCTCATGGCATCAACTTCTAATTTCCTTAAGTGCTCAATTTCTTTTTGAGCAACAGAGCGTCTTTTTTTCGCTCGCCTCTTCCCTTCTGGAAAATACTCTTTTGATATTTTAAGTCGAGCTGCGTCAAAAAATTTATCTTCATTTGGGCTAAAGGAAAAATCATAAAACTCCTTTACAGGCTTAAATCTAAGGTACAAATCAAGAAGTTGATCTTCTAATTCACTTTTATTGCACTCTTTTAAAAACTTTGTTAATCTACTTTTACTCATCTTAAAACCCTTGTTTCAAAAGTAAGAAACAAGGGTCTTTGTAATGCTTTAGCGAAATAAATTATAAATCAAAATAATTAACACGCTTCGTGCTAAAGCACCGTCTCATTATATTTTAGTCTTACATGTTTATCCCTGCGAGAAAGTTTCGACAGATCCTTTATACCTGCCTTATTTCAAACGGGTTAGATTAAATCAACGTAATTATTTTACTGCTACTCCTAATTATACACCCACTTTAAATTGTAGATATTCCTTATTCTCATATCTGAACTAGTACCATTCTTGATTATGCTCTAATGGTGCGGCGTTTTGTTTGTTTCATAGACGTGTTAAAAAAAGATGACGTATTGAATTTATTTCAGTCGGCAGGATTTATTGTCGCCGTTGCGATTTTTCCCTATTTCGGAACTTCACTGTTTATTCAATTACTGCAAAATTATGTTTGTAAATATTTAGTAGAAATCAAGCATGTTTTGCGATATGCTGCAATTAGTGTTAGGATTGTTTATTATCTTTTCATTGGAATTGGAATTGGAAGAAGAAATTGCGGAAAATTTAGTCCAAATTATTGTAATGGGCACCTTGAGGTTTTTAACTTTCTTTTTGTAGACTTGGCTTTTATTATTCCATATTATAAAAAAGTAATTAAATCTCAAGAAAAAAACAAGACCTGGAAACAAAGATTCAAAAAGAAATACTCTGCAGTTTTATTGATACGCATGAAATGGGACGGATTGCTGAAGACTTACATGATAATGCTGGTGCCTCTTTGGCTGCTGACAGGAGGATGCTACACCAAATAAACGCAACGAATAAAGAGGAGACAGACATTTTAAAATAATGCAAATAAATCGTTCAAACCACTTCAGAAACCACACAGCAAATATCTCATAACCTACTTCCACCTTCTTTGAAAAGGTTAGGACTTGTTAACCTTTTGAATGGAATAGCAAAGAACGAATCGAACCAAGAGTTTTAAATAAAAATTATAGCGGACACCGCTATTGTTTGGCAAAAAGAAGTTGAATTGGTGCTGTTTAGAATAGCACAAGAAATGATTGGCAATACTTTGAAATATGCAAAATCAACCATGGTGAATATTGAAATTTAAGCGTTTAACGATGTTATTTAATTTAAATAGTACGACAATAGTATTGGTTTTAGTAGACAGGATTCAGCAGGTCTAGGTTTTAAAAATATTATTACCAGAGTTGAAATGATTCAAGGAAATCACCAATTTTATTCTGCGGCAAATAGTAAAAGTGGTTTACCAATTAGAATTAAAAAATTCAATGATTAGATTAGGGATAGCAGAAGATCAAGCTCTTTTCAGAATAGGAATAGTTGGTTTCTTAAATTCATTCAGTAGAATAAAAGTAGTTGAAGAAGCGGAAAATAGTCAAGAATTATTAGACAAATACAATGAAATTGGTGTCTTTAATGAAGACATTTCTTACAGTAAAATTCTTGATTTAAATACGCCGTTTATAGATGGCATTAAAACAATTGAGTTAGTAACTCAATAAAGTTTCCTTTAGTCTAAAAAATAATAGTGCAATAATATTATTATCAACACATTTTTTTTGAATAAAAAAAGAACAAATGCATTTCTCGATAAAAATGCGGAATTGGAAGAGGTAGAAACAGCAATTAAGTCAGTTTTAACAGTAGTTCTATTTTAATGGAGCAGCAAAAGAAGCTTTAAAAGACGCTAGCACGAATGGTTCAAATCAAAAATAGCGCAGTGATGTTGATAAATTAACAGTCCGTGAATTTGAGGTGCTGCGTAATTGGTGCTATCATAAAACTACTCAAGAAATAGCAGATTTAATGAGTGGTAGCAAAATAACTGTTGAGGAGAACAGGTATAAATTATTACATAAAATAAAGGCTATAAAACAACAGACATCGTTCTTTTTGCGCGTTAGGCAAACCTTATTAATACCTCTTAAATAAAAATTAATCTATTTTAGCAAATTCCTGTCGAATCTTTGAATTTAGTCTTCTGTAGTAGTCCTCTTCCAACCAAACTAGGTAATTTTTAGTGGTTTTAATCGTACAATAAGAGTAATGCTTTATTCTATCCTGAATGTCATCTTTTAAATCTTTTGCCAAATCTAATCCATCCCATAAATCGTCAGCATTTTCAACACACATTACCACGTGTTGGTCAATTGATTTTTGAATAACAACCTTAGAGTGTTGGCCAAATGTCATTGCCTTTTCGTATTCTCGTTTGATGTGGAGTTTAATGTCCACAGACTTTATGAACTTCGCCTTCAGTTCATCTGGCATTTCATAAACAAACTGTCTTTCAATAACTTCGTCCGACTTTAAATCGTCGTAGTACTGATGTGGGGCTTGAAATATATGATACCAGTCAACAGGAGAGTCCCATAAACCAAAACGGTGTAAGTTGTTGCCTAAATCAATAACAGAAAAATTCTTTTTTGTTTTAGTAACTCTAGATCCTCTTCCAATCATCTGATGATAAAGTGCCAAAGACCTTGTTGCTCTGTTTAAAATAATGGTATCAACTGTTGGTTCATCAAATCCTGTTGTCAAAATTCCAACTGAAGTTAAAATAGCATCAGGAGTTTCCTTGAACCACTGTAAAATTTCTCTTCGCTCTTGCTCACCGGCATGGTGATCCAAGTGTTGAATTTCGTATCCTGCAGCTTTAAAAGTGTCATAAACACCGTAAGAAGTTGCAATACCATTGTTAAAAATTAAGGTCTTCTTATTTTTCGATTTCTCTTCATACGCACGAACAAGCTTCTCTTGCATCATATAATTTCCATACAATTGCTCGGAGGACTTAACCGTGTAATCGCCGTTAATACCAACTTTTAAAGTATCTAAGCTAACGTTGTAGCTATAGGTAGTGGCTCTTGATAAATATCCTTTAAGAACGAGGCTGCTAATTGATTCTCCAATCACCAATTCCTCGTAGTTTTCATTCATTGGCAACTTAATGCTTGAACTAAGAGGCGTTGCTGTTACCCCTAAAATATTTACATTTTCAAAATATTTAAATAATTTTCTAAAACTATTGTAATGTGCTTCATCTACAATAACTAAACCTACATTATTTAAAGTAATTTTTTCTTCTTGTAACCGGTTGTTTAACGTTTCTACCATGGCCACAAAAGCAACAAAATCGTTCCCATCAGAAATAGATTTCACTTTGCTATCGATGATCATATTGTTCACCTTAAATTCAGAAAGCATTCTAGAAGTTTGCTTGCACAATTCAATTCGATGAGTTAAAATTAACACCTTTTTACCGGTAGACTTAATGTATCTTCTAGTAATTTCAGAAAAGATTACTGTTTTTCCACCACCTGTTGGCAACTGGAAAAGAACATTTTGACCGTCTTCTAACTCGTTGAGTTTATCTGAAATTTGTTGTATAGAAGCTTCTTGAAAGGGGTATAGACTCTTTCCTTCTTCACTGTCTTCTATCTCGCTTAGGTCTATTGTTCCAGTTTCACTCATAGGGGATTACAAAAGTATGAGAAAACTAAGGTTCTACTAAGCTGAATACCTTATTTTTTTATTTTTTTTTCCTCATTGATTTGCATTAACTTAGCTGTAAAATGCTGTATTATGAAAAAAATTAGTCTAACTCTTTTGATCATTGGTCTAAGCTGCACTCTTTACGCTGCTGCTTCCCTTACAGTAAAAATTTCAACATTAGAAGCGTTAACTGAACTTAATAAATATTGGAGTGATAACTCAATCCCGTGTGAAGTAATTGAAGTTCCTACCACTGAAAAAGAACTTATAAAATTGCATTTAAAATTAGTGGTCAAATTCTTAAAGACGAAAAATAATAGCCATCTAACCCGTCAACAACTCACAAATCGAGTTTTTTTTATTGAATGAACTTCAAGCATATGGGGTGTCTGGTATTTTCCCAATTAACGCTCAGCATTGTAAAAGAACTCCTTACTTTATAGATGATTTTAATACTGCCTGTGCAGTGGGTCAACTAATTAAAAAGAGTGGAAATGAAAAGCTGGCAGAATCAATTTCTGAAGAATATAATTATTTTTACCTTGAAGATATGCCCCAACAACAGATAATTACATGGGCTTGCGAGTATGGATTTACTATGGATGAGTTAAAGTGGATTCAGCCCGGTTATGGCCCACATTGCTTGCCTGGACAAGTCATTCAACCTCAGTGCGCGAATTCTGGTTTTAACAGTTCAGGCTGTTTTAACCCTGATTGGCAATCAGACAGCTTGATACAACCTTTATTATACTTAACTGAAATATTTAATGGAAATGCTTGGGTAATCGATTCAATGAATGTATGGCAGTGGCAAGGAGCAGCTCCCGGCCAGTATAAAATAACGGTTACCGATTCATTGAATAGGTCAGTCGTTTATAATTATACAATCACCGCACCCCCTGCTATTGCTTCAAATGATTCCGTTCTTCACCATACATCTAGTCGAACAAGTTGCGACGGTAGTTTAACTGTAAATCCATCAAATGGAGGTGGTTTTTATCGAATAACCCTAATGAATCAATCTCTTCTTTACAGCAAAAGCAACACCACAGGATTGTTTGATAGCCTCTGCCCTGCTGTTTATACCATCCTAATTTACGACACGTTAAATTGCCAAGGTATTGATTCCGCCCAGATTCAATTCAGTACAGGTCTCACCGAAAGGGTTACAAATACTATTCTTAATTTCCAAAATCCCATCACCAACAATGTACTAGATTTAGAGACAAGCCTTAGCGGAATTAAAATTGTTCAATTGATTGATATGAAAGGCAAAATCGTCTTACAATTTACTTCTTCTCAAAGGAGAATGAGTCAAGAGCTAATTGTTAAAAGTGGATTATACATTCTACAGATATCTGGCGAAAATAATGTCTTTCAAAAGAAATTAATGGTTGCTCAATAGACTCTTCAAATCATTACCTTTGCCGCCGTTAAAATTAAGGAAGCAATGAAGTTAAAAGAGGAAATTTCAAAACGTAAGACATTTGCCATCATTAGTCATCCAGATGCGGGAAAAACGACACTTACTGAGAAGTTCCTATTGTTTGGTGGTGCCATTCAAACTGCTGGAGCAGTAAAGAATAACAAAATTAAAAAATCAGCTACCTCCGATTTTATGGAAATAGAGAAGCAAAGAGGAATTTCTGTTGCTACCTCTGTTATGGGTTTCAAGTACAAGGACAAGTTAATTAATTTGTTAGATACACCTGGGCACAGGGATTTTGCTGAAGACACCTACAGAACACTTACTGCTGTTGATTCTGTTATATTAGTAATTGATTGTGTAAAAGGTGTAGAAGCACAAACTGAGCGTTTAATGGAGGTGTGTAGAATGCGAGACACACCTGTAATTGTCTTCATCAATAAGATGGATTTGGAGGGTAGAGACGCTTTCGAGTTGTTAGATGAATTAGAAGAAAAACTAAGCATAAAGGTTCGTCCTATGACGTGGCCAATTGGTATTGGTGCAAAATTTAAAGGGGTTTATAATTTAGGCGATTCAAGTTTGAATTTATTCGAATCTTCAAAAACAAAAATTGCAAAAGATGTAACCAAAATTAAAAGCTTGCAAGATGCCAAGTTAGACGAGATCATAGGTTCTAAGCAAGGAGATCAATTACGAGAAGATGTTGAATTAATAGAAGGGGTTTATGAAGAATTAGATGAGACAGCCTATTTAAATGGAGAAATTGCTCCTGTATTTTTTGGTTCAGCAGTAAATAATTTTGGCATCCAAGAAATGCTAGATCAATTTGTTGAAATTGCCCCTACCCCTCGAGCTCGTGAAACAAATGAGGGAGAAATAAAGCCCGATAAAGAAAAATTTAGCGGTTTTGTATTTAAAATTCACGCCAATTTAGATCCAAAACACAGAGATAGAATTGCATTTTTAAGGGTTTGTAGCGGTAAGTTTGAGCGAAACAAATTCTTTCATCATGTCAGGTTAGATAAAAATTTACGGTTCAGCAATCCTACCTCCTTCATGGCAAAAGACAAAAGTGTTATTGACGATGCATACCCAGGCGATGTTATTGGCTTATACGATACCGGTAATTTTAAAATTGGAGATACACTAACTGAAGGTGAAAAGTATACTTTTAAAGGAATCCCTAGTTTTTCTCCTGAAATTTTCAAAGAGGTAATCAATAATGACCCCATGAAATCCAAGCAATTGGAGAAAGGTATACACCAATTAACAGAGGAAGGTGTTGCCCAGTTGTTTACTGCAAGAATGGGTAATAAAAAGTACATAGGTACAGTTGGCGAGCTGCAATTTGAAGTAATTCAGTATCGTTTGCAGCATGAATATGGTGCATCATGTACTTTTTCTCCTATGAATTTTTATAAAGCATGTTGGTTTACTTCTAAGAATAAAGAACAGCTAGAAGAATTCATTCGACTGAAATCCAATTACATCGTGAACGATAAAGATCAGAATCTAGTATTTCTTGCACAAACATCTGGTATCTTGCACATTACCAAACAAAACTATCCTGATGTCGAATTTCACTTTACCTCAGAGTTTAAGTCACAAAATGCATTACGCTAAAATATCAGCCATTTTCAATTGAAAAAGTTCCATTTCTTGCATTTCGTTATGAGTAGCACCGTCGACTTTATAAAAGTTAATTTTAGGATGTAGGTCTTTTAGTTCTTTACCCAAGTAAAAGGGAACTTTTCGATCTTCAGTTCCATGAAAGATATGAATAGGTTGCTCTATGTCTTTTAAATATTTATTTGTCCTAAAGTGATATTTTGTAATCCAACTTGCCGGCAAATAGGCTTTGTGATAATTAATAAGTTTCAAAAAATTATAGTAAGGCGCTTCCAAAAATAAGTTTGCAAAGGGCTGATTATGGGCTAATCTAGCTGCAATACCTGTTCCAAGAGAGAAGCCATAAATGTGAATTTTTAAAGCATCGTACTCCTTCAGCATAATTTCATAGATGCGCTTCGCATCACGTAGGAGCATTCGTTCACCTTTTATTCTGCCGTCACTTTTACCAAAGCCTCTAAAGTCGTACATGAAAACATCGTATCCAAGATTTACAAAAAATGGTGCAAAATCGCCCCAATATCTTAAATTATCAGCATTCCCATGAATGTAAAAAATAAGACCTTTAGAGTTTTTTGCCTTAAATAACAAGCAGTTTAAGGATACGTTGATATCTACTTCATAAAACCGCTCCTCAAACTCACCTTCAAATGGGTAGAGATAATTTTTTGTCAATTTAATAGGTGAAAAGATGATTTTTTCTTGCAACAAATAAAACGTTAACAAAACTCCTGCAAAGAGTCCTGCGAGCACAATTAATATTAGAAAGGTCCAAACGAGTGTTTCCACAAAGGAAATATACGATTGAAAAAGAACGAAACTACTTTTTTGCTAACATATTTGACAATAAAATCTTTAAAACTAAATGGCAATTAACAAGCGTTAACAGCGCTATTAGAGGCTTCATTTGTATTTTTGTTCCAAACCATATTTTATGACAAAAATTCCTCTCATATTTTACACGCTTATTGCATTGTGCATAACGACAACGAGCTATGCGCAAAAAGAATATAAAATTAACATTGAAGTAGCAGGTCTTTCAGACTCTACGGCGTATCTGGCGTATTACTACGGAAAAGGTCAATATTACAGGGACACAACACAAATTGACAAAAATGGAAAATTAGTGTTTGAAGGAAAAGATTCTTTAATTCATGGCATGTACTCCCTAATTGTTGATGACCGCAGACTATTTGATTTTATGGTAGATAATCAAGTTTTTTCAATGCAAACTGACACTGCTTTCACCATCCTAAATATGAAAGTAAAAGGGAGCAATGAGACTAAAATATTTTATGAATATCTATTGTTCTTGAACGAAAGACAAGGCACTGCTAAAAAATTGAACGAAAAGAAAAAGAACGGAACAGCTACAGAGCAAAAAGCGGCAGGAGAGGCTTTGTTAAGTTTGGACAATGAAGTTAAGTTGTACATCGCAAATTTTCATAAAAAACACAGTGCATCTTTTACAAGTAACTTTATATATGCCATAGAATACCCTACTGTTCCTGAGGCTCCTAAAAAGGAAGATGGCTCAATAGATAGCACTTTTGCATTTAAATACTTTAAAGCCCACTATTTTGACAATTACGACTTCTCAGATGAGAGATTATTACGAACAACTACTTTTCACGATAAAATAACATATTATGTAAATAAGTTAACTGTACCGGATCCTGACTCCTTAATTGTTGCTATGGATTACTTATTGGAGAAAACCCGGAAAAGCCCTGTTTTATTTAAGTACACACTCACCCATTTTACCTCCTTTTTTGAGCGTTCAGAAAACATGGGAATGGACGGTGTTTTTGTGCATTTAGGCAAAAACTATTTTATGAAAGGATTTGCTAAAGAATGGTTTACAGACAAACAACTTGAAAAGTTAAGTGAAAGAGTAATCGCTCTAGACCCTTTGTTAATCGGAAAAAAAGCTCCAAATATAGTTGTAAAAGATACGGCCCAAAAGAAGTTTTTAGAATTGTACGCTGTTGAAGCTGATTTTACAGTTGTTTATATATGGTCTCCAACTTGCGGCCATTGTAAGACCTCTACCCCAAAATTAAAAACATTGTACGATAAAGTGAAAGACAAAGGCGTTGAAGTTTTTGCCGTAGGAAGTGAATATGAAAATGAAGAATGGAAAGAGTTCATTATAAAACATGAATTGAATTTTTTAAATGGTTCTGATGGAGAAACAATGCAAAGTAATTTTAGAAATTCTTACGATGTTTTTAGTACACCTCAAACTTATTTATTGGATAAGGACAAAAATATCTTATCAAAGAAAATGAGCATTGAATCTTTAGAGCAGATATTAGAATATTATATTGAGGAGAAAGAAAATGAAAAATAAACTCGCAATTATTGCACCGGCGATACTACTTTGCATCGGTATTGGAATTGCCTACGAAATGATTAAGAACGATAGGGTTTTACCTATCTATTCTCCTGCGATGATAAATCCTGAACTGGTTGATAAATCGAAGCAAGATGTTACTAAAGGTCACAGAATCGGTGATTTTGTGCTTACGAATCAAGATGGAGAAGAGTTAACCAACAAAGATTTTGATGGTTATTATTATGTAGCTGATTTTTTCTTCACCACCTGCCCTACCATATGTCCGAGCATGAGTGCAGAAATGCAAAGAATTCAAGCAGAGTTTTCTGATGACGAAGATTTTAAAATATTATCTCACACTGTTCAACCTGAAGTCGATTCAGTTCCTGTATTAAAGAAATATGCAGAATTATATGAAGCAGACCCAACAAAATGGATTCTGGCTACAGGAGATAAAAAGATAATCTACAATTTAGCTCGAAAGAGTTATTTTGCTGCTGTTACAGAAGGAGATGGTGGTCCCGATGATTTTATTCACACAGAAAATTTTGTTCTAGTGGACAAAGAGAAACGCATTAGAGGATTTTACGATGGTACCTCGCCTGAATCAGTAGATAAGTTAATAGTTGACATAGAGATCCTAAGTCAAGAATATGATTAAGAAATTCAGTTTTGTTTTATTGGTATTAGTTACATTAAGCGCTTGCAATGTTTTTAAGGGTGTAGAAGGCGTAAATGGTAGAAACGGTAAAGTTATTGGAGGTTCCCCGAGCAAGGGGCTGCGAAAAGGTAAAACAAAAATTGAAAAGCGTCAAAAAAAGCAATTCGACAAAGTGATGAAAAAACGTGCTAAACGAATAATGGGCACCACAAAGAAAAAGAAGCCAACCTATTCTCCGTAAATTTTTTTCTTCAACTCAGGACTTTCAAAAAATTGGTCTGGAGTAGTTTCAATAACTCTACCACAATCAACGAGCCATACCTTATCTGCTATGCTTAATGCTCTATCTACTTGGTGAGAAGAAAATAAAACTGTTCTACCCGCTACTTTTTGACTCTCAATTAATTTAAAAATAGAAGTAGAACTTTTAATATCTAAATGTGTCGTTGGTTCGTCCATAATTATGAGCTCCGTATTTTGAGCTATTGCTTTCGCTAAATAGACCTTTTGCCTCTCTCCGTCACTTAGCTGCGACATATGTTTAGATTTTAGATACGCTATTTTACAAACCTCTAAAGCACTTTTTATTTGTTCTTTATCTTGCTCAGTTTGTCCCACCATCCAACCCGAATAAGGATATCTTCCAAAACCAACAAAACGCTCAACTGTCATAGACGACTTTACTCGATCGTTTGAACTAACATATGCTACTTTTTTAGCAAGCTCGGCCCTATTCCACTTTTTAAGCTCCTTGTTAAATAATAAAATTTGTCCTTTATGGTATGCTGTTAAGCCACAAATAGATTTTAACAATGTAGATTTTCCCGCTCCATTTTCGCCAATTATAGCGATTAATTCATTTGAATTTAACCTCAAATTCAAGTTCGAAAGTATTTCGAACTTAGTTGAGTATGAAACAGACAAATCTCTTATGTGCAATAGTGGATGACTCAAAATGTTTGACTTAGATTTTTGTTACCAAATATGATCCATAAAATTATAGGGATACCAATAATTGAAGTGATTGAATTAATTGGTAAGCTAGTGCCATCCGCTGGCAAATGAGCTAAAATATCACTTAGCAACAGCACATTTGCCCCAAGAAGCAAACAGACAGGAATCAATAGTAAATGATCGTTTGATTTTAGAACTAGCCTTGCCAAGTGCGGAATTATAATACCTACAAATCCAATTGGCCCGCAGAAAGCAGTTATTAGACCCGCTAGTATTCCAGTTACAATAATTATACTTAAGCGGATACTCAAGATTTTAATCCCCAACATTTTCGCGAAATCCTCTCCAATCAAAATTGCGTTTAATCCTTTGTATTGAGCAATCATAAACAAACTTGAACTTACCAATACAACAGATAGAAAAGCCAACTCGCCATATGAAACAGCTGACAAGCTCCCCAAAGTCCATACAATAAACGACTTAAGCTGAAAGGCACTTGTGAAAAATTGAATTAGTCCTATAATAGCAGTAGCTATGGAACCCATCATTACACCAAAAATAAGCAGTGTCATTATATCTTTAACTTTAAAAGAAACAACGAATAAAATAGTCATCATCGCTAATGAACCACCTATTGCTGCAGCATTAAAAGATAGTTGAGAAGAAAGAGAGATTCCTATAACTCCGGCCCCCATAACCAAAAGAGCAACTCCTAAACCTGCTCCAGAACTAATTCCCAACAAATAGGGACCAGCCAAAGGATTTCTAAATAATGTTTGCATTAATAAACCAGCCAGGGAAAGGGAGGCACCACAAAGAACGGCAGTTAACGCTTTTGGAATACGTGATTGAAGAACGATGAAGTTAAAAACTTCAGAATTTTCTTCTCCTTTTAACAAATTCATGAAATCTTCTAGTGGAATTGAAACACTGCCAATTAAAACATCAGCAACAGCAAGAAGGATAAGCGCTATAATCAAAAGAGTAAAAATGAAGGAACTTTTCATTTAAAAATACTTTTGTAAAATGTTGCCTCTCCAACCGAAGATGAATCCAAAGGATGAAAAACAGCAACCAAATCAGCCAATATTAAATCTGGTCGTACAGCTCCTTTTTCCCAATAATCATTCGCTCCGTTGCTATTAGACAGTTTGTAGTTCGTGTAAATAGTGCGATTTTTATATGATTTGAATTGTTCAAATATTTCATTTTTTCCCAATAATTCTTTTGAACCCCTAACCATTCCCGGGTTAATCCAAATGTCAGATTGAAGTCCCTGACTAATGGCAGTTTCAATATCTAATGGAACGCTTCCTGCTTGTTTATACTTCTTCCACGTATAGAGTCCCCCTGCATCTTTTATTAATTGAGCTTGATATGATTCTGCTCCGCTAACATACCACGTTCCTTTCCATGGCAAACCAATTGAAACGGAAGGAGAAAATGAAAATAGAGATGCTTTATTTCGAATAGAGTCATAACAAAGCTCTACCTCTTCTAAAAATTGTTTGGATTTCTCTTGAGTTTGAGTATCAAAAAAGGCAGCAAATACATCAAGCCATCTCGCTTTTCTAATGGGGTCAGCTTCTAAAAATTCAGAAATAACTATAACCGGTTGTCCCAATTTCCTCAGCTTTTTTACTTCCTCGTAAGAGGCTGCGTCAATAGCAAAGCTAAAAAGTACATCTAACTCACTTTTTATTGTTTTTTCTGTATTTAATACTCTATTGCCTAAGCTAGTAACTTTTCCAGAATCAATTCTTTGATTCATTATCCCATCATAAAAGAGATGATTATTGGTTGCTGCTACAATCTTTCCTGACTGTTCAATTGCATTTAAAAATCCCAAATGCGTAGTCGAATTAATACCAATTCGCTCAACAGGTAAACCAACAAATACACTTGCACTAATTCCTTCAGGTTGGCCATCTTGTTTAAGGTATAGAACATACCTTTCGGGTTGCAAAGCACCTAAAAATGGCTGCTTTATCTCAATTATTTTAAACCCCGATGAATCCTTAATAGAAAAGCTAGCGTATTCTTCTTGTTGAGAGGTACTGGTTAGAGTGCTTTCTTTTGTAGAGGATGAGCAGGCCATTACAAAGACCAAAAGAAACGAGATGAAAAGCCTATTCATATATATAACTGTTATTTACTTTCACTATCCCACATATCTTTTGTGATATTTCTTCCATTTTTGGTGTAGAAAATACCTCCCCACTTGTAAAGTGTTTTTTCATAAATATCGGTTCTCGTACTTTCCACAACAATTCTTCTAATAGTTGTGCTGTTGTTCTGGCTTTCAATAATTTTTTCTGTTATTCCTTGAGGGTAATCAGCAGAAGATTTGTCTTGCCTTATCTTTTTCTCACCTAAATAATAGTCCTCTTCGGAGTTCTTCTTTCTTCTCTTTTCAGACGCATCAACAAACTCTTCGTTTTCTTTTTTTAAGTCTTTTTCTAACTCTTCAATCGCAAGTTGGTTATTTTTAAAAGTTTCATCATTTTCTCCTGCAAATTGTCGCATTTCCGTTGAAGTTTGATTTGCATTTTCTTGGTATTCAAGTCTTCGATCTCCGGATTCTTTGGCATTTTTATCTGTTGCCTCTGCAAACACTTCTTCCTCTTTTAAAACACGTTTGTAGTTCTCAGCATTAGCTCCTGTATATTGTCCTATTTCCGTCGAAGTTTGATTTGCCTTTTCTTGGTATTTAAGTCTCCGATCTTCAGATTCTTTTGTGTCTTTCTCTGTTATCTCTGCAAGCCTCTCTTCCTCTTTTAAAACACGTTTGTAGTTCTCAGCATTAGCTCCTGTATATTGTCCTATTTCCGTCGAAGTTTGATTTGCATTCTCTTGGTATTTAATTATTCGACCTTTAGATTCTTTCGTATTCTTTTCTGTTATCTCTGCAACGTCCTCTTCCTCTTTTAAAATACGTTTGTAGTTCTCAATATTTTTTCCTGTGTATTGTCCTATTTCTGTCGAAGTTTGATTTACCTTATCTAAATATTTAAGTCTTCGATCTTCAGATTCTTTCGTGTTTTTCTCTGTTGTCTTTCCTGATTCCTCTTCCTCTTTTAAAATACGTTTATAGTTCTCAATATTTTCTCTTGTATATTCTTCTATTTCTGCAGAAGTTTGATTTACATTGTCTAAAAATTCAAGTCTTCTATCTTCAGATTCTTTCGTGTTTTTCTCTGTTGTCCCCGCTAATTCCTCTTTCTCATTTAAAATGCGTTTGTAGTTCTCAGGGTAAAACTCTGTTGACTTACCTTCATGAAACTTCTGGAGTCTAGACTTCAAATCTTCTAACTTACTTCGAAAGTCTGTAATGTAATCATATTGTATTTTTGTTTTATTTAGATTAGACTGAGACACTTCGTTGAATTCATTTTCTATCATCTCTTTTTTACCTTCAAGAATTTCGACTGCTCTTTTTTTGTTGAATAACGAAATACTTTCTACTAACAATTCCTTATCCATTGCTTTGGTCTCTCTTCTTCTTTCCGCTGTTTTCATGTAACTCTGTCCGCTGACAGTAAAATCTTCCTCTTGCTGTTTAATTGTTTCATAGTTTTGAAAATTCAATTCAGAACTAACTTCAAATTGATCTTTCATACTGATTCTTATATCCTCTAATTGCTCAATAGCATTTAGCCTTCTAGACTGTTCCAACTCGATGTTTTCTTCACGAATTTTTCCTAAATCCGCTTGTATTTCTTCCAATTTTGCATTTTTATCACTGTTTTGCTTAGCCCAAAGTTCTCTATAAATCCTTTCTATCTCAGCTTCTGCATCATCAGTTATGGTTGCTTTAGGGCCTTTTTGAATTTGGATTGGTTTATCGAAATCCTTCCCTCTTTGCGCTTCAGCTAACTTCTCTTTTTCTAGCAAATTATTTAATAAAACAATTTGAGCTTTCGGATAAGCTTCATCTGATTTAATTTTCAATGCAGTTTCAAAATTATCTTTTGCTTTTTCATAGGACTCTGCTTGAAATTCTCGGTCGCCAAGGGCAATTAAATTTTTGTATTGCTGTTCCTTCTTTTCTCCGGTACTTTTTGCATTCAATTCAGCTTGCTTTGCTGCATTTTGTGCAGCTTCAATAGCGATAATCTTATCCAATTGATCTTGAGGGTATATTTCTTTTGACTTTAACCCTAAAGCTAAGCGGTATTCATTTTCAGCTTCATTGTAATTCTTGTCTCTGAAATATTTATCTCCGTTAGCAATGGCTACTTGGTAAGATGCATCGTTTGCAGCAGACTGCTCTTTTCTCAATCGAATTTCTTCTTCTTCAGAAACCTGTTTGGTTTTCAAGTCTTTAACTTCCTTCAGTTTTATTGGCGGTAACGCCTCCTCGGGAAGTGTATTTTGAGCTTCTTGAAAACTCGAAACAGCAAGCGACCAATTTTCATCATCCATTGCACTTATTCCCTCTTGAATGTAGTTGTCGTACAACTTTTTTAATTCCTCCTGCTTTGCGGCATCTATTCCATTTCGTGCTGTAATTAAACTGTCAATTTCTGCAATTTTCTGAGCTGGATAACTTTCAGCTGGTTTTAAAGATGCAGCCTTTTTAAATGCCTTTAAAGCATTTCCCAAGTCATCAGAAGTAAGCAAATTATCTCCTTTTTCAATTGCTGCTAAATACTCAAGCTCTATTTTTGCTTCCTGCACTTCTGCAGCTTCAACGTTAGACAAAGCATTTATAGCAGAAGTAATTTTAGCAATTTGGTCCTTGGGATATAGTTCATCTTTTAATCTTAATGCAGTTTCATAGCTAATTTTAGCGGACTTAAATTCCTTTATTTCAAATAATGCATCCGCTTCAGCTATTAAATCTTTATACTCCTTATCAACCTTTGCTTTGGCCGTTGCAGCTACATTTGCAGCCTCAGCACTTGCCAATTTTATTAATTTCGCCTCAATCTCAGCAATTTTATCTTTTGGGTATTGCTCCTCTTTTACCGCAAAAGCAGCTTCGTATTTACTCTTTGCAGTCGCATACTCTTCTGAATCAAACAATGCATTAGCTTCAACAAGGATTGCACCGTATGCTGCATCAATTTTTGCTTGAGCTTCTGCTGCTGAATTTGCCGCATCGGCATCCGCTAATTCTACTAGTTTGGCAGCTATCTCAACAATCTTGTCTTTTGGGTATTGCTCCTCTTTTACCGCAACAGCAGCTTCATACTTGCTTTTTGCAGTTGTATATTCTTCTGAACTAAATAATGCATCAGCTTCAACAAGGATTGCATTGTATGCTGCATCAATTTTTGCTTGAGCTTCTGCTGCTGAATTTGCCGCATCGGCATCCGCTAATTCTACTAGTTTAGCAGCTATCTCAGTAATCTTGTCCTTTGGGTATTTCTCCTCTTTTACAGCAACAGCAGCTTCATACTTGCTTTTTGCAGTTGCATACTCTTCTGAATCAAACAATGCATTAGCTTCAACAAGGATTGCATCGTAAGCTGCATCAATTTTTGCTTGAGCTTCTGCTGCTGAATTTGCCGCAGCGGCATCCGCTAATTCTACTAGTTTGGCAGCTATCTCAGCAATCTTGTCTTTTGGGTATTGCTCCTCTTTTACCGCAACAGCAGCTTCATACTTGCTTTTTGCAGTTGTATATTCTTCTGAATTAAATAATGCATCAGCTTTAACAATGATTGCGTCGTACTCTGCATCAATTTTTGCTTGAGCTTCTGCTGCATCACTTGCATCTGATAATTTTACTAGTTTCGCAGCTATCTCAGCAATTTTATCCTTTGGATATTGCTCTTCTTTTATTGTCAATGCAGCCTCATACTTGGGTTTTGCCTCTTCAAACTTTCCTAAATTGAACAAATTATCAGCATCCGCAATTATAACTGTATAGTTTGCGTCAACCTCTGCTTGTTTTTTACCCTGAAGTCTAATTTCTTCTTGTTTAGCCGCTATTTGAGTTAATCGTTCATCTATTTCGACTATTTTTTCCTTTGGAAATTCTTGGTCGGGTTTAAATTTGGCGGCTTTTTGATATTCTGTTTTAGCTTCCTCCAACTTCTCCTCCACCATTAGTTTATCGGCCGCAGAAATGGCATCTTTATATTTGCTATCGTTTTGCGCATCATTTACAAGTGTTTCAGTGATACTTGCTATTTTTTCTACCGGATACGTTTCGTCTTCCTTTGTAGCTAAAGCTGTTTCATAAGCCGTTCTTGCAACCTCCAAATCTCCAGCTTGAAATGCTGCGTCCGCAGTCTTTATCTGTTCCTCATATTTCTTCTGAACTTCGGCTAATGCAGCAGCTTTTGCTTCATTTTTTTTCGCCAAGCTTAATTCAGTGATTTTTTCTTTTGGGTAAGATTCTTCGGGCTTTAGTTCACCTGCTTTGGTGTACTCTGAAATGGCTTCGTCGTATTTCTTTTCACTACCAAATTTATCTGCTTTAGCAATTGCAGCTTGGTACTCTGCGTCAAGCCTTTCACTCGTTGCTGCAGCTTCAGCAAGAGCCTTTATTTTAGCATCGATTTCAACAATTTTATCCTTAGGGTATTTTTCATCTTTAATCGCCACAGCCTCTTCAAAAGCAGCCCTAGCTCCTTCGTATTTTTCACTACTTAAAGCTGCATCTCCTTTCGCTATTGCTGCGTTGTATGTTTCTTCTTTGCCTTTTAATTCAGTTAAAATTCCATTTATTTCCGAAATTTTTGTTTTCGGATATTCCTCATTCTCTTTTAAAATACTTGCTTTATCAAAAGCTGTTTTTGCTTTTTCATAATCTTTAGCGGTCAGAGCTCCATCGCCCTCATTAATCGCAGCAGTATAATTTAAATTAAGTTCTTGACTCTCTAAAATCTGAGTTACAATTTTAGCAATCTGCTCCTTTGGGTAACTCTCTTCAGGTTTTAATCCACTAGCTACTTCATAATTTCCTTTCGCCTTTTCTAATTCATTGGAATTCATAGCATCATCTGCACTCGCTAACGCGTCATTATAAAATTTCTCTTTTTCGGCCGCTTCACTGACCGTCTTTTCTATTTCAGAAATTTTAGTTTTGGGGTAAGCCTCCGATGGCTTTAACCCAGTTGCTACTGCATAAAACTCTTTGGCTTTGTCGTAGTTCTTGTCCGTTAAAGCATCATCACCGTCTATAATTGCAGCTTTGTATTCCTCTTCTGATTCTTGATTTTTTAATACAATGGTTCCAATTTCTGCAAGCTTGTCCTTGGGGTATTTTTCATCAGGTTTGTATGTTAATGCTTCATTAAAGGCAGCTTTTGCGGTTACATAGTCAACAGAAACAATTGCAGCATCTCCTTTTGTAATTGCAGCCTTATAATTCTCCTCTGCTTTTGCTAGGCTTGCCAGAACTCCATCAATCTCAGAAATTTTTGTTGCAGGATAAGCTTCTGCAGGCTTAATGTTAACTGCGGCAGTGTAGGCAGTTTTTGCATTTTCGTACTCTTTACTTTCTAATGCTTTATCTGCCTCTGCAATTTTGTCCAAATATTGCTTGTCTTTCGCTTCATTTGCTGCAATAAAATCATCAATTTCCTTAACCTTATTTTTGGGGTAAGCCTCCTCAGGTTTTAAAGTGCTTGCCGACTGAAAAGAAGTTTTTGCCTCAACAAAATTATTCAACTTCAAAGCAATGTCTCCTTTCTCGACAGCAGTAAGATAATTTTGCTCTAATTTTGCGGCTCCTACCATTAAGGCTTCTACCTTTCCTATTTGATCTTTTGGGTATTGTTCGGTTGGCTTTAATGTTGAGGCTTTCGTGTAAGATGCTTTTGCAACCGGATAGTCTTTTACAGCAAGAGCTTCATCTGCGTCTTTTATCGCAGTGTCATACTCCGCTTTTCTTGCATCTTGCTTGGCTAAAATATCATCAATTTCAGAAATTTTATTTTTGGGATATGTTTCGTCAGACTTTAAGCTAACTGCCTCTTGAAAAGCAGCCTTAGCTATTGTCATATCATTTATCTTTAATGCATTATCCCCTTTTTCTATGGCAGCTAAATAAGACTGCTCTATTTTTACTGAATTTGCTAAAATACCTTGAACTTCTTTTATTTTAGTTTCCGGGTATTCTTCTTTTGGCTTATAACCTGAAGCCCTTTGAAATTCTGCAATAGCAATTTCATAATTTTTAGAAGATAGCGCTGTTTCAGCTTTTGTTATCGCTTCGTCGTACCGCTCATTATCCGATTCAATTTTCATCAATTTGGTCTTTAACTCAGCTAACTGGAAACTCGGATACGTTTCCAAAGGATCAGGGTTAACTTTTTCTGCAATTCGATACTGCTCTGCCGCTTGCTCCCATTCCTCAGAGGCTAGTGCTTTATCAGCAATTTTTATTGCTGCAGCATATTCTTTCATTGCTCCAGCTTTTTCAGCTGCTTTCTCGTCTTGTTTTGCCAGAAACTCTTTTTCTAAATTCTCCAGTTGTTTTTGAATAGTTTTTGTGTACGAAGCATCACTGTCAAAATCACCATACTCCGGATCAAACTTAATCTTACCAATCGGTTTGTCTAAAATAGCTAGGTTCAGTCCATCAATCTTTTCGAAAAGCCCGACTGTAACAGGAAAAAAAACGTCGCCTTTAGCCGTTTCAGGGGTTACACTGTTGGTGTTAATCTCTAGTTTTTTAGCAACCATACCTTTGTTTCCACCAATTTCAATAGTATAAACAGCATTCGGCTCACATGCAATATCGGCTAATCCTTTCGAGTCAGTAGACACACTCTCCACGAAAGATCCATCCTTGAATACTTTGATAGATGCACCTGGCATCCTCCTTCCTTCTTCGGTAACAGCAATCTCCATAATCAACCGAAACTGTGCGTTAACTTGCTGAAATAAAAACATCAACAGTAGTGCAAAGAAATATTTAATAAATCCTTTCAAATCTTAGGTTTTAGTCCGACTAACAAATATCGTAAAAGCAGAACATAAATTGCTATAATTTGCGGTTTTAGTTAGATTAAATCACAGAACCAAAAGTCGATTTTATCCTCAGCATTACTTGGATTTGGATAACTTTTCTTCACTTTTTTACCCAAATTGAATTCTACCCGTTTTTTGAAAATTGGTCCATCATAGCAGAAAGTATGAAATTCACCGTTTTCGCCACAGGGATCTACCCCCTCAGGCAAATTGTTTATCAACTCTTCAGTCAGGTCTTTACCGACAAAACTTTCATCAAAGTACGTTGCATTTGCTGCAACAATTTTTGTTTTAAAACCAAGGTCAATAAATTCAAAAATTAGCTCTCTAGTGTTTCTTTTCCACAATGGAAATTGTGCTTTGATTCCAACTTTTACTAACTGATTTTCCCGATACGCCCTGAGGTCTTCTAAAAAAATATCACCGAAAGCAGTTTCATTAATACCACGGCTTTTCATCTCCTGCATGGCATTATTCATCAACTCATTATACGCTTCGTGTGAAGTTGAACTCGATAAGTAAATAATCTTTAACGGAATGCCAATGCAGTCCACCTGACGTTTCAATAAACTTTCCCTCAAACCATGCATTCCAATCCTTTTGGTTTCTGCTCCAACCGTAGTTAGTAAAATTGAAATTTCAAATTTATCCTGCTTTATTAATTGATATAAAGCAAAAGAGGAATCTTTACCACTGCTCCAGTTAAAATATAATTTGGGCTTTTTATCTTTCATGCTTTTCTACCCAATTTGAAAAAATAGTGTGCATAATTTCTAATCCTTCTGAAATACTTGCTGGCCCTGGTTGAAGTATTATGCCCGAATCAATTTCAAAAAAATCTTTTTTCTGATACGCTTTTGTTTCTTTCCAACCCTCTCGGTCAAACATTCGCTTAGGCTTAAATTTCTTACCACACCATGAGACTAAAATAATATCTGGATCCTTATCTAAAACTTCCTTGTGGTGTTCAATTATCCTATTTTTAGCCAGACTTTCATTGCCATTGTTAACATACAAATCAATCCCTCCAGCAATTTCAACCAACTCGCTTACCCACTTTATTCCACTGATTAAAGGGTCATACCACTCTTCAAAGTAAACCTTTGGTTTAGCTTTCCACTTAGCAGTTATCGATTCTATTTCGGTAATTCGTTTTTGATAATGATTCACCAAATCCAAACACGTTTGTGTTCTACCAACTAATGCCCCTAACTGAACTATCATTTTAAGAATCTCTTCTACACTCCTGTGATTGTTTACCCAAACAGTAACACCCTTTTTAATTAATTCCTTTGCAATATCTGCCTGGATATCAGAAAATCCAATCACCAAATCAGGCTTTAATTCTAGGATTTCGTCGATATTAGCATCAATAAAAGCAGAAACTTTTGGCTTCTCTTTTCTTGCTCGCTTTGGACGAACTGTAAAACCAGAAATTCCGACAATTCGATCTTGCTCTCCAATTAAATAGAGTAATTCCGTAGTTTCCTCTGTTAAACAAACAATTCGTTGTGGGTAATAATCCATTTAGTTTAAAAATATAATGTCTCCAGGAATAATCCCGACCTTGAATGCATCTATTTGCACTCCAGATTTGTTGTACCGGTATACAACTCCCCTTTGCTGATAATCAATTGCATCCGCTATGTAAATTTGATTATTTATAGGGTGTATAGAAAACCCATAGAACAGCCTTAAGTTCTGATCGATAAATGAATTCTCAGGAAGTTGAAGGTCGTTTATACTCATTTTATACAACCCATTTTTCCCGATATAATACAGCTCATCTTTTGTTGAGTTCATCTCTATCTCTCCAATTTTATCCTCAACCGCAATTCCTTCCAGAATAGAAACAATAGAATCATTTGATGTTTGAATGTGATATAAAGCAGACTTCCCTCCATTAAAGCCCCCGCTGCAGCTTACCCAAACGTTATCATCTGCGTCAACTTCAATAAATTGAGGCTGAATATGAACATCAATTTTATAGAGCAAAGAGTCAGTTGTGCTATCTAACACCCAAACCTGATTACTGTCGACATGAGTAAGGTACAATTTCCCATTCGCTATAGCCATTTCTTCAATCCAACCTTTGGTTTCAATAGTTTTTGTAACACTATGGTTCGTTGGATCTATTATGTACAATTTGTCTTCATATAAATCACTAACATAGGCCTTTTGAGTTGTGGCAACTTCTATGTATCGTGGAGAGTTCAACTGCTGAATGGAAGTTTTTGATTGCAGCGTACTTGCATTCAATACTTCAATTTTACTTGAATTATTTACGACAACAAATAGCTCATCTCCAATTTGAGTAGCTGATTGCACGACATCTCCAATGGGACGACCGTTGTTGTTCGACTGAAAAATTTTATTGTCGACACTGTTGTCCCTATCGTTGTACAGCGATAAGCTAGCATTTCCAAAGTTAAAGTTTCCTTCGTTCAAGATTAACACATTAGCATTGTCAATTTCCACCGGACCATCCGCATTGTCATCTTTTCTACATGAAAAAACAACAACTAAAATCAACACATAAATTAACTGTTTCATGTTTTAAATTGATAGCCTATTTTAATAAAATAATTGCGATTTGGCATTGGTCTCCATTCTATTGATTGGTACTCTGTATCAAGCGTATTTTTAATTCCAACAGAAATTTCAATACTGTTTTTTTGCTTTAAACTAAATCTTCGGCTCATCCCAAAATCCAATAAAGAATATGTCGGAAGAAATTCCACGTTATCAGAGCTAATGTATCGAATGCCTATGACTTGATAATTTGTGCTAAAAACTATCCCCTTAAATTCTAATTCTAAACTAACGTTTCCTTTGTGTTCAGGAATGTAAATTAATTGTTTTCCCTTAGACTCGTCGAATTCATGTTGCTTTTCAAAGTTTTTGGATGAAGTGAAGGAATACGTGGAACTAAAGTGTTTCTTAATCGTCCCTTTCTGTTGGCGTAGTTCAGCAAATAGTTCAAAACCCATGGTTTCAACACTACTTAAATTGGAAGGTTTCCAAAAACCAAATGCGGTTGGTTCCCATTGAATGTAATTTTGAATGTTGTTGTAAAATACAGCGGCACTGCCATTTACATCCAACTTTTTACGAAACAATGACTTTCCAAGAGAGCCTCCAATTTCAACACTTTCACTTTCCTCTGCTTTCAAGTTTACATTTCCTGAAGGGTGAAAATATAAATCGTTTAAATTGGGATATTTAACATTTCTTCCAACAACAGCAAATAGTCTAGAATTCTGTTTTTTGTTTTGGTACTCTACACGAAGTTGTGGCAAAAAATAACTACCGTCCTTTAATACATTTAAATACCTCGTAGATACATTGATACTAAAATTTTCTGAAATTTTTCGTTTCACTTTAGTGTATGCTTCTATTCTATTTTGTGATACATTATCGGTAAGACCATCGGCCACTGCTCTGTTGTTATTGTATTTCACTTGAGAGTGAAATTTAATTTTCTTCCAGTTAAATTCATAATCCGCTCTAGTCCGCAGACTTTTACTGTGAGAGTTGGATTGAATATTAGCCCTTTCATTTACATAGTCAAGAGCATCGTCAATATATGCCGTTGTTATTTTTAGGGTACCATTGTTAAAATACTTAGAATATTTCACTAGAGACTTTAATGCTATGTCTTTTTGGAGCTCTGTATTGTCTCTCAATGTAATTAATGGCGGTAAATTTCGTTCCGATTCAAACCACCACAAATTTGCTTCAAGCAATTGGTTCTTTTTTAACTTAAAAAAGAAATTTTGCATCATTCCTTTTTGTGTAAAACTGGCATTTTTTACTGTTCGTTGAGGAAAACCTTCTTGCGTTAAGTCTTTATAATTGAAATTATTGTCAGCTGTATTCCGTATTATTTTAGTGATGGATTGAAATTTCTTATTACCTGCTTTTATTCGGGCGTTATATTGACGCTGTCCATAGCTACCGTAGTTAGCAGACACATATAAATTAAGTTGTTTTTTAAACCTTGGCACGGTTGAAATATTTACAGCTCCACCAATTCCTCCTGTTCCATCTGCAGAACTATTCAACCCATAATTCAATGTAACTTCATCCATAAAAAACAATGGAAATAAGGCTAAATCGCTAGATCCATTCATGCTAGAGTTTAATGATATACCGTTCCAGTTTAGTTGTGTGTGTGAACTTCCGCTACCTCTTAGCGAGATAGTAGCCAAACTTCCAATCCCATAAGATTTTATAAATAAGTGAGATTTCTTTGACAATAAATCACCTAAATTTAGGTGTTGTGGGTCACTTAGTACTGCAGAATCTAATTGCTCTTGATGGTGTTGATGTTTGTTACCTTGAATTAAAACCGACTTAAGTTTAACCGTATCTGAAAATGTGGTTTGCCCAGCCAAACTAAAAGCCATCAAACAAAGTAAGATGGTTCCTAATTTTTTCATTGAATTACAAGTGTTATCGTGGAGGATACTTGTTCTCCGAAAAGGTGCAAAAAATAATACCCAGAATTAACTTCTCTAAAATCTAATTGATCTTTGGTTAATTCACCTTCTCGAATTTTTTTACCTTCAATGCTGAATAATTGATAGTTCAGTGATTCATCTTTATCGTAATCTACAAAAAACAAACCGTTGGATGGATTCGGATATACGGTTGTATTTAATTCGATGCCAGTTTCGGTTAAGCCAACACCTTTCATATATATCACACCTACAGCATCTAGGTCAAAACCACCTGATTGGAAAGGTGTTGGGTATTGATCGTTCACTTTTCTATTTTTACTGTCTCTTTGCGCAAATGCAGAATCTAAACTCCCAATCACATCCACTACTCTCACATGACTGACCGCATCGATATCCAATTGAGGTATAGAGTCTAAATCATCCAAATCGAATGGAGTCCCGTAATTCACAGTGTATTTACCAGCTAAATTATGAATGTTAGTAGGATCCACTATTCCAAAAGAACCTACCGCTGTAGTTGTATCTGTTAACGATTCTGAAGGAAAGCGATAAAAATCAATTCCATTTGAACTCACTTCAACAAAAGCTAACTCCAAAAAAGTATGGTTAAACGAATTTTCAAATACAGCAAAATCAGGACCAGCTCCGTTATAAATAAGTCCGTTGAACTGCAAAGTTGCAACTCCTGAATCGCCTAAACTAATTACTGTTCCTCTTGCTTTTCCAATTCCTTGCCTCCATGTACCAACAGTCGTGGTATCTGACGAAGAGGTTGCAATATTTTGTTTTCCTCGTTGTACTTCTATCTTATTTGCCCATGCTACAAAAACACTGGAATCTTTGTAAATGGCAGAGGTCCTAATTGTCCCGGCTTGAGATGCAAAAGGTCCTTGAGCAAGACTGCTCAAGGACACAATTACAAAAGATAGGAGCAAAACAAATTTCACTTTATCTAACAATTAATTTCTCTGTTGAAAATGAACCGTTAATCAGAATATTTACAAAATAAACTCCTGAGCTAAGATCACTAACATCAATTTGATTTGAAGAATTTAATTGATTAATCTCTTTCACCAATTGACCGTTATAATTTAGTATTTGAACACTCGTTTCGGCAGTTACGTCTGCATCAATTGAAAATTGAGTTGTTGCAGGGTTTGGGAAAATTGAAAATCCTTTAGTTTCTTTATTTGAGAAACTTAACAACCCTGTAGATTGATTGTACGACATAGAAATAGCTTCAGGTGAAGAGGCTACAGCGAATGTATTCAAGTAATTGCCGCTTCTATCGTATATTTTCCCAGAAGTAAAGCTGAAAAAATCAGTTGCTGTAACATAGAATTTGTGATTCACATTGTCGTAAGCAAATGCTGTAACTACAGTATCGATTAAATTCGAATCAATAACAGCCAAATTATTCAAGTTCATAGAACCAATTCCTTGGTTCATTCTAAGAAATAGTGTATCACCATTCACTTCGTAGTGAGAACTGCTACCAACTTTTAAGTTTTGATTTGATGTATTTAGTGTCGTTGTTATCGCAGGAAAGTTTGTTACATCAACATCGATGATTGTATTTGTACCTGAGTTAAAAGCGTAAGCTCCAGTTCCATTTGGCTTTGCAATTAATTCACCAATTCCACTTGTATACCCGGTAACAGTTAAAGGGGCAATTATAGATCTAGTTGAAATTGAAGCTGCAACGATACTTCCCAACGTGTCAGAGTAGTTTGGTGCACCACTTGATTGATTTTGGGTTACAATAAGAACATCATTTGCAGCATCTACTAACATAGTAGTTACACCTCCAGCAAAATCTATTGAATCCACCAGGTTCAATGTAGTCTGATTGTAGATGTAAACATTATTAGAAGAACGCCCATACCAATTTGAAACAATTAGTTCGTTGTTAGGTGCTAAAATCATAGCCTTGGTACTTGCTCCTGCAAATTTCACGGCTGCTGTTCTTGTGTTAGAAACTAGGTCATATCTTACAATAGAATCTTGTGCAGCTACAAACGCAATGTTGCCATCTACCAACACGTCTTGTACGGACTGAGTTCCGATACTATCGATCGTTATGGAAATACCTGTTTGGGTATCATAAACACTAACTGAAACATTTTCAGTTTGGTTGCCAAATCTACCACCATTCGCTAGAACGGTTTTTTGCGCAAAACTAGCAAAGGTTAATACTGAGAGAGCAATTGAAAAAGTAATTTTTTTCATTTTCGGTTTTTTTATGACGTTTAACTAAGTTAGTTTGAAAGCTAAACATCTATTAATAAATAAATTAAACCGAGAAAATCATAAAGGGTAAGTAGCCCAAAATAGGCTAAACTCGCACTTCACTTTTATCCCGAAAGTATGTTGCTTAAAGGCAGGTCTTCTGACTTACTCCCCTTTGGCCGCCTTCCCAATCGTTGGATAACGATAAGTGACATAGATTGACCATCGGTTAATGGAGCTTACAGCTGCGGGAACAGTCTCGAAATCTCATCGAATTCCCTTTTAATCACAATCGAAATTGCGAACCTTTAAGCCCAGTTTTAACTGGACTGTAAAAGTAGCCTAATTTTTAATCCTATTGCAAACGATTAGAAAAATAAAAGCTTTTTATATCTTTACAATATGGGAGGAAAGTCTAAAAACAACCGTATTGTATACTCAACCAATCCAGATTTTGAAGCAGATACCGATTCTGATGAGCAGGAAACATTGGCCCCAAGTAAACAACTCCTGGAAGTTCATTTGGACAAAAAACACAGGGGCGGAAAAGTTGCTGTAGTGGTTAAAAATTACGTTGGAACAGAAGACGATTTAAAAGATTTAGGAAAGATGTTGAAAGCTGCTTGCGGTGTTGGAGGAAGCGCCAAAGATGGAGAGATCATTGTACAAGGAGATAAGAGAGAGAAAGTTATGGAATTTTTGAATAAAAAAGGCTTTCAAACAAAAAGGGTTGGCTCGTAATATTATTTGCAATAATTTTTCATTTAAAAATAGACGGTTGGGAAAATTCAAATAAATTAAATTACCTCCTTTCGTTGCCAAACTACTCATTTTGAAATACTCAATCATTGTTTAACTTGTACTTCCTTCATGAAAATAAAGCTTTACCACTCGCTTCCTTATTTCCTGATTCTTCTAACTTTTTCAACATTTGCTCAAGACAAAAGGGTGTAATTTCCTTCGGCATTGACAAACTCTTATTTTGAAGTAAACTTTGGCTACATCTACTATCCTTTTACAGCAGCTTCGCTGCAACCCGGTTATACTGTCGAAAAAATTAGCATTCCTCGTAACTCCTTGCGGATTGTTCTTTATGGCCACAACTTCAATAAATACTTAGCGGCTCAAGTAACCTATACTCGACCCTTACATTGGGCAGAATATACCGCTATTGGAGGAACAAATAACTATGCAGACACTACGGGCCATTCTGTAATTATGAACATGGCAGGATTAACTTTTAAAGGTACTTTACCCATTGGTACTAAATTTTCGTTTTACGGAAAAGTGGGCTTGGCTGTAGCAACTCGCGATGGGTTTCGAGAAGTTGAAGCCATTCGGTATGATAAGTTAGAGGTGGTAACAAATGAGTCCTATGCCTCTACTCTCTTTGGAGCAGGTATTAATTATAACTTTAGCGACAATTGGGCACTAAAGTTAAGTGGAGTATATTCCCCTCCAAACCCAAAAATAGGACAACCTTTTACTGCGCAGTATGCAGTTGGGTTTGCTTACACTATGCGGCAACTTTCTAAAGATATAATAGCGAAAAAAGAGGAGTCTAAATTTATTTTTCCTCGAAACTTAATTCAAGTTGGTTTTGCGACTAACTTTTTCGGATATGGTATCAATGATTTTTTATCCGACGGAACAGTTCCTGTTTTTTTGGTTAGTAGAGCACACGTTGAGACTGGTTTTTCTGTTCAATATCAACGAAATATTTTTCACGGTAAAAAATACTTTTCTTTTGACTGGGGAACAACTTTGGGCTTTTGGAGGTCTGAAAAAGACCACCAAAAGTTTATGACAATTTCAGTTTTTCCACTGTTTCGCACTAAATCGTTTGACTTTTACTTAAATTATTCTCTTGCGGGTCCCACTTTTATTTCAGGATTAAAAATTGACGACCGAAATACAGGCCCACATTTTACTTTTCAGGACAACATTGGTGTTGGATTATTTATGGGCAAAGAGAGAAAACTAAATACAGAAGTTAAAATTGGACATTATTCAAACGGAAATTTATTCACTGAAAATGACGGTGTCAAAATTCCCCTTACGGTTAACCTAGGATATAATTTTTAAGAGTTAAACTTCTAAATCCACATCTCCGTTTACTCCCATTCCGAACAAAGCAAAATCATACTTTACAGGATCAATGGAATCATACCTTCTCAAGGAGTCAGTTAATTCTACTACTGCCTGCCAATCGTTTTGTTTTCGGGACAATAGACCCAGGCTTCTGCCAACATTTCCGGTGTGCACATCTAGCGGAATCATTAAGTTTTTTGCTTGGTGTGTTTTCCATATTCCAAAATCCACACTATTCTTATCGCTGCGAACCATCCAACGTAAATACATGTTAATTCTCTTGGCTGTTGATTTTTTTAAGGGATCAGCAATGTGCTTTTGTGTCCGCTTTTCATGATCGATAGAAAAGAACAGCTTTTTGAAATTAGAAATAGAATTGTCACTCCCCTCTTTTTGTAAAAAGGCTGCTTCTAGCCCACCATAATTTTTATAGATATTTTGCAATGAGGTAAAAAAGAATCTTAAATCAATAGAATTGAATGTTCTATGTACAAATCCTTCCGCTTTTTCTAAATCTCCTTTGGTGTGATTTAAAATAAAGTCATGTGGAGCGTAATCCATTAATTGCATTAATTTATTAGCATTATTTATAATGGTAACTCTCTGTCCCCAAGCGATTGTTGCCGCTAAAAAACCTGAAATTTCGATGTCCTCTTTTGTTGTAAATTGGTGTGGTATTGATATAGGGTCGAACTCCACAAAACTACTTTGATTGTACAAATAATATTTTGCCTCAAGTAAATCAAAAAGCTCATCAGATTGTTTAATTTTCATATAAATAGAGATACAGGTGATTAAAGAGGAATTCCGTAAGTTAAGACTAAAAAAGAAGTATGAGGCTCTGAGGAAAGACGGAAAACACCTTGCAAATCGTCATCACGGAAGTTTTCAATGTTCTCTTTTCGATTTTCACGGATACTACGTTGAATGTTGGAAACCCATGGGAATAAATTTAATTCAATGGATCGAGGTTGTTAATAGAGACGAAATTATTGATAGTTACTTGCAGCATTTTAAAATAGACTGAAACCGTAAGGCGGTAAAGCGACCATATGTGCTTGCAGTAGAAACCTGGTATGCCGTGTACCTGATTTATTTTAAACAGGTTAAAACCTGTTTAATTTTTCACTGTGGCAAGGTAGGATTCCTTATTCATAACTGGATAGGCATACATTTTAAGAAACGTCTTTCTTTTAAATTCTTCCTCTCCTTCAATTCCATTCAATTGTTTTGCAATATATTCTTGAAAATCGGCTTTTTCTTCAACCGAGTAATTCGTATTGTGAGCAGTTGAATTATTCAATAAATCAAACGCCATATAGTTGGTTGGCATTAGTTTGTAAGAATTATGAATTTCTCTATCTAGAGTTTTAGCTAAAAACTGAAAGAATTCTGATTTTAAATTGGGTATTTCCTTCCCTTCAATTAACAAATTCAGTGGTTTTCCAAAACTTACCTCGACCTTTCCTTTTCTTCCTTGCAAGCCCTCACCTATGTGAATTAAATCTTCCATGGGCTGCTTCTCGTACTTTTCGCCTTTAGTAGCCATCATTAATTCTGGCAATGTCAATGCATCGCAAGGATTGTATTCATAAGAAATAGAAACAGGGCAAATGTTAAGACTCTTAATATTGTCAAGCGCACTTTCCGATGTACCACCAGAATTAAACATTTTTAGTATGTTCGGATTGGTTTTATCATTGCCGTCTTTGCTTCTACCCGCTTTATGGGCGATCCAAATGTGCTCTCCTTTATCTTTAACCGTGTAGTTAATGTACTTTGAAAGTTGCACTGAACCATCCAACTTTTGCTCCTTAGATAAGGAACGCTTCACTAAAAATGATTTGTTCAGTTTTACCAAATCAACAATCCAGGGAATCTTCATTAAGTTATCTCCAATCGCTATTTCCGCTGTCGCAAATCCTTCTTTTAAAAGAGCATAATCCATTAAAGCAGAATCTAAGACAATATCTCTGTGCGTAGAAACGAAGAGGTAGCTTTTCTCTTTATCTAAATTACCAATTCCCGAATAAGTTAAGCCGTCAGTAGATTGAGAAAGTAATTTATCTAACAACGGAACGACCACCTTCGTTTGGAAATCATAAATGGTATCGATGCTCCGCATTTGTTTTTCAAAAATTGGAAATGGAATTTCAGGCATAACCTGCTGTATAATTTGACAAAATTGCTCTTCGCCTAATAAGTTCGCTATCTTTTCCTTTACCTCTCCATCGTGATAAGGTCTTATATCTTCAAAATCCATTTTATTCATAGTTTGGCTAAGTTAACATTTCATCAGAAAGCTAAGAAATAAATACTCAGTTAAGCTGATGCTATTTCTTTTTTCACCTCTCTTTCAACCCAAAAAGGTGCAAAAGGTAAGAGTGAGCATATTCCGTAAAGTAAGATCCTAATTATTTTCCACTTAAAAGTTATTCCTACATAAAGCAGTTGGAACCCATATGCAATAAACAAAGCTCCATGAGCCCATCCAACATATTTAACGCCTAGTGGCATATTAAACATATATTTTAGAGGCATTGCAATTAGTAAAAGTACAACAAACGAAATACCTTCGAAAAAACTAATTTTTGCGAAAATACCTAGCTGTTTTTTATGCTGTTCCTTATTCATAAATGTTATTTAAAATTTGCGCCAAACGAACCCCACTTTTGTACAGTTGTGTTTTAACAGTGCTCCAATTTTTATACATATACTCGTAAGACAAATAATCGCGATCTCCAATATCATATACTTGCGGTCTTAACTCTACAGCTTCTTTAACCCAGACATCTAGATCTGTTGAGCTAGCAATCTCTTGGCTAATTCCGTCACTTGGGTGATCTACCAGCTCAGCTATTTCAGAGAAACTCATTTTCTTTTCTTCAATCATTCCTGAATCCCAAATTCTATGAAGATTTGAGTCCTCGTAAAACCATTTAATTTTCACATTATTTCCTCCCCGATCTTCTCCTGTGCCAACGTGCAGTGGCTGGTGTATATCGCCAACTAGGTGAGCAAGCATTCGAATAGCTTCCATTTTCTCTATTTTTGTTGATTCTACGTTTTTTAGAATGTTCTTCATTCTTCCAATCGCTTCGTATGCATCGCCTTTCTCTTCATGCTCAGCAGAATGGTAATCCATTCCTTTTGGAACAGTAACGTAGTGCCATGTTTTCGCAAAGTTGTACGCGTTATCGCTTCTAACTTCATCCATCCAAGTAGAGGATTCCGCCAAAGATTCATGCCCCATGATTTCTTTTAATGCCTGCTTTGCTTTTTTGGTAAGGTGGTTTTCCGCAATTTTTCCAATCGCTCGATGGCCCGTTTGCCCCCATCCGAAAGCTGTTATACTCATGCACAACGCGATTGCTACTCCTATAATATTTTTCATCATCTTTATCTTCTTGAATACGATACTTCTGTTCTTCCGTGAGGCGTTGGTTTTCCATCTTCTCCTAAATTCACCATGGTGATGTTGTCGATGGTAACAATTGGTTTGTGTGTCATTTTGTTTCGTGCAATACAACTCAAGGTAATTGAAGTGGTTCCAAATTTTTCAACTTGAATCCCTAATTCAACTATATCTCCTTGAACAGCAGAGCTTACAAAATTAACTTCAGACATAAATTTAGTTGCTATTTTTCTGTTATTGAACTGAATCATTGTATAAAGAGCAGCTTCTTCATCAATCCATTGCAAAAGACGGCCTCCAAATAAATTATTATTTGGATTTAAATCTTCTGGCTTTACCCACTTTCTGGTGTGAAAATTCATTTTTATTACAAATGTAATTGAATGCATTAAATGAGGAACAGCAAATTTGGAATAAGATTTACTATAACTTTTGAGATTAATAAAAAGTAACTTGCAGAACGATAAGTTGATACGAATATCACTGTCCTTTTTATATTTTTAACCGTGCTGGTCAATGCTCAAAAGGTAAAACCTGTGGATGGTATTAAGTTTAAAAGCATATAATTCTATTGCTGTTCTTGCCTGCAGGTCCTATTGCTATAAAGACATTGAAATGAAAGATTACGACAAGGAACAAAATAATGCAAAAGGTAACACAGAGGCTCGAGCAATTTTTGAGGCATACTTTGAAACTTATCCTAATTTGTACTTTAAGGCGATAGATCGCATGCGTTTGACAACAAAATAATGGATCACAAATACATAAATGATGCTAGAAGCAATATA
>CAJJAT010000003.1 GCA_905182175.1 Flavobacteriales bacterium UBA1494 | reverse complement strand
TTCCAGCTGTAATGACTTCCGGTACTCACGCCATATTTTCGACAAGTTTCAACTATGCCATATTTCTCTGAAGCTTCGAGAATTTCTAACTTCTCTTTTACGCTCCATCTCTTATGTTTCAGATTTCAAATGTATTATTTGAAATCTTATAAAACACTCCCACTTTATTAGAGACTAATACAAGGTTGAAAATATACATGTGGATGATTATAATATGTTAGCAGTATCGCCACTCTACTCTAACTCAATCTGATTAAGTTTTGTCCTCGTCACTTCCACTAAGTCTCAGCAACATTTTATGTACTCCTATGATTTCAATAAAATTGTTATCCGACACTTTAAGAATTATAACCTAAAGTGCAGCTGATCGCATAAGTTTCTCGATAAAAAAAACTTACAGAAATATGAGACCTATTTGTTTTACTACTATTCCCAATTTAAACCACACCAAATAACTAAAAGCCAAAATTCAAACTCTAGGTGTTGTAATTACTTCAAAACCTTTGTAACCACGGTCCTTTCGAGCTTAAAAATAGCTGCGTTATTAACAATTGTCTCTACTTTTCAACAAAACAGTGGCTTTTCATCGGAAAACCTTGCACCACTTAGGTTTTAGTCTATATTTGTAACTGCTTCATCGAAGTTTTAATCAAATTTATTTACTAAAAATTTTATAACATGAACAAATCAGAATTAGTAGACGCAATGGCTGAAGGTGCTAACCTTTCAAAAGCTGATGCAAAAAGAGCATTAGAGTCTTTCTTAGACGTAACTGGTAAAGCTTTAAGCAAGAAAGATAAAGTTGCTTTAGTTGGATTTGGTACTTTCTCAGTATCAGAAAGAGCTGCTAGAAAAGGAAGAAACCCACAAACAGGAAAAGAAATTGATATTGCTGCAAAAAATGTAGTAAAGTTTAAAGCTGGAAGTGAGCTATCTGATCACGTAAAGTAATCGATCTTTAATTTAAAATCCCCTTTTTGCATTTCGACTGAAATCGATGTTCAAAAAGGGGATTTTTTATGCGCCAACATTTGTAACACTACAAACGTTTTAAAATTATGAGAATAGACAAATACATTTGGACCATTCGTCTGCAGAAAACGAGAAGCCTTGCAAGTAAGGAATGTGCAAGTAACAAAGTATTGTTGAACGATGATATTGTGAAGGCCTCGAAGGAGGTTAAAGTGGGTGACACTATTTCAATCCGAGTAAACCCAATTTGGAAAAACTATACAGTCCTCGACATTCCAAAATCAAGAGTTGGTGCAAAACTAGTTCCAGATTATGCAATAGAAACCACTGATGAATTAGACAAACAAACCTTGGAGTTAGCTCAAGAGGTTCAACGTCAAATGCGGAATCAAGGGTTTTCGGGCCGGCCAACCAAAAAAGACCGAAGAAAATTAGACGATTTAGAATTTTAAACTAATCCCATTTTAAACTAAAAAAGGCTTCTCGAAATGAGAAGCCTTTTTTAATATTGGGTACTATTTATATTACTTACCTGTTAATTTTTTCTTCATCTCAGTGTACTTTACATCATCCCCTTCGATAGCATATATTTTAGTAAGCGAGACAATCGTATTTCTATCAGCTTGATCAATTGCATGCGCCTGTTCCAAAGCAGGCTTAGATAATGCAAAATAATCATTCGCTTGATCAGAAGCTTCCTTGTATTTAGAAGTTTCATTTAAACCATAATTCGAAGCCTTATTGTTCCACTCTACTCCAATGTTGTAATACATTGCCCCAAGATTGTAGGCAGCATCGAAAAACGTAGAATCTAATTCTAACGCCTTGTTATAATCTGTGGCAGCAGATTCTTGATTGCCCAACTGATCATTTATTAATCCTCTGTTGTAATACATGGCAGAATTTTTAGGATCATTTGCAATTGCTTTTGCAAAATTCTCAAGTGCTTTATCAGTCTGACCTGTTACTAACAAATAATTTAATTCTTCCCGAATCAATTCTGAATTGTCAGGGTATTGTTTTAATCCATTTCGAATTGCTTCTACCCGTTTAACTGTATCGCCTTTATTTTCATGAATATTTGCAATGTATAAATGAATGGTTGGTCCTCCGTATTTAATTTCAGCTAACTCAGAATACAATTCGAGTGCTTTCTCATAATTTTTTAATCTTTCAGCTGCTAGTGCCGAATTAAACAAACCAAGTGAATCAACTTTACCTAAATAAGAGTTTAGTTGAACTGAGTTCTGAGAATAGTCAAATGCCTTTTGATAATCTCCAGCTTGAAACTCCTTGACTCCCCTATTAACAAATGCATTCGCTAAATAAGGAAATTTTCGCCTAATAATATCGCTCATATAAGACGCATCGTTATATTCAGTCTTTGAATC
Source organism: Flavobacteriales bacterium UBA1494 (assembly GCA_905182175.1). Lineage (GTDB taxonomy): Bacteria > Bacteroidota > Bacteroidia > Flavobacteriales_E > Vicingaceae > NORP294. The sequence continues at coordinate 250,539 of CAJJAT010000003.1, read as the reverse complement.
TCTAATGTAGCTTTCAAACTTCTTTGCGTCCGCTTCTTTTGTTAAGTCCAATTCTGAAGCACCGGGGACATCAATGTTGTACTTTATAGTCTCCAAGTAAAATATATGACTTTTTTCCAAGGAAGTAGGAAATTTTTCTGAACAAGTGGCATCCGGTGCGAGGGCTGCATTAAAGTATAAATTCCCTCCGTAGTACCAAGTTTTTAACAACTTAGCAGTCGATTCATTCTTAACAACCAATTCAATAGCATCTATCCCTTTTTTTAATTCACTACAATCGTTATCTCGTTCATAGCTCTTGTTATAGTTATATGCGCTTACCAATTTGGACTTTTGAGCCACAAGACTTCCACCAGCAACTAATGCAAGTGATAATGTCATGATTTTTATGCTGATTTTCATTTTTCTTTTTTTTCAAATTTAATTTTCTATCCGATGTGTAACAAATTCTTTGCCATTATTCTGTTTCTCCCTCATCTTCGCTTGGCGTCTCCTCTTCGTCTAAAGAATTTTCAGGTGCTTCAGAATCCTGCATGGTATCACCACTTTCAACATCTGCAGCTTCCAGTTTATCTAAATCACCCTCTTCTTCTACTGAAACTTTTGCAACAGCAGCAATTGAATCATTTTTCCTTAAGTTGATTAATCGAACACCTTGTGTTGCTCTGCCCATTACTCTTAAGTCTGCAACAGCAATTCTAATAATTACACCAGATCGGTTAATAATCATCAAATCATTCTCATCAGTTACGTTCTTAATAGCAATTAAATTTCCTGTTTTCTCAGTTACGTTCAGCGTCTTAACACCTTTCCCACCTCGATTGGTTACTCTATAAATTTCTGAATCATCCCCAGGGTCATTCAAGAAACTACGTTTACCGTATCCTTTTTCAGAAACCACCAATACCGTTTCCTCTTTAGGATTACGAGCCGTAATCATTCCAATTACTTCATCGCCTTCTGCCATAGTAATTCCTCTCACACCGGCAGCGTTTCTTCCCATTGGTCGAACTTTACTTTCGTTGAAACGAATTGCTCTTCCTCCTTTAATGGCCATCATTATTTCATCAGAACCGTTGGTCAATTTTGCCTCTAACAATTGATCTCCTTCCCTAATAGTAATTGCATTAATTCCGTTCGTTCTTGGTCTGGAGTACGCTTCAACACTTGTTTTCTTAATCACCCCTTTCTTAGTACACATGACAATAAAGTTACTGTTAATGTACTCTTCGTCTGTTAAGTCTTTTACGCAGATGTATGCTTTAACATTGTCATCCGGTTCAATGCTAACTAAGTTTTGAATTGCTCTACCTTTCGATGTTTTTGTTCCTTCAGGTATTTCAAAAACTCTCATCCAATAACACTTACCTTTTTCAGTAAATATCAATAAATAGTTATGTGTTGTGGCCACGAAAAGATGTTCTAAGAAATCTGCATCTCTTGTTGCAGAACCTTTTGAACCCGTACCACCTCTATTTTGTCTTCTATATTCTGAAAGTTGAGTTCTTTTTATGTACCCCAAATGAGAGATTGTAATGACTACCTCTTCATCAGGAATCATGTCTTCAATACTAAAATCTTCTGCAGAATACTCAATGACAGATCTTCTTTCGTCACCGTATTTGTCTTTCACTTCATGTAGCTCGGTCTTAATAATGTCCATTCTCATTTCCTCACTACCTAATATAGCTTCTAAGTGCGTAATTAATCTCATTAACTCTGCATGCTCTTCTTTTAACTTATCTCTTTCAAGACCAGTTAATTTTTGCAATCGTAATTCTAGAACTGCTTTTGCTTGAACTTCACTTAACTTGAAATTCTCCATTAAGCCATTTCTGGCATCATCTGTTGTTCTGCTCGCTCTAATTAACTTAATAACTTCATCTAAGTTATCAATTGCAATTATTAAACCTTCTAATATATGTGCTTTGTCTTTCGCCTTTCTTAGCTCGAATTCCGTTCGCTTAACTACAACCTCATGTCTAAATTCTACAAAATAATGAATCATATCTTTCAGATTCAACATTTCCGGTCTACCATTTACCAAGGCAATGTTGTTCACTGAAAAACTGGTTTGAAGGGCGGTGTACTTAAATAAATTATTTAATACAACATTTGTAATCGCCTCTTTTTTTAAATCATACACGATTCGCATACCATTTCTGTCAGACTCATCATTCAAATCTGAAATACCTTCAATTTTTTTATCGTTAACCAAATCTGCAGTCTTTTTAATTAGGTCTGCTTTGTTAACCATGTATGGAATTTCGGTAACAATTATTCTTTCTCTTCCGCTACTCGTAATTTCAATTTCTGCTTTAGCACGCATGACAATACGTCCTCTTCCCGTTTCAAAAGCAGATCGAACACCTTCATAACCATAAATAATTCCACCTGTAGGAAAGTCTGGTGCTTTTATGTGCTGCATTAACTCAGAAATCTCAATGTCGTTGTTATCAATGTAGGCAGAAATACCGTCAATAACCTCAGTTAAGTTATGTGGCGCCATATTGGTAGCCATACCAACTGCAATTCCTGAACCGCCATTAATAAGTAAATTTGGAATCCGTGTTGGAAGAACTACTGGCTCTGTTAAAGAATCATCAAAATTTAATCTAAAATCAACTGTTTCTTTGTCCAAATCCCCAAGCATGTCCTCAGAAATTTTTCTAAGTCTAGCTTCAGTATACCTCATTGCTGCCGGGCTGTCACCATCTACAGAACCAAAGTTACCTTGCCCATCTACCAGCATGTACCTTAAAGACCATGGTTGCGCCATTCTGACCATTGAATCGTAAACAGCAGTATCTCCATGCGGGTGATACTTACCCAACACTTCCCCAACAATTCTGGCTGACTTTTTATGTGGTTTAGAAGAATAAACACCCAAGTCTTGCATTCCATAAAGTATTCTTCGGTGGACGGGCTTTAATCCATCCCTGACATCTGGAAGTGCCCTGCTGACAATTACCGACATCGAATAGTCGATGTAGGCTGACTTCATTTCATCTTCAATATTAATCCGAACTATTTTTTCTCCTTCTGCCATTTTTACAGTCTTCTTTAGTGCTTTATTCTGCGAAATTTTCCCGCATGAACATATCTACTAAATTAAGGAATAATAATGCGTTCAGAGGCTTAAAAAGGCACTAAATACTAACAAAATTTTGTTGATAAAAGTGATTTGGTTCGGCTTTTGCTAGACACTCTTGAAATATCTTTGATTAAGGTCTTTTTGATTGTTAATATTTATTTTTTTTACAACCAAATGGCCTTCAAAAACGTTTAATAAATAAAGAACGAATAATATGGAATCTAATTTTTCACAGCGAGTAAAGGATGTCATTACTTATAGTAGAGAGGAGGCTTTACGATTAGGTCATGATTATATAGGCATAGAGCATCTATTGTTAGGTATGATTAGAGAAGGGCAAGGAAGCGGGATTCAAATTTTAAATTCTTTGGGAGCTGATTTAAATGAGTTGAGAAGACGCATTGAAAGCTCAACTAAAGTCGGCAATAGTTCAATAAATCATCTGTCTAACATTCCCTTGGTAAAACAGGCGGAGCGCGTTCTAAAAATAACGTACTTAGAGGCAAAGCTTTTTAACCAAAGTTTGATCGGAACGGAGCATTTATTACTTTCTATACTTAAGGATGCGAATAACATTGCTACTCAAGCATTAGAAGAACAAAATGTATTTTATGAATCTGTAAAAGATGAGCTAGAAAGCATTCTTTCAAACAAACCAACCTCTAGTCCACGAAATGAGATTCCTGGTCAATCAAATGATGATGATGATGACTCCGGCAGCTTCATGGGCGCAGGTGGTGGTGCTAGCAGTGGAAGACCTAGCGGTGGGTCGGGTTCTCCGAAAGGAGGAGATTCAAAATCAAAAACACCAGTGCTAGATAACTTTGGCCGAGACTTAACTTCCATGGCTGAAGAAGACAAATTGGATCCTATTGTTGGTAGAGAAACAGAGATTGAGCGAGTTTCACAGATTCTTTCAAGAAGAAAGAAAAATAACCCCATTTTAATTGGTGAACCTGGTGTTGGTAAATCTGCTATTGCTGAAGGTTTAGCCTTGAGAATTATTCAAAAGAAAGTATCAAGAGTACTTTTTAACAAGCGAATAGTTACGCTTGATTTAGCTTCTTTAGTAGCAGGCACAAAATACCGTGGACAGTTTGAAGAACGTATGAAAGCAGTAATGAATGAATTGGAGAAATCTCCAAACATCATTCTTTTTATTGATGAAATCCATACTATTGTTGGTGCAGGTGGAGCTTCCGGTTCTTTAGATGCGTCTAACATGTTTAAGCCAGCTTTGGCGAGGGGCGAAATACAAGTTATTGGAGCTACAACTTTAGATGAGCATAGACAGCACATTGAAAAGGATGGTGCATTAGAACGTAGGTTTCAAAAAGTATTGGTTGAACCAACTTCCCCAGAAGAAACATTCCAGATCTTAAACAACATTAAAGATAAATACGAAGAGCATCACAATGTAAATTATACGGAAGAAGCGCTAAAGGCTTGTGTTAAGTTAACGGATCGTTACATGTCAGATCGTCACTTGCCAGACAAAGCAATTGACGCATTAGATGAAGCGGGTTCTAGAGTACACATTACTAACATTAAGGTTCCTCAAAATATAATTGACATTGAAGGTCAAATTGAAGAAGTTAAAGTAGAAAAAAACCTTGTTGTAAGAAGTCAGAAATATGAGGAGGCTGCTCGTTTAAGAGACTCTGAAAGACAATTAACTGAAGCTTTGGACAAAGCAAAAGCTGCTTGGGAAGAAGAAACAAAAAGCCACAGAGAAACAGTCACAGAGGAAGATGTTGCAGAAGTTGTTGCCATGATGACTGGTATACCTATGAAAAGGGTTGCTCAAAAAGAAGGTAAGAAACTTGTAAAAATGTACGACGACATTCACGATAAGGTGATTGGTCAGGAAGAAGCCATTCAAAAAGTGGTGAAGGCCATTCAAAGAAACCGTGCAGGTTTAAAAGATCCAAATAAGCCAATTGGTTCTTTTATATTCTTAGGCCCTACAGGAGTTGGTAAAACTCAGTTAGCTAAAGTATTGGCAAGACACCTATTCGACAATGACGAAGCGCTCATACGAATAGACATGAGTGAGTACATGGAAAAGTTTGCGGTAAGTAGATTAATTGGTGCACCTCCGGGATACGTTGGTTATGAAGAAGGTGGTCAATTGACCGAAAAAGTGAGAAGACGCCCCTACTCTGTTATTTTATTAGATGAAATAGAAAAAGCTCACCCTGATGTGTACAATTTGTTATTGCAAGTATTAGATGATGGACAAGTAACAGATAGTTTAGGTAGAAAAATTAGCTTTAAGAACACCATTATCATAATGACGTCTAACATTGGTGCCCGACAGTTGAAAGATTTTGGAGAAGGTGTTGGATTTTCTACAGCTGCAAAGAAGGAAAATAAAGATAGCTATGCTAGTGGTGTAATTAAATCCGCGCTTAAAAAGGCATTTGCTCCTGAATTCTTAAACAGAATTGACGATATCATGATATTTAATTCCTTAACAAAGGAACACATCCATGAAATTATCGATATTGAGTTAGAAGGCTTATATAGCAGAACTAGAGAAATGGGGTTCACTGTAGAAATTTCTGAACCCGCAAAAAGCTTTATTGCAGACAAAGGATATGATCCGGAGTACGGAGCACGTCCGTTAGCAAGAGCAATTCAAAAGTATGTAGAAGATCCATTAGCTGAAGAAATTATTCAGTCTAGATTAATGGACGGCGATATGATCAGTATTAAGTTAGACGAGAAGAAAGAAAACATTAAGATTGATATCATAAAACCTATAAAACTTCAAGAAGAAACGAAAGCACTTCCTGAAGCTAAAAAAGATGATGATACAGCGGCAGATGAATCGAGCTTGAAATAACGAATTTAAATGCAATTACCAAAGCCCCATTCATCGCTGAGTGGGGCTTTTTTTGTGGTTATTTTTTTTGTTTTACATTCATACTCTAAAAGTAACCCAATAAAATTATAGTCTGCAATAGCTCGCCAAGTGAGTTGAATAAGAGACAATAGCTGCCACTTAATTTAGCTAACATACCCATCATTATTGAGAAGCATACTAGCTAAATTGCTGTTTCCTCAAGATTTTCCTACTTTCTACCTATTAAATTTCCATCAGATCAAACTGCTTGTCAGTTTTGTGCATAACGCAGGGCTTACCCTTCGGCTGCAACGTCGACTTTAATCGCTTCACGTAAATCATGGTACTTTCAATACTTGATCAATGCCAGATAAAGATGCTAGATTGAGATCTGTAAAGCTCTCTGTCGCTATGAGCGTTCAACTATCTCATCATATGTTATTTATATTAAAATAAAACCATCTAATCGCTCTGTATGAAACACCAATTCTAAACCGCTATGTCATTAAAAAACTCAATTCCTTCGTTTCATTTAGTCAAGCTGGCTAGATAGAGACAGTTCCCTTATAGATGCACTGTCATCGGTTTTCAATCAGAGCTTAATCAGTGGCTTGGGAGATTTGTTTGTCCGTAAATAATAGCATAACACAAATATTCTTTTATGCCTATTTATTTTTATAAAAAATAGTTTTTTATCAAGGAGCTACAGGGAAATAATAGTTTTTATCAAGGAGTTCTAGCGAAATATTTGCTCAAATTAAAAACACGTAGGTTGTATTTTAAAGAGATGAAGTTTTCTATCAATTTTTAACGTCACATTCAGTAAAACCACATCGGCTTTTCTGTGTTACACCACTATGAAAAGTTTTAGCAAAGAAGAAATAAAGGCACTAGACAAGATTTACAGGTTAAACCTCATTAACTCAGTAAGCGGATATAAGTCAGCTAACTTAATTGGCACAAGAGGAGAACACGGCGAGAACCTTGCTATCTTTAGTTCAGTAGTGCACTTAGGAGCAAATCCCGCGCTATTGGCCTTTATTATGCGTCCTGCTTCGGTACCAAGAAATACATTGACCAATATGAAGCAATCAAAGAAATTCACCATTAACAGTGTTTCCGAAGAAATTGCTGAAAAGGCACATTACACTTCTGCAAATTTCGCTGCAATTGTTTCTGAGTTTGAAGCGTGTAAACTAACACCTGAATACTTGAACAACTTTGAAGCACCATTTTTAAAGGAAAGTAAATTAAAAATGGCAATGCATTTAGAGCAGATTATAGAGATAGAACTTAATGACACAATGCTTATTGTTGGGTCAATTGAAAACGTTTACGTGGAAGAGAAGGCGTTAACGGATAATGGCCAATTAAACTTAAACTCAATTGAGACAGTCGCTATTTCAGGCTTAAACAGATACCATAAAGTAGAAGAAGTAGGCAATTTTCCATATGCAAGAATTGATCGCTTACCAAAATTCTAAAACTGAAAATGGCCTATTCATATAAAATTTGAATAGGCCACTCAAACCATTTTCAGGGTCGACTAAAACATAAATGTTTCAAGCTCTACTTCCGGATTTAATTCAATTTTTTCAACTTTCAATTCCATCTTTTGGGGACCAAAATTTCTCAGAATTAGATGTGGAACTTTAATCTTATTAACCTCTCTGTAGTCCGAATACAATGACTCCGACATTCCTTCCTCATTCGCTTCCTGTGAAAGAATTAAGAAACCGCTTGTAACAGAATAATAGTTTGTCATTACTGCATCACTAGGTTTTGTGATGGTTACGACATAAACATCTTCATCATTCTGAATGTCTACTCCTTTTAACTCTACTTTATAGTTTTCGTTCAAGTAATTAGCTTCGGGAAACATGCTTGTTTCTTCCGCAGTTACCTTGTTTTTGTCCTCTTCAAATGGTGTTGATTTACCGCCTTGTATCATCGCACCTTTCTCACCGTCGAAAATAATTTTTTGCATGACATTTCCATTCATTGCAATTTCCATTGCGGATTTATTTTCAGCTGTAGAAATGGTCGTTATGGTCAACGGCATGCCTTGCATGGTAGTGGTCATTTCAGTTTTTATCCCTGTAAGTTTTGACCAATTTTTGGCTCCACCCACCGCATCAATGTATTTATTGATAACCGCTTTGGCATCCATTCCTGCTGGAGCGGGTTTTAAGGTATTCTCCGTCGCCATATCTCCATTAGAATCCATTAAAATCACTTTCCCCCCGGGAGCAAATGCTTTCACTTTTTCTAAAATCGCCTCTTTATTTCCAACAACTACAATGTATCCACTTGAAGGATTTATGTACTTCTGAGACATTTCTTTTACATCTTCTAAATTTACTGCTGATACATTTTTCAAGTAATTTGCATAATACTCTTTATCTAAACCGTACTTCTCAATGTTAACAGCATAACGCGCTCTAGTTTGAGCGTTTTCTAACCCTATTGCAAAAGTACCTGCTTTATATTTTTTAGTAGATTCTAACTCATCGGCAGTTACTTTTCCAGCTCTCATGTTGCTTATTTCTTTTAACATTTCAACCAACGCGCTATCGGTAACCTCGTTTCTTACGCTAGCAGATGCAACAAAATCACCCACTAATTTATCAGAACTTATACTAGATCTTGCTCCATAAGTATAAGAATGAGCTTCTCTTAAATTCAAATTTAATTTAGACACAAACCCTCCTCCTAAAAGACCATTTGCAATGCTTGCTTTTATAGCATCTTCGCTACCTGGCTTTAGGTTTACAATATTAACTGCCGAGATCACCGATTGCACAGCGCCAGGTTTATGTACCAACACAACTTTCATCGATTTAGGTACTACAGGCATAGCATAGGTGTGTTTAGGAACATCAGCTTTTACCCAATCATTAAAATGTTTTTTAATTACTATTTTCGCTTCTTTAACATCAATATCTCCAACAACTGCTAGGTATGCAACGTTTGGTTTCATGTAAGTGTTATAATAATTCTTAACGTCTGCTAACTGAATTTTCTGCAATGATTCCTCTGTGGTAATTTCACCGTAAGGATGATCCTTGCCAAACAATAAAACACGTTGTACATTTGCTGCAATTACATCAGGATCATCCTTCTCTGTTTGTTTTCCTGAAATGTACTGAGTTCTCAATTTTTCCAACTCTTCTGTTTTAAACACAGAATTTTTAACCACATCAGACATAATGTCAAGCAGTTTTTCTTGATGCTTCTTCAAAGCTGAACCATAAATTGAACCTGCTGAAGTAGAGAAGCGAGCTCCTATAAAATCCACCTCAAAATTCAATTCATCTTTTGTTCTTGTTACAGTTCCTTTCGAGAGTAAATCCCCGGCCATTTGAGCAGCACCTGCTTTATCTCCTTCTAAAATGGGGTCATTGTCGAATTGCAGCGAAAAGGACACTTTTGGCAATTTATGATTTTCCACTACAAAGACCTTTAATCCATTTTCTAAGGTAAATGATTGTGTTTCTCCCAATTCAATTTCTGGAGCTGGTCCTGGCTCCGGCATTTTACTCCTATCAACCTGAGCAGTTACTACACCGCTAAACAAGAGAACAACTAAATGTGTGTATATTTTTTTCATCTTTTACTTCTTTCTTTTAACTAAACTAATTTGCTTGTTGTGCTTTTGGTAAATAATAGAGCACGACTCTATTTTCATTCGTCAAGTATTTTTGGGCTACTTTTTGAATGTCCTCTTTCGTCACTTTCATGTATCTAGTAATTTCAGTATTTACCAAATTAGCATCACCATAATAAACATGGTAATTAGCTAAGTTTTCAGCTAAACCTTGTACACTTGAATTTCCGCTGATAAAGTCGTTTTCAACTTGATTTTTTAGCTTTTGAAATTCCAGGTCCGAAATCAATTCCTCCTTTACTCTATTTGTTTCCAAATCCATAGCTTCCTCTAATTCAATTGGAGTAACTCCCATGTTTGTAATTCCAAACATTAACGCTAAACCTGGATCTTCTGTTGGTAACGGAAAGGCACCTACGTACAAGGCCTTCTGTTTTTCATCTTTAATCTCCTTTTGAAAACGAGAGCTTTCTCCTTGAGATAACAACTGAGAAAGCATGCTCATAGCATAATAATCAGCAGTTCCTTGTGCCGGCATATGATATCCCATAACTACCGCAGGCAGTTGAATATTATCGTAAATTGTGTCCCTAACCTCTGCCGTTTTCTTTGGTTCTACAACAGTAGGTCTTGGGATTTCTTTTGTTCCCTTAGGAATAGAACCGAAATAATCTTTAATCCACTTTTTTGCTTCGGAAATATTAATGTCGCCGGCAATTGATAGAGTTGCGTTGTTTGGAACATAGAAGGTCTTGTAAAAATCCATGAATTCAGAAAGCTCTGCTTTATTGATATATTCAGGAGAGCCACCCGGTGTCCAGCGGTATGGATGTTCCACAAAAGCATGACCAAATGTTTCATTTAAAATAGTTCCATATGGAGTATTTTCATTTCGTTGCTTCAATTCTTCTTTTACAACTCCTCTTTGAGTCTCAACCCCTTCTTGATCAATTTTAGCGTGTAATAATCGTTCAGATTCTAACCACAAGCCCAACTTTAATTGATTGGATGGAAGCACTTCAAAATAATAGGTTCTGTCAAATGATGTATTGGCATTTAACACTCCTCCATTACCTTGAACAATTTTAAAAAACTCTCCTCTCCCAATGTTCTCTGAACCTTCAAACAACAGGTGTTCGAAAAAGTGAGCAAAACCTGTCCTACTTGGATCTTCATTTTTTGACCCAACATGGTACAACACAGAAACTGCCACAATAGGGGTAGACTTATCTTGATGTAAAATAACATGCATCCCATTTTCAAGGTCGTATTCTACAAAATCAATTTTGTTAGACTGCGCCTGAGTATAACCTCCAAAGGCAAATAAAGCACTCATGGCAAGTACAATTCTTTTCTTCATATAGTTTTATTTTTATATAATTCGAAATTACGAAAAGCAACAAATCAATCTACCAATGTTACAGTATTGGCTGTATACTCTTTTAAATGGAAAATGAATTTGGTTTAACGTCTCATTTTTACTAAATTCAAACTGTCAAAATTAACACAATTATGAAAAAAGCACTATTCTTATGGCTAACTCTTTATTCGTTAATTGTATTTAGCCAAACAACCAGTGGTGGACCTGATAACTTTGGATACACTTACAAAAACTCTTTACATCCCAACGGACCAAGTTTCCAATGGTTTGATATAACTCAAATCGGAATCATAATAAATGGATTAACAGACGATAATTTTGTTGGCCCGTATACCATTTCAGGCTTCCCTTATTACTCCGGAACACCAACTAACTTATACATTGGATCAAATGGTTACATCTCTTTTGATCCTGTAAACATAGCATCGTCTAACGCTCAATTTCCACAAATACCATTAAATACAGGATCGAATCACTTTATAGCTGCATTATTAACTGATTTTACTTTTTCTGGCACAGGCAATGCCGGGTCTTGTTTTTTCTACAACCAAGGAGATACCATTTGTGTTACTTTCGATAAAGTACCTTTCTGGGTGAACAATACAAATCAATATGCCGGAGACAATAGTTTTCAGGTACTCCTAAATAAAAGAGACTCATCCATTACCTTTAATTATTTAAAGCAGGTTGGAACGCCGGATCCGACCTACATTTCAAACTTTGTGACAATAGGAATAGAAAACAACTCAGGCAATGATGGCTTACAGTATTTTAGAGGAACTACTTTTCCATCAGATAGCTTTAGTATAAAGTTTGAGTACCCAACTGTTGCGCAAGCAGTAATTGATTTGTCTGTTGAATACATTGATAACATAGGAAATAATGCAATTTTCTTGCCACTAAATGGTACCTTCTCTCCTACTGCACTCATTAAAAATGTAGGTAATCAAGACGTTAAATCTTCGATAACTGTTACTACGGTAATACGAGACCCTGCAGGAATTACTGCTTATAACGCCATTCAAAACATTGATTCATTAAAGTCAGGTAATGATTCATTAAAAACATTTAGATCTTTTAACCCCAATTTAACAGGTCGGTATAGCGCACAAACATATGTTACTAGAATAACAGGAGACTTTGCCATAACAAATGATACAAGTGAATTTCTAATTCTTGTAGTTGACACTACTTTATCCCCTGCAACCTTAGATTATACCGACGGAGTTGGAGGGCTTGGAATTGGTTGGGCCGGAGGCAATGGTGGTTGTGGGTTGTACATAGAACCTCCTTACTACCCTGCAAGAATTGTTGCAGCTAATTTTTTTATAACAGCAATTGGAACTCCTAGTGTAGGTTTCCACAGTATAATTTTAGACGATAACGGAAGACAGGCAGGGCAAGGAACCACCTTAGATTCTACTTTTGTAAATGGCAATACAATAAGCGTAGGTGTATACAATAGAGTTCCGCTTGCAACTCCTATAGTAATCAATAGTGGCGGTGTTTATTTATACTGGCTAATGGATGGTCCTGCGGTTAATTTATCAAGAAGCTTTACACGTCCGGCATCACGACAAACGTTTGAGGTAATTTTTGGCTCTTGGTCAGAATATAGAGATAAGTTAACTGAAGATTTTTTAATGAACATAGAGATTGAACCGCTCACTACTTCAATTAAAAACAATAGTACAGGAACGATAGGAACTATTTTTCCAAACCCTAGCTCAGATAAACTAACCGTGATAATTAATTCCGCACACAATGAAATCATTCAAATTTTAGATGTTCGTGGTCGTAAAGTAAACTCGAAAATGCTAAGATATTCTGATCGTATTGAAATAATTAGGAACCACCTACCTTCAGGAACATATTTCATTTCTGTAGGACAGGAAACAAAGTCGTTTATTTGGTCAGATTAAGTAGAAAACCCTAACCCATCATAAGCGATTCTAACATTTTTAGGTAATTCTTGTTCCACGTCATCGTGCTTTCCAAGTAAATGACTGATGTGAGTTAAGTAGGCCATTCGTGGTTTCAATTCCCTAATTAGGTCTAATGCTTCTTCTAAACTAAAATGGGAAATATGAGGCTCTCTTCGCAAAGCATTTAAAATCAACACATCTAAACCTATTAGTTTTTGCTTTTCTTCCTTAGATATAAAGTTTGCATCGGTTACGTAGGCAAAATCATCCACTCGAAAACATTTAACAGGCAATTTATAATGCATCACGTTTATAGGTTGTATCGTAATATCATCTACTGTAAAAATATCATCCCCTAAGTTATTAAGATGAATTTCAGGTACACCGGGATATTTATTTTCTGCAAAAACGTATTCGAATTCCCTTTTTAAAGCCTTTTGAACCCTAGGAGTTGCATATACCTCCATTTCTTTGCCTTTATTCATGAAGTTAAAAGCCCTAATGTCGTCTAGTCCCGCAACGTGGTCTTTGTGCTCATGAGTAAACAATACCGCATCTAGCTGCTTTACTTTTGCTCGCAACATTTGTTCTCTAAAGTCAGGCCCAGTGTCAATTACAATATTTGTGTTGCCTTTTTCAATCAAAATAGAACACCGTCTTCTGTAGTCTTTTTCGTTGTTCGATTGGCAGACATCGCAATCGCAACCAATAACAGGAACTCCCTGCGACGTTCCGCTGCCGAGTACTGTTATTTTCATAATTATTTACTGTAAATTTTTGTCAACACTTCAACTGTTTTATCAACCTCTGCAATCGTATTGAATCTCCCAAAAGAAAATCGAACAGACGGCCTTTCCATCGATGTGCCAATACCTCTGAGTACGTGCGAGCCGATATTCGATCCGGAAGAGCAAGCACTACCTCCCGAAACGCTGATTCCCTCAATGTCTAAATGGTATAAAAACATTTCATCAACATCTGAGTTCGGAAAGCAAACGTTTAGAACGGTGTACAATGAATCAGTCGATTCAGAGTCTCCATTAAATGATACGCCCGGAATTTCTTCTTTTAACCGTTTAATCATGTATGATTTTAAAATTTGGATATCTCTATGATGCTCTTCTAAACCATCATAAGCCAATTCTAATGCCTTTGCAAGACCAACTATCCCATAAATATTTTCAGTTCCAGCTCGCATGTTTCGCTCTTGTGCTCCACCTGTAATCATTGGTTTCAATTGCGCATCGCTTCGCATGTATAAAAACCCAATACCCTTAGGACCGTTAAATTTATGAGCCGCGCAAGTTGCAAAATGTAAATTCAAATCGCTAAAATCAAATGAATAATGTCCTATTGTTTGAACAGTATCGGAGTGAAATAGTGCATCATATTCTTTACAAATTTCACCTACTTCTTTCAACGGTAATTTTGTGGCAATTTCATTGTTGGCGTGCATTAAGCTCACCAACGTCTTTCCTCCTAGTTTTAGTAGCTCTTCTAGGTGGTTTAAATCAATTATACCTTTACTACAAACATTAACTAAACTCAATTTAACACCTTCCGCATCCCTTAATTCTTCTGCAGTATGCAACACAGCATGGTGTTCAAGTCTTGAAGTTATGATATGCGTTACTCCAAGGTCTTCAACACAACAACGTAAAATCATGTTGTCTGCCTCCGTTCCTCCCGAGGTAAAGAAGAACTCTGATGGATTGGAGTTAAAAAATGATGCTACTTGTTTCCTTGATTTTTCAATTACACTTCGAGCAATTCTTCCATTAGAATGAATAGAGGAAGGATTCCCAAAATTTTCTTTTAATATTGGTATCATGGCATCAACTACTCGGGAGTCTATAGGTGTTGTTGCTGCATTGTCGAAATAAATGTTCTTCATCTATTTTAGGCTTTAATAATTTCTCTAATATCGCTTATAATTTTCTCTGCCAAATGGTTTGCTGTAGTTTCTGATTCACTTTCAGAATAAATTCTAATAATCGGCTCAGTGTTTGACTTTCTCAAGTGTACCCACTCTTTATCAAACTCGATTTTAACACCGTCTATGGTATTAATCGGTTGATTTTTATATTTTTCATGGATTTTAATTAAAATATCATCCACATTTATTTCTGGTGTTAATTCTATTTTATTTTTAGAGATATAATACGAATTGTAAGAGGATCTAAGCTCAGAACAAGCTTTCTGTGTTTTCCCTTTAAAAGTTGCTAAGTGTGACAAAAACAATCCTATTCCAACCAACGCATCACGACCATAATGGGAAGCAGGATAAATAACACCTCCATTGCCCTCACCGCCAATAATTGCATGAACCTCTTTCATTTTATCTACAACATTAACTTCCCCAACAGAAGATGCAAAATACTCACAACCTAAACTCTCAGTAACATCCCGTAAAGCTCTAGTTGAAGATAAATTACTCACTGTAGATCCTTTGGTGTGTTGTAGAACGTAGTCAGCAACGGCAACTAACGTGTATTCTTCACCAAACATTTCACCATCTTCTGATACTAAAGCCAATCTATCTACGTCAGGGTCCACCACTATTCCTAAATCAGCGTTATGCTTCTTAACCGCCGCAGAAATTTCAGTCAAATTCTCAGGTAAAGGCTCAGGGTTATGTGGGAAATTTCCGTTCGGCTCGCAATACAACTCAATTACTTCTGTCACCCCTAATGCTTTTAACAACATAGGTATAACGATCCCTCCTGTTGAGTTTACACAGTCAATCACAATTTTAAAATTTTTCTTGGCTATCGCTTCTTTATTCACCAACTCTAAACCAAGAACATGATCAACGTGCTTTTTAAAATAGGTATCATTTATAACATATGTCCCTAACTTTCCTACAGTTTGATATTTAGCTCCTCCTTCTTCAGCAATATTTAAAAGGTCTGCTCCATCTTGAGCAGAAATAAACTCCCCTTTTTCATTCAGCAATTTAAGTGCATTCCACTCTTTTGGATTATGACTCGCCGTTAAAATAATTCCGCCGTTCGCATTTTCTAATGGTACAGCAATTTCTACAGTTGGTGTTGTAGAAAGACCGATGTCAATAATATGAATACCCAATCCTTGCAAAGTAGCAACCACCAAACGATTCAACATCGCTCCACTTATTCTGGCATCTCTACCGATAACAATTGTTACAGAACTTGAACTTGTACTTCTATTGATTATCCACTGTCCATATGCTGAGGCAAACTTTACGATATCCTCGGGAGTTAAATTTTCTCCTACAACACCTCCAATTGTTCCTCTAATCCCTGAAATTGACTTAATTAAGGTCATATATGTTCTAAATTTTGCTCAAAATTAGCCATTTTCCTTTCCAAAAGCTTTAAATTCTTAGGGAGTTATTAAGATGTTTCGACCATTCCTCGCTGTTATCCTATTTTACAATATTTTACAATTTAAATGGATTCAGATAACTATTGACATTATTATTCCATGTAAAGTCATTAAATCCATAAAGTAAGGGAATTTATCACTTTATTTTTTTGAGAAGTGTATTGTTTTAGTCAACAAATACCTTAATATATGTTTAAAAAATAAACCTGCATTTCAGCGAATTGTTTGAATTTTATTAATTACACTTATGAATCAATCTTTTACACCATAATTTTCTATTTATTTGACCTTAAAAAACAATTAGACTTATGTTTAGAAGTAATTTTTGTTAATTTCTTTGTGGATAATAATAGTTAACCGAACTTTGTCCGTTATTAATTTTCACAACCTTTGTCTATGAGGTCGAATTTTGATGTACAATGGATAATGAAAATGAATTTTCTTTTGAGGATGGAATGGATATCACTGCAACAGTTGAGAGATTCGAATCTATGTTGGATGAAAAAACGAATCTTTTCTTTGATGTCGACGAGTTCGAAAATTTGTTAGAGTTTTACAACTCTAAAAGCAACTTTAAAAAGTCATTAATTGTTTCAAAGGGAGCTTTGGAGCAACATCCAAATTCTGCAAGTTTACTCGTTAGTGTTGCTCAACTCTATTCCTCCATTCATAAACCACAAGAGGCACTGAAATTCTTAAATAAAGCTGAAACTATTGAGCCATTTAATTTTGACCTATTCTATACAAAAGCTGGTATTTTTAGTCAGTTGAGAAAGTCTGAAAAAGCAATAGAAAACTATAAGAAAGCCCTCAATTTCTCAGAAAAATTTGAGAAGGAAGACATTTTACTTCAGCTGGCATTTGAGTATGAAAACCTGGACAAGCATGATGAGTCTATTTATTATTTAAAGAAAATACTGAGTGCGAACACTGAAAATGAAACTGCATTATATGAGCTAGGCTTTTGCTTTGATGTGTCTGAACGAATGGAAGAGGGAAAAGAATACTTTCAATCTTTTGTAGATAAAACTCCTTATTCGTACATAGGTTGGTATAACCTCGGAATTACGTATTCCAAACTAGATTTATTTGAAAAAGCGATTGAATGTTATGATTTCGCAATTCTGATAAAAGAAGATTTTTCATCAGCTTACTTTAACAAAGCGCATTGCTTAAATCAACAAAAGAAATACGAAGAGGCACTCGAAGTATTTAATGAAACCTTGAAATTTGATACAGAAGATGCCCTCTGCTATCATTACATGGCAGAGAGCTTCGAGAAGCTAGAAGAGTTTGAAAAAGCTATTTCTTTTTACAAAAAAGCGCTAACATTTGATGAGTTTTTAGCTGACTCATGGTACGGTATATCTGCATGTTATTTTGAGATGAATCGAGAGTTAGATGCTCTTTCATACGTTAGAAAAGCCATTAAATTAGACGAGTTTAATCCTGAATATTTCTACCTTTTAGGTGAAGTTCAAGTAGAACTTGGCTTTTTTACAGAAGCCATTGAAGCATTTGAAGTTGTATTCGACTTAGAACCTGAAAACGATACAGTTCTAATTGATTTAGCAAATACTTCTAAGAAGTTAAACAACTTAGAAGATGCAATGAATTATTATGTTTTAGGTGTCCAAAATCAAACAAAAAATGGGAAGTTATTGTATAATTTCGTCGGCTTCTTGCTTGAAAAAGGTGACATAATAAATGCAATGTTTTACCTAGATGTAGCACTAAGGAACCATTATAAAGAAAAGGATTCTCTCTTCGAAGCATATGAAGAAGCAAAATACCACCCACAAGTTATTGATTTGTTGGAATATTATAAAAAATAAAACATGAATTTTAACCTACCACATATTCCAAATCGCACTGCAGTGCCAAGAGATTCAGGTCTTACCATGATGATGGACAAAGGACTTAGCTGGAGACAGGCTGAAAACTTTGTTGATAGCTGTTCACATTTGACAGACATCGTAAAGTTGGGTTTTGGAACTTCTTACGTTTCAAAGGACCTCCAACAAAAAATTGACATCTACCACAATGCCGGTATGAAGGTTTATTTAGGAGGTACTTTGTTTGAAGCCTTTATTATTCGTGGAATGTTTGACGAGTACAGAGATTTACTCAGAAAATTTAAATTAACTACCGTTGAAGTATCTGATGGTTCTGTTGAATTAGACCATGCATTAAAATGTAAATATATCACTGAACTAAGTAAAGAGTTTACCGTTTTATCAGAAGTTGGTTCAAAAGAAGAAGGCATTTTAATTAGTCCTAATAAGTGGATCAACATGATGTCGGCAGAATTGGAAGCCGGAGCTTGGAAGGTAATTGCAGAAGCAAGAGAAAGCGGAAATGTTGGAATTTATCGACCAAATGGAACTGCGCATGTAGCGTTAGTAAATAAGATTACTGCTAAAGTTAACCCTGAAAGCATTTTATGGGAAGCCCCAAAAAAACCACAACAAGTTTGGTTCATCAAACAATTTGGTACCAATGTTAATTTAGGAAACATTGGCTATAATGAAGTTATACCACTTGAAACGCTAAGAATTGGATTGAGAGGAGATACTTTTCATGACTTTTTGCCTAAAGATTTAGCTAAAAAGAGTATAAAATGAAGTTTGTAGAGCTTGACGCTGCTGCATTTAAATCTCAAATAGATTCGATTTCTAACGTTTGTCTAATTGACGTAAGAGAAGAATATGAATTTGGAGAATCAAATATAGGTGGTAATAATATACCTATGGGCGAAGTTCTTTCTAACCTAAGTGAATTAAAAAACAGGAAAAGTATTTACATCATTTGCACTTCCGGTAATCGTTCTAAAGCTATCGCATACCACTTATCTAAAAAATTAGACGGTTGTTTTATATACTCTTGTATTGGTGGGATTCAAGCATTTAATGAGCTTTCATGAGCAGATCCACAAAAGAAAATCTTCTTTTAGCATTAAAAGGAATGGCAATGGGAGCTGTGGAATTAGTTCCAGGTGTTTCAGCAGGCACAATTGCTCTACTAACAGGAATTTACGAAGAGTTTATTGATGCTCTCAAATCGTTTAGTACGGTATTTCCTGTTATCAAAAAATATGGTATTAAAGATGCCTGGAAACACATTAACGGTAATTTTTTAGTGGTACTTTGTTCAGGAATGGCTGTCGGAATAGCAGCATTACTTAAACTAATTAAATATTTATTAGAATTTCAGTCCATCCCAATTTGGTCTTTCTTTTTTGGACTAATCATCGTTTCAAGTATTTTTGTTGGTAAAACGGTAAAAAAATGGGGCTCACCTCAATTTATCGCCTTGTTGCTTGGAACAGTTTTAGTTTATTGGATAACAGGTTCCGCTCCTAGTGAGGCTTCTAGTTCCTTATTATTTGTATTTGTTGCAGGCATGCTCGCAATCTGTGCCATGATTTTACCTGGCATCTCCGGTTCGTTTATTTTGGTGCTGCTTGGGATGTATACTTTTATTATAGATTCGTTGAGTGAATTCAACATTTCTGTTATCGCAATTTTTGGATTAGGCTGTATTATCGGTTTAGTAAGCTTTACGCATCTACTTTCTTACTTACTCAAGAAACACCATGATATTACCCTTGCGCTTCTAACAGGTTTTATGATTGGATCGTTAAATAAAATATGGCCTTGGAAAAGAACTTTGTCAACTATGACGGATAGACACGGCGATACAGTTCCAAAATTGCAAGAAAATATTTTACCTCAAAGTATGGAAGTTGATCCCCAACTTAGTGTTGCAATAATTTGTGCTATTGCTGGATTTTTTTTAATTTTTTTAATTGAGAAAATTGCTGCGAAGCAAAATACCGCTATATGAATACCTACGGTTTAGTTGGCAAAAGCCTCTCCCACTCCTTCTCAAAAGAATACTTTTCGCAAAAATTTAAAAAAGAATCGATTTCAAATTGTACATATGTAAACGTTGAATTGGAAAATATTTCAGAATTTAGGAATGCATTAAAAGTGTACCCGGATTGCAAAGGACTCAACGTTACAATACCATATAAAAAGTTAATTATACCTTTCTTGGATGAAATTGATCCCATTGCTGAAAATATTGGAGCTGTCAATACCATTAAATTTTTAGAAAATGGCAATTTAAAAGGCTACAACACAGATGTTATTGGATTTAGAAACAGCATTAAACCTTTTTTAAATTTATACCATACTCGAGCCCTTATTTTTGGAACAGGCGGAGCATCAAAGGCCATCGCTTTTGTATTAAAAGACTTAGGAATTCCTTTTTATTACGTAAGCAGAAGTCCTAAATCAAAAAAAGAAATTCGCTACGAAGATTTGGACAAAATTTCAATCGCATCGTTTCGATTTTTAATTAATTGCACACCAATGGGCACTTTTCCAGATGTTGAAAAAATGATTCCGATTGATGTTGAAGGTATTGGAAACAAACACTTAGTGTATGACTTAGTGTACAACCCTGAGGAGACATTGTTATTAAAAAAAGCAAAGGAAAAAGGGGCCATAGCTGTTAATGGATTGTCTATGTTGCGCATTCAAGCAGAAGAAAGCTGGAGAATTTGGAAAGCTTCAACAACTATTTAACTTTACAATATCTTCTTGAACAGATATCTAATCGTTTTCTGCTTAACACCTAATCGAGCTAAAACATAAATTATGAAATAGCTACATTGTAAACGATACACCCCAATCTCTTCATATTTACGAGCTGAAACGACTAAACTAGACTTTACTTTTATAAAGTGATAATCCTTTTCCAACCTCCTAATAATATCGTTGCCCTCCATAAATACCAAGTTTTCGTCAAAGCCGTTCACTGAGTTAAAAACAGGCTTTCTTATCATTAATCCTTGATCACCAAATTGAAAAGTTCCAACTTTAAGATGACTAAACTTCTCGTTTAACTTAAGAAACCAATGGTTGGAATTAAACTGTAATCTAAAATTTGCAAAATCAAATCGGCTGTTATTTGCTGTTGCAAGCAGGCGTTTCGTAAAATTTAATGGCAATTTTACATCGGCATGTAGAAATAAAAGCAACGCTGTATTAGAAAGTTTAGCTCCTAAATTTAATTGAAATGCCCTGTTCTTAGTGCTCGAATAAATAATTTTAGTTTTACATAGTTTAGCTACTTCAACGGTATTATCTGTACTTCCAGCATCAACAACCAGGACGTTTACAAAACCAACGTAATAAAGCTTACGAAGTAAAACTGGTAGATGAGTTTCTTCATTAAAACAAGGAATAACAACTGAAAATTCTTTTAACGTATAATCTCCTTTCACTAAATTCTATTTCCAAAGTTCATTCAACACATCAAACTCTTTCCTATAAAAGAAACCAATCCCCTGAGTGTAAGGGCTATTTAGTTGCAATAAGCTATTTGTAACCGAACGGTTAAAACCTTTCAGTCGGTAGCGCCCATCCCCTATTTTATAAATGGCAGTAAACTCGCCAACAAATCCCGAATTTTGATTCTGAGCTTCCTCATTATCCCCCGTAAATCCAACATTTCCATCAAAAGTCAACTTTTCATTAAAAAATTGTCTTGAGAGTGAAAAATCAAATTGGTCGCTATTTAATTCGTCTGCAGGTTGGTATTTTAACCCAAAGTCCCAATTTTCGCTTAATTGTGATGCCCAGTTACTTAACTGATTTGAAACAAATTCGTAGCCATTATTTAAACTTTGAGCTCCCGCATTATAGCCTCCAGGAACTGCAGTTGTTGCTGAAGATGGTAAAAAACGGTTGAGAACCAACAATCCAAATACTTGTTGATTCATTTCCTGTGGATTTACATCGTTGTTATTTACATATAGTACAGACTCTAACCTGCGTTTAATTTCTTCTGTAGATTCTGGCAGCTGAATGTCAAAACTTATACTCGGATTCATTAATTGATCCGAAAGCTTTAATCCCAATTCTATTGGAGTTCTTCGCTTAAAATCGTCTGAAGAATCACTTGGAAATAAGTCGACCAAAGGAGCACGTAATTTATAAATAGCAGTCATATTCAGTACTGCTTGATACGGATCCCCTGCCCAGTAAATACTACTTTTAGGTGCAATCTCAAACTTCTTATTGATCACATTTTGCAGGGTAAATAAATAATCTCCTTTTTCTACCAAGTACTGCCCAAAAATATTGAAATCTCCTGTTGTATTAATAATCATACTCAAGTCACCTTGACCTTGAGCTTTAATAATATCTCCAACTTGCTCATCAAAAATAATTTGAAGCTTAGCTTCAGGAGTAATTTCTAAGTCAAAACTTAATTCAATACCACTTAAATCTACCTTTTCAGCTTCCTCTTTATTGTAATCAGGACTATTTGTAAACACAAGAAAATCTGCATTAGATACATCCACTCCTTCTTGCAGCGGAATCTTGAAGTCAGTTCCCTTCTCAGTTTTTAAATCTAGCTCTAGTATTAATTGATTTGAGAAGCCTGATATGTTTGCCCTGCCAGATGCAATTCCTCTTCCATAGAACAATGTGTTGTCCTTAGAAGACGTATTTAGACTTAAAAAATTATTAAATTCTAATCCAATGTCATAATTAAAGTTGGTGAAATTTTCATGAAATACAGTTCCAGTTGCTATGGCTATACTATCATTTTCATCTTTTACTTTAATTAAATTAAACCCTATAAAATCAGGTTCGATTATAATGTTGTCGTCAATTGAATAAACTGTATTTAGATAATTTACATGAAATTTAGTCTTATTTAAGCCAAGTATTCCTTTCAATTCAGGAGCTTCTGCTTTTCCTCCCACCGTTACTTCTCCATTTAAAAAACCCTCAATATCATTTATATAATCAACTAAATATGGTCGTATTAGTTCTAATGGGAATTTATTAAAATGCAAGCTTAAATCTAGGCTGTTTTCAAACTTTAAAGGATTTACACTTCCACTAACTTTTAAAAGGTCTGCTTCTTTATCTCCTAAATTCGCATCTATTAAAAGTGCCTTTGTTTTAGAATCCCATATACTTGTCGCATAGCATCGACCTACGTCAACTGTATTAATAAATAAACTATCTACCGCTAAATTGGTCGTTAAAGACAATTGATCAAATACTGACACAATTGAGGACGCTCCATTGGCAACGCCTTTTAAGTCTACCGTATTTTCGGGAAGTAAAGAACTAATAAACGCCAAGTCAATTTCTTGTAAACTAATATTTAAGGTATCGAAAATACTAGTTGACGCTTTGCCATTAATGGCTAATTGTTGTTGTTCGTAACTAACAAATAAATTATTAAAGTCTATTGTGTTGCTATCTAACTTAATTTTATTGTCATCAGCAATTTTCCAAAATGCGTCGTTTATGAAGAATGAAGAATTTAGAAACGAAAATGTCATTTCACTAAGGCTATTAAACTGGTTACAAATAGTTAAACGAGCATTTTTAACTTTTTCACCCCACGATTCTATGGTTAGTCTGTTGTCGTTCTGACTATTTTTAATTTCAGAAATTAATGCTAAACCCTTCATTTTTTTCGCACTTTTAAACTTTAAAACGTCAGCAGTTAGCTCTAAACTCATAGCCTCTTTTAGGCCAATTAAAGAAATGTTAAGGTTTTCTATTTCGTTATAATCAAAACCAACTTTTGGACCTGTAGCTACTAAGTTGAGATTACTGTCTACTGAAGAAAAGTGCGCAACAACTCTTAAACCACTATCAATTTTCAGTTTAGGTATTAGTACCGTGGTAATCGCCTTCGTGTTCTTAAAATCAATTGCAAAATCTAATTCTTGCGGACTAATCTTATGCTGTTCGTAAGTAGAATCTATAATAAATTGATGAAAGACGTTTTCAAATACACTTGGAAGCTGTTTTAAAGAATAAGACCCTTCAAGTTTTGCATCAACAAAGCTAGAATTCAATTGTATATTTCTTTTCTCTTCTTTGCGATTTGCGAGTAAACTAAACTCCTCTATGGTATGGTTTAATTTTAAATCACTGTATTTTAAATTCGAAATAACCGCAGTACCGGAAATATCATCAATCCCAACTCCTTCAAAATCAAATTCAGACTGAAACGAAATCTTCGTAAGACTATCGCTTTTATTAAAAATGTTTAAAACAGCTAAATTTGCCAATTTAACTTCTAGATTAAACTTTGAAACTGTTTTCTTCTTATTCAGGTTTATCTTGCCCTCAAATTTTGCTCTTAAGTTGGTGTCTATAATCGTAACGAGGCCTAAAAACGCTTCTTGCTTAAAGCTGCCATTAAGTTGTATTCCTTTATACCTATACCCATTAAAATCAATAAAATGCAGATTACCGTTCGCTGTAAAGCTTGCACCTTTCCTTAAAAACCCTGAACCAGATATTACTAGATCAAGCCCAACTCCTTCTAACTTCTCTTGGTTAATGAATTTCCCCAATTGAAAAGCTTCGGAACTTACTTTACCGTTGTACTTATATTCTAATTTCTTATCCTGTTTAAGTAAAATATCGGTTTTCAATGCCCCCAGTTCAGTTTTAAATTCACCAAATGCTACAAAATCATTAATATAACCTGTAAAGTTTCCTGCAAATCGTATATCTTCTAACTGACTAAAAGAGGCTGGAATGGTTAAAGTATTACCGCTCTCGAAAGGCAATACAGGAATTTTTCTTAATCCTTCCGCAGATGTTTTTAATTGTTTTACATCTGCATAAATAAAAGTGTTTTCAATTTCGGGTAAACCTTTAAAACTAAAATCTCCTTCTACGCTATTATCATTGTCAATAATTAATTGCAAATCATTGCACTTTAGATTTGCAACAGTTCCTCGTACTTTTCCATGTATAAAAATACTATTTTCAATTCCTCTAAGTTGCGGCACAAAGTACATTAAATCCTCCACTGCTAAAGTTGAGGATTTTAAATTAGCAACCATTTCAACCTTCTGATTATAGTTTAAATAATTAGAGAAATTGGGAGCTTGCATACTGTAACTACCACGAATGATTGACTTTCCCGTAACAATCCTAAGTTGTTTAAAGTCGATTGTTCCAGGATATATTTTTGTTTTTGCAGTCAGCTCGGTTAAGTAGAAACCAGACTGCTCGATCAGCGATAAATTATTCAATTTCAAACCAATTGAATCGCCATTAAACTCTATTTCCTCGACTAAGACTTGAATGGAATCTGCTTTTAAGTGAAAATAATCAACACCGTATTTTTGCTTCGTCTTGTTGTCATCTTCGAATAAATAAGTTCCGTTTGACACCCGAATACCGTATAAATTCACCTTCCAAATAGTTTTACTTACAGTTGTATCGGTGGAAGAAAAATAGTCTACTAAAAATTGATGGTTGTAATTTAGGTTTCCTTTGCCCATGTAGGTTTTAGCAAACGGGTTCACAAGGTGAATGAATAATCCTATTTCTTTTTCTGAGAAATCCAACTCATTAATTGCTACGTTCAACTCTTCCAAATACAGCAAGGTATCGTGGTTTTTATCTTCAACGTATAATTTTTTAAGGATAATTTGATTCCAAAAGTCAATTTCTAAGCTTTTAACAGTAATGGGAACGCCTAATTCATTAGACAAATAAGAAGCAATTTTTTTTGCGGCAAAGGTTTGCACTAGAGGTACTTGGAAAATCGCCCATAATAAGCAGATTATCAACAAGAAAACAATTGCGATTCGAAGAAATATTTTAACTGCTTTTTTGATACTTTTGGAACTTTAATTTACAAAGTTCAGCAAAATTTAAATGGCGGATAAGCAAATTATTATATTAGGAATAGAAAGCTCTTGTGACGACACTTCTATTGCTGTTCTAAAGGGAAGAAGGATTCTTTCGAACTTTGTGGCGAACCAAGAAATACATGCTGAATTCGGCGGAGTTGTTCCAGAACTTGCTTCAAGAGCTCATCAACAAAATATTATTCCGGTCATAGAAAAAGGTCTAAAAGAGGCAAATTGTACGTTACAAGATATAGACGCTATTGCCTACACTCGAGGTCCGGGTTTGTTAGGTTCTTTGCTCGTAGGTAGTTCCTTTGCAAAAGGGCTATCGATTGGCCTCAACAAACCATTAGTTGAAGTTAACCACATGAAAGCACATATTTTGGCGCACTTTATAGAAGATAATGCAAGCACACCAAACTTTCCTTTTTTGTGCCTTACGGTAAGCGGCGGACACACACAAATTGTGTTGGTTAAAAGTCCGTTACAAATGGAAGTTATTGGTACTACCATTGATGATGCTGTGGGTGAGGCCTTTGACAAAGCTGCTAAAATGATGGAATTGCCCTACCCAGGTGGCCCACTCATTGACAAATATGCTAAACTGGGTAATCCCAATGCTTTTCCTTTTAAAATCAGCAACATGAAAGGGTATAATTATTCCTTTAGTGGTCTCAAAACAGGAATTCTATATTTTTTAAGAAAGAATAAAGAGCTTAATTCCAATTTCATTCAAGAGAACATGAACGATATTTGTGCTTCTGTTCAACATACAATTGTAGCAACTTTACTGAAGAAACTAGAAAAGGCGGTTACCGATTTTGACATTAAAGAAGTTGCTATAGCCGGTGGAGTTTCTGCCAACTCTGAATTAAGAAAACAGCTGAAAGCAAAAAAGGAAGATGGATGGATCATTCACTTACCAAATTTTGAATATTGCACTGATAATGGGGCAATGATCGCCATGGCGGGTCAATTTTTATTTCAAAACGGATCTATAGGAAGTTTAAAAAATCCACCTAATCCTAGAATGAAATTTTAAGTTTTTAAAAAAATTAACGTTGCTTGTATCGCTTCAATTGCGGCCGTTGGTAAGCTTTCTTTTAACCAAGGATGTTTTCCATTGAAAGTATGGCTGCAATTTTTTACAATTGCCAATTCAACATTTTTATTCCAACTACAAATTCGTTCAACACTTTCTAATTTTACCGTCTCATCTTTATCTCCGTGAACAACAAGCGCAGGAATGTTTAAGTCACTTACGGCATCTTTTATGCTTAATTCCTCTTTATGATCAAGCATACTTTTAACAAAACCAAACTTCATTGGCATATTTTGCTTAGTTCTTCCGTTTACTATATATCTAAGCCCGTGAGTTCTCCATTTCTCTAACTCATCACTACCTGGCAGTCGCTCGAAAAAATCTGAGACAGAAGCCCAAGTAACCACCTTTTTAATTTCAGAATACTTATTCGCCGCTAATAATGCGATTCCTCCTCCTCTGCTGTGCCCTAATAAAGAAATCTGGCTAAGGTCTGCTTGCTTAAAATAAGTAGCCTCATTTGTTAATATCCATCTCAAAATATGACCCACGTCATTCAACTCCTTTAAATAGGTGTTTTCCGAAAACGATTCTAAGTTTGGAAAGTCTATTGGCTCTTCTACCGTACCGCCATTGTGCGAAAAATTAAAGGCAACAACTACAAAACCTGCTTTTGCGAAAGATTCTAAAATTTTGGGAAAGTGTCCCCAATCTTTAAACCCCTTAAATCCATGCGCAAATATTAGTAGAGGTGAATTTTCAACTTGCTTTGGGTAATAAATTGTTAAGGCGGACTTCATACAGTTAGAGCCTGCAAACCATGTATCTAATTTATTCGTCATATTGCTCTGACTATTTTTAAATTATATTTATAAGGGTCGTGGTTTTAACCATCCTTTCGGTGAATTTAATTCCTTTTTTTTCTCTGGACAGATCTAAACAGGAGAACTGCCACTGTCCTATCAAATGAATTCAGAAAAGGCAAATTCAAGTTCATACGCAATCAATCTAGTTGATCCCCCGATCAACAAATTATTGGCAGAAGATACAGCAACTGTCGCGCAAGAACGGGTTTACCCGGCCATTTGGAACAGTAATACTGTTAACTTCAATCTATAGAATCTAGGAGTCCTGATTCTCAATGATGCAACATGACCAAACAGTTGGCAATTTAGAATTACATTTAAAAACGCGGTTACTTTTAATTTCAATGCTATAAATCACAAGCCAACAAACCAAATGTTTATTTTCTTCGTCACGTAAGTGTAGAAATTATTTTAATTATTTTAATTGTTTTAATTAATTTTATCCGTATGAAATTATTACCTTTTTATAGTGCTGTATTTTTAGTATTCATTTCTGTTCCTGCCATCTCACAAATTCAGACTGGAGAGTTACCTTCTTCATTCTACGAGAGCGAGGAAAAATCTAGCAACTTAGATTATTCAACTTTCATTTTAGACCCTGATTTGACTGCGCTAAGAACGGAAGATGCCATAACGGATGAACACAAGGACATTGCTTGGAGGTTTGGAACTGCAATGCCGGTTAATTATACCTTAGACAATTCAGGAATTTGGACGCATAACGATAACAACAGAACAAGTGTTTGGAAATTTAGAATCGCATTTAAAGATGCGGTTACCATCAACTTAAACTTTAATACATTTAATTTAAGTCCGAATGCAAAATTATTTGCGTACAATTCTGATTATTCAGACATACTTGGAGCAATAACTGCTGCAAATAACAAAGAGAATGGCCAATTTTCGATACGACCAATTAAAGGAAACTCTATTACTTTAGAATTAGTTGTTCCTCAAAATGAATTAGAAATGAACCAAGTAGACATTGAGCATGTTATTTACGGCTACCGCTCAATACACAATAAAGTTCAAAAGGTTTTTCAAAGTTCCGGAAACTGTAATATTAATGTAAACTGCCCTGAAGGTGATAATTGGCAAGATGTAAAACGATCAGTAGCATTAGTAACTACTGCAACAAATACAAGGTTTTGTACCGCTACTTTAATTAATAATGTAAGACAAGATTCAACCCCATACATTTTAGGTGCTGCTCACTGCGGCTTAAGAGGTAATTCAATCTTCATTTTTGGTTATGAAAGCGCAAGCTGTAATCCCAACGCTGACGGTATTTTAACTAACTCCATTAGCGGTAGTAGCAGAAAAGCAATTACAGTAAACTTTGGATCTGATTATGAACTACGAGAACTCAGCAGCACTCCTCCTTTGAGTTACAATGTATATTATTCTGGATGGAATAATGAGAATGTTGCATCTGTTAAATCTGTTTGTATTCATCACCCAGCAGGTGATGTGAAAAAAATATCTATTGACAGAGATCCTCCAATATCTAGTGGCTATTATTCTACTGGAGTTACTCATTGGCAAGTTAGTAACTGGGAACAAGGCACTACCGAAGGTGGCTCATCGGGAGCTCCCTTGTTTGATGCTAACCAAAGAATTATCGGACAATTACATGGCGGATATGCTTCCTGCTCAAATAAAGCCCAAGACTATTTTGGTAAGTTTTCCCGTTCTTGGGATTTTAGTTCTGATACCTCTCGTCAATTAAAAAGATGGTTGGACCCCGATAATACAGGAGCTTTAGTATTGGATGGTTTAGATCCTAACCCTGCAACTTTCAACGTTGATTTAAACTTGTTGGACATTGACGGCTTGCCTGAATACGAGTGTACTCAAAATGTACAGGCCTCCTTTAAAGTTAAAAATCCCGGGAATTTTTCAGTAGATAGCTTTTATCTTGATTATAGATTAAATGGTGGATCAGTGCAGTCTATTTTGTACAATTCTCAATTAACTCGGCAAGGAATAGCGAATTTTAACAGAGTTTCATTGACTCCTCAAAATGGTCGAAATGTACTATTTGTGACCATTAGAACAGTTGGTGCTGTAGACCAAAACTTAAGTAACAATAGCGACTCTGCTATTTTTACTGTTAACACAAGCAATGCAGACCAACTTTATGTAACGTTAAAGACGGATAATTATGGAAGTGAAACTTCTTGGTTATTGGAAGACGAAAACAATTCAACAGTACTTTATAGTAGTCCGAATTACCTAAATATAAATGGTGGAAACACGTACTTTGACTCACTGTGCATTTACAACAGTTGCTTTAGGTTTTCTATATTCGATTCTCAGGGAGATGGATTTAATGATCCATCGGGAAACTTTGGTAATGGGTACTTGCTTGTTATGAAAAATCAAAATGACACTCTATTCTTCGAAGATAACTTTAGAAATTCGTTGAGCACAGATACATTTTGTGTCCAATTTACAACCTCAGTCAATGAAATTCCGAGAGCTGGAAACGGTTTAATTGCATATCCAAATCCTGTAAAAGCCGGAGAAAACATTAATCTTTCGAGTCAATCGCCTTTATTCCTAACATTGCGTAACTTGAATGGTCAAATCGTTACATCTACGTATGGAAATGAACTTAATATCCCTAAAAACACACCTCAAGGAGTCTATTTTTTAGAGCTAAGATCAAAAGATAAAAGCACCTTTCGGGGCATAAAAAAAGTGTTAGTTCAATAGAACTGACACTTTTACTTTTTGCTATAGGTTACTTGCCCCAAACATGTTTGTTTTTATGTTTTGTATTACCCATACCACTACCTGCTTTTACTTTAGTCCCTTTTTTTGTAGCTCTTTTGCTTCCTCCACAAGAACTAGAAAAAATTGTTAAACTGAATATGAAAAGTAATGTAGTAATAAATGCAGCTAATTTTCGAATAGTCATACTTCGATATTTATTGATGTTGATAGTTAATCCTTCCTTCAAAAATACGAACTCCGGCATCACATAATCCTTCTTTTCCTAAATCAATATAATTCAATGTAATTTTCACAATCCCATTTCCACTACTTCCAGAAGCTTGATCGTTTAAAACCTGCCACGTAGTCTCCGTTCCAAGCTTTAATCCATTGGAGTCAAAATTAGAATCGTTTAATCTCAAATTATTAGTGTTCATTTCTCGGTAACAAACAATATAATTACTACCTGAATTCTCTATTTGATCTGTAACGTCGGTCGTATCTAAAAAGAACTTTATTGAGGCACTGTAGGGCTTTATCCCTCCTGATCCGGAATAATCTAAGGTCCAACTTTCATTGACTACTGGTGCATTGCCATTCAGACCATCTACATCATAATATTCAAAAATTTGGCTTGGTCCTCCACCAGATCTCGGTGTAAAAGTAATTTCAAATCTGTTTACTTCCGTATTTCCACGTTGAACTGAAGGAGCCGGTGGCGCTTTTGCACCGTCGTCATCCGAAATACATGCTGTGAATAGGCATATCACAAATAAAATGGGAAGGTAAAGTCTGTTTCTTTTCATATTTTCATAGACAGTTTAAGGGGCTGAATTGTTTCCTACTTTTTACGAGGCACAAACATTGTCTTATCCACCTTTGGATAACTATTATTTGACCTATCTACATCAGCCATTCGCTGAGATGGATCGATTTCTATGGATTCTATCTCCTCATCTTTACAATCAAGGACTAACTCATAGGTTGGATGAGTCCAAGGCCAGTCGGCTCGAACAGAAAATTTACTAATCCCTTCTTCAACATGTTTCTTTCCTCTCATTATTCTCAAAGGGATATGAATTACTTCCTCCTTGCCATTTACATAGACAACCTTAATATCGAGTGGCATTGGCATCTTCCCTTTGCGTTCTAGTATTACATGAGTTTTATTTGTCTCTTTGTTTTCTTGTAACCATTTAATACCATAATCAATTGTGTTCGTCGAACCAATCCACTGCTCCAAATACCAAGTCAATTCTATTCCACTCTCCTTTTCTACCACTCGAATAAAATCATTTGGAGTAGGATGTTTGTACTTCCATTCGGAAAAATAGCGTCTCATACTGCGCATTAAAACATCTTCTCCAACAATATAACTTAATTGGTTTACAAAGATTAAACCCATAGAATAAGATGCTGTTCCGTATGCTCTATTGGTTTCATAATGATCTGCATGTGTCGTTAACGCTTCTTGCTTTCCTGATTTTACCAAACTAAAATAAGAACGGTAACTGCCTTCATATGGTGTAAAACTCGGAAACAAAGAATGCGTTACAAAATCAGAAGCAAATGAGGTAAATCCCTCATCCATCCATGGATATAATGCCTCATTTGTCGCTAATAAATGCTGATACCAAGAGTGGTTTGCCTCGTGTATAGTTACTCCGATCAAGCTCCCTTTGCTTCTCTTTCCTGTTATCAACGTCAGCATAGGATATTCCATACCTCCATCACCACCTTGTGCAACGGTATATTGTTTGTATGGATATTCGCCAAAATTCGAATTCATTATTTCAAAAATTCGTTTTCCGTAATGTGGTAAACTGTCCCATCCTAAATAATTAGTATCAGGCTGGTACAAAAAATGTAACACAGTCCCATTGTCCAATTGAGAAGTGGTATGCATAAAATCCGGATCAGCAACCCATGCAAAGTCATGAACAAGTGGAGCATTGAAATGCCATGTTAATTTTTCACCTTGTGTAGTTGGAAGAGCCGACTTTCC
Source organism: Flavobacteriales bacterium UBA1494 (assembly GCA_905182175.1). Classification (GTDB taxonomy): domain Bacteria; phylum Bacteroidota; class Bacteroidia; order Flavobacteriales_E; family Vicingaceae; genus NORP294. The sequence goes on along the minus strand of CAJJAT010000003.1, from coordinate 217,987 downwards.
GCTTCCGTAGCCGTGCTGAACAACTTCGGGGTTTTGCACGTAACCTGTACTACCCAGAATATAGCTTTTGTCAATGCTAATTTTTACATCAAAACTTCCCCATACTCCGTGAAACTCACGACCTATATAAGGATTAGCATTCCACCCTTGAAAATCATATTCTACCATTTTAGGGTACCATTGCGTCATTGAGTACCGAATCTCCTCTATGTTATCTCTTCCTGATCTTCTAACCTGGAGAGGAACTTGTGCATTAAAATCCATTTCAAAAACTGTCGACGACCCCGGTAGGAGAGGTTTCGCCAAGGTAACTTCTAAGATTGTTCCTTCTATATTAAATTGTAACTTCTTACCGTCTTGCGTCAATTTATCAATTTTCTGATATCCAATTTCATCCTCCGTAAGATTTAAAATTCTACTCCCAACCCTTCTGTCAGGGTCAGCTATAAGCCTAGAACGAACATCCATCATGCTATTCGGCTGAAAAGCGTTAAAATACAAGTGATAAAAAACCTTATTTAAAGTATCAGGGGAATTGTTGGTATAGGTTAACTTCTGATGACCTTCAAACTGATTTTTCTCAACGTTCATATCTATAAACATCTCGTAAGCAACTTCTTGTTGCCAATAGTTTTGGGCCCAAATACTAATAGAAAATACAGCTAATACTGCGAAAGAAATACTTCGTTTCATCAATGCGTTTTTTTGATAAACGAAGTTACAGAAATTGAAGAGGGGTAATTTAAAATTGCACCATAAGTTTTAAATTTTAACAATGAATGCAACAAAAAAGAAACTTAACCATTTAGCCCGCCCCATCCATACTAATCAGTACAAAATTACTATAAGATTCATATAAACAAAACTATAGGCTTATCAAATAAATGCCGGAAAAAATGAGACGAAAGAATTAGCTATGATAGTGGAAATTTTTAAACTACTGATAGTGAATAAGAATAAAATTAAACCACAGAAAGTGCTGTAAATATAAAATTAAGGTGAAAAGCTCAAAATTTAAGATGAATGAAACGCAATTTGCGCCTAAAGAATAATTCACTCAGGTAAGGTGTAAAACAAATCCACACACAAATTTGCCGTTATGATTTGGCTATAAACAATCAAGAACACCTTTTTTTTTTACATGGAAAGTGAGATTCCAGAAAAGAAGGCGTTTAAATACACTATTTTTAAGTCTAAAATAATTGGTGTAACACGTACACCAATTAACCTCCAGATTCATAAGAAAGGCAACCTATATTTACCACGTTAAGCAGGCACTGCTTGTCTATACCGCACATTGTAAAAAAAGCAAGCGATTAACTATTTCTAAAATATTTAGATGATAACTTTTGTCAATCCACCTTTTTAATCTTGTAATCCCATTTTTTTATGTTTTTTTTGTGAACAAATTCCTTTTGAGTAAACCTATTGTCGTGCCAACTGCACCTAAGCCATTGGTAAACAACAACAACAACAAGTCCAGAAGTAATATCGTCGAAACCAGAAAGAAACCATGATACTTAAAAGGTTTAATTCTTAAAGCTTACCCGGCCACCAGTTAATACCTGTTTGCTCACAACTTCAAGTCCTAAAGAATTTCTTTTGATAGAAATGATTTCATTTCTATTCACGACATGGTCACTGAACGCAAGTATAGAATCGTTAAAAGTTCTCAATTTTTCACACAATGCTTTCTGATTTTCAAAATGTACCTCCGCCCTTTTAGCTTTTTCGGTAGTTTTAACAGACCGTTAATAACGGTGGTGTAATTCTAAGAATGAAGTTTGATCATTTTAGTGCGCTTGAAATAAATACTGGGGGACATGATGTTGCTAACATTACCAAAGCAACCGTACCTCGGTTAATTTTTTCCATAAAATTTTAATACATTATTATCTGAACTTAGTTACACTCGTTGTTGTACTACAGAAGACAAAATAGAACTACCATTAAATTATTCTAATTTAACAAGATGCAAATAGAAACACTTACTAACTTTATTATCAATAGACAATCTTTATTCTCTAATCAAATGGAGGAAGGAGCTTCTATTGAAAAGGATCTAATTTGGTCCTTACTTAAGTTAGCAAACTATGCTCCTTCTCACAGAAGAACTCAACCTTGGAGATTTCGAGTATTCCATGAAGAATCAAAAAATATTTTTTTCACAGACCTCGCTAATTTGTACAAGGAAACAACAAAAATAGAATTATATGATGAAAATAAATATAAAAAAATAGCTAACAAATCGACATCAATTTCAACAGTAATTGCAATTTGTATGAAGCGATGTTCAAAAGAAAGTGTTCCTGTTTTTGAAGAAGAATATGCGGTAGCCTGCGCTGTTCAAAACATATTATTGGGCATGAAACCATTAGGAATAATTGGCTATTGGAGCACCCCTAAAATGGCCTTCACTTCGGAAATGAAAGCTTACTTAGAACTAAATAAAGAAGATAAGTGTATGGGTTTTTTACAACTTGGTCTGCCGAAGCAGGGTTTACCTGAAATTCCACAAAAAGAAAACGATCCTATAGAACTAAAAGTAACGTGGCACTAATGGATGAGCGTTTCCAACCAACTTCCTACAATATAAGATAACAGTGCAGCAGCAGCGCCTAAAAACAATGTTTCCGCTATGCTTCTTATTCTACTAGTTTCAGCAACATACGATTTGAGCCATCCAATTCCAATAAATGCTGTAAATGTCAATGCAATACTAATTTTGAATAAGTGAGCAGGCTCCGAACTGGAAGAGTTATAATCACAAAGATAGGCGATTAAAGGAATGATGCCAATCAAAACAAATGAGATAAAAGTCATTGCCCCCATCGCCAATGGCGATTTATCTTCTTTCATCATGTTCAATTCCTCTTTCATCATTACATCTACCCAACGGTCTTTATCTGACGTAATAACATCTACAACTTGCTCCAGCAACTCTCCATCAAAGCCTTTTGCAGCGTATATTTCACGGATTTCTTCTTTTTCTTTTTCAGGAAGATTCTCTACCTCCCAGTATTCTACTCGTTCGTGCTTTTCGTAGTTCTGTTGCTCAGATTTATTAGATAAATAACTACCTACTGACATTGCAAATCCATCTGCAATTAAATTTGCAAAACCTAAAATAATAACTACAGATGAGTCTAATCCCGCACCTGCAGAGCCAGCCACAACAGCGAAAGTTGTTACACTTCCATCAATGCCTCCATATACGAACTCTCCAATATAATCTTCCCATTTACTGAGCCACCCTTTTTTTAAATGGAGAGAGTCTTCGTGATGCTGTTTGTTCCCATCGCTCATACTTAAAATGTTTTATTCAATTCACTTTTCAATGCTTCGAGTGCAATTTCTGTTGGTGTAGTTTTTACCTTTCCGGCCAACTCTAATATAAATTGGCTCAATTCAAGGCCGGTTGCATTGCTGTTCAATTGATCTGCACAATTATTTATAACCTTAATTGTCTCTTCTTTAGAAGACTTTATCATCTTCCAAGTGACTGTGGGAATGTACAATTGAAGTGCGATATTGTGCTCATACTCCTGCCTTATAGAAGCCAACATACTCGAGTGCAACACATTCGAAGACATCCCGCCTGAATAGGTTCGCATAACTAAGTTGCTCAAATTAGCTCTTTCTAAAAACAAAACCATGCGCTCATATGCTTGTAACTTAACAGGCGTAATTAATTTATAATTATCGTTTCTAAATGCCAATTCTCGTTTACGCTGTTCATTTTCAAAAAAACTCTTTAGTATAAAGTAAACACCAACAAAAATGATTGCTGAAGGAACTGTATATTTTAAAATTTCAAGGACTACTTCCATAAAAAAAATTATATGTGTAAAATTAACTGAAATTATCTCATTATAACGCCTACATTAAATGAATTGATTTAAGTCCGAAATAATAATATTCACTTACTTTGCAACTCACCTTTAACTTAACTACAATGAAAGCATGTTTCATAATCACTACAATGGCTATGTCTCTTTCATCTTTTTGTCAAATTGACAAAGGCACCATCATTCTTGGCGGAGATATCGGATTTGATAACAATTCATATGAGGAAAAGTCTTCTGGAACTGTCGTTTATTTTGAAGAAAACAGTAGCTTCTCTTTTAATCCTAAAGTTGGAATTTTTGTTTCACAAAATATTGCATTAGGACTAGGTATTGGAATTTTAAATTCTGAACAATCAAGAATTGGACGTTTTAACTTCGGCTCCCCAGAGCAAAGAACGTCTTCGGAAATTTCAAGCTTATATGTCAACCCATTTATTAATTTTCAATCTAGAATTACCGATAAATTACATTTAAATGCAGGCTTAGAATCAAGAATTGGCAGGGGAGATACGAAGTACTCCAATTCAAACAACGCAAATATAGAGGGAGAGATTAATTTTTTTGAATTCAACTTAATCCCCGGCTTATATTATTTTGTATCTAAAAAAACTACCCTTACTCTAAATTATGGAAGCTTCACTTATGGAAGCTTCACTTATGGAAAATCTACATAAACAGTAGATCGCTCATCTGTAAGCAACAGTGACTATGAAATTGAAGACAAAGACGTAGGATTCAATTTTGGTTTAAACTCTTTTAGAATAGGTTTTGTTTTTGTATTTGCTAAGAAAACAGAATAATTGAATTCATTAGCTTTGTTACACAACATCTTTTATAATTTATATGCAAAACGCATCTGACAGAATAAATCGACTATCTGAATCTCAAACCATTGCAATGGCGAAGAGAGGTCGTGAATTACAAGCCGAAGGGAAAGACATTATCAGTTTAAGCCTAGGAGAACCTGACTTTCACACTCCTGATCGAATTAAACAAGCCGCAAAAAAGGCGATAGACGATAACTTTACTTCATACACTCCTGTTTCAGGTTATTTAGAATTGCGTGAAGCAATCTCTAAAAAATTTAAAAGAGATAATGATTTAGATTATTCCGCGAACCAAATTGTAACATCTACTGGCGCTAAACAGTCTATCGCCAATGTAGTTTTAAGCATCGTTAATCCTGGAGACGAAGTAATTCTACCGACTCCCTACTGGGTGAGTTATGTTGAAATCATCAAAATGGCTGAAGGCATTCCAGTGTTTGTAGATGCAACTATTGAGTCAGACTTTAAGATTACTGCCGAACAACTAAATTCTGCTATTACGGAAAAAACCAAAATGATGATTTTTAGTAGCCCTTGTAATCCTACTGGGTCTATTTATGGAAAGGCAGAATTGGAGGCCTTAGCAAACGTAATTTCCACAAAAAAAGACCTTTATGTAATCTCTGATGAAATTTATGAGCACATTAATTTTGGAGGAAAACACGAAAGTTTGGCTCAGTTTAGTTCGGTATACGACCAAGTGATTACCATCAATGGAGTTTCTAAGGGCTTTGCTATGACCGGTTGGAGATTGGGATATATTGGTGCTCCTGAGTGGATTGCAAAAGCATGTGATAAAATTCAAGGTCAATTTACATCTGCTACTTGTAGCATCACTCAACGTGCTGTTATTGAAGCGATGGATATGGATCCATCTGAAACCTACCACATGAGAGACGCCTTTAAACAGCGAAGAGATTATGTGATCAGTAGACTACAAAGGATGGATGGGGTTATCATCAACAAACCCGAGGGAGCATTTTATGTATTTCCAAACATTGGAAAATTATTAGGCAGGAAGCACAGCAAAGGAAAAATTGAAACTGCCACAGATTTGTGTTTGTATTTACTTGAATTTGCAGAAGTCGCATTGGTTACAGGTGAAGCTTTCGGAAGCCCTGAATGCATTCGAATATCTTACGCTACATCCTTAACGGTTTTAGAAGATGCTATGAACCGAATAGAAAAAGCATTGAATCAACTACATTAGAATGAAAGCTTCCAAATCACATCTTACCGGTTTATTTGAAAAATTTAATGCGTTAACAATACTGATTATTGGCGATGTAATGATTGACTCCTATTATTGGGGAAAAGTTGATCGTATTTCACCCGAAGCTCCGGTACCTATTGTATCAGTCGAAAAAAAAGAATCTCGTTTAGGTGGAGCGGCAAATGTTGCGTTAAATATAAAGGCAATGGGGTCCACTCCCATTCTATGCTCAGTAATTGGGGCAGATGATGATGGAAAAGAGTTAATTGCACTAACAAAGGAAAATGGTCAATCTGTAAACGGACTAATGCAATCCAGTACGAGAAGAACAACAAAAAAGACACGGATTATTGGTAATAATCATCAAATGTTACGAATAGACGGTGAAGATTTACACCCTTTAACCGAATCCGAAGAGACCAGTTTTTATGAAAAAATTCATAAAATAATAAACGCTCAAAAAGTAGATGCTATTATTTTTGAAGATTATGATAAAGGAAGCATTACCGCAAGCCTCATTAAAAAGGTGGTTAGCTTGGCAAATGAAAAAGCTATTCCCACAACAGTAGATCCTAAAAAAAATAACTTTACTGAGTACCATCATGTAACTCTTTTTAAACCCAATTTGAAAGAGCTAAAAGAAGGCTTAAAATTAGATTTTAATCACAAGAATCAAGAAGAACTAGAGGATGCCATTAAAAAATTAGAGAACACCTTACACAATAAAAATACGTTAATAACTCTTTCAGAGTTAGGGGTTTTTATCACTTCACCGAAAGTCAAACACCACATAAAAGCCCATCACCGAGATATTACTGACGTTTCAGGTGCAGGAGATACAGTAATTAGCGTGGCAACTCTATGCTTAGCATTGAATCAAGAACCTGAAATGATCGCCGAACTTTCAAATTTAGCAGGCGGGTTGGTTTGTGAAAATGTAGGAGTTATGTCGGTAGACAAATCAGAATTGTTAAAAGAGGCAATTCGACTATTCACCTAATCTTAAATTTTGAAATTCGTTTTAAGCATTTGTATATTGTTGATCGGTTTAAGTGTCAACGCTCAAGATGATTTCTGGAAAGAAGAAATTGATAGAAACAATGATGTAGCATGGGATATTGCTGAATCGAATACAGTGAAGGCATACCAGATTTATTACCAAGTTAATACGGCAATTAAGTAAAAAAATTACAGCAAAGGCATTGCAGAAAGCAATAGAAATCTAGGACTAATTACATTGATTAATGGAGATGATGAAAGTTAAGCTTAAATGCATTACAACTTTTTGTTGATAATAGTTCCAAAACAATCCTACCGAATCAAATAGGAAGAATATACATTGGACTTTCAGATTTTGAAAAATCCGCAACAGCTCTTCGAAATTATATACGAATCAATGAGACGAATAGCTTTCCAAGCATATCGGTCAACTACATCAACTACAGTAATTTAAAATAATATATTTTTCAATTCGACTATGCTTTTTTCTGCTTTTGAAAAGAGGACTTGGCTTTTGCCAGGTCCTCTTTTTGATATAAAGCGGTCCATAATCGAGGTCTATCCGCCGAAATGCAATGGAGGAGGAATTCTGCTTCTCGCTACCATAGCGGAATAGTTGAATTTTGATTCACTATTCCGCTTTTTTATGATCAACATGTCAAATGATATCGTAGTTTAAAAATGGTAATCAAATTATCCTATAAGATAATTTAACCAAAATAATTCTGCAAATAATTTTCTGAAAAAAAAGGGTACTTAAGTTTCTTACTTACTTGCAAGTAAGTATTTTTCAATTCTTCTTTTTCTAAATTATCGGTTGCCGCATTAAATTTATAAATAAGCCATAATATATGCATAAAGTCTTTGTAGCTTCGGAGACAAGTAGATAAGGTAAAGGTATCTATAAAGAGATTTTCATTTTTCACATCTCCGCTTAACCTGTAGTAAAATAGACACATTAAGTTGAAAGAATTTAAATGAATCTTGTGATGCTGAAACCTAAATTGTACAGAGATATTATTTATCAAAAACCACATTATATCCGTATTTTTTAATAATATGGAAGTTGTAAACAACTCAAAGTAATGGTCTAACCAATCACCTTTTTCTTTAATAGTAATATGGTAGATTTTTAATATATCAAGTGTTTTATTGGAATTTGTAGCTAGTAATTTTAATGCTAATAATCGCCCACTTAAAATAGGATGTATTTTTTTTTCGTGAATAATGTTCAAATGACTAAAGGCTTTCTTATTGAGAAAATTCCGGAACTCGAGTATTGACCTTGAAAACATCAGGATATCGTCTCTTTGTATATTCTTTGAAATAAATTCGGATACATCACCATAGTAGTTATTCAAGTTCGAATAATCTACAAAAGTCGCGTACAAAAAATCTATGAAGTTTTCATTAGTGAAGATTATTATATCAATTTCCCTTTTTTCTTGAAGTAGCAAGCCAATTGAATTTCCAATTCTGAGTACTTCAAAATACGAAAATGAAGAAAAATCAAGTGATTTTAATTTGAATATCCTATCTATTAAAATGTATTTGTCTTTGTGCAACAGTTCTCTTACAAGGGTTATAATTACACTCAAAAATTCACCCGGAGTATTCTTGTAGTTTTCTACAATAGCGATCATTGTATCATCATTATTATCCTTGATTGCTGCGTATATCAACTCTGAAAATGAAACCTGTTCTTTGTATTGATACATTTGTGAAAAATGATAAAAATGTTTGTATCCTAAAAATTGAGCAAGCGTATTTAATGTTTTTATGTTCGGGTTTGTGGGCGGTAAAAGGCCGTAAATTCTCCTGAGAGTGTTAAAGCTTACCTCAATATTCAAGGAGTCAAAAATAGCGTGAGATAAATATTCGCAGTCACCTCTTTTGGTGATCTTTCTACCAAGAAAGTGCTCTACTTCTGTTTTTAATATATTAATCAAAATAAATATAGAATGATCCAATTATGAGCCAAATATAAAGTTTTTAACGATTATAATTGCATCGAAAATATAATTAGAGAATGTCATGATAACGAAAAAAATTAATCGACCATTTTACTTGAGCCTACTTCTCTTAATGATGTCAGCAGGCAGTTATGGACAAACATTAAAGACTTTTAACGGGTCATTCCCTAACGGAAAAAGTCAGCCAGGTACAGCGTCTTATAAATACTATGAAGATCCGCAAACTAGAGAGTATATAAAACAAGGAGCCTTTAAATACAGCATAATTGGCAAAGACGACCTTAAAGGGCTTAAGCAAACCATTTCTGGAAATTATGAAAAAGGACTTAAGCAAGGCACATGGACCTATAAGCTTATTATGAACGATTATTTTTTAGGTTATTATCATGCCACAGGCACGATAACATTGATCTCAAATTATAAAAATGGTTTAGCAGACGGGAATTGGACGTACTATACCAAAAACAAAACAAGAAAATATAGTAATTATACTGGATGGGGAGAATATCGTCCCGAGGAAGTTGTAAATGCCAGTATGAATTTTGTAGATGGTAAAGTCGTAGGGAATGTAGACATAAATGCAGTTGGTGTTTTCACAGCTAAGGGTAGCTTTGATGAAGATAGTTACTCCGTCGGTAAATGGAAATTAAATTTATTAGATAAAAATCAAACGTATGAGATTATCTACAAAAATAAGTTTATGACTGACTTTATTGGTCGGAATGGTAGTGGGCAAATTCTAGATGGCTCTACATCTCTAAATCCCGAGCTGAATGCCGAAAGAAACCAAAAATACTTGGACCTAAGAGAAAAGTCCACGGAAGAGCTTGAAATGGACGGTTATGAATTAGACACCGTTTGTTCAGGTAATATACCAACTAAATATATACAACCATATTTTAAGATGATGATGAGCTCAGATTGGTTTTTATACAAGTTTATAAAAGGTGATCTAACTTATGATTACAATTCTATACATGGGGGTTGCAATATTGTAGTTAATAAGATTGACTTCAGTCAAATCGAAAACATACAGGGATATGAAAAAGCAGAAAAGCTCTTTAACTCGGGATTATATATGGATGCCTTTAACTCTTATCTTGATGTTGAAACGTATATAAGACAATATACTGGCTACAGATATAAAAAAAGTGACTTGAAAAGGTTGGATGAACAATTTAAGATTTCATTTAAAAAAGCTGATTCACTGAGTAAAATTTTACTTTCTAAGGATGTTGTTTGGGCACTAGAGCAAAATCTATCTGCTAGGAAGGAGGAGGAAAAAAATGAAATAAGAGCAGCACTCAAAACTCAGAATATGGATTTTTATCGACCTTATCAAGCGGGAGCAATAAATAATCTGAGTGGTTTACTTGTTTCCGATGTAATGAACAATGTAAATCCAGCCACGGAAATATTTGATAAATGGACAGGTGCAACCACAATTGTTAAAGGCGAGGAGGAGATGGCATATTTTAATCCAAAGCAGTTGGCAGATCATAACGCATCATCCTCAGATAAAAAAGAATACTACCTTAACTACAATAAAGATAGTGTAATCATTGGATTAAACGGTCTGTTGGATGAATGCCTTGATGAAAATAGAAATTTACTATTAATTTCACAACAATTTGAAGCAAAAACAAAACAGATAGAAGAACTTAATCTCACCACAAAAACAAAGTTCATATATGTAACTTATACTGCTGTAATGGATGATTTTAAAAGGAGATATACTGAAGAGCGAAACTTTAATGACCGCCGTCCAATAGATGATTACGTGAAATTGATAACATTACTTAATATGTCGCTGGATAAAATTATAGCACTGTATAATGGAGAACCAAAGACTATGGATAAAGCACTTAAAAAGGTTGCCAATAGTCATAAGGCGAAAAATGAGTTGCTGTTTCCTCTTCTTTCTTTCCGATCAGATGGTGATTTGGAGAGTTTATATGATTTCTAAGAAATGTTGGAATCTTAAGGAAATCCATTTAAATACAGGTAACCATCACCATCATTTTCTTGTTCTATCATTAGATGGTTCTAGTTGTGCAGCTCACTTAGGTTCCCAGTAAAAGAGTTCGAGAATCGATCCGTGCGTGCTACTCGATGCGATTTGTCTAACTGATAAATCTGATTACTCTAAATTTCAGACTAAAGGTTAGATAAGAGGTGTAAAGCCTCTGCTATCAATTGGCATAGCATCTGGCAGATTAGAATATGTATCTGATGGAAATTTAGGTGAAAGCAGCCCTTTTAACAAATACTTAACTGAGTATCTAGAAAAAAATAAAAAAGAAGAATTATCCGTTTCTGAACAGGTTCAATTTGTCAAGATAAATGTTGCTAATGCCACAAAGCAAACTTCGGTTGGCAATCCTATAGGGAGCCTAGGAGAGTAAGGTGGTTAATGTATTTTTAAACTAAAAGAATAACAACATGAAGATTTTTTATTTTCTATTTACAAGTCTTATTTCTATCTGTTCTTTCGCTCAAGGCTTAAAAGTTGTTCATGTCTCCAGAAAAATATATTCAGATAAGGTAAAAAGAAATATTGCAATTGGTGATCAAATTGACCCAAGCGAAATGTTACACTATAACGGTTCAGGTTAAAGTTGTTTCTTATATGATGGTAAAAACAAACTTGCTTTTAAACCAAAATCAAGTAATACTTCAGGTACCGTTTCTAATTTATTTCAACCTCCCATTTCGCGCTTGTTAATAGCCTCGAGAGGAATTGAGGACAGTTCATACTTATCGCTTGAGGACTATTTTGTAAGCGAAAGCTACCTTTTCTTTAACCAAAGCGAATCATTTTTATTAAATCGCTCTAAAATAGAGGACCAAAACAGCATCAGATTTTTCGTAGTCGACAATTCTGAAGAAAAGAGAGAATTAAGTTTTACAGAAGGAACTATTCAATTTGACCACGATTTTTTATTTCCAAATGAACAGAAAAGTAATGCACTGCAGTTTTACAAAATAAACACCTCAAACGGAGAAATTAGCAAATTGACTAAGGTTACCTTCTATAACGCAAACGAACAGTTCATTAAGGAACAATTGAGCTTAATTGTTTCGCTGCAAGAAAGTAGTACTAAAGAACAACGAATTACAAATAGCTTTTCTTTCTTACAATCTATGTTTGGCAATTTAAACATCAAAAATTGGAACAGCTACTTCAAGCTGAATTACAACTAAGTTTTCCTGAGTTTTTTTTAGAATCAACACCCTTTCTCATTCAATTATTTTTCAGTTTGCTTTTTATAAAGGTTAAGAATTGTTTCTACGAATCCTTAATTTCGTCTAGCTTAGTTTCTGTGCATCATCAATTGCAAAATTCAAAATTTTAATGGTCATCCTTCCCTCCTCCTGCTTTGCGCCCATTCTGCAATATGCGTTAATTACGGATAAAGATTTTCATACCATAGAAACAAAGGAACATTTTGTAAAACAGAGTTATAGAAGTAGGTTTCAGATATTGGGAGCAAATGGATTGTTAAATTTAGTAGTTCCGTTAAAGAAGTGGTACAACCATACCCCTATTGAATATATTGAAGTTAGTTACGATGAAAACTGGCAAAAATTACACTGGAGATCAATTGAATCAGCTTATCGTGCGTCACCATTTTTTGAGTTTTACGACGAAGAAATAAAACCATTAGTTTTTTCAAAAGAAACAAATCTTCTAAAGCGTAATTTACTGATTGAAAATATGGTTACCAAAATAATTGGAATAAAATCTACCGCAAAATTTACCTCCACTTACGAATCTCAACAACCAGACTGGAGAACTATAATTAACCCTAAGTACAAAGTTGAAATCGATTCCATTGAAGTACCAAAGTACATTCAGGTATTTGAAGGCAAGCAAAAATTTATTCCAAATTTGAGTATTCTCGATTTGCTGTTTAACTTAGGACCTGGAAGTAAACTGTATTTAACGCAACTTAATCAATCTATAAAATATGGCTCAAAAAATTGATATAGAAGAAAGTAAGAATGACGACAGCATCAGAATGATGCTATCTGATTTGAATAGAAAGCAAGAGAAAATCAATTTAGGTGGTGGTCAAAAGAAGATTGACAAACAGCATGCTAAAGGAAAATTAATTGCAAGAGAGCGCATTGATTTTTTGTTGGATGATAAAGACAATTGCATCGAAATAGGTTCTTTTGTTGGAGAAGGAATGTACGAAGAGCATGGCGGCTGTCCCTCAGGAGGAGTTGTTGTTAAAATTGGTTACGTTTCTAAAAAGTTGTGCATTATTGTGGCCAACGACGCTACCGTTAAAGCAGGGGCTTGGTTTCCGATTACGGCAAAAAAGAATTTAAGAGCTCAAGAGATTTCAATAGAAAACAGATTACCAATTATCTATTTAGTTGACAGTGCAGGTGTTTTTTTACCGATGCAAGATGAAATTTTCCCCGACAAAGAGCATTTCGGAAGAATGTTTCGGAACAACGCCGTTATGAGCAGCATGGGCATTAGCCAAATAGCTGCAGTAATGGGTTCTTGTGTTGCCGGTGGTGCCTATTTACCAATTATGAGTGATGAAGCCTTAATTGTAGACAAAACAGGCTCCATTTTTCTTGCTGGTTCTTATTTAGTGAAAGCTGCAATTGGAGAAGACATTGACAATGAAACGTTGGGCGGCGCAAGCACACATTGCGAAATCTCAGGAGTAACAGACTACAAAAGCAAAGACGATAAAGATTGCCTCACCTCTATCCGTAACATTATGGATAAAATGGGTGAGAGCAATAAAGCAGGTTTTAACAGAGCCGAATCGGCCAAACCCGATAGAGAAGAAAAAGCACTTTACAGCAAAATACCTTACGACAGAAACAAGCAATACGAGGTAAAAGATGTCATTAACTGCCTCGTTGACAACAGTGAGTTCGAAGAGTACAAAGCATTGCATGGTAAAACCATCGTTTGTGGTTATGCCCGAATTGACGGCTGGGCAGTTGGTATTGTTGCCAATCAGCGAAAGCTAGTCAAAACGAAGACAGGAGAAATGCATTTTGGCGGAGTTATATACTCTGATTCAGCAGATAAAGCAGCCCGTTTTATCATGAATTGCAACCAAAAGAAAATTCCCTTAGTCTTTTTACAAGACGTCACTGGATTCATGGTAGGCTCAAAATCAGAACATGGAGGAATTATTAAAGATGGAGCAAAAATGGTGAATGCCATGGCCAATTCTGTTGTGCCAAAATTTACCATTGTAATGGGAAATAGTTACGGAGCAGGCAATTATGCGATGTGTGGTAAAGCTTACGATCCACGACTAATGGCAGCATGGCCAACAGCAAATATTGCAGTAATGAGTGGCGCTGCCGCTGCAAAAACCTTGTTGCAAATTCAAGTAGCAACATTAAAAGCAAAAGGCGAAGAAATAACAGAAGAAGCGAAAGACAAGTTATTGAAAGAGATCACAGAAAAATACGACAAGCAAACCTCTCCCTATTATGCAGCTAGTCGACTATGGGTAGACAATGTAATTGATCCTTTGGACACCAGACGTTGGGTTTCTATGGGAATTGAGGCAGCAAACAATGCCCCAATTGAGAAACCTTACAATGTTGGAATTATCCAAACTTGATAAGTAGAACATGAAAGCCACTTCATGAGCTATTTCATTCTTTTTTTGTGTGGAATTATCGCATACATTATCAGTACCTTATCTGGTGGTGGTGGAGCGTTAATTCTTTTGCCAATTGTCGGATTTTATTTAAGTCCCGCAGTGGTTGCCCCTGTTGTTAACTTAGGTAACATGATAGGCCGTCCTGCTCGGTTGGTTTTATTTTGGAAAGACATAGAATGGAGACTTGTTGCTTATTACGTGCCTTCTGCCCTGCTTGGTGCTATAGCAGGAGCCTTAATTTTTGTTGAGTTAAAGGCAGATTGGATTCAATTGTTATTGGGTATTTTTTTAGTTTCTACTTCCTTTCAATTTCACTTTGGTAAAAAGAAAACTTCCTTTGGAATGAAATTGTGGTATTTCATTCCTCTAGGATTCATTGTGACGCTTATTTCGACGTTATTTGGTGCAACAGGTGCCGTTTTAAATCCATTTTACCTGAATATAGGTCTCGTTAAGGAGAAACTGATTGCCACTAAAACTGCCAACTCTTTTTTTGCAGGTTTTGCCCAATTGGGCAGTTATACCTTTCTAGGAGTGCTACATGGAGAATTATGGGGCTATGGAATACTAATCGGATTAGGTGCCATTATTGGAAATATCTGTGGTAAAAAGCTCCTTTCAAAAATGAGCGATCAAGGATTTAGAAAGTTGGTAGTGTCAATCATGACCATTAGCGGAGTCGTGATGATTGTCAGGTATTTTTTCTTTTAAATTTCTCTGTGAATGATTCTACTTCGAAAATGAAATTAACCTTTTGGTTACTTCAAAACCAGAACGAATATCGCCGTTTAATTCTGTTTCAATGTCCTTGTGTTCTCTGAAAACTAAACCAATACCAATAGCATGAACTTCTCGCTCTAGTCGCTGCTCAATTAGATTAAAATCCTCGGCCTGTAACACGGTGATGGTGGAATCGTATTGTAACGACCCATTGCTATACATATCGTTCACTTTAGTGAATTCAAATTGCTTTTCGGAAAATGAATTTAAAACATTCGAATTCCATGTTTTACCCAACACTACAGGAAAGACCAATGGTACCTTTATCACATTATTATCTAAAATTTCAAACCTAAATTCAGTTAATGTCCTTCGAGTAACTCTATTCAAAAGCCACGGTAAAGTATCATCAGACCTGTTGTATATTTCTACGTTGAATGCTTCTCTATTGGCCTGATCATTTTCAGAACTTGCTATTAAAGTCCGCCGTTGCAAGCTGACCAATTTTACTCTTCCCGTGAAATCATCATAAATAGTACTATCGATTTGAAAAATAGCCTCTTGCCCAATTTTTAGACTAACATATTCCTTACCTAAAATTGGAGTTTCAGGTGGGTCTACGTCATCTTCACCACACGAAAAAATGAAAAAAGCTAACGTAAAGAGCAGGAAGAGTTTCTTCATATTATCTAGCTATAAATCCACCTCCAAGCAAATCATTCCCCTCATAAAAAACAGCTGATTGACCAGGAGCAATTCCTTGTACATCGTCATAGAAATCCACTTCAATCTCTCCAACTTCGTTTACTACTGCCCTACTCATCATTCCTGAATCCTTGTAACGGACTTTGGTTAGAATTTCCTCATCTTGAGGCAAAGCATCATACTTAATATAATTAGGTCTTCGAACCGTCATCGTTTTTCGCTTCAAGTCTTCTTTTTGACCTAACACAACTGTGTTATTCTCTGCATTAATTCTGATTACGTATAATGGTTCACCGGTGGCAATGCCCAGCCCTTTTCGCTGACCAATGGTGTAAAAAGGAAAACCCTCGTGCTGTCCCATCACGTTTCCTTTCATATCAATTAAATCTCCACCCTTTACTTCCTGCTCTAAAGTGGGTACTTTTCGTTTTAAAAATCCACGGTAATCATTATCAGGAACGAAGCATATTTCGTAGCTCTCACTCTTCTTTGCTAGGTCTTCATGTCCCCTATCTAAGGCCATTTTTCTAATCTCTGGTTTTGTGAATTTTCCTAACGGGAATTTTGTTCGTGCCAATGCCTTTTGAGATAGTCCCCAAAGCACATAAGATTGGTCTTTATTTTCATCTTTTCCTTTGGATATTACATGACGACCATTTTCTTCACGAACATTCGCATAATGTCCGGTTGCAATAAACTCACAACCCAATTGGTCTGCTCTTCTAAGCAACGCATCCCATTTTATATGAGTATTGCACAACACACAAGGATTTGGAGTTCTCCCAGCGGTGTACTCACTAACAAAATTGTCAATTATATAATCTCCAAACTCTTCACGAATATCTATAATCATGTGGTGAAAACCATAATTAACAGCTAGAATTCTAGCATCGTTAATATCGTCTAAACTGCAACAACCTGTTGTTTTCTTGTTATTTCCACCTGAAGATGAATAATCCCATGTTTTCATCGTAACACCAATCACCTCATACCCTTCTTCGTGCAATAATACCGCACAAACTGAACTATCTATCCCGCCACTCATGGCAACCAAAACTTTTCCTTTACTCATAACTTATTGTACCTCTTAAATCTTCAAATTCTAGTATATCTTTCCGATTTCCTTTAAACTCCTCTACGTCTTCAAGTATCACTTTCAAATCTTCCGGATTCATCAATTGACCATCTATATACTTCAACACTTTATCTACCTTTTGGTTTTCACCGTAATATACCCAATGTTTATCCCTTTTACTTCTATTGTATATGCCTTGTAATACTTTTTTTCCTTGAGAATCATATATAACGGAATAACCGTGCAATTTTCCTCCTTTAAAATTTGATGAGTCTTTTAATTGCCCATTCCCGTAAAGCATCCGGTATGGTCCATCTTTCAAGTTGTCTTCGAAATTTATCTCAACAGATACTTCTCCTGTTTCATAAAATGTAACCCACTTTCCTTCTTTTTTACCCTGACGGTAACTCCCCGTTTCTACTATTCTGTTCTCTGAACCAAAAGTTATCCAAACTGAATCTTTCAGTTTATCAATGTACTTTCCTTGTGCAAGCTTTTCTCCAGACGAGTAATATATTGTTGCAAAAGCCTCTTCTGAAGTTCGATAAACCATCTTAGTTTGCAATTTACCATCACCATAATAGTGATAGAAAGTTCCTTGTGGTGCATCCTTTTCAAATTGCCCAACATAACGAACAGCGCCGTTTTCGTAGAACCCTTTCCACTTGCCAACTTTTTGACCTTGGGCATTCTGCTGATTAAACTCAACCTGCACCTGACCATTTACGAACAAACAGGAGATAAGTAAAAACAATACAAGTGTTAGAATTGAAAAAAATTTCATGTGACAAAGTTAACCATTCATAAAAAGATGCAAGCCCTACGAAGACAAGAATTGTACCATCTTGTAAGGCTAGAATCGGATAGAATCGGCTATTTTTGCGTAATGCAATCATTTTTAAATCAACTTGCCATTTATTCCATTGAAAAACATGGAAATAACCTTGGCAACCTTACCATTGTCCTGCCGAACAGGAGAGCCATTGTATTTTTAAAAGAGGAATTTAAAAAAGAACTAATAAAAGCAAGTTGGTTGCCTCAGTTTTTTAGTTTAGAAGATTTCATTCAACAATTAGGAGATTACACAATTTTAGACCCGACTGATTTACTTTTTAAACTCTATCAAGTTCACAAACAGCTGGAGGGTAAAGAAGCTGAACCCTTGCAAGAGTTCTTAGGCTGGGGAACTACTCTTTTACAAGATTTTAATGAGATTGACAGATACTTGGTTGATGCTAAAGAATTATTTGGTTTTTTAAACGAGGCTAAAGCGTTAGAAATATGGAATTTAGAAAGCACTGAACTTACTGAATTTCAGCACAAATACTTAAGATTTTGGAATAAGTTGGGCGACTATTATTCAAACTATAAACAATTATTGGCCAACGACCAATTTGCATACCAAGGTTTGGGATTTAGAGCTGTAGCCGAGAATTTAAAAAATGGAAAGCCAGTAAAAAAAGAATTTAACCAACTTCTATTTGCAGGTTTTAATGCCTTAACAGAAGCTGAAAAAACAATAATCAATTACTACGTGGAACAGCAGCAAGCTGAAGTTATTTGGGATGCTGACGAATACTACCTAAATGACACCTTTCAAGAAGCAGGTAAATTTTTACGAGATCATAAAAAAACAGCAAAAAAAGAGTTTAGTTGGATAAGCGATAACTTGCTTAAAGCTGAGAAGAATATTTCCATTTATGGCGTGATGGGAAATGTTGGTCAAGCCAAGCTAATTGGAAACTTAATAGAGGCAAATAAAGAGAGAGAAACAGCTGTGGTATTGTCTGACGAAGGCATGTTGGTGCCTGTTTTGGAAGCTTTACCGCAAGGCATTGCTGCAACTAACGTTACCATGGGCTACCCCATTAAAAGTGCTACAGTATACAGTTGGTTAGAGAGTTATTTGAACCTATATATCCGAAATAGCAAGGAAAAAGCTTTTCCAGGCTTTTATCATAAAGATGTAAGAGCTTTTTTACAACACAACTTAAACCTCTATCTAAGTGCCACCGTAAGCGCCGAGATTACTACTTTTCTTAGTTGGATGGATACTGAAAAAAGTATTTTCATCCCTGTTGCCGCTTTTGAAAAGTTAAATAAAAAGCTAGGATTTTCAGCATTTTCAATAGTAAACAACCAACCAATTTTATTAACGCAATCTGTTTTAGCTTTTATTCAACAATTAAGATTAAGTGCTACTAAAAGCCTAGATGTTTTAAATCTTGAATGCTTAATTGAACTTGAGAAAGGTTTTAACAGATTAGAAAGACTGTGTATAGAAGAAAAAGAATTGACTGATATTCAAAGTTTAATTGAGATATTTAAGCAAATTGTTAGCCAACAAAGTGTTTCCTTTGTGGGTGAGCCCTTAGGTGGTTTGCAGTTAATGGGTGTTTTGGAAAGTAGAACTTTGGATTTTGAAAACATTATAATTAGCAGTGTCAACGAAGGAACCCTTCCATCCGGAAAGTCACAAAATTCATTCATTCCTTTTGACATCAAACGAAAGTTTAACTTGCCTTCATATCAAGAGAAGGATGCAATTTTTGCCTATCACTTCTACCGCTTGTTGCAAAGAGCTAAAGATATATCTATCCTTTATAACAGCAAAGTAGACCAGCTTGAAGGTGGAGAGCGAAGCCGATTTATAGAACAGCTTTTACATGAGTTTAAATCTAAAAACCCAAATTCAACCATCCAAGAAATTAGTGTTTCTCCTAAAACAAGCTCGGTAACTAAAACATCCATAAAAATTCCTTTTACCGAGAATATCCAGAATAAAGTAAAATACAAGTTCGAGAACCGCCTCTCTGCCTCAGCTCTTAACTTATACCTTGCTTGCCCGCTTAGTTTTTATTACCGGTATGTAATTGGGATGAAAGAAGAGGAAGTTTTTCAAGAAAAGGTTGAAGATAATGTTCTAGGGAACTTGGTTCATGAAAGTTTGAAAGAGTTGTATGCAAATTGCATCGACAAAGTACTGAACAAAGAACTTTTAAAAAGTCTTCAAAAAAACATAGACAATGCTCTTGTTTTTCAATTTAAAGAGCAATTAAACACAGTTGCGACAACTGGCAATCACAAATTAACATACGAAGTAGCTAAGAAATTTATTGAAAGCCAAATTGAGTTCGACGAAAGGGAAGTCAAACAAGGACATAAAATTATTATTCGGGAGTTAGAGCAAGACCATTCCTGTACTTTTCCATTAGAAATTAACGATCAATTGACCGTTAATTTTAATTTGTTCGGCAAAATTGACCGGATTGATGAAAAAAATGGAAAAATTCGAATAATAGATTATAAAACAGGAGGCACTAAACAAGCCGACTTAAAAAATAAAAAAACTGAAAAATTGTTGATGAATGATAGTCCCAAATCAGTTCAGTTAATGTTATACAAATACATGTATTGGAAGAGCAAAGGACAGGAAGTAGATTCTGGTATTATTTCATTGAAGAATATTTCAAGCGGTTACCTTCCCTTGATAAAAGACGATTGGAAAGAATCGTTTGAAGATTTATTAAAAATTGTGGCGCATAAAACGCTAGTTGATAGCACAGATCTGATGCATAATGTTGATAGTAAATATTGCTATTTCTGTAAATAAATAAAGGGAGCCAACAAATCAGCTCCCCTTATGGGAATAGGTGTAAGATATCTACCACAAAAGTCTTACACCATAAAGACGTGTTAAAAGCAAGAATAGTTGCCTCATTTTAATGATATTTGGAAAATGAAAAAAATTGTACTAACTGCTTTCTTTATTTTCGTTGGCGTTTGCAGCTATTCGCAAGTTAAAGGCAAATGTGGTTTCGATGCCGTGCAGCAGAAAATTGCCCAACATCCAGATTTTGCAAGCTATACTTTGAAAAAAAAGTTAGCTTATAACAATTTTTCTCAACAAAAAATGGACACAGTTATACGAATCCCTGTGGTAGTTCACGTAATTCACCGTTTAGCATCTGAAAATATTTCAACCGCTCAAATTAATTCGCAAATTGCAGTATTGAATAAGGATTATAGAAAGCTTAATTCGGATACATCAAATGCAACAGGATCTAGTATAGCAGATGTTAAATTTCAATTTGTTCTTGCAAGAATCAATCCTTCAGGTAGCCCTACAACGGGCATTACAAGAACTTCTACAACAATAGACAACATTGGAATCTCAAATAAATATGACAGTCTTGTGCCCGCTTGGAACAATGAGCGATATTTAAACATTTGGGTGTGCGATGTAGGACAATTTATATTGGGATTTGCATATCCTCCAAACACTCCGGGAGTATCTCCACAAGAAGATGGTATCGTTATAGGGTCTGAATACTTTGGAACGGTAGGTTCAGTAGCAGCACCATACGATTTAGGTAGAACCACAACTCATGAGGTGGCTCATTACTTTGATTTGCTTCACATTTGGGGTAGCGATCAAAGCCCAAGTTGTAGTACTGATGATTTAATTAGCGACACGCCTAATCAAGATTCTGAAGTTTATTCTTGCGTCACCAGAACAAGTTGCGGTTCTGTTGACCAATTGAGCAACTTTTTACAATATGTGGACGACGCTTGCATGGGGAATTTTACATTAGGCCAGAAGACCAGAATGCGAACAGCACTTTATACACAAAGAGATTCTTTACAATATGAAATTGGAACTTTAGTAAGCTCAATTACCGATCAGAATATTTTTGCAAAAACAAAACTTTACCCAAATCCTACAAAGGGAACGGTAACACTCGAATTTCCTAGCAACTTTGAATTTCACGAAACAAAAATTCAACTTTTTGATGTAACTGGAAAAGTGATAAATTTTAAAACAATTAGAGCTACGAGAGGTTTGATTTTATATATAAATGCTGCGCCGCGTGGTGTGTATTTTTTACGTGTAGAAGGCGAAAAAATCAATTACACACAAAAGCTAATCAAACATTAAAAGCGGCTAACTTTGACATAACAAGAGAGCGAATTATGACCTTAGAAAATATTATACAAAGCAATATAGCTGAAGAGTTTAAGCAAATTGCAAGCAAAGTTTATAACGAAGAGAGAATTACTGTTGAAGAAGGAATATTGCTATTTGAAAAAGCAGACTTAAATTATTTGGGGAGTTTAGCGAATTATATCCGCGAAAAAAAGCACGGAGCTACAACTTATTTCAATAAAAACTTTCACATAGAACCAACCAACATCTGTGTTTTTGATTGTAAATTTTGTGCTTATTCAAAACTGCTTCGAGAAAAAAGCGATTACGATGCTTGGGAGATGGACGAGGAAAAGATTTATGAGAAGATTCGCTCTTACAATGACAAAGATGTTACAGAAGTGCATATAGTCGGAGGAGTTCACCCTAAAATGGGTCTTCAATATTTTGCCGACTTAATTAAAAATATTAAAAAAATACGACCTAATCTTCACGTAAAAGCTTTTACGGCTGTTGAATTAGAGTACATGTGTCGAAAAGCAAAAGTTTCTTACCAAGACGGTTTACAGCTTTTAAAAGACCACGGACAAGACTCTTTACCAGGAGGCGGGGCAGAAATTTTTGCAGAAGCAATACGGGATGAAATTTGTAAAGATAAATGTAGCTCTACTCAGTGGTTAGAAATACATGAAGCTGCTCATAACGTTGGGATGCCTTCAAACGCTACGATGCTGTATGGCCATATTGAGAGCTATGCCGACCGAGTTGATCATATGAATCGGTTAAGAACCTTGCAAGACAAAACAGCTGGTTTCAATACTTTTATTCCTCTTAAGTATAGAAGTGGAAATAACCAAATGTCTCACATTGGAGAAGTTTCAGTTTTAGAAGATTTGAAAACATACGCGATAGGAAGAATCTTTATGGACAATTTTCCTCATCTAAAAGCGTATTGGCCTATGATTGGCAGAGAAACTGCTCAACTAACGTTAAATTACGGTGTAAACGACATTGACGGAACGATTGATGACACTACAAAAATTTATTCTATGGCGGGTGCCGAAGAGCAATCGCCAAACATGACAACGGAAGAGTTAGTGAATTTAATAAAGCAAGTCAATCGTTCGCCTGTCGAAAGAGACAGTGTCTATAATATTGTAAAAGATTATTCAGAAGCAACTTTTGAAAAGCAAGAAGCTTAATCCCATTCTTTCTTTCTAACTATTGTATACCAATCTTCATTCGAATTTATGAAACCAACGTCGTAGCAGTAATAGTAGACTCTAGCGTCTTTAGTTTCGTAGGTATTAGTGTGGTAACTAAAATTGAAACCTAAGGAGAGTAATTTGTCCTTTTTAGCCGAAGCTTTGTCCCCTTTCAGCAACCCGGATAAAATTCGATGATTTTTACGTAGGAGATTGTTTACATTTCTAATGTAATTGTTATCACTCCTTTTCTGACGGTTGTTAAATGCATTTCGACACTGATCTGAGCAGAATTTTTTATCTACTCTACCAAATAACTCTATTTTGCATTCTAAGCATTTGTTCATAGGTTAAAAATACAAAAAGCTAGCCTTTCACTTGGTTTTCATAGCGTGATTAGTATAATCACAATAAAAGCCCATCCCATTCTTATATCTACTACAAGTTTATCACACGAAGTATAGTCTCAGCAGTTGTATAATTACTCGCTATCTTTTTACACTTTGTGGAAATCCAGACTTTTATTAAGGTTGTGAGCTAGGGGGGAATCTGATATTGTATGGTACATTGAGTTTTTTCGAAAATCCTTTTTAAGAAATGGCTAAACTATTTTAATGCGTGAAATAGGACTCTTTCAAAAAACTGATCTGAATCCTATGAATACCATTAGAGAAATGATTCTGAAAGCAAACGCCCTGTAAGAATAGTCTCTGCAAAAAAAAATAATTTAAAGCGATTTGAATCTAGGTTGCCAAGATTTTAAAATCAAAAACCCTTTTGCTCTGCGCACTAACACAAATTGCAAAAGGGTTTCTTTCATATAAATTGACTCTTACTTCGCGATATTCACCGCTCTTTTCTCTCTAATTACTGTCACTTTTACCTGACCCGGATACGTCATATCCGACTGAATCTTTGTCGCAATATCAAAAGAAATTTTATCAGCTTCTAAGTCGCTGATTTTTTCAGATTCTACAATTACTCTTAACTCTCTTCCTGCTTGAATGGCATAAGCTTTCTCAACGCCATTATGAGACATGCCTAAAGTTTCTAGTTCTTTAATTCTTGTGATGTAAGACTCTACCACTTCTCTTCGTGCACCAGGTCTTGCTCCTGATATAGAATCGCAAATTTGTACAATTGGCGAAATCAAGTAAGCCATTTCAATCTCGTCGTGGTGTGCTCCAATAGCATTACATACTTCGGGTTTCTCTTTGTATTTCTCAGCCAACTTCATCCCCAACAGAGCATGTGGTAATTCTGGCTCATCATCGGGCACTTTTCCAATATCGTGCAATAGACCTGCTCTTTTCGCCATTTTAACATTTAAACCAAGTTCGGCAGCCATAGTAGCACAAAGGTTAGCCACCTCTCTACTGTGTTGTAATAAGTTTTGTCCGTAAGAAGAACGATACTTCATTCTACCTACCATCCTGAGTAATTCAGGGTGTAGTCCGTGAATTCCTAAATCGATACAGGTTTTCTTGCCGATATCGATTATCTCATCTTCTAGTGATTTTTGTGTTTTGCGAACTACCTCTTCTATACGTGCAGGATGAATTCTACCGTCCGAAACCAATTGGTGTAATGCAAGACGAGCTGTCTCTCTTCGGATTGGATCAAAACAAGAAAGTATAATTGCTTCTGGAGTGTCGTCCACAATCACCTCTACTCCTGTAGCTGCTTCTAAAGCCCTTATATTTCGCCCTTCCCTACCAATAATTCTGCCTTTCATATCATCTGACTCGATGTTGAAGATAGAAACTGAATTTTCAATGGCCTGTTCTGTTGCAACTCTTTGAATCGATTGAATAACAATCTTACGAGCTTCCATGTTGGCGTTAATTTTCGCCTCTTCAACTGTGTCCTTAATGTGAGCCATGGCGTCTGTTTTGGCTTCTTCTTTCAAAACCTCTACCATTTGGGCTTTTGCTTCTTCAGCAGACAAGCCTGCTGTCTTTTCCAACATTTCCACCTGCTTCCTGTGGTTTATATCTAACTCAGATTGTTTCTGATCAACTGCTTCCATTTTTCGATCCAAACTTCCTTTCAATGACTTTAAATCTTTGTCTTTTTTGTTTGTATCGTGCAATTTATTATTTAGTGACGTTTCCTTCTGCTTTACTCTATTCTCAGCATCAGTTATTTTTCGTTCCCTACCGGAAATAACCTTTTCGTGCTCCTCCTTTAAGCTCAAAAACTTTTCTTTAGCCTGTAAAATTTTATTCTTTTTGATCACCTCGGCTTCTGATTTTGCCTCTTCGATAATGGTGTTTGCCTTCTTTTCATTGCCCTTTTTTATCATGGCTATTGCAATACCTGCACCTGCGGCGGCACCTACTAATAGTCCAATGATAATACTTACGATATCCATGTTATTAATTTAGTTGTATAAAAAAACCCGCACAACTTGCTATTCTGAGTAAACTCCTAAATATAAGGATTAGGGTTTCCCGGTTAAATCAAACTTCCAACGTCCTTCCAAAGAAGAATCCTCCCAATAAATTGGGGCTAATTAAAGGCCTGTTTTCTCTAACACTGAGTAAAACCCAAAGTAATTAAAACGTTGAGTTTACCAAACGATAACAAACTGTACGGGCAGGTTCTTAATGTCGACCATGTCAACAAATTTCTGCGTTTATATTAAAGAACTTCTGATATTAAATCATTCAACACTTTCAATTGGCTGTTAAGCCCGCTGTCTATTGAAGTTGTTTTAGCATTTAATTCAATGGATTGAGTGGCATACTGCAAAGCAACCATGGCCAACAAATCTTGTTTGTCTTTCACAGCATAATTTTGCTCGTAATCTCTCACCATTTCATCAATGGCTTTCACTGCTTTTCTAATGTTCTCCTCCTCGGTCTGCTGAACAGTCAAAGGGTACATTCTCCCAGCAATGTTAACTTTTATAGATAGATCCTTCACGGATAAATTATTGGTTTAATTGAGCGATACATTTATCTACTTCCCGTACTATTTCGTTGATTTTGAGTTTAATTTCACGGCTATCTCCATCCTTGTTTCCTCCAGCAATTCGCAAAATTTTATTCTTCTCCACCAACTTTTCTATCTCCTGTTCTTGCTGAAATGATATTTCCTTCAATTCAACAATAGACTTTCTCGTTTCAACCAACGCGTCCTCTGCATTCTTATTCTTTCGGATTAGCCGTCGAACGTTCTGTTCTAGGCTCTTAAAATCTTCAGAAAAAATATTCATTCTCGATGTTCGTTATCTACAAAAAAAGTATTTCAACAAAGCTAATACTTTTTTAACTGAACTGTATAACTTCTTCGTCACAATTCTTAATTTATTTACACAGCCCATTAACTTTACGACCTTTAATTGAAAGCTTGTACTTTACTATTTATGAATCGACTTTTTCTAATTTCATTTCTCATTATAAGCACATTACCTTCATTTTCTCAGAAAGTTATAAAGGACTATTTCCGGTCTCCTCTTGATATCCCACTTTACCTGTCTGGTAACTTTGGTGAATTGCGGTCGAATCATTTTCATGCGGGGCTAGACATTAAAACTCAAGGAGTCGAAGGCCAAAAAGTACATGCAATTGCAGATGGTTATGTGAGTAGAATCAAAGTTTCGCCTTACGGATATGGAAATGCACTCTACATTACTCACCTAAATGGCTTCACTTCTGTTTACGGTCATTTACAAAAATATAATGATGTAATTAAACGTACTGTAAAAGATCATCAATATAAAAAAGAACAATTTGAAGTTGAATTGTTTCCTGCGCCCTTTACAATGCAAGTCAAAAGAGGAGATATAATTGCTTACACCGGGAATTCAGGTGGTTCAGGTGGGCCTCATTTGCACTTTGAAATTCGCAAAACTGCAAACGAGCACCCTATGAATCCTCTATTCTTTGGCTTTGATGTGAAGGACAATGTTAAACCCGACATATA
This sequence comes from Flavobacteriales bacterium UBA1494, assembly GCA_905182175.1. GTDB lineage: Bacteria > Bacteroidota > Bacteroidia > Flavobacteriales_E > Vicingaceae > NORP294. Next base: position 190,911 of record CAJJAT010000003.1, on the reverse strand, counting down.
TGCCGTCACCATATATCCCTTAAACGATACTTCTTATGTCAACGGAAAAAATAGGTCTCAGCGTTTTATAGCTAGGGGCTCTTATGGAAGGTATGCACTTCCGCTTAAAAGTCAAATTAAAGTCCAAGGTGAAATTGGTTTTGGAATTGAGACAGTTGATCGTATGAGCGGAACTTCCAATAGCTATGGACTACACAATATCAAGTTACAGCATAATGACAAGGTTATTTTTGAGCAGCAAATAGATGAATTTGCTTTCCATGAAGGAAGATACATTAACTCTCATGTTGATTTTAAATCCTTCCGTAAAACAGGAAGACGCATTCAAAAGAGTTTTGTGCAAGATGGGAATCGTCTGAGAATTTACAAAATGAAAGAAGGTCAAATTACTTGCTCTAACGGAGTAGAGCATTCATTAAAATACACCGTCAGAGACTTAAAGGGTAATAGTTCTTCTGTTCAGTTTGCTATTCAAAGCGTTGACTTTAAAGTTCAGCCGAATTTACTTTCAAAAGAAGAGAAGGACATTACCTTTATGCCGTGCAATCAACGAAACACCTTAATGAGAGCCAATGTACTACTTGACATACCGGAAGACGTTCTATACGAAGATACTTATTTCGAGTTTAAAGAAACTGAAGGAACATCTAAAACAATGAGTCCTGTATATTGGTTGCACAACCATTTTACTCCGATGCACAAAAAAATGACGGTAGCCATAAAGGCTAGAAACTTAACTCCACAACAAAAAGGAAAAGCATTAATAGTTAGCACCATCGATAAAATGTCGTGGTATGCTGAAGGTGGAACTTGGAATGGCGATAACATTTCCGTTCGAACGAGAAGCTTTGGAGGTTATGCCATTGCTTTAGATACTGTTGCTCCTAGAATTACACCTATCAACATTTACAACAATGCTAATATGAGCAGAAAATGGTCAATTAGTATAAAAATCACAGACAACCTTTCCGGAATTAAGAAATACAGAGGAACTGTTGACGGCAAATGGATTTTAATGGCATATGATGCAAAGAATAGGAAGCTCAGCTACTATTTTGACGAAAAGGTAACGACAGGAGACCACATATTTAGAATAGTTGTAACCGATGAAGTTGGGAATATAGCTAGCTACGAAGCAGATTTTGTGCGTTAACAAATTTTACATTACTAGTAACAAAGCAGAACTTACATTTGAATAAATGAAAAAGTTAATTCTAATTCTTTTTTTTATCCCTTTTTTTAGCTCTTCTTGGGCGCAAGATGATGATGACGCTAACCTCATTCAATTCTCTGGTGTTGTTGTTACTATGGATAGTTTAGCTCCAGTTCCGTTTGCCACTATTATGGTAAAAAGTACGTCAAGAGGTACAACAACTGACTACTACGGCTACTTTAGTTTTGTTGCGCGGCCTAACGATACTTTGGTATTTTCTTCTGTAGGTTTTCGAAAGAACGAATTTATTGTACCAATGGGTCTAGAAGGCAACAGGTACTCTTTAATTCATAGCATGCTTCAAGACACGGTAGAGTTAGATGAAGTGAATATTTATCCATGGCCCACACCTGCTCAATTTAAAGAAGCCTTTTTAGCGTTAGACTTACCCGATGATGACATAGAGATTATGCGCAAAAACTTAAGTGCAGATTTATTAGCTGAGAAGGCAGCTTCTATGCCTATGAATGGAAGTTTGAATTTTAAATGGCAAAATCAGCAACGCGCCAATCAACTGTACTTCGCAGGGCAGTATCGTCCAAATAATTTGTTAAACCCAATTGCTTGGGCGCAGTTTATAAAAGCGTTAAAGCGAGGAGATTTTAAGAAGAAGGAGTAAATTCAATTAAGAATAACGACTGAGTGTATTAAGAACGCTTCTCAATTAATAACCCCTTTATTTTCAAGGTACTATACTACAGATTAATTCACCTAGATGCGATCATAATTTATTTATTGAATTCTAAATTTATAATTATCTTTTGATACTTCAGTATTTCTATTACCTTTATTTGCTTAAAACTTACTATTGATTAAGCCAATAAAATCTTTGATAAAAAAACTACTGCTCCTCTTGGGAGTATTTAGTGTAGCATTTATTATTTTATCATTTACGAGTTTACCTTATTGGGCATATTACGGTTTAGCAGCAACAGATGACCAACTAGAACTTGCGCCAAGCACCATTGTAATTATGGGCGGAGATGGAATGCCTTCCCCTTCGGGTTTAATGAGATTATACAATGGAATTGAAAAAGCTGTTGAACATCCATATTCTAAAATCATAATTGCATTGCCTTACAATGAATTCGACAGCACTTTTCAATTGAGCCTAATGGCTCACGAACTAGTTCAGAAAGGAGTTGATACCAATAGAATTGTATTTGCTCCTAAAGGTTTTAATACAAGAAGTCAGGCATTAGAAATAAGGGAGTTAGCAGACACTGCTGCTCCACTTCTTATCGTTAGCTCACCTGAACACATGTACCGTAGTATTTATAGTTTTAGAAAAGTAGGCTTTCGAGTGGTTGGCGGCTCCCCGTCTTTTGAAAAACCGAGCGACGAGGAAAGATTAAAAGATAAAACAGATAAAGAAGATACTAAGGTTAGAAACTTAGCACTCCGTTACAACATGTGGAGTTATATGCAATATGAAATTATTGTTCTTCGAGAGTATACCGCTATTGCCTACTACCGGATGAAAGGTTGGATTTAAAATCGAATTTTGGATTCACAATCAAGAATTTTGAATAGAATAGTAGAACTTTTACTACTTTAAACAATAAGGAATTCATGGCTGACTAATGTAAAATCATTCTAATTAAAACTTAGAAATTTACGAAGAATCCAATTTTCTTCTTATATCTGTTAACCTCCTTACTTCGGACATCATTTCCGGCTTTAAAACCTGCTTCGCCTCGACTTTCGAACTTCTTTTTCCAGCTGTAATGTCTTCCGGTACTCACGCCATATTTTCGACAAGTTTCAACTATGCCGTATTTCTCTGAAGCTTCGAGAATTTCTAACTTCTCTTTTACGCTTCATCTCTTATGTTTCAGATTTCAAATGTATTATTTGAAATCTAATAAAACACTCCCACTTTACTAGGGGCTAATACATCACAGAAGAGTAACCGATGTAATATTTTCTTGTAAGCTAGATTTGAAAAGTCAATTTTTTAGTTGAAAAAAGTGAATCGATGCTTTCTTCCTTCCACGTTCCAGCATTTCACATTCTCTAAAAACTCCAGTAACAAAACTTGAATTGTATTCGTTACATTTCCAAGTCGAAAAATGAAGCATTTAATTATTCTCTTACTCCTTGTAACAAGCATTGCTTCCTTAGCACAAAACTGTACTTTCAGCGGCAGCATTGTAGATTCAGAAGGAAATGCTATTCCGTTTACTAGCGTATACATCGCTTCTATCGCAAACGGTAGCATGGCAAATATTGATGGAGATTTTTCAATAACAGCTCCCTGTTCTATTTATACCATCCAATTTCAAAGCCTAGGCTTCGAAAAAAAGGCATTAAAGATTGATTTCAGTAAAAATCTTGAACAGATAATCACATTAAAAAGCATTGCTTACGACCTAGGTGAAGTGGAAGTTGACGCTTCACAAGAGGACATTGCATACAGCTACATTCGCAAAGCCACAGCCATGGCTGAATATTATAAAAAACAAATTACAGCTTACGAATGTAAATTATACATTCGAAGTTTTTACGATCCAGAAAAAATTCCTTGGCTTGCCAAGAAACTAATTTCGGAGGAAGACTTAGCGGATATGGCGACCGGTAACATTTCAGAAACATTATTAGAGTATTCTTTTAAAAGGCCTAATACAGTTAATCAAAAGATACTTGCAGCTAAATCAGGGATTTTAGATTCTCTTAAAGATGGCGCTCAATACATTAATCTTAATTTTTACAACTTAGGTGGGCCCTCCATCATTAATCCATTAAGTAAAAATGCTTTTGCTGTATACGAATTTGAGCACATTAGTACATATTATGAAGACCTTAAAGGAATTCATAAAATAAAAATTATTCCCCGTCGCAACGGAAATGATTTGATGAGTGGCTACATCTATATAAATGACAAAGTTTGGAATATCAATAATGTAGATGTTGAATTTGAACAACCCTTAGCAAAATTGAAATATCAGCAATTATATGCGCAAGTAAGACCAAATGTGTGGATGCCAATTAACCACAAAATAACAGCAGACGTTCAAATTTTAGGGTACGAGGTACAGATTAAATACCTTTCTACCTTAAGTAAGCTGAAAGTTACAACGAATCCTAAAATAGATCAACAGATTTTAAACAGTTTGCAAATGACGCCCGAGGACATTCATTTTGATGGAACTGTTCCTGTTGAAAAAAAGATAAAATTAGAAAAGTTAGATTCCAAAATTGAAAAAATTATAACTCAAGACCGCGTTTCAAAAGGAGAATCACTAAAATTAATTCGACTAATAAAACAGAAAGAACGGCAGCTAGAAGAAAAGAATGACACAATTGATGACCTAGAAATTACTGCTAACAGAAGTGTTACCTATGCTGACAGTGTTTTCTCGCAGACTGATTCTATTTGGAATACGCACAGAACCATCCCTTTATCAGAACAGGAGCACAGTATTTACATGGAGCGAGATTCTTTGCAGAAAATAATCAAGGGCGATACTGCTGTTGCAAAAAAGCGAAATCTAATTGGTCATTTGTTGTTTTACGATACACCCCAATTTTCGAAAGATAAAAAGTTCCGATTTACTCCATATGGCCTATTAAGCCATACAACAGGAGAATTTAATACGGTAAATGGCATAACTCCATACAAATCTCTATTTAAGGCAGTTTGGTTAGATAAAAAGGGGAAACTCTTCCGCTTTGAGCCTATGGTAGGGTATGCATTTTCTCGAAATCGATTTTTAGGAGATGGACAACTAAAAGCTCAGTATGATGGCCAAAGGAGAGCTTCATTTTTTGCTCATTTTGGAAGATTGGCCGATGATTTTAACAGAGAAGAGTCTATACCGTTACTAGTAAATACAATTTCCTCTTTATTTTACACGCAAAACTCAAAGAAGTTTTATGAATCTGATTTTTTCAAAATTGGGCATCAAATTGATATTGCAAATGGTCTACAATTAATTACAACATTTGATTTTGAAGATAGGAGTGTTCTACAAAATAACTCAGCCTTTACACTAACTAATTGGTGGGGTTCAAAATACACTACTAATCTACCGGAAAACAACGAAGTAAATAACAATAAAACCTTATTAGATAATCACCAATCTTTAAGTATAGATGTTAAGCTCATTTACACTCCAAAACAATTTTACCGAGTAAAAAATGGCACTAAAGAAATGCTGCGTTCAAAGTTTCCAACCTTTGTTGCAAATTACAGACAAGGTTTAAACGATGTTCTAAGTAGCGACGTTGGTTATCAGTTTGTTTCATTTGCTGCAAAACAAGAATTACCTGTTCGTAGAATTGATCGTTTTACCTATCACTTAGAAGCAGGAAGTTTCTTACAAAGTAACAGTACCTTTTTTGCTGATTATAAAAACTTCAACTCTTCGCCTTTATTATTTTTAAGCAATGACTTGGGGAACAGTTTTAAGCTGTTAGAAAATTATCGATTTAGCACTAACAAGCGCTATTTTGAAGCTCACTTTCGAGTAGAAGACAATCGAATTCTACTAAAACGTATTCCATTTTTTAGCACTAAAGGAATCTCAGAAACTATAAATGTTAACTATTTAGTTACAGAACAAAACATTAACTATACTGAAGTGGGCTATTCGATTGACCGAATTTTCTTTGGAATGAAAGTAGGTGTTTATGCTGCATTTGAAGACGATGAGTTTGCCGCATGTAATGTTAGAATTGGCTTTGGTGGATTCCTGAATCGTTAACGATTGGAAATAAAGACCCAAGATTAAAGGTTAAGGTTTAAAATTTGAAGCCAAGATTCAATTCATCAACTCTATATCAATGCAGCTAACTAAAAGTTGGATTAAAAAAAACTACCCTAGATCAAGCTAAAACTGAATGTCGTCAGTTTCGAACATCAAGCCCTGCCCCATTCTGTAAACCTTCTAAATTCGTATTGGAAACAACGGCTTTGTAACTTGATTTGATCGGATATCAATTGAAAAATTATGAGCAGTTTGCAGATTTGTTTTAGTCAGGTTTGTATTTAAAAAGGTAGCATTTAGTAAATCACATTCATTAAAAATACCTTTTGAGCCATTCGCTTCTGTAAAGTCTACTCCTACCAATTTACACTCAACAAAAATGGTGCGTTCTAAATTAACTCCAGCAAAAGAGCTGCTTTCTAAATTGCAATTATCAAACCTTACTTGAAACAAAAAGGGCTTGACCGTTTCAAAAAACAATCCGAGCATTTTACATCTTTTAAAGTGCACCACTTGAAACATGCTTCCCGTTAAACTTACCAAGCTCAAATCGCAATCAACAAAGTCACATTCCACAAATTTAGACTCAGATAAGTTGAACCCTTTGAAGTCTATATTATTGAACACACACAATTCATATTGAGCAATTTTAAGAGAGTTTTCCTTCAGGTCTTTTGAGGTGAATGTGTGGTTTTCTATTAACTCCATAAAATAAATGTACCAACCAGAGTTCGATTTTAAGGGAAGGAGTAATTTTTTTTATCAAAAAACGTTAACACAACTCTACAACCAAATTAATACCAAATGTTTAAGAAATCTAAACTGCTACTTTTTACAAGCGCGACTTTTGCAATTGGATGTCTCAATATTTTGATTTATTGGCGTTCAAAAGACACCCTACATGATGCAATTTTAATTTTCGCAGAATGTGCCCGAAATTCTGGAAGAACAGCGGCTGCTTTGAATCTATTTATTATAGCCTTATTAATTATTTGGCGGCTAAATAAAATTGACACATCAGCGACGAAAACACTTTTATTTCAGCTTTCGTTATTTATGTTTGCCATAAATCATGTCATTCACTTCTATTTTGTGTCTAAGAATTTTGAAATACACAACTGGTCAGTTGGTATTATTGATAATTTACATGGTTTTATTACTTATCTGCTTATTTTAATAGCACCTGTAATAGCATTGTTTTATATAAGCTTGAATCATTTACTGTATGCTTTTTTCATTTTACACATTATAAATGTCACTTACTTTATCGGAATTTCTTTTTATGGCAGAATTAAACCAATAGACCCCGCTTATATGCATCAAATTGGCATTTTAATTATGTTTGCTTCAATTCTTTTAATGCTCACTGAGATTTTTAGAAATTGGAGCAAGGAATTCAAACAAGAATAATAAGGCAACGACCAATTATTATGCTAATACAAAAGCTACTGTGCTAACCTATACGAGCTCTTCGGACATTGAGTCAAACATATTGCCAAGTAAGTATTAAACAATACGCCCGCCGTCTTATGCAACTCATTTTAGTCGAACAAGACAGGATAGTCAAGAAAAAAGTTATTTAAAAGAGTTATCCATGTCAATCTGCCATCAACTATAGTTCGATTTTAAAATTTGTTCCTATACCACTCAAAAATCCAACTGAACTCGTATCAATTTGCATGCTGCCAGCCCTATCAAGAAATGTCAAATTCTCTTTCTTTATTAGGAGTTTCTCTCCTATTGCAGAAGGATTTCGCACATCAAAGGCAAGTGATAACGTATCAGAATTAATTTCATATAATCCCGTATAGTTGCGCGCAGTTCTAATTCCGGAATTTCTAAAAACAAAGCTGCTGTCCTTGTATAACATCAATACCATTATACCGGAAGGAGCTTGTTTACTTGCAGCTAACATCAATTCCTTTTTTGGACCTTCTGACTGGTAACTCCCCCTTGAACAAGAAAATAATATCAATGATACAACACCAACTAAATATAAATACTTTAACTCTCCCATAATTAATTTTAAACTAATAAATAAACAGCGAGTCCAACCAGAACAGACACCTTTGTCCACTTTATTACACTTAACACTTTTAAACTGCCAAGTGGCTTGCGTAATTGATGCGCCAATAATGCGAAACTGCTAAACGTTAGAAATCCTATCACCATAAATGCGCTGCCCATTGTAATCATTTGCACGCTAACGTTACCTCTTTCAGGTTGAACAAACTGAGGTAAAAAAGCAATAAAGAACAGTGAAACCTTTGGATTTAAAATGTTCATGATAAAACCAGTTCTAACTAACTTAATAGCTCCTTTACTAGAATTCACCTGCGTTTTAAAAGGTTCCACCTTTTCTTTTGCCGCTAGGAAAGCTAAATACAGCAAATATGCTGCACCAGCATATTGAATAATTGCAAATGCTAATTCAGACTGCTTTAGAATTAGAGAAACACCAGTGGCTGCAGCTAACGTATGAATCAGAACGCCTGAATTTAACCCAAAAGCAATTAAAATTCCATTTTTTGCACCTTTGGCGATACTTTCCGTCAAAACAAAAATATTATCCGGCCCCGGCATTAATGCTATTAAAAATGAAGCCAAAGAAAAGGATAAAAAAACAGATAATTCCACACTACAAAATAAGTAAGAAAGAAATAGAAACTACTTCGTCTTAGGTTCCTTTATTCTAAAACGATTCGTCATCTCAACATAGGATTTGCCATTTACCTTCAGACCTTTAATTACTCCCTCTGCTTCACACATTCCTTCCCAATAGTAGAATTCGCTCAGTGGTCCAAAGTTTAGCTCTAACTCTTGACTTGGAAACAATGTTTTTAAATTAGTGGTAAGGCCTACATCGGGAACCTCAATTTGCCACTCTACAGGATATTTTGCGTCAGAATCAGGGCTTATCCAATGTTTTAACTCAGTTATGTTAATTTGTTCATTTTCTAAAAACACACTTTCATTTTCAGCATTTGTGTACGTTCCTCCAAAAATTACTGTACTGTCTTTCAAGCTATATAAACGATACAACATTAACTCAGACTGAGTTTCTTCGAACTGGATTGAAAACCAATCCCAAGCCACTTTCTTATCAAATACTCCACTACAATTCCACTGCCTATCGTACCACAAGTTCCCGTTGACGTTAAACCGCTCACCATTTAAGTTAATCTGTCCCTCAGTTTTTAGCCTTGGAAAACTATAATATCCAGCTCTAGCGATGTCTCCGTAGTTTTCATACCCAATCCCATCGTGCAAAACAACCTCTTTCTCTGACCTTGTTTTTAAGTTCATTGAAATTGAATCTTTAGAAAAGTGCGCAGCCAGTTCATAAGAACCATTCTGCCCTTTCAAACTAGATTTGAATTGCTTTTTTGACCAATTAAAATTTAATGGTAGCTCGTTAAATTCATATTTTGATTTGGGAAAGAACTGATGGTCGTAATAAAACGCTTCGTTTTCTGGATCGCTTACTGCCATGTTTACCATCCAGCCGCCTTTTATATTTGAGGGATTAAAATGAAAGACGACATACTCTACTCCCAACGTTTTATTCTTTTCTTCATCTTTCAAATGGCCGGTAAAGTACCACCATTCCAATGAGTTTTTAAAATGGGGTGCTTCATCTCTTGGTAGCTCAGCTTTCTCCTCGAATACGTCTTTTTTGATGTATGGTAATTTACAGGAAGCAACACCTAAGGCAAGAAATAAAATTATTAATCGAACTTTCATGAAAGATTGAACAAGAAAATAAGCTAAAAGTTGCCCTTAAACAGTGCTATTTTCGTTATTTTTGCCGCCCCAAAAACTATGTCATGATAGAAACTCAAAACGTCTCCCTTCAATACGGTAAAAGAATTTTATTCGACGATGTAAACATCAAATTTACAGGCGATAACTGCTACGGAATTATTGGAGCAAATGGAGCAGGAAAATCTACTTTTTTAAAAATTCTAGCCGGAGACATAGATCCGAACTCAGGGCTGGTAATGATTGAGCCAGGCAAAAGGATGGCTGTTTTAAGTCAAGATCACTATGCTTTTGATACGTTCAGCATTTTAGATACCGTAATTATGGGCCACAATAAATTGTGGGACATAATGAAAACGAAAGATGCGCTTTATGCGAAAGAAGACTTTAGTGAAGCAGATGGTTTAAAAGCATCAGAATTAGAAGGAGAGTTTGCAGAAATGGATGGATGGAATGCTGAATCTGATGCAGCCGCTTTACTAAGCGGTTTAGGAATTGAAGAAGCGCTTCATTATTCTTCAATGACAGATATTAGTGGAAATCAGAAAGTACGAGTTTTATTGGCACAAGCTTTATTTGGTAATCCTGATATTTTGATTTTAGATGAGCCGACCAACGACTTGGACGTTAAGACAATTAGTTGGTTAGAAGATTTCTTATTGGATTTTAGAAATACAGTAATTGTTGTATCTCACGATAGACATTTTTTAGACACGATCTGTACAAATATTGTAGACATCGATTTCAGTAAACTGACTACCTACTCTGGAAATTACTCCTTTTGGTATGAATCATCTCAATTGGTTTTAAAACAGAGACAAACAGCGAACAAGAAGGCGGAAACCAAGAAAAAAGAGCTGCAAGAGTTTGTTCAACGATTTAGTGCAAACGCATCTAAATCGAAACAAGCAACAAGTAGAAAGAAATTGTTAGGGAAGATTAATTTGGATGATATTCAGGCCTCATCTAGAAGATACCCCGGAATTATTTGGACGCAAGGAAGAGAAGCAGGAAACCAACTCTTAAAAGTTGAAAACCTAAGCTACAAAGATAAAGAAGGAAACTACCTTTTTAAAGATGTGAACTTTGTTATAAACAAGGGAGATAAAATTTCATTTTTAGGAGAGTCTAGGGCTATTTCTACTTTATTTGAAATTTTAAATAATACCTTAACGCCAAGTAGCGGAGAGTTTGAATTTGGCCAAACAATTACTACCTCTTACCTACCTTCTGACAATACACCATATTTCAAAAGCTCCGAAAATTTGGTAGATTGGTTGAGAAACTTTACCGGCAGTGATAAAGATGAAGTTTACATTCGTGGGTTTCTTGGTAAAATGCTCTTCTCAGGAGAAGAAGTAATGAAAAAGTGCTCAGTATTATCAGGTGGAGAAAAAATGCGTTGCATGCTCTCCAAAATGATGCAAGGCGAAGCGAACTTGATGATGTTTGATGAACCGACAAATCACCTAGACTTAGAATCTATTACTGCTTTAAACGACTCCTTAATTGATTTTAAAGGAACAATCTTGTTCACTTCTCATGATCACACATTTACGCACACAACAGCTACGCGATTAATTGAAATTGGACCAAAAGGAATGCTTGACAAAGTATCGAGCTACGATGATTATTTAGGGAATCCTAAAATAATGGAGCAAAGAGAAACGATTCAGTAGGTTTTGACTTTAATTTAAAATATAGAGCACTTCGCTGCGCTGAATTTTAAAAAACGAAAAGAGTAATATAGCTTTAACTTCAAGTTCATAACATAAACTTACTTGCTGCAGGCATTAATTAAGGTAACTTTTACCGCCAAAATTACTTTGACCACAAAGTGACGGGGTGAGATTGTTTAAATGAAACATCTTTTTTTGGGATGTTCGACATTTTTAATGCAATATTTATAATTTAACAATCAACATTGTAAATCTTAATTATACATTCCTAATTCTACATTTATAATTTGATATACACGATTCGTAATTCCTCGTTAAAGTTCTACTTATACCCCATTAAGTCCTTCAAAGCAGTAATATTATCGGTCTGTATAGCGTCAGGGTTCAATTCTAAAAGCTTTTTATTTCCTGTCTTACTCTTTGCCCCAAAAGTGATTACTTTCAGTCCAGCTTCGTGCGCCATTTTTGAAAGCTCCTTGGTCAATAATTTGGGTTTTACGGTAACTGACTCTACTCCATAGTCGATAGCCCATTGCAAAAACTCATGTTCGTTACCTACGATTTCAAAGGATACAGGGTATGGATTATTATGTGCCTTCAATTGATCTAAGAAACTCTGAGACAAGGATATAATTAATATTTTATCTAAGGGGACTCCCTTGGAACCAAGGGTTTTGATCAATTCAAAAGCAATATTTCTCTCCAAAACTGCACTTTGTTCAGGTGTATCACAATCGTTCCAGTTCCGAACATCTAAGTGTAAACTCGGAAACTCTTCTCGGTTTTGCAGACTATCAATAAGTTCTTCCAATCCGATTATGCGCTCTGAATGAAACCAATCAAAAGGAGCTCCTAACTTATAATCAACAGCTGTTAATTCCTCTAAAGTCATTTCTCCTGGACACCCCGATTCCACTGATTTGTTTTCCAACTTACTGTCGTGAAACAATACAAATTTTTGATCTAAAGTAAGGTGAACATCAACTTCAATACCATTAACCTTATACTCATCTAATGCTTTCAATAAAGAGCCATAACTATTTGATGGAAAATACTTAAACGGAAACCAAGAATGGAATCCAACACCGCTATGTCCAATAATTTCAACTTGTCCATTACTATTATTCTCAAGCGTTGTATTATCAAAAGTGACTGACCAAAGAAATACATTGTAACCGATGACAACTAATGCTAAGAATGCAAATGTATAGCGAATTGCTTTCATATTAATTGTTGAATACTATGTACCAATTCAATGAAAATGCAATACCCAACCAGACTAAGTATGGCAAGAGCAAAAAGCTTGTTTCTTTTAATTTTCTTACAAACAACAGAAAGAAAGTTAGGATACACAGAAAGAGTAGCGTTAAAACAACCAACCCCAAATTAATAAATTGAAAACGAAAAAATAACGGACTCCAAGCGACATTTAAGAGCCAAGAGGCAGCGAATAATACGGAAATAAAACGATGACTAATAGTGATGGTTAGTTTACTTAAATACAAAGAATAAGCTAACATAATAATACCCCAAGCTACTCCAAAAACCCAACCAGGAGGAGTCCAAGGTGCACGATTTAAGTTTGAATACCATTGGTTGTCTAAAATACTTCCTTGTAAATAAGCTCCTAGAGCTAAACCACCAAAATTGAACAAAAGGAAAAGTAAAAATAGCTTTAGTTGGGGCTTCATTCAGTTTTTAATAAAGATTCAAAATTAAGGATTGTCAAATCAATTTTGAAATCTTAATCTGTATTTGTTGCTGTTCAATCCTATGAATTAAATCGTCCATTATCAATTGTTAATTGTATGTATTAGGCCAACATTTCCATTAACGATCTACAATTAAACGACTAAATTTGACTTGTAATTCTACATTTCAAAACTCTATAACACTAGGCAAAACCAAAGTGCTACATTTCAGAACTTTGGCACAATAGGCGAAGTCGAAGTAAAGCATTCAGACAAAAAAAAGCCTAAAACAACGATGTTGTTTTAGGCTTTTAAATTCAAAAAAAATTAAATTAATTTTTTCCTGATCTCTTTCTGTCTGTTTCATTTAAGAACACCTTTCTCACTCTCAAAGAGTTTGGAGTAACTTCAACATACTCGTCACCTTGAATGTATTCTAATGCTTCTTCTAATGAAAACTTAATTGCTGGTGCAATTCTAATTTTATCATCCGCTCCTGAAGAACGCATGTTAGACATTTTCTTCGCCTTCGTTAAGTTAATAACTAAGTCACCTGCTCTAGAGTTCTCTCCAACTACTTGACCACCGTAAATCTCTTCGTTTGGATTAACAAAGAACTTCCCTCTATCTTGTAAGTTGTTCAATGAAAATGGAATCGCTTTTCCTTTCTCCATAGAAATTAAAGAACCATTCTGACGACCTGGAATTACACCTTTATATGGCTGAAATTCTTTAAACCTGTGTGACATAATTGCCTCGCCTGCAGTCGCTGTCAATAAATAATTTCTTAAACCAATAATTCCACGTGATGGAATTTCGAATTCTAAGATCATACGATCACCTTTAGGCTCCATGTTCAACATTTCACCTTTTCGTTGATTGACAACTTCAATTGCTTTTCCACTTACTTCTTCTGGTAAATCAATTGTTAATTCTTCAATTGGCTCATGCTTTTTACCATCAATCTCCTTAATAATTACCTGTGGCTGACCAATTTGAAGCTCATAACCTTCTCTTCTCATTGTTTCAATTAAAACAGACAAGTGAAGAACACCTCTACCAAATACACTATGAGAATCTGCAGAACCAGTTTCTTCCACTCGAAGTGCTAAGTTCTTTTCTAATTCTTTATCTAGTCTGTCTTTAATGTGTCTTGAAGTAACAAACTTTCCTTCTTTACCAAAGAATGGAGAATCGTTAATAGTGAACAACATACTCATTGTTGGCTCATCAATTTTAATTGATGCTAAAGCTTCAGGGTTCTCGATGTCAGCAACAGTATCACCGATATCAAATCCTTCTAGTCCAACAATTGCACAGATATCTCCTGCTTCAACAGTATCTACTTTCACCTTACCCATTCCTTCAAATACATAAAGCTCTTTGATTTTGCTTTTTGTTGAAGTACCGTCAATTTTAACCAAGTTTACTTGTTGGTTCACCTTTAAACTACCTCTGTGTAAACGACCAATTGCAATTCGACCAATAAAAGATGAATAATCCAAAGAAGTAATCAACATTTGAGTGTTTCCTTCCGGTGGCTTTGGCTCAGGAATGTGCTCAACAATTGCGTCCATTAGAGCAATAATGTTGTCTGTTGGTTTTTTGTAGTCATCACTCATCCAACCTTGTTTCGCAGAACCATAAATGGTAGGGAAATCAAGTTGATCCTCAGTTGCTCCTAAGTTAAACATCAAGTCAAAAACTTTTTCTTGTGCTATGTCAGGAGTACAATTCTCCTTATCTACTTTGTTCACGACAACAATTGGCTTCAACCCCAATTCAACTGCTTTCTGCAATACAAACCTTGTCTGAGGCATAGGACCTTCAAAAGCATCTACTAGTAAAAGTACTCCATCGGCCATATTTAAGACTCTTTCAACCTCACCACCAAAATCGGAGTGACCAGGAGTATCAATAATATTGATTTTTAGATCCTTGTAAAAAACGGATACGTTTTTCGCCGTAATCGTAATTCCACGTTCTTTTTCTAAATCATTACTGTCCATGATTAACTCACCCGGAGTTTCGTGGTCACTAAATAATTTTCCAGCTAATAACATTTTGTCTACCAAAGTGGTTTTACCGTGGTCGACGTGAGCAATAATGGCGATGTTTCTTAATTTCATGATGCTAATCTAATGTCGAAGATGATTGCTAAAACTCTCATTTTAATAAATTTGAATTGAGTTTAGGATAACAATATCTCGTTGTTTTCAGGGCGCAAAAGTAGGTTATTTCTGTTAAATATGCTGTTCTTATTATTTGAGTCTTTTGTAAGTGCTATGCTAAAAGAATAGTTAAGTTTGTTTCAAAGCCACCAAATGCAAAGATTGCTACTTCTACTCGTTATAAATATAAGTTTAGCAACTCAAATCCAAGCACAAACAGAGAAAGTCGCAATCGAGAATAAGCTGGATAAACAAGCTACAGAATATTTACAGCAGAAGGACTTTGAAAAATTACACACTTTTTTTTCCAGAAAACTAAGCATGTCACTCCCTCCAAAACGCATGAAAAAAACTTTTTCAGGTGTTTTTACTCAATTTGGTGCATTAATTGAAAGAAAAGCACTCAACATAAAACAACCTCCTAAATCAGGTTATGATGCGCAAGCTGTTCAATTCGAAAACAACTTCTACAGTATAATATTTCCACTTGACAAAGAGTACATTACAGCTAAAATAGCTCTAATAATACAACCGTCAGGGAAAGTTAGCTTTTTGACAGATTTACTGATTCTACAAATCGAACACATCAGAAAGAAAGAAACGGGCCCTAAAATCAATGACTTTCAATTCAGACTCCTTAAAGATCAAGTTGACCGGATTCAAAAAAACATTTTTAATTTAGAGATCTCTTCAGCAATGTTGACACTTAACCACTCGAGCTCTTTTTGGTTAAGTCTTAAAGGGTACAACCCGCAAAAGATGGCCAAAAAACAACCACAATCGTGCTTGACTTTAAACGCAGAAGGAGATTTTCAAGCTTTTCCTACGGGAACCCCTAAATCGAAAAATGAATCCATTAATAAGCCTTCAAAGACAGAAATTCACCCCCATTTAAAACACCTCTTTTGCGCAGGAAAAGGTGTTTATATACCTTCTGATTACGAAAATGAAAGCGACTTATCAGAAGAGTTTTTAAATAACATTATTAATTGGAATTAAGGAATTTAAACAATGTTACCTCAATTAAAGAAAGAATTTCCATCGAGTATCTTAATGATCTTAATTTTATGCATCGGTTCTGCATACTTGTTTCAGGGAACCATGCACAAATACCCAGCCTATGTGCATGCATGGACACAAAGTGATCGTATTGCAATTGCTCAAAATTTTCAAGAAAATGGCTTTGATTTCTTTCATCCGGCCACGTATAACCTACTTACGAAAGATGGTATCACGAGAGTTGATTTTCCTATTCACGATTATGCAGTTGCATTCATCAGTTTCGCTTCAAACGTGCCGGTTGTTAGCGTTTTTCATTGGTACAATTTGTTATACTCTATTATTGGGCTGTTCTTTTTATTTCACTTATTCCTGTTGTTCAGCAAATCACCTACTCGGTCAATATTAGGAACAACCTTCATTTTTACACTCCCATTTTTTGTTTACTACCAAAATGGCTTTTTACCGTCAACTGCCTCTTTTTCAAACTTGATTATAGGGCTTTTTTTCATTTTTAGCGGCACCAGCAAAAAGCAGTTTAGTTTAGGTGTTCTATTTGTTACCTTGGCGGCATTAGCTCGAGCCCCCTTCTTTATCTTTCTATTTGCCTTGTTATGTACTGAATGTTTACAGGGATTTCGTAGCAAGAAATTCTCAATTCCTAATATGGTCAAAATCGGAGTTGGAATTCTAGTCTTTGTAGGTTATTACTTTTACAATCAACATATAGGCGAAAAGTATGGCAGTATGTTTTTAAGCGAAACACTTCACTTTACCAGTTTTTCAAACTTTATTAATGTAGTTGTATCCGCTTATGATCGTTGGAGTGCTCAATGGTTAAGCCCTTTCCACGGCATACTTTTACTCCTTTTAATTGGCACCGGTATTTACCAAGTCAGACATTTACAACACGTTGATCAAAAACTAAGAACGCTACTTACCTACCTATTAATTTCTGCCTTTGGTGTTTCTTTGTTTTTCATAGCATTTGGAAATCAATTTACGGATCACGACTATTACTACATAGATAGTTTTCTGCCGTTGCTCTCCTTTTGGATCATCTTTATGCTATCCTCTATTAAAATTTCACAAAAATGGTATGCTTTTGTTGCTGCAGGTAGTTTTATTTTCTTCTTTTACTTTTTTGGCTACGCAAAGGACGTCCAAAAACTGAGATATACTGCACCTTTTGACGACAGTGTGGAATATGCATATAAAGTCTATAAAAGTTCAACAGCCGACTTAAAAACATGGAATGTGACAGAAAGAGACACACTTTATGTAATTGATGCGAACTCAACCAACATTCCGTTTACCCTATGGAAAACGAAAGGCTACACCAATTTATCGACCAGAGCTGCAGTATTAGAACCTGAATTAGATAGCAATTTTACCTATGCCACTTTGGTGGATAGTTTTTTCTTCAGCCATGTGTACAGAGATTATCCTCAAATCATCAATCGACTAGAAAAGGTAGAAGGAAACGGAGAGCTCAGCTTGTACAAAAAATCATCAACGAATAAGTCAAAATCATTTTTCGACGAATTACATTATGAGGCCCACACTGACTTTGAAAACAAAGCTGACTTACCAAAATCTGCGACAGATTGGCTTGGTCTTGAACAAATGGATGAAGACTACGGAAACAGTTTAAAAATTGAGAGTAAAAATCAATATGCACTAACAATAAGAGACACCATTCGCAACAAGCAAGCTGACAAATTATTAAGAGTTCAATTTTCTGCAGATTACTTTCAAAATGATACTAGCAGAATGCAAATTGTTTTTTCTCTGGGAGAATTTTATGGGACTAGATATACTCTAAGCGAATTAAAGAAGATAGGGGAATGGGAAAAACATCAGTTTAGCTTTTGGGTTAACCCATCACAATTTAAGAATGGTGACCGATGGTCAATTTACATATGGAACCCAGACAAAAACGAATTATTTATAGACAATACGAACTTAATTATATTCCAATAAATGATGGATAACGAATACAAGGCATTTGTAGTGCGAGAAGATGAGAACGGAAAATTTAGCCGTTCAATAGAAAACAAGTCGATAAATGAATTACCTGAAGGTGAAGTACTTATTCAAGTAAAGTACGCTGCGTTAAATTACAAAGACGCTCTCTCATCGACAGGGCACAAAGGAATTACCAGACAATTTCCGCATACGCCTGGTGTGGATGCTTGTGGAGTTGTAGTAAACTCCCAAAGTTCGGAATTCAAAGAAGGAGATGCTGTAATCGTAACTTCTTATGATTTTGGAATGAATACTTCAGGTGGCTTTCAGGAATTCATAAGAGTCCCTGCAAAATGGCCGGTAAAATTGCCGGATAACCTAAGCTTTGAAGAAAGTATGGTATTAGGAACTGGTGGATTTACCGCTGCCTTATCCTTATATAAAATGGAACAAAACGGTCAAATTCCTGAAATGGGACCTATTTTAGTTACAGGATCAACAGGTGGAGTTGGTAGCATGGCCGTCGCGCTTTTAGCTATGAATAACTACGAAGTGATAGCATCTAGCGGTAAAACAGAGGCGCACGACTATTTAAAAGCGTTAGGCGCCACTAAAATTATATCAAGAGATGAGACATATGATCAAAGCGGGAGACCTTTACTTCGTCCAAAATGGGCGGGTGTAATTGATACCGTTGGTGACAATACCCTTGCAACCGCAATAAAAGCTTGTGGCAAAAATGGAAATATAGCTGTCTGTGGATTAATAGAGTCTCCAAAGCTTAATACAACAGTTTATCCGTTTATTTTAAATGGAGTAAATGTGTTGGGAATTGAAACGGCAGAAACACCAAGAAATATTCGATTAAAAATTTGGGAATTACTAGCTGATAAGTGGAAACCAAAACATCTAGATAGTATTAAAAATATTATTTCATTAGGGGACTTGGAAGAATACATCGAGCTAATGTTAGCAGGCAAGTCCAAAGGTAGGGTGCTGGTAAAATTCTAAAACCATTTTACAAA
This sequence comes from Flavobacteriales bacterium UBA1494, assembly GCA_905182175.1. Classification (GTDB taxonomy): domain Bacteria; phylum Bacteroidota; class Bacteroidia; order Flavobacteriales_E; family Vicingaceae; genus NORP294. The sequence goes on along the minus strand of CAJJAT010000003.1, from coordinate 171,694 downwards.
AGAAGCCACGTAAACCCATGTTTCTGTGTCAAATTGAAGACAGCCCATTGTTTCACTAAAAAAAACAAACATGAAAAAAGTAGCCATACTCCTATTTATCGTTTTAAGTCAATTCAGTTTTGCACAAATTGATCCACTTACCTTAAGGTTTCTGATGTAGACATCTACAATTCTTTCAGTAAAAAACGAAATAAAGCACTGTAATTCAACATAAATAAGTGACCAGACTAAACAGATTGAGACTGATGTGAAAGAGCTAAAAGTAAACGCTAACCAACTGTACAATTCTTATGACGTTCTTAAGATTGGAATAAAATATCCTATTGAACAATAGTAAATTTTCTGGAAAAAAAAAGTGTTTCTATAAATGAATTAAAACTAGCTTCAGATTTTTACAGAAGAGGCTAAATGAAGTTAGAAACGGTGTAATAGATATTCAAATAAGGCAGGAAAAATTACAGATGAAATTAAAAATAAATATGTTGCTTTAAATAAGTCAGTATCGAAGAAAAAAAGTGCTTACAAGCAGGTATATATCGCTGTTGAATCAAAAACTTCACAGCAACGAAGCTTCATATCAAATACTAGAGACCACCTGCTGGCTGGACGCCTAGCTATGATTTTAGATTGAAAGATACTGAATCCCCACTTAAAATTGTTTACAACTCGAATTTGTTCCCAAGTATGGGTGAAGATTGGAATAAAGTAGATCTAAAATTATCTACAAACAATCCGGGTATTAATAGGGTTAAGCTTGAATTCAAAAAATAGATAATCGTCAGAGCAAATGCATATACAAACTCCTCCTATCGGGAGGTTGAAGAAAATTTGAATTATTCTTTAGGTGCAATTGAAGAAGTTGTTTCTAGTAATTTAAATTAGCCTGTCCCATTTGCAAAAATAGCTCTTCTTAAAAATGACAATCACGTACTTAGTACAACTACTGATTTTAGCGGAAGCAATACTTTAAAGCCAACACTACCGGAAACATATACTTTAAAGGCCTCTTATATTTGATTTTCTAAAGAATTTTTTCATTCAGTTAGATTTAACGATAACAAAATGTTAATCAATAGTTTTACTCTTAATTATCAAGGTATTTCTGAAAGAAATAAAATTAGTCAAATGGCTGTGCGTTCAGTTGCTGACATAGCAAAAGTAGCAGGGAGTGTTATTGCATCCAGAGATGATGGCAGTGGAGAGACTTTTAGTAAAGGTCAACGGAGTGGTTCGAACGTGACATTTATTGATGGGGTAAAAGTTATAGGAAGTACTAATTTACCAAAAAGTGCGATTGAAGAAGTCAGTATCAATATGAACGATTAGTAAGAAAATGACTCATACTACCATAATTATAAAGAAGAAGTGACAAATGGAAAGTTCGGTTACAACCATTCGAAAATATCACCTTCCGTAAGATATGTAGACACAGAAGAGTTTAACACTATGACAAATGTTTCTAGAAGTAATTTAAGTCTTGAATATAAAATCAACATTCCTTATACAATACCTTCAGACGGCAAGGAATATAACTTAAAAATTAAAGAGACAGATATTTTTGTTGGTTACGAATATTACATTGTGCCCAAAATTGATAAAGATGCTTTTTTAGTAACCAACATTATCAACTGGGAAGACTTAAATTTAATACCCTGCAAATCGGACCTCTACGAACAAGTAATCTTTATTGGGTAACCTTTAATTAACGCCGACCAATTGGAAGATAAAATGAACATTTCTTTGGGAAGATAGAAGAGTATCTGCACTAGCAGCGAGATCAACAAAGAAGTCGAAGAAAAACAATTATATACCAGTTCAATAAAAAAACATATTGGATGGGACTTAGTCGTAAAAAATGCCAAGAGTGACACTGCAAAGATTAATATAGAGAACCAATACCCGACTTCTGAAAGGAAAATTGTAATCGTATATTTCACCGATTATGAGGGGGCTATTGTAAATGAAAAAATAGGAAAACTGAGTTGGAGTTTTACTTTAAACCCTGGAGAAAAGAAGGAATTGGGTTTAAATACAACATTAAATATCCGAAATTTTCCAACTTTTAGGTCCGGTAATAACCTTCAAAAAACTCTTTATTTTTTAAGAAAGTCTCAAATTTATAATGAACTTTGCGGCTCTCACAAAGCGCAATGACAAAAATTTCAGAATTACTTATTTATAACGGTAGAAAGCTAAGTTTTCAAGAAGAACCGTTGGAAGAATACTTGCAACACCACGAAATAGAAGATGCTTTCCTCTCCTACTCTTCAGAGAACGAAAGGGGTTATATTGGTATTTGGGAAATTGTAAATGACCGCTTAAAACTGGTTGAATTAGGTGGCTTTGACCAAAATATGAAAATGGTGGGTATTGAAGATCTTTTTCAAGATCCTGAAAATGTTTTTGCCGTTTGGTACAGTGGTGAAATCAACATCTTTATTGACCATTCCTTTGACCCTAAAAAAAGAGACGTAAAAAAGCGTCGACTTATTTTTGAGGCCGGTGTTCTCGTAGATTACATCGATTTAGAGCGATAACCTTGAAGGTATGTTTAGTTTAAAAGTTACCTACACAACAGTCAGGGCTAAATTTAGTTAGGTAACTAGATATTGAAATATTCTTTAGCATATTCCTGAGTAATCTGAATTGACTTCTCAAACTCATTTATCAACTTTTCTGTCTGTTCTGTATTATTAGATTCAACATAATCTTGCAGTGCTTTTGCATTTGCTGACATCAAATTAGCTGCATAGCAAGCAGAAGATCCTTTTAATTTATGAGCGAGAGATCTTATTTCCTCAATGTCCTTAAAAGTATCTAATTGTTTTAACACCTTGAAATCCTCCCATATTTCCTCGAAAAAAAAGGGAAGTAAATCCTTGAACGATTCTAAGGAAATCTCTGTTTTGGAAAAAATTGAAGGATTTGTCATTGTCTGCTTAATATTTGTCTAAATGTTCCTCCAAAACAGACAATACATCCTCCTTATCCATTGGTTTTTTAATATGATCAACAACACCGACGGTTTTATATTTATTGGTATGATCAAGATTCCGGTTTTCGAGTAAATGATCACTAACTATAATTATTTTTGGCAGGAAATCAGAGTCTACTACATTATCAAGTCTAGAGTATTTATCTAAAAAGGCAAAAGCATCCATCCCGGGCATACTGATATCCAAAAAAATTAAATCTGGCAATAGCTTGTTATCTACACCATCAGTTTCATTTTTAATAAAATCTAATGCTTCGGTTGGATAAGAATATTTGTTTATCTCGTTAAATAAAGTCATACTTTTTAGCAATGATTCGTTCCTATTATTTATTGCTCTGCTATCATCAATTAATAAAACGTTTATTTCTTTCCTCATTGCCCTAATTTTTCCACTTGGTTTATAATTTCAAAGACTTTATCTTCTATTAAAGGCTTGATTTGATAATTATTTACTTCAACATTTATATTCGCCCTTACGATGTCAAATTCACTGGTTGAAGTAGTAAGCATGACAATTACTTTATTCAATTTCTGATTTGGTTTCAAGAGCTCATATTCTTCTAAAATTTGTACCCATCCATGACTGGCATATTTATGACTAAAAAAATAATATCCGGACATGGATATTGGCCATTTACATCTTTGGTAACTAAATATTATAGCGCAAGTTGACCATTTAATAGAGTTGCTATTTTTTTCCCAACACCCATTTCTTGAAGTAACCTTTGTTCAAAGCATTTGCACCCTTACTGTCATCAATTAGTAATATTTCATTTAATTCTATCATTTTGCGATTTAGAATAGTAAATTTAATTTTGTTCATTTATTTATTTCACTAGCTATTTTTATAGATCCTCCCATTTTCTCTACCATATTATTCACCGTATAGAGTCCCATTCCACTGCCCTCAGAATTATGGTGAAAGTTATTGAACATTTTAAATAATTTATCTTTTTACCGAACAAGGTCCATACCCAACCCGTTATCCTCCACGTTAAAAATAAGCCCCTTTTTATCAACACTTGTTGAGATATTAATTTCTAACTTCTCAGTTAAAGATCGATATTCAATAGCATTAGAAAGCAGATTCTGGATAATACTTTGAAAGTAAACTGTTGTTCCAAATACTACTACATTTTCTAATAATCGTGTGGTAAGCTTTCCCCCTAGCTGTTCTACTTGCCTTTTAAAAGTAGGCAAAGTTGCTTTAATCAATTCTGTTAGATTTAAAGGCACCTTCTCAATTCTTAACTCTGTTACTTTAATGGCATCATTTAGACCCTTTAACGTTACATTAAAATTCTTTATCTCATCTTCAATAAACTCAATCGAATCCTCGATATCTTCCGAAGGCTGTACAAATTGTTTCTTCAAATAATGAAAATGACCCTGAAGTACAACTATTGGATGTTTTAAATCGTGCGTTGCGACGTAAGCTAATTGCTTTAAATCCGCATTTTGTACTTTCAACTTTTCTGTCTTTGTAGATAAACTTGCTTGTATATTTTTCAATGTTGTAATATCAGTAGCAACGCCTAGTTGCTTCTCCAGAGAACCATCATCATTTCTCTCAAATACCGTTTCTTCAGAGAGTAACCACTGATATTCTAAATCTTTATGTTTCATTCGGTACTCCAAGCTCGCTACTTTGTCATCTTCTTAATTTGCCACTACAGTGAAATGGGCGAGAACATGCTCCAGATCTTCGGGATGGCAAAGAGTGGGAAGTAATCGAGATCCGAAATCTTGTATCTCTTTGTCAGAGTAACCTAAAACAGCACCTACTTTTCTGTTCACATACTCATTGGCCATTTTTTTCAGGTTAAAGCCATAAATGCAATGAATAATTTCTCCTTTTTCGTTTCTTACCGCTTTACTATTTATAGCTACGTTAATATCCTTTCCTCTAGTAGCTTTTACTAATAATCGCTAATTTTCAATCTTACCCTTTTCAATAATTTTCTTTAAAATCTGCTCTATTTTCTCTCCACCAGAAGTGGGAAATAGATCAAGGAGTGTTTTTCCAATCATCTCGTTTTTAACAAAACCCAAAAGCTCAGAAGCTACTCCATTACATTTAGTAACTCTTTTGAAAAAAGGGTCAGTAGAAAAAACCACGACAGGAGTTTCATCGTATAGATCAAAGAGCTTCGATTTTGATACCTCTAATTCTTTTTCTATCTCTATTTCTGAGGTTAACAATTCATTTTTTAACTTTACCTCAATTCTTCTCATTACCTCTGCCCCCAAAGAAATGAAAGCTTTCTTTTGATTCACTGTCAAAGTCTTAGGATTGTAATCGACTACCCATACAAATCCTATGATTAAATTAGATGAATCAACCAACGGGACCGCAGCAAAAAAGCTGACATTAAGTTTTTCGGTAACTAGGGGGTTATCTAAAAATCGAGAGTCATTCTTAGCATCTTCAACCTCAAAAAAAGCACTAGGTGTTTTGAAACCATGCCCACAAGATGAAATATCTTTTACAATTTCATTTGTATTTAACCCAAATTTAGATATAACACATTGACTAATATTATCTAAAATGAAATTATAGCTATCGGAGCAGAGCAAACCTGAGCAATAATTAACTTTAAGTCATCAAACAGTGAATCAGAAGAGTTCTTTAAAACTTTATAACTATTAAAAGTAGCTTGTTCTTCATATTCAGGTGCTGATATGGTCAAGTTTTGCATGCGGTTAATTTACTCTATTTAATGTAAAAAATAATATAATGTACACTAGTTAATTTCAGTTTTGTTATTTTCATCCTTGTTAATTTAATAATCAAAACGATTTATACTTACCCAATTCAATTTAAAACAGGGATTTAATCCAATTAGTAATTACAAAAATTTAACACAATAGAATTAAATATCACCCTCGCGACACTTAATAATTGATTCTAAAAACCAGTAAACATTCTACGATAAACAATCAAAATTGTTATATTTTTATTAAAACACACTATTAGCTGCGACATTTTCAAGAACTAAACTATACTTATCGGAATGAAAATTTAAGTGAAAAGGAATTAGAACTCAAGAATCATTCATGGAAACTTAAGAAAGCTTATCTAAAAGTAGTCGTTTGCTAATATAAAAAGCCAAAGACTCCATGTACTTCTATTTAATCACCAAAGTCAAGACTATTATCTAAGAGTCCCATTGAGTCTAGATTATGTGTTACGGACAAGAAGTACTTCCCCATTCTTAAAAAACCGTCTTACTTTAAACAGAAGTTTAATCAAATAATGGATACATATTTTAACAAATCACCCTGTCAGTTTGCTTCATTTTTGACCAAGGAGTCTTTAGTTCAGAATAGCTCGAAGAATTGCAGCGTCTTATAACAAAAAAAATGAACAAAAATATAAGAATTCATGATTCTATATTTCTTAAAATCAACGGTAATTAGTACCGTGTTAAATTTGACTTACCACTTTTTATTAAGTCACTACTTATTAAAAAAATATAACAGAACCTAACTGTTGTTTGCGTCTGCTGCTGTTCCCTCTATTTCACTCAACTTCATACCTGACCTAAAGGATTACTCCGTTTTAATAAAAGACTCAACGTTAATTACAAAAGCGTCTTATACAGGTACTAGAGTTCAAGAAAACTTCCTTTTAATAAAGGAGACCTCTCATAAATTCTCGTCATTCGCTATCTGCTTATATGTACTAATTTATTAGGTGCAATACTACACAATAATGGAAACTGGATTCTAAATAGTGACTCGCAAATTATTTCAACAACAAAAAAGGGCTGTAAAATTCACAGCCCTTTTTTTGTTCTAATGACTTGCCTTTTATTAAGAAAACTTGTCAATCACTTTTTTAGTAACTCCTGTACTTGAAAAACCTCCGTCATGGAAAAGGTTTTGCATGGTAACATATTTTGTTAAATCTGAAAACATTGTAATACAGTAATTTGCGCAATCTAATGCTGATGCGTTACCTAGCGGAGACATATCTTCTGCATAATTAATGAATGCATCAAACCCCTTCACTCCACTTCCAGCGGTAGTAACGGTTGGTGATTGCGAAATTGTATTAATTCTAACTTTATTAGCCTCACCATAATGATAACCAAAGCTTCTTGTAATTGATTCTAATAATGATTTAGCATCTGCCATGTCATTGTAATCGGGAAACACTCTTTGAGCTGCTATATACGTTAAAGCTACCACTGAACCCCATTCACTAATAGCATCCATCTTCTTAGAAACTTGTAATACCTTGTGTAAACTCATGGCAGAAACATCCATTGTTTTGTGGTACCAATCGTAATTTGTACCGTCGTAAGGTTTTCCTTTTCTAACATTTGGAGACATCCCTATTGAATGAAGAATAAAGTCAATCTTTCCTCCCAAAATTTCCATAGACTGGGTGATTAAATTCTCCAAATCTTCAACAGAAGTAGCATCAGCAGGAATTACAGTAGCGTTACAAGCATCAGCTAATTTTTGAATCTCTCCCATTCTCATTGCAATTGGTGCATTTGTTAATGTAAACGTAGCACCTTGCGCTTTAGCTTGCTCCGCTACCTTCCAAGCAATTGACTGCTCGTTAAGTGCACCAAATATAATTCCTCTTTTCCCTTTTAGTAGGTTGTTAGACATGTTCTCAGGTTTTGTAAGTTGACAAATATAGTTTTTCTATTAATCGTGTAATAATTCTTTTGCATTATTCAACGCTGCTTCTGTTAAAGTAGACCCACTCAGCATTTTTGCTAATTCTGATATTCGCTCATCGTCAGTTAATTTTTTTAATTGAGTGCTGCTTCTATCATTGACAACATCTTTGTAAACAAAATAATGGTGTTCTCCTTTTGCGGCTAATTGTGGTAAATGAGTAATGGAAATTACCTGCCTTTGTTTTCCAATTTTTGCTAATATTGTTCCCATTTTTTCAGCAATTTCTCCTGATACACCTGTATCTATTTCATCAAACAAAATAGTTGGTAGTTGCTGATGTTGAGCTATTATTTCTTTAATTGCTAACATTAATCTAGAAGTTTCACCTCCAGACGCTGTTTTTGAAACTTTTGCAGGATCAATTCCTTTATTTGCTGAGAATAGAAAATCAAAAGAATCTTTTCCACTTTTAGTAAAGTCATTCTGGTTTTGATGCTCTACTCGCAAACAAGCAAATGGAATTCCTAAACTTTGCAAGGTCTCTTCCACTTTAGTTTGAAAAGAGGGCAATGACGCTTTTCTCTTTTTTGTAAGTTTACTTGCTTGAGTAGCTAACTTCTCCTTTATTTGATCCAACTCTTTCTCTAAAGATTTTAACTGTTCGTCTGAATTACTCACTGCTAATAACTGACTTTCAATATTTTCCTTTATTTCGATTAAAGTATCTGCATCTGAACATACGTGTTTTTTCTGTAATCGGTGAATATCCCCTAGGCGCTCTTCTACCACTCGATGCCTTTCAGGATCGTATTCAAAATCTTGAGACTTGCCTTCTACCTCTGATGATACGTCTTGTAACTCTATAAGCATGCTGCTTACCCTTCCCAAAAGTTCGGTAAAGTCAGAATCATATTGCTCTGATTGCTGCATGCACTGCTTTAGTGCAGAAAGTTGTCCAATGATGTTATCTTCTTTATCTGTTAAGAGTGATTGAGCTTCAGATAAATTCTTCAAAATATCTTCGCTATTCGCAAACCGCTTCTGCTCTTGTTCTAAAACGTCGTTCTCTCCAACTTTCAAATTCAATTCCTCTAATTCCTTAAACTGAAAGTTCAAATAGTCTTCCTGTTGTTTTGCTTCCGCTAATTCTTGTTCAAACGATTGTATTCTCGACTTTAAGTTTTGATATACTACAAAGTCTTTTTGGTACGAGGATAGCAATTTATCATTGCCTGCCAGCGCATCTACAATCTTCAATTGAAATTGACTATCATTCAGTTGCAACGTTTGTTGCTGAGAGTGAATATCAATTAATTGAGATCCAAGTTTCTTTAAAACATCTAAGGTACAAGGCGTATCATTTATGAAACTCCTACTTTTGCCGTTACCGTTTATTTCTCTGCGTAAAATACTTGAATCCGAATAATCTAAATCATTCTTATCGAAAAAGACTGAAAGCTTGTATCCTCTCAAGTCGAAGACCCCTTCCACAATACATTTTCGTGAAGTATCTTTTAAAACTGAATGGTCTGCCCGTTTACCAAGAATAAGTCCTAACGCACCTAATAAAATAGACTTACCTGCACCTGTTTCTCCTGTGATAACAGAAAGGCCACCACTAAAATCAATTTCAACTTGATCTATTAATGCAAAATTTTGAATTGAAAGCTGGTTCAACATAAGTCAAAGTTAAGTTAGATTCGCTTTCAAAGGTAGCTCTCAAAATTATTTTCTTAACTTATCGTACTTATTCGAATTTCCGGGATCAATAATGATCAAAAGTTCAGATATCTCTGTCTTTTCTTGGGGTGTTGACTCCCCGTACAAATCTATTATTTCCTGTAGTTTAGCATTAAATAAAGCCTGTAAGTTGTACGATGATGGAGCAACATTATGAATAGGCCGAAGTGATTTTAAACTTGCTGTAATTTGCCGTCTAGACCTTGTTATGTCTTTTTGCATTGCATCAAAACCTTTGATATGATAATCGTAGTATAATTTACGAAGTGGTTTAAAACGAGCGCTCAATGCATTCTCAACTAACCAATATCTGTTTCGCTTGTCTTCGAATGCCTTCCAACCTGCTCGAGATGATGCTTGAGCAAAGTTAACAATTTGCTGTGCAGTTTGAAAATATTTTGTTCCACCTTCAAAAGAATAACTATCATAATCGTAACCCAAAACCATGTATACATAGAAACCCAAGATAGCTGCTAACTCTCCACCGTATGCATTTTCATTATAAATTAGAGGTTCAAACTGATTAAATCGGATGACAAAGTTTTCATCTCTTATATTTATTAGAGGTGAATTATACCCAGTATTGAATACTGGTCGAGATGCTTGAATTTGGATGTTTCCTTTAAACTCGTTTGCATTGACTCTCTCAGTAAGGTTAATTAGTATACTGCAATCGATCCTCTCGTGAGTTTCGAAGTCGTCCCTTGTCCACTTACGACCGTTAACCAATTGAAAAATTTGCCGTTGCATTTCTTCAAACATGGTTCGCTCACTCCCTTCTACTTGCCGTGAATTTACATCCACAACACAATTAAGTTCTTGTGAAGATAAAGCGGTTGAAAGCGCAATTAAAATTGTGATTAAAATTATGCGAGCCATTTCTGTTCTATGGTATCTAATATATCTTGGGCAACTTCTTTCTTACTTTTTAACTCAAAACTCGTTCGGTTATTGTCTTTATCAAAAATGGTAATTTGATTCGAATTTCCCCCAAAACCTGCTCCATCATTTCTGAGTGAATTGAGTACAATTAAGTCACAGTTTTTTCTCTCTAATTTCCCTCTAGCGTTTTCTTCTTCATCGTTCGTTTCCAAAGCAAAACCGACAACAAATTGACCAGCTTTTTTATTATTTCCAATTTCCGCCAAAATATCAATAGTGGGCACAAGCTCTATTGTAAGGTTTTGAGATTTCTTTTTAATTTTTTCATTTGCAGGATTATCTACAGCATAATCAGAAACTGCAGCTGCACAAATATATAAATCTGCAGAGTTGCCCCTAACTGCCAATAACATATCTGATGCAGACCTTACGTTAATACAATTTACACCATTTGGAGCTTTTAAACTAGTTGGCCCTGAAACTAAAATAACATCAGCTCCCATATCTCTGGCCTTTTCAGCTAAAGCGTATCCCATTTTTCCCGAACTATGGTTACCAATAAATCGAACTGGGTCTAAGGGCTCGTAGGTAGGACCTGCAGTGATTAACACCTTTTTGTTCCTCCATAGTGTTCGTTCGTAAGAAATAGCCTTAATAATATTTTCAACTTCTGCCATTCTACCTTCACCAACCAATCCACTTGCTAGTTCCCCACTTTCAGAAGGAATCAAAATGTTTCCATTTGCTTGCAACGTTCGAATGTTTTTTTGATTAGCTGGATGCTTGAACATGTCCAAATCCATGGCAGGGGCAAAGAAAGTTTTTTTCTCCAATGAAAAATAAGTAGCCAGTAATAAGTTGTCACAAATGCCATTTGCCATTTTAGCAATTGTATTTTGTGTGGCCGGGGCTAATAAAAAAAAGTCAGCCCATTTAGCCAACTCTACATGATTGTTCCATCTCCCAGTTTTTTTATCAGAATATTCTGAATAAACAGGGTTTTTAGAAAGTGTCGATAAGGTTAAGGGTGTAATAAAGTCAGACGAATCTGGAGTCATCACAACTTTTACATTTGCCCCTTTCTTTATGAGCTCTCTGCATATAACAGCTGACTTGTAAGCTGCTATGCTTCCACTTACTCCTAAAAGTACGTTTTTGCCTTTCAGCATATTAAGCTTCTACTTCTGCGTCGTCCTTTGGATTTCTGTAGTACGTTGCGTCGTTCATAAATTCACTCATAGCGATAGCATTTGATTTAGGAAGACTTTCGTAAAACTTAGAAATTTCAATTTGCTCTCTGTTTTCAAAAACTTCATCTAAATTATCAGTTGTTGTCGCAAATTCAGCTAATTTTCCGTTCAATTCCTCTTTCATCTCAAGAGCAATTTGATTCGAACGCTTAGCAATAATTGCAATTGACTCGTAAATATTTCCAGTTTTTGAATCAATATCAATAACGTTTCTTGTAATTGTTGTTCTTGCCGCTTCTACTTCTTTATAGTTCATCTGTACTTGGGTTTTCAATTAAAAAACGTTCTCGTTCTCTAATTAGTTTTGCGTAGACAATCTTCGCTTCTTCTAGGTTTTTTCCTGCAGCAAAATTATCAATAAAATCGAAATAAGCTTCTATTCCTTCGTCAAATCGCTTCATTTTCTTATCAATTACTGATTTTGTTGCCAAATAGTAATAAGATTTCAATATAATCAACTTAACGTCTTCCAAATGCCTTGTGTCGGGGTATTTGATAATCATATTGTTAAGCGCTACTATTGCTGATTGATACTTCTGTATCTTAAAGTATTGTTTAGAATTTAGGAATTCTTTTTCTTCTAATTTAAAGTTCAATATGTCAACTAAAGTATTAGCGGAGTCTACTAATTCACTTTCAGGATAGGTATTCACAAAAATTTGAAGCTCTTCTAATGCCAATTTTGTTGGTGTTTGGTCTAAAGTAGGACCCGGAGCATCTAAGTAATTGCAATATGCACTCATAAATAATGCCTCCTGTGCGAATTCGCTCAAGGAATACGTTGATGCATAGCTTCTAAAATGATAAGCCGCTTGATACAAGTCATCTATATGAAAGTTTGTAAAGGCGTAATAAAAATAAATTTTTTGCCCTTTTTCAGTACCTCTATAAAGGGGTAATAATTCTTCGAACAACGGCAGTGCTCTTAAATAATCCCCATTCTCGTAATACTCAATACTCTTTGTATATTTCAATTCTGGATTTGGACTTTTAAGTACCTTTTGGTATTCACTACATGCTGATAAAAAAATAGCAATAACTATGCTGACAAAAAAGAGTCCGGTTTTACTCATCCCACAAAAGTACTATTAAACTTATGTTTTTAATTAGATGACGAATGCAAAATATGTTAAGAATTATATTAAACATGAACTGTTGAAAACAGTTCAGACAACCTTGCGTAAGAGAAAAAAGAACAAGCTACATTTGATAAAAAAATGAAAACTTTTATTACGTTGCTTATTGTAGGAACTTCCCTGACACTTTCTGCACAGCATTCTATCATTTTAAAATCGGGCGATAAGGTCGAATGCATTGTACTTTCTCTGAACGACGATGTTTGGAAGGTTTATGAAAATGGAAAAGAACGCGCTATCTCTATGAAAGAAGTGAGCAGCATTTTTTTCAATGAATACGTCCCATACGATGGAGTATTTGTCCCTACAGGGCAAGAAACGAAATTGAAAGTTGGAGAATTTACGGTAAAATACATGATGAAAGACCGTAAAATGATTCGAAACCCAAGGGTGTCAATTGGTACTCAAGATAAGGGAGCTGTTGTTGTGAAAGTGATTATTGACCGTTATGGCAATGTTTTAAGTGCGGATCCGGGACAATCAGGTAGCACAACATCAAATAACTATTTGTACATAAAAGCGAAAACTGCGGCAAAAACAGCTAAGTTTGACGAAGGTTTAAAAGGTCCTTTGAAAACAGAAGGCACCATAACTATTGTTTACTAAGATATTATGAAATTTTCCAAACTCATTATAAGTAGTTTATTTGTCTTAAGCTTTGGCACTGCAACTGCACAATTAGCTCACCCACACTTTTTATCGCTCAACCTTGGAACGAATATCCCTCTTGGTGATTATAGCACAATTGACAGTTTAAGCAGTGCAGGAGCAAACCCAGGTGTTTATTATGGCTTCGAAGGTGCTGCATATTTTTCTAAACTTTTTGGGATTGGTGTAAATATTGGCGCATTTAACAATTCAGTTGATGATAACGGTATTGTCGACCAATTAAAGAGAGATGCTCAGTACAAAGATGGAACCTTTGATGTGAGTTCGCAAAATTGGACAAATGGATACATTATGTTAGGACCATACTTCTCTTTTGGGAGTAAGAAATTTATTGTTGATCTAAAAGTAATGGGTGGCATAATTAATTCCGAAAGGCCTTTTGTTAATATTAATTCTAATGATGATGATTACTCATTTAACTCTTCAGCAGTCTACAGCACATCATTTGGAGTAAATTACGGCATGCATCTTAGAATTCAGCTAAAAAGTAAATTGGCACTCAGAATTAATGGTGAAGGGATGCTTTCCACACAGGAATTTGTGGAAAAAATATCAGAAATCTCTCAAAACGGAATAGTACAACCAAAGATAGAGCGGACAGTTGAAAGAGATATATCAGCTTTAAATTTAGGGATAGGGTTAATAATTAACTTATAATGAAAACGCTTTATAGAGTAGTGTTTAAAATTGTTAATATACTTTTCCCTAGAATTTATGAAAAGGACCTAACCCGCTTATCGACAACCTTAAAGGGTGTAGTCGCTTTAAAATATTGGCTTACAATAAAATTGTTAAACTAGTAATAATTAACATTAAACCAAGTAAGTAATATTTCCAATAAGGTTTCGGATTAGCAGGATTCTTACCAAAAAGCCGAATAGTAATCTTAGACATCGTATTCCTGTTGTCCGCTACAAATTGGTAAGCCACATCGCTTAATACCTTAAACCAAGGTTTAGATACATACCATTGATGTAAAAACTTGACTTGATTCTTATTAAAGTAGGTTATGTAAGCTGCATCAGGTCCGTTATAAATTGAACCATCTACATCTATGTACCGCACTGCTTCTTTGAAATGGTCCTCTTCAATATCTTTAAAGTTCGCAGCTACTTCTTGGTATGGCTTGTAATCTACACCTAACCCGCTTATTTTTTTCCATCGGATGACCCAATATTTGCAAAATCCGCAATTTCCGTCAAAAACCATCAATGGTTTTTGTTTGGGAGGATATTGAGTTTGATTAAGTTTAGAAAACATAGTTTAAAATTAAGACGTAGGGACAGATCTAACTAGCATCGTGGAATACAATAAAACAGCAATAATATGCATTGGAATTGTCAGTCCTTGGAATCCTCGGGGCGTTATAGTCCCATTGGGTAATTCACTTGATAAAGGACCGAGTAAGCTTAGTAATACAAAAACAAAAAGAGTAATTAAAAAAGTTAACATTGCTTTTTTATCAGTCATTACTCTTCTCAACATAAAATAAAATATTCCTGAGATTATACCAGGAATTAATGAGGCAATCGCAACTGAGCCAATGTTAATTACTTCAGGAATCGAAAAAGAGGTTAGAGATTCGTGGAGATACATGTATATAATATTTAACAATGCTGCTATAACACCAGATAACAACCCTGTTGTTAAAAGTGTTGACAACCTATTAATTTTCACTGTAATCTCTGTTGGATCGGTTTGGTTTTTTATCATATAATTAATTAACCTTTAAAGAAGTAACAAAAAAAAACTTCTATTGTTCTAATGGGGGTGTACTTTCTAAAGAATGGTAGATACGAAAAGTGGTTGCATTTTTTTTAATTTGAACTTCAAACTTTAGATCCTTTTCGACGATCGCATCACCAGACGTTACTAATTGTACGTCTTGGCTACCAACCGATAGACTAACTCTTTGGTAATATATACTATGTGGCAAGCTTTGCCAGTTTCTAGTGTCTGCTCGTTCGGTCATCGCATTTAAAGCAGAAAGAACAAATCCCGCATTTTCATTTTGATTTGTAGCAACAATCTCTGCAGCTTGCTTTAACACCAACCTAGTAACAGATTTTCCAATTTCTCGAAACATCCTATCTTGTAAACTTTTAAAGGCAATCTGCTCTATATCTTCGGTTAACTCCAATGCTACTTTTTCTCCGTTTATTAATAGATGGGCTTTGGACAACAATGGTTTTCTGGCCCTGTATTTGGGAACAGCCATTCTAACAAACCTAACGTCATTTAGCCCTTCTTGATTCTGGTTATTTATTTGATTTGAGATATTTATAGGGAAGTTGTAAGGACCCGATTCGTTTGCAAATACCAAATTTCCACCAGTACCTTCACTTCTGGTCAAATTCATGCTAAGCTCTCCTTTAACAGGCCCCAAGCCATTCATCCAGAAAAAAACTAACTCACCATTCCCTCTTACTTGAGAGACATAACTCATACCAAACTCCTTTTCATATTTTAAAAGTTCAGTTGCAAAACCATTCTTCGCAGCTGTTCTAAGAATATCCAGTTTTAATTGGGTTGGTACTTTGATGCTAAATTCTTCTGTGTAAGTTCCTTTATAAACATTTAATGCATTACGATAAGCAATAAATGCATCATTAAACTCATTTTTTGCCTCGTAAATTATCCCCATTAAAAGGTTTGCAAAAGCATCCTCTTTGTATCTATTTTTCTTTCCTTCGTATTTATCGTTGAGTTTGTTCAATAAAATATTAATACGCCTAACTTCTACTAAAGCCGCATCAAAATTGTTTAATTGAATGTAATTAATTGATTTGTAAAAATGAATTAAAACGATCTCATGATCTTCTGCTTTATAAGGCTTCAGCATTGGATTCGTTAAGACACCTATGACGTCGTATTTAAAGTTCTTTCGATAATCTTCGTTGTATATATATGCTCTTTCAAAATAAGTATTACTTACTTCATAATTCCCGAGCATTTGCTCTACTACTCCTCTGTCTAAAAAATAAAGCAAACGATCTTTCTTTTCTGCAGCTTTCTTATTACTCAATAAAAATGCCTGTGCTTCTTTTATATTACCCAGTGCGAATTGCTGCTGAAACTGGTAGCTTTTTTGATAATATGAGGCGCAAGAAGAGAAAAGAAATATCGTCAACATGCAGGTGATGACGATATTTTTTCTGTGTATCATAGATCTTTAATTACTCTATTACTTTTTTGATTTTTTTATCTCCAATCCAAACCTTTTCATTGGTTTCCATGTTGGTTAGCTCCATGTCAGTTTGGTAAAAAACAACTTTTTGTTTTCCGTTTTCTTGAACGATAGAGTTTAATACCCCTTGCAAAATAAAATCAGCGCCTAACTCTTTTCCCCACTTGGCAGTTGAAGTCGGAGTTGCAAATTCATTTTGATCTGCTCTTTCTTTTCTTAACTCCTCGCGTGCTTCACCTGCAGTTACTAAACGAACTTTGCCAATATTCAACACCGATTTTTCAATATCTTTAATAAACGTTTCAACAGCAATATGTTCGTGACTTTTATTTTTCACAATGCCAACAACGAAGACAGGCCTTTTACCGGTAGCTTTTTCATATTCAGCTAACCATGGTCGCAACATCATATCACTCACAATTTCTTCTGCAACTAATCTAGAATCTGTCTCGTTCCATCTCCCACTTAAATCTATAACTGTGTTTGCATCTACTCTAGTAACTTGTTGAGTTCCTTTGCAAGAATCAAACAACATTGCTGTGCTGATAAAGGCTGTGGCTAATATTATACTTTTGAATTTCATTTTGCTGTTTTTATTGGTTTGACGTGGATAATCAATAGTTGTGCCAAAAGAACAAAACAGCCTTCAACCAATTGCCGAATTAATTCAGATAAAGATTAATTAATTGTTCACTCGAAATGCACAACTTTCGTAATATTGTGCTTTAATGAATTTTATTGCCCCAGAGTTTCTTTATGCACTTGGTTTTCTTGCAATTCCCATCCTTATTCATTTATTCAACTTCCGAAGGTATAAGACAGTTCAATTTTCTCAGGTTCGTTTTTTAAAGAGTCTTAAAAAACAGACCCAATCCACATCAAAACTGAAACATTTCATCGTTTTAGCCTGTCGGTGCTTGGCCTTAGCAACTTTAGTTTTTGCTTTTGCCCAACCTTACTTTTCAGAGAAAGAAATAAAATCATTGGGTAAAAAAAATGGGGTGATAGTGTATCTAGATAACTCGTTTTCTTTGCAAATAAGTGCAGAGGTTGGCAGTTTATTAGACGAAGCTAAGAACAAAGCAATCGCTATTTCTGATGCCTACTCTGCCGCTGATAAGTTTCAATTACACACCAATAATTTTGGAGGAGATGAACAACGTTGGCTCAATAAAGAAGGTTTTATTAGCAAGCTTCAAAGCGTAGACTTTAGTCCAAAGTTTAGAACATTGGATGCTGTTTGCAGCCGAATGAAAGCAGTTGAAAAAAATGAACAACTTACCTTGAAACATTATATAATTGGAGATTTGCAAAAAACAAGTTACGAGATTAGTTCAATTTACGACAGTCTGAAATTAAACATTTTACCGGTAAAGTCTCAAATACAGGAAAATGTTTGGATTCAAAATTTTGTATCGTTCCAACCTTTTCATTTGCCATTGATGTCGGAAAAATTTTCGCTACAAGTAAAACAAGGAAAAAATGAGGAGCCTAAAAAAATAAATGGTCGATTATTTCTAAATGGACAGTTAAAAAATCCATTTATTATTGAAATGGAACAAGATTCAGCTAAAAAGGAAATCAACTTTATTAACCCTAATGATACGTTTGTGATGGGTAAAGTTTCGGTCAAGGACTATCCAGTGGTATTTGACGATACTTTTTACTTCTATTACCCTACTCGCAGAAAAATTAAAGTCCTTCACTTATTTGAGAATATTAAAAACAAAAGTGTGAATTCCCTTTTCGAAGGGGATAGTGTAATTACTTATTCATCAAGTACTATAAAGCGCATTAACTTCAGTCTTCTTAAAACTGCAAACTTGGTGGTTCTTGAAAACGTTAAAGAATTATCTTCAGGCTTAATTTCTGAATTAACTTCCTTCAGTAAACAAGGAGGCAGTATTCTATTCTTTCCCTCCAATGATATGCAATCTGAATCAGTCAACTCCTTATTCAATGAATTTGGAATTTCTGGGTACAGTAAATTAATACAGGATACGCTAACGATTAGCGACATGAACACAAAATCTGCATTGTTTGCCAATGTATTTGAAGAGGCGCCAAGAGACATTAGTTATCCAAAGACCTATAAATCTTGGAGTATAAAAACTGATCTAAATGATTTGAGCGAGCAACTGTTTTCTTACTCGAATGGCACTAGTTTTTTAAAAAAATACGACACAAAAGCGGGGTCATTCTATTTGTGCAGTAGCAATTTAGAATCGAATAACAGTAACTTTGGAAAGCATGCACTTTTTGTACCTAGTTTATACAATATGGCTTTACAAGCTGCTAAGACAACTACTACCTCCTATTTATTAGACGACAATAAAATAACGTTAACTGGAATTGCACCGTCTGAATCTCCTTTAAAACTTAAAAAAGGAAGCTATGAATGGATTCCAAAACAAAACGTAAGAGATAATTCAGTAGACATTTATTTAAGAAATCAAATTAAAGAACCGGGATTTTATTCCGTGTTGCAAAATGATATTGAAATTGACAAATTAGCCTTCAATTACAATCGAAATGAATCTAATTTAGCACAGTTTAACTCAGAGGAATTCAAACTAAAAGCAGAACAAAAAGGTTTGACAATTGAAGTTTTTGAAAGTAGTAACGAAATATTAACTAACGAATTAAGTAATTCCGGAAAATCTCAAAGCTTCTGGAAATACTGTATTATTTTATGTTTATTGTTCATTGGTTTAGAAATACTGTTTCTTAGAATTTTATAATATTAGCATGGATATTTTAATAAAAAAAGCCACAATTATTGCAGAGCATAGTTCTTTTCATTTACAGCAAATGGATTTGTTAATTCTAGATGGTAAAATTTCTAAGATTAGTACTAACATTTCCAATACCATCCACAAAGTAATAGAAGCAGATGACCTTTATGTTTCAATTGGTTGGATCGATTTACAAGCTAATATTCAAGACCCTGGGTTTGAACACAAGGAAGATATTCTTAGTGCCTCAAAATCTGCAGCTGCAGGAGGTTTTACAAAAATTGTTGTTTCCCCATTAAGTGAGCCTGTCAGAGACTCTAAGTCACAATTAGAATACCTTACAAAGCATTCTACTGAAGTAGTTGAAATATTACCACTTGGCGCATTAAGTAAAGGCGCAAAGGGCACCGAATTAGCAGAGCTTTATGATTTAAAAGAAGCAGGAGC
This sequence comes from Flavobacteriales bacterium UBA1494, assembly GCA_905182175.1. Taxonomy (GTDB): domain Bacteria; phylum Bacteroidota; class Bacteroidia; order Flavobacteriales_E; family Vicingaceae; genus NORP294. The sequence goes on along the minus strand of CAJJAT010000003.1, from coordinate 152,012 downwards.
TGTCGGTTTTTCTGATGGGAAAAAGTCTATTAAGAACCCTAATTTATTAAATAGAGCATTGTTATATACCCAAGCATTTGATGGGATTGTTTTTAATTTTCCGCACACGGACGAAGTAGCTTGTCAAGGTGTAATGAATGAAGGTGAAACGAGTACAATGCTCGGCTTAAAAGGAATTCCAGAGTTGTCTGAATCACTAATGGTAGCTAGAGATTTGAATATTTTGGAGTACACAGGTGGCAGATTGCACCTCAATAGTATTTCAACTTCTAAATCTATAGAGCTGATAGCAAAAGCTAGAAAAGATGGAATGTTTGTGACTTGTGATGTTGCTTCCTATAATCTACTACTTGAAGAAACTGAGTTGGAAGATTTTGATACGAGGTTCAAAACATTGCCTCCTCTTCGGTCGAATAAGACTATTAAAGCATTAATAAAAGGAATTAAGAACGGCACTGTCAGTGCTATTTCTTCAGATCACACTCCGGAAGATGTTGAAGAAAAGAAAAAAGAATTTGATCACGCCGCTTTTGGTATCATCAACCTACAAACTTCTTTTGCCGTTGCAAACACAGCGTTAAAAAAGTCGCTTTCTATCGATCAGATTATCCCACTCTTTACAAACGGACCAGCAGCCATCTTAGGAATTGAATTGCCAAAAATAGAAGAGGGCTCTGTAGCAGAATTAACTATTTTTCAACCAAAAAAGGAGTTTATCTTTACAAAGGAACAGGTCCTTTCCAAGTCGAAAAACTCCCCTTTATTCAATAGAAAACTAATGGGGACAGTTGTTGGTGTAATTAATAATGGTAAGGTTGCTTTAAATTAAGGAAACCACTTTTGACCGTTTAATTATCGTGATTACGTCCCTTAATTTGTTGTCTTTGAAAAGCATCTTCCGCCTCCTTTAGTTCTTTCGCCAATTGCTCCTCGTTTACTTCATCTATATTGTTTAAGTCTGGCTGGCCTGCATTTACCCAGGCAGTATACCACATACTACCTACCATTACAATGGCTTTTCGCATTCTGGTTTCAACCATATCCCCCATTCTGTTGGTGTACGCCAAAGAAAATTGCTGAGAGTACTGCCTTACTGTACTTTTACCCCTTGTTTCGAAAGCGTATTTTTGGTCAGAAGCTATTTTTTGAGTCAAATCTTTCTCAATCAGTAAAACTGAATCTAAGTGACTGTGACTCTCAATTACAGCAGCCCAAATAGCATCTATTGGCCTGTTAATATATTTCGCTCTTCCAACGAAGTAGTCATACTCATCCGCCATTAATTCAGGAATACGAGATTCCCAAAGGCCGTGGATACCTTTTTGATCTGTTAATTGACCGTTGTAGTTTTCGGTGGTGTGCAACGGAACGTGAGCATCTCCGATATAATGTCCTATATCTGCAGAAACAGATAGAATTCTATTCGCATCTCTACTTTCAAAAGCTTTAGTTAGCCAATTGGTCATTCGTGCAACATGCCATGGGACTATGCCATATGCCTGAAGCGTATCTTCAGAGAATTTCTCTACCGCATCAAACCAATTACGCGGCATTATTTGAAAAACATTTTGTCCTTCTTTTGCGTAATGATCAATATCGATATAGTGCCTAGGCGCTTCTCCCTTCGAGGCATAACGGCGTTTATCCGGATCGACAGCGTGAGCAGTTACGTACTCAATATTTTTCTTGTAAAACCCCACCATCTCAGGCGGTAGGGTAAAAACAGCCATCCGATTGATTCGCTTATGACCATAAAAACCCCAAGATTGGCAAACTAACATTACTGCAATAAATACAAAACTAGCAACCAATCTATTTTTCATCGTTTAAACATTTAATCCAGTACCATCAAAAACGGGCACCTTATCTGTTATATCTATTTGCAGGCAATAATCGATATCTTTTTCCAAGTTTAGACGTTGCAACCGTCTTCGGTGAGAGGAATTTATTAGAAATTCGTTCAAATTACCCTTAGCTGCTTGATACATATGCTTTGCTGCAATTGAAGAATCTGCAATACCTGTAAAAACATCGCTCCCATCGAAATAATCTGCAACTGCACCTGCAAAAAGAGAATCCTCTAGATTGTAACGACCTTTCCAACCTGCACAAAGTAAAATAACATCTTTATTCTGCACCGCCAAAAATTCACAAACTGCTGTTAAGTTTAAAAATGACCCTATAATAATCGTTTCTGCTTGCTTTGCCTTTTCTATAGCTTGAGTTCCGTTAGTGGTACTAAGAACAACTTTTTTACCGACTAATTCAGGATTCATGTAACTAAAAGGTGAATTCCCTATATCAAACCCTTCTACGATTTCACCATGTCTTTCCGCGGCTCCAATGTAACCTTTTGCTTGGTATGCCAGAGCTTCCTCAATTGTTGCCACAGGAATAACTTGGCCAATTCCATATTCAAAAGCAGTGCAAATAGCAGATGTAGCTCGAAATACATCGATGACGACTACAACACATTCTTTCTTCGTATAGTAAACCGGAAAAAGGTCGGGCGAATAGCATACTTCTAGCTTTCTCTGATTTTTATTTTCTGTTGTCTCCATTATTTAACAAAAGGAAGTTTTACAATTTCAGCTTTTAACTGACGGCCTCTAATTTCAATAAATACCTCCATTCCAACTTTTGAAAGCTCTTTGGAAATGTATCCCATACCAATTCCTAACTTCAAAGAAGGAGAAGACGTTCCTGATGTAACAACACCAATTTTATTTCCACCAGCATCCTTTATTTCATACTCTTTTCTTGGAATACCTCTATCTATCATCTTAAATGCAGCTAACTTTCTTGTTATTCCATTTTCTTTTTGCTTTTTCAAAACCTTTGAATCGACAAAGTCTTTCGTAAACTTCGTAATCCATCCTAAACCTGCTTCAATGGGTGATGTTGTATCGTCAATATCATTCCCGTACAGGCAAAAACCCTTTTCCAAACGTAAGGTATCTCTTGCACCTAGACCGGCAGGAGCAATTCCAAAAGCTTTTCCTGCTTTCATTACAGCAGCCCATATTTTCTCGGCATGCTCATTGTTAAAATAAATTTCAAAACCACCCGAACCTGTGTAACCCGTTGCAGAAACTAAAACATTATCGACTCCTGCAAATTTTCCCTTTTCAAATGTGTAGTACACCATTTCTTCAAGATCAATATCAGTGAGTTCCTTCATTGCTTGAGAAGCTTTAGGACCCTGAATTGCTAATAAGGTTGTTCTATCGGAAATATCTTGTAATTCAGCTTTGAAAGTGTTGTTTTTTTGAATCCAATCCCAATCTTTTTGAATATTCGAAGCGTTTACAACCAACATATAGGCCTCATCTCCTACTTTATAAATTAGTAAATCATCTACAATTCCGCCTTTGCCATTTGGCATACAAGAATATTGAACTTTCCCAATTTCTAGTGTTGCAGCATCATTGGTGCTAATTTTTTGAATCAAATCTAACGCCCCCGAGCCTTTTACAATAAACTCTCCCATATGAGAAACATCGAAAACTCCAACGCCACTTCTCACAGCAAGGTGTTCATGTGTTAAACCTGTGTATTGCAATGGCATGTTATAACCTGCAAACGGAACCATTTTCGCACCTAATTTTAGGTGTACATTATTTAAAGCTATCTCTTTCATTTTTTGTCAATTAAATCGTTCAAATATCTCAAATACAAATCCTTGTTAGCATTAACAGAGTATCGTTTTTCTACTGTTTCTCTGCCCGCTTTTCCAATTTGCAAACGTAATTCTTTATTCTCAATCAAATTAGATAAATGTTCTATCCAGTCAGCAATTGATTCAGCTAGATATCCATTTTCCCCATGTTTTACAATTTCTGTATTTACCCCTACTGGCGACATTACCGTAGCAGACTCCATTGCCATATATTGCAATCCTTTGAAACCACACTTACCTCTGCTCCATTGATCATCCGTAAGTGGCATAATGCCAATATCAATTTCTTCTAACTGTTCAATTTCATTTTCTTTCATCCATTTTTCATTCTTCAAGTTTATTCCGTCTGCCATCCAAGGCTTGTCACAAATTACTTTAAAATAAATTTTATCTCCATAAATTTTAGATAGTTGTAAAAATACAGGGAGAATACTATCTAAATACTTTCGGGTGGTCTCAGTTCCCGTCCAACCAATACAAATTCGATTAGAGTCATTTGCTTTTTTACGAATGTGATAAGAAGTATCGATTGTAGTTGGAATAATTTTTACATTGGAACAAAATTCTGACGCATACTCGGCCAAATAAGAATTTCCTGCAAATACCATATCGGCACAAGCTACAATATCATCTGTTTTAGTAGGCTTTTTAAGAACTTGTAACGCCTTATTTCCCGAAGACACATTTGGTAACCAAATTGCATCATCAAAATCGAAAACTACTTTAACTTTCGACTTTGCAAACTGCTTTTCAAAATAAGTACTGGCGGTTAATAATGCTTCTCGAAAAATGAACACAATGTCAAAATCATTCGTTTTTCTCAAATCTTTTTTCCTTTTATTCCATTGTCTTTTAGCGAGTAATGCTTTTTTAAAATATTGACCTTTTTTGTATAGGAAGGAATCCTCTTTTTCGTTGACAATGTTGGAGAAATGAATTTCAAAATTATTTTGCTCCAGATAAAAAAGGTATTGCTCAAACCTAAAGCGCTGCCCTGGAGAACGCCCAATTCGATGATTCGCAAGGAAGAGAATTTTCTTTTTCATGCTACTTTTTCTGTGCTAATACATGCCAATATGGTTCATTTTCCGAAAAACGAACAATAGACATCCCTGCTGCTTTTAGCATTGAAGTTATCTGTACTTTATTAAAACGCTGCTCCAAAGGAGTTCCAAATCTGTCTAAAGCATCATTTCTAATAATATTCCAACTTTTATCACGGTAATAAACCAAGGGAATTTTCATGTGCAATTTTCCTGGGACAATCGCCTTTACTAGTTTAGATAAACCAATCAACGGCAAGTAAATGCAAATGGCTAGTAGGTCGCAAATAAATTGCTTTAGTGCATGAGGAAGCTTTGAAACAACTCTTCGGACCAGTGTACTTACATTAAATATGAACCTAAACAAAAAACCTCTATTGTCCAACGCATAATAAAGGTAAATTAAAGCATGTCCACCGGGTTTCAATTTCCTTATTAAAGAGGTTAGTGCTTTTTCTGTGTCGGGAATGTGATGAAGAACTCCCAATGAGATTACAAAATCAAAAGTGTTGTCGTTAAAAGGAATGGTATCAACTCCCGCTTGTGTAAAACGGACATTGTCAAGATCATTGTAGGCTTGAATAGCTGAAAAAACCGCATGACTTGGGTCAACTGCCTCAATAAATTTAGATTTAGAGGCCATATACTTTGTCCAACGACCTGATCCGCAACCCAAATCTAGTACATAAGATGAATCATTAAGTTCCTTTTCTGTTACGATATCAAAATATTGGTCTCCTGCACTTTTAATTTCTTCCGCAGAAAAGGCGTTAAATTTTAGCCATTCCTCACCAAAAGATTGTACAGTTTCCAAATCTATATTTTCCTCTCCGGGATGAAAACAGTGTACTTCCCTCTTCCCTATTTTTCTCTTACTTAATTCAGAAGTATTGTATGGCTGCATAAAATTTAATTTGTTACAAAACAACTAAAGATTTTCATAAACTGAATGATACTTCTCGATTCCGGATTCTAATGTAAAAAACTGTTTTGCTGCTGCTCGTACAGCCTTCTTATCTTTCTTAAAGTCAAATAACTTAGCTACCATTCTCTCATATTCTTCATCATTAAACTCCTTTAAAATAATACCACTTTCTGTTTTCTCAAGAATTATATCCGTGTCACCTAAGCCTGAGTTTGCAACAATTGGAAGGCCCAAACTCAGAACTTCTGCTTGCTTGGTTGGAGAAACTGCCTTTCCTGAAAAGGAAGTTACAATAAAAAAGACAGAAGCATTTCCTAAGGAAATATATGTTGGAATTTGACTGTATTCACAACTCGTGATGTAAATAGAATTAAAATCTAATTCAATTTGATTGCAAATAATTTCTATTTCTGAAGTATCACTTTTAGAAACAAAAAGAAAGGAGGCTTGCGGCTTTTTCCCTTTTAAAACCTTAAAAAAAGATAGCATCTCTAGTAGCATATATCTTGTTCCTAAAGAGCCAACATAGGTTAGTACATAATCTTTTTCCGGTATCCCGATTAATTTACGCAGCTCTTCTATCTCGACTTGATCAATTTTTGATGGATCAAAGTGATCAAAATCTACACAGCAAGGAACTACCAAAAAATTATTTTTTGTTTGAAATTCCCTGATAATATATTCTTTAGCATTTTCAGTTAACGTAACGATGTAGTCTGCCTGCTGAAATAAATATTTTTCTTTTGCCTTGAAGTAATTGTACAAAAACTGGTAGACAGGATTTTTTTGATTCCATATCTTCCCATCTACTCTTTCGTCTGCCCAGAAACCACGAATATCAAAGATTAATTTTACAGCTAACTTTTTTTTCACGCTCTCACCTACCATCGCCGGAATAATGGAACGGCAATGAACGACTTGAATCTGATCTCGCTTGGCAATTACTACCGCCTTAGCCTTTAACTTTCTCACTGTTAAAAACGAAGATAGCACAGGAATTGAATTATTGTACTCAATGTAATCCCACTGAATATTAGCAGTTGTGCACTTTTGCTGAACAACAAGTTTATTCTTCTTGAAATTCTCCGGCTTTTCACAGCTTAAAATAGAAATGCAATGCCCTTTTAGAGAAAGTCCAATTAAATATGGAAGTATTTGAGATTGTCCTAATGAATCAGTTAGACCATCATAACTTATGAATAAAGTATTTTTCGACATCGCTTAACCTTTTAATTGTTGTTGTCTTATTGAGCCAGCTAGAACAATTACGTCAATAATAATTATAATAAATATATAATGCAGTAATGTTTTGAGTAAACTCATAAAATAATTCTCTTTGTAAAACCTTTTGTGAATAAAAGCATAACACAATACAGCGATGAAGGATTTATAATTGAATAAACGAACATTCTCTTTTTTGTGAGGTCAGCTTGCTTTTTGTGATTGAATTATTCATATTGTTAGCACTAACAATGTAAAAAAAAGGCGTGAAACTCAAAATTAATGGCTTTCAAGCACTTTAAAATTCAAGTATAGAATGGTTAATTTTGTCAAATTAACAATAAAGAACATTTCTATGAAGGAAGTATATATAGTATCAGCGGTAAGAACACCTATAGGAAGTTTTAACGGAACTTTATCAGGTATTGCAGCACCCAAACTAGGCGCTGTCGCTATTACAGGTGCACTAGACAAAATTAGCTTAGACAAAAACGAGGTTCAAGAAGTTTATATGGGCAATGTTTTACAAGCAAATTTAGGTCAGGCTCCTGCAAGACAGGCGGCTATATTTGCAGGGTTATGTAACAATGTTCCTTGCACAACTATCAATAAAGTTTGTGCCTCAGGTATGAAAGCAACTATATTAGGTGCACAATCTATTATGTTAGGAGACAATGATGTTGTGGTTACAGGAGGAATGGAGAACATGTCTCAAGCACCTTATTACCTTGATAAAGCGAGAACTGGATACAAGTATGGAAACGGTCAAGTAATTGATGGGTTAACTAAAGATGGGTTGATAGATGTTTACAACAATTACCCAATGGGAAATGCAGCTGAATTATGTGCTAAAGAATATAACATAACGAGAGAAGATCAAGATGCATTCGCAATAAATTCTTATAAGAAGTCTGCAGCAGCTTGGGAAGCAGGTAAATTTAATGATGAGATTGTACCGGTTATGATTCCTCAGCGAAAAGGAGACCCAATAGTTTTTAATCATGACGAAGAGTATAAAAACGTATTCTTTGATAAAATACCTAACCTAAGACCTGTTTTTGACAAGGAAGGCTCAGTAACAGCTGCAAATGCTTCAACTATTAATGATGGCGCTTCTGCTCTGGTTCTTATGAGCAAGGAGAAGATGGAAAGTTTAGGTTTGAAGCCATTGGCAAAAATTATATCATTTGCAGATGCTGCTCAAGCACCTGAATGGTTTACTACTGCACCTGCAAAAGCTTTACCAAAGGCAATTCAGAAAGCAGGTTTAAAATTAAGTGATCTTGACGCAATTGAATTAAACGAAGCATTTGCTGTAGTTGGTATTGCCAATACGCAACAAATGGAATTAGACCCTGCAAAGGTTAATATTAATGGTGGTGCTGTTTCTTTAGGTCACCCACTTGGTAATTCAGGATCTAGAATTTTAGTTACATTGATTAACGTATTAAAGCAAAACGGCGGAAAATATGGTGGTGCAGGAATATGTAATGGCGGTGGCGGTGCTTCTGCTTTTGTAATCGAAAACCTACAATAAAAATTCCTTTCGATTCAAATGAAATACGGAATTGGACATTTAAGCGTATCACCTTGCAGAGCAGAAGCCTCTGACAGCAGTGAGCAGGTTACTCAATTACTTTTTGGAGAAACACTTAAAGTATATGAGAAAAAGAAGTCATGGTTTCGTGTTAAAACCGTTCATGATAATTATGAATGTTGGATGGACGAAAATCAATTCAAATTTATAACTCAGCGTGAATTTGAAGCACTTATCGAGACAAGACCGCAGGTAGTTTCTGACTTAGTGGAGGTTCTTTCAAAAGAAGATGGAAGTGAGTTAATGACTGTAATATTAGGAGCCAACCTACCTAATATTGAAAATAACCTTGTTGATGTAAAAGAAGCTGTTTGGAAGTTTGAAGGAAATAAAATAGATGCAAATACAGTTCACCCAAAAGAAAAATTAGCGGAACATGCATTTATGCTATTAAATGCTCCTTACCAATGGGGAGGGCGCTCTCCTTTCGGAATTGATTGCTCAGGTTTTGTCCAATTAATATATAAATTAAATGGCGTATTCTTACCAAGAGATGCTTCACAACAAGCATCGATGGGACAGGCATTGTCATTTATAGAAGAAGCGGAAGAAGGTGATTTAGCCTTCTTTGACAACGATGAAGGTAAAATAACTCACGTAGGAATAATTCTTTCAAACAATAGAATTATTCATGCCTCAGGTAAGGTAAGAATCGACAAATTAGATCACCAAGGTATTTTTAACCAAGAAAAACGAAACTATAGCCATAGGCTTAGATTAATCTCAAGTATTTATTAATCAATTTTGGCAAACTATTTGCTAAATTCTAATTAACATTAAAAATGAAAAAAATGAAAAAATTATTTGGAGCACTTTTAATCATGATGGTAACTTTTGCTTGTGTAGCGAAAGATCAATACCCTGAAGGTCTGTATGCAAAAATTAATACCACAAAAGGAACTATTCTAATCAAATTAGAAATGGAGAAAACGCCAATGACCGTTGCCAACTTTGTAGGATTAGCGGAAGGAAAAATTAAAAACAATAAAAAACCAAGCGGAACTCCATTTTTCGATGGAATAAAATTTCACAGAGTTATAGCAAATTTTATGATTCAATGTGGTGACCCAACTGGAACGGGTGCTGGTGAGATCGGATATGCTTTTAAAGATGAGTTCGATGCAAATTTAAAGCACGACCGAGCAGGAACGCTTTCAATGGCGAACAAAGGTCCTGCAACAAACAGCAGTCAGTTTTTTATTACGCATAAAGAGACACCTTGGTTGGACGGGAAACATACTGTTTTTGGATATGTGATAGAGGGTTTATCAACGGTAGATTTAATTGCTCAAGGAGATGAAATAACATCAGTCGAAATAATTCGAAGTGGAAAAGCTGCAAATAAATTTGACGCCCCTTCGGTTTTTTCTAACTTAAGCGGTATTTCGCAGGCCAACAATTAGAAAAAATAAGTAAAATTAAGAGAAGGCGGTTTCGGAGGAAATCGCCTTTTTTATATCAAGTTTAAAAGAACCAGTGCGTACCCAAAAAATCTAATGAATCTAAATAACGCTAAAAGAAGGAAAGTTTTGAATGGAAATCTTACAGCACCGGCAACTAGACATATAGAGGAAAAAGGTAAAGGGAATAGCGCAGCAAATACAATTAACACTCCACCCCAACTTTGAATTAGTTGAAAGTGGTTTGAAAATTTCGCTAATATCCAATTCTCTATTTTGGGTAAACTTCCGATGTATTTGCCTATAAAATAGGCAAATATGCCCCCTAAATAGGATAGTATAGCAAGCAAAGAAACCATAGCGTAGGGAGAGTCAAACTTTTTAGACCAAATGATAAATAAATCTGGAGGGATTAGACCAAAAATAGTTTCAGAGATAAAAAATATGGATAGGGCCCACCCTGTATTGATACTGTTGAGTAGACTTTCTAGCTTCGTATTGTAATTCGGAACAAACTCTTTGAAAATTAGAAAAGCCCCTATTAATATTCCGAACCCAGCTATAATTTTTAGACTATTTTTCCACAAAAAAGTATAAACCCCCTTGCGCTTGTAGTAATGGTGATAGATCGTTACTCTACTCTTTTTTTTGTTTGAAGCACTTGATTTCATTAATTGCAAAATTACACTCTTTATTAAAACTATGTTCAGTCTAATAAAAAACTATTTTTTGAACTTTTTCAATTCTAATAGGTTCTATTTTTAACTTTAAATTATGTTAGCAGTATTTCCTTTAAACATTGTTGTATTACCTGATGAATCAGTAGCGCTGCATCTTTTCGAGCCTAGATATCGAGAGTTATTTAGTGACCATAGGAATGGAGAAGAATTTGTTATATTATATGAAGACAATAGTAAAAATCCAGATTATGGGACAACAGTTTGTATAGAGCAAATAATCAATGAGTATCCAGATGGCACGGTTGACGTCATAGTGCGAGGAAAGCAATCTGTAAAAATCACTTCTGAGATAAGCACTATAGAAGGAAAAATGTATTCCGGTGTAACCGTTAATAGAATTGTTATAAATAACATAGCTACCGATAAGTTAATAACCCAATTTAGAAATTACTTTACGAGTATGCAAAAAAGTATTACGAAGCCTGAGCCTTTTAGCATGTATTATATCGCAAATAAACTACAACTAACTACAGAGACAAAGAATTCACTGATAGCTATAGAAAACGAAAAATCTTTAAGTAGTTTTTTAATTAATGAAATTAGGTTCTTGAGCAAAATTAGGGAACAAGAGAACACCCTGAATCAAAATTTCCAATTGAACTAATAAGTATTCGCTGAAAGCATAACTAATGTGCAAGCCTCAACTACATCTATTCCATTTTTCCCTAAAAGCGTCATAAATGCAATATTTATCGTTCCTGGATTAAATAGAACGCGGTAAGGGCTTAAATTTAAAATATAGTCATAATACTGATGTTGATTTTTAGGACTAATGTAAATCGTTACTGTATGAATTCTTTCAATGTTTTCGCCATCGATTTGGATCTCTACTCCCTCTATACGACCTGACTTAATTCCAATTGCAACAACTTCGTGACCGAATGATAAAAGTTTTTTTACAGCTATATTAGAATACCGATAAGCATTTGTTGAAGCACCTAGCACCAATGTTTTTTTATCACTCATATTTATTATTTGTTGGACTCAAGTGAGCCCCAATAATTGGAAGTTGTAAGTAACTCTTACCCTGAAGGAAATACTTTATTCAACCGAATTTCACGTTGAACATTTAATTTAGTAAATTAATGTAGTGCAACGTACATAGTAAACATCAGTTTCTATTCTTAAAAACCCGAATTTGATATCAATCTATTAATAAGAACCACTGGACATATTGCTCAATAATTTAATAAGTTAAAAACCTTTGATCCACTTTAATATACCAGTTCTTTCAGTTGAAGAGCCGTATTTAGCGTCATCTAACTTTAATGTTTTTTCCCAATCCCCATACATTACATTGGGCAGAACAATGAATTTATTTCCAAATTTCTCTTTCATTTTGTAAGTTACATTCTTTCGCTCTGTTACAGTTAGTTTTTCGTCAAAAATATCATCAAAATCAGCTAAATTATCTCCAATAAACATGAATATATCATGCTCTTCTTTGACGAAATCACGTCTAACAGTTTTAGAACTTTCATCATTCTTAAAAAACATTTGAGACATTTGTACCCTGATACCAAGAGCTTTTAAATTTTCTAGTGTAACTTCCAATTCATCTTCTGTTCGATTACTAATGTAATAAATAGCAAAACCTTTTTCCTCAGCTAGATATATAAAGTCTTTCGCTCCCGGAATTAATTCTGCCCTTGCTTTCTTGCTCCAATTATACCAAGTATCTGCCGTGTAATTGCTGTTGTTAAGTATTAAACTCCCATTATAGGGAGAATTATTCAATACAGTTTCATCTAAATCTAAGACAATTGCAGGTGTCCTGCCTGTGGAGTACAATTTTTGAACGTCAGTATTATTAATCCTTGCAGATGCAAAATTAAAAGCCTGATAACACAATGCTTCATATTCAGCGGCTGTTTGCTGCCAGACAACAGCACTCATCTTTGGGTTATCTGCTCTTTTATTACCAGAAGAACTTACTGCAGGCTTAGAAGAACCGCAGGAGCTCATGATTGATACTAGGACAACTACTGTTATTATATTTCTCATTTTATTGGTATTACAACTTCAAATTTACTAATAGCTGATATAGAAAATAGTCCCAAGACTAAATCTTGTGAATTACCTGCTGCATCTAAAATATTTGAACGAATGTTTGAGGGTGGCACCGCAAATAATCCATCATTTCCTGAGGTATTTACCACCTGATCTAAAAATTCATATGCATCGTTATTTAAACTGTGAAGTTCTACCGATGAAGTATCTCCTTCTAGAAAAGGCACCTCTGAATTTGTGATACTGGCCCTTAACGGAACGATAAACACAAGTCCATCCCCTGCATCTCCACCAAAAGTAGCATCCTCCGAAAGTATTAGGAAGGAAGGGTCATCATACACAGCCGAATCATTTTTAAAAGGCTTTATCCAATAATAGTCTTTTCTGCCCGCAAAATCTCGTGCATAAAACTGTGAATAATATCCCTCCTCAGCTCCGAAGCCACCAGGCTCAAAATCAAATGGCATGCTATCTATAATCGGTACCGGATTTAAAATTGATGTTGCACGAAAGAGGTTTCCGTTGTGCTCAACTTCCAGAATAAATGGATAACCAATACTATCTATTGCACCATTAATACTTGGGTCATAATTGTAGTTGCCTTCTCCATCTGTGTTAAAATTGTAGACTAAATTATTTGGCCCTAATACTCGCACTGTAGAGCTATTGTTCGCCGGTGTTGCCACGTTTGAGAAATAGGAAGCAGAAGAAGTCAAGCGAATGGTTTGGACTGTGTCGTCACTATTAATAAAGGCATCCACTACCAATTGATTTTTACCATTGTCTAAATCAAGGTCTATTACGTCTTCACAGGATGAAAAAGTAACAACAGCGATACATACAAGTAACATATTTTTAATTTTCATAACGGTTAAAAGTTAAAGTTATAAGAAACTGCCGGCACAAAATTTCCAATTACTGAAAAACGCACTGCATTTGTTACTCTTGGGTCTACTTCATCCTGTTCAAAGAAAATAGAGAAAGGATTTCGACGATTATATACATTGTACACAGAGAAAACCCATTCGCCCGTAAATTTCCTTTTCTTTTTATTTTCAGGTGTTAAGGTTGCCGAAATGTCTAAACGATGATAATCAGGAATTCTGTAATTATTTCGTGCATCCTTATCGTTATGCGGTAGCACAATTCCTTGTATTTCATATCGATTGGTTGGAAATGTTGCCGGTGTTCCGCTAGAGTACACAAAATTTGCATTAAAGCTCCATTTTGGGGTTAACTCATAGCTCCCAACAACACTTAAATTATGGCCTCGATCAAATCTAGTTGGATACCATTCATCTCTATTTATTCCGTTCACCTGTCTTTCTGTTCTAGCTACAGTGTAGCTTATCCATCCGGTTAGCTTACCTTGGTTTTTTTTAATATAGAGCTCTAATCCGTAGGCTCTCCCATCTCCCGCAAGTAGATCTCCTTCCAATTGTGTATTAAAAAATATGTCCGCATTGTCTATGTAATCAATTTGATTCTGGAAATCTTTATAATATATTTCTGCAGAAGCTTCGTACTTATTTTGCTTAAAATTTCTGAAATAACCCAGTGCAACTTGATCGGCAAGTTGAGGCTTAATATTATTTGTAGTTGGTAACCACAAATCAATAGGTGTTGAGGCAACAGTATTAGATATTAAATGCAAATACTGACTCATTCTATTGTAACTTGCCTTTAACGAACTAGTTTCTGACAAATCATACTTTATAGCTAGCCTTGGCTCAAAGTTGGTATAGTTTGTTTCAGATTTGTAATTACGATATGACGGCTTCCAACCAAGTATGTTGACTTGATGAAGAGTTGACTCATTTAATGTTTCTGATTCCAATTCCTTTCTAATTCCATTTTCTCCATCAAAGAATTCTTGCTCTCTATCTCCTTCATATCGGAAATGAGAAATTCTCGCACCGTATAACAAAGATAGCCTAGATCCAATTTTCTGCTCATTTTGCAGGTAAATAGAGCTTTCGTTTGCGAACTTTTCAGGAAGGCTTAAACTGTTACTCTGCCCATCACTTACAAACGAAGCTTCAGCAGGTTTGAAGTCGTAATAAATAATTTGACCACCAAACTTTATTGTGTTTTTGTTATTCAAATAATACGTGAAGTCAGGCTTAATACTTCCACTTACAATGCTACTTGACCAATTGAAGTCATCTCTAGGGTCACTCTCTTCAATACCAAAAGAATAATCATAATCACTATAAAAAGCAGTCAGGTTCATGAATAATTTTTCATTAAAAATATGATTCCACCTAGCTGTTGCAGTGGCATTTCCCCAATTAAAGGCAAACCCTGAACCAAAAACATCCCTGCCAAAATACCCTGACAAAAAGATTCTATTATTCTCGTTAATTCTATGATTAATTTTTGCTGTGAAATCATAGAAATAAAATTTACTTTCTTTTAAATCTTCATTCAAAAATGGCTTTGCCAACACATCTGCGTAAGACCTTCTTCCAGCAACAAGAAACGAAGTTTTCTCATTTTTCCCTATTGGACCTTCTAGCGCTAAACGACTAAAAATAAAACCTAAACCGCCAGATCCTGTAAATTTCTTACTGTTTCCTTCCTTCATTCTAACATCCAGTATAGATGAAAGTCGACCACCATATTCTGGAGCTATTCCCCCTTTTATCAGCTTTACATTTTTTACTGCATCAGGATTAAATACAGAGAAAAAGCCAAATAAATGAGAAGAATTATACACCGGTGCCTCATCTAACAATACCAAATTCTGGTCTATTCCTCCACCTCTGACGTTAAAGCCAGTGCTTCCCTCCCCAACGGTACTAACACCAGGCAAAAGAAGGACACTTCTAATAACGTCTGCTTCGCCTAATAAAGCAGGAATTTTTTTAATGTCTCTTGCGCTAATTTTATTAACGCTCATTTCAATACTCTTAATGTTTTGCTCAGCACCTTCCGCTTCAATTACAACTTCATCAATTTCATTGATACTTTCAGTTAATTCTATGCTGATCTTCTGATTTGAAGTTAATTCAACTATTTTCAGTTGATCTGAATAGCCTATAAAAGAATAAGATACTTCGTACGTACCTTTTGGCAAGGTTAATGAATAAAACCCGTAAACATTAGCACCTACACCGGTGCCAATTGATCTTACTGCAACAGTTGCCCCTATTAATTCCTCTCCAGATTCTGCTGCAGTAATGTATCCACTTATGGTATAATCTTCTTGCGAATAACTCAAAAACGCAAATAGAGAGCTGACAAATAATACGCTAAGTTTTTTCATAAATAATTTAAATTCGACGCAAAATTAACCCTAAACAATTGATATTGTTTAGTTAAATGATAGAATTAACAATAAGTTGATAATGGGAAATAAAAGCCCATTAGCGGTTAAACTTTCTTGGCTCTATCCATTTGACGCTTGGCATCTTTTTCTTTTAAGCTTTCGCGTTTGTCAGCTGTTTTTTTCCCTTTTGCCAGAGCAATATTCAATTTAGCATAACCATTCTCATTAATAAACAGCAAAGTGGGGATTATTGTTAGACCAACATCCCTCTTCTTTTTAACTAGTTTTTCAATTTCCTTTTTGTGCAAAAGTAGTTTTCTTGGTCTTTTTGATTCATGGTTTGCAAAACTTGCATTTTCATAAGGAGTTATATCAATGTTATATACAAACAACTCATCATTTTTAAATGCACAATACCCTTCTTTTATACTCGCTTTCCCAAGCCTAATCGACTTAATTTCAGTACCTCTTAACTGAATACCAGCCTCGAACTTCTCTAAAAACTCGTATAAAAACGAAGATTTCTTATTCCTTATTTTAATTTCCTTTACCAGTTTCTCTCCCATTTTTCAAAATTAATTGATGTATACTACATCTTCGGGCATTGCTTTTTTCAAACAACCGTTTACGATAATCGCCATGTCTTGGTCATCGTATGCTGAATTAATTTGAGATTTAATAAGCTCAATATTCGTCAAATCTACCGAAAGCGGAACATGACCGTAACCTTTATATCTTCCATTTTCAACAAGAACGACAGCCTGCTCAGCCCTTTCATAAGACTCTTCCTTCAAAACAAAAGTGGTATTTCTGTTCACTTTTTCCACAATAGCTTGTTGTATTCTTAAGTTGTAAAGGTCTGCATCTTCTTTTCCCTCGCATGCTCCAAAACATTCTAATTCTTCAATATAATTACATTTACCTGAAGATATTGGTTGCAAGCCTGATAAACGAGGACATAAATTATAATCCTCAACCATTTCCTTCAAAAACACTTTTATCTCCGCTAAATTTTTAAATGACTTTAATGGCTTGTCGTGCTTTCCACATCTTCCGAAATTAAACCGATCGTAGCCGTTGCGGTCTGTATATTTAAATAACCCAAAATTTAAGGTTATTCGTTTATAGGATCTATTGTGTATTGGCCAATGTTTCTTAATTTCTGTCGCCTCTATTATATCTACTAACAGTGTATTAGGAATAACTTTAAAGTCAATCCCAAAAATATTTTTCACAAAATCAAATTTAGATTTTGTATTTGTGTTACCAGAAAAGTGAGCGTGAATTCGTTTTTTGATATCCTTTCCCTTACCTATATAAATGACTTCTCTTTTTTGATTCAACAAATAATAAATACCTTGTTTATTGGGAAGGGCTAAAAAATCTTCCTTGGGCATATTGGGAGGCATCAGTGACTCTAAGCTAAGCGGATTCAGCGCGTTTTCAATAAATCCTTCTTTATCAATCTTCATCAACTGTGTAAACAATATAGCGGTTGCTTTAGCATCTGCTGCAGCACGGTGAGCATTATTCAACGAAATTCCTTCGCTTGCGCAAAGCTTACCTAAACTATATGATAATTTACCCGGCATCAATTTTCTGCTTAAGCGAACAGTACAGAGTTTTTTTCTTCTAAAATTGAGCCCTGCCCTATCAAATTCAGCTTTTATAAAACCATAATCGAAATTAACATTGTGCGCTACAAAAACGCAATCTGTTAAAAAAGCATCAATTTTAGCTGCAACGTCAATAAAAACTGGAGCATTTGCTACCAAATTATTATCTATTCCTGTTAATTTAGTAATATTATAAGGTATGTCCTGACAAGGATTTACGAGTGTTTGGTACTCATCTACAATCTCTTTACCATCGTGTTTATATATAGCAATCTCCGTAATTCGGCTTCTAGTGGCACTTCCTCCAGTTGTTTCTATATCGACTATTGCATACACTTCTCAAAAGTAATTCTTTCGGCCTTACTATTTAAGACATTTTTAATCTCTTTTTAACTTTTAAGCTGTATTCAATTGTTATTTTTGCACTCGAAAAATTAAAAGATTATGGCAACGAATAGAACGTTTACAATGATTAAGCCTGATGCAGTTAAAAATAACTACATCGGAGCTATATTAGACAAAATTAATGGTGCAGGCTTTAAGGTTATTGCCATGAAGTACACAGAATTAACGAAAGAGACTGCAGGTCAATTTTATGAAGTACATGCTGAGAGACCTTTTTATGGCGAATTAGTAGACTTTATGTCTTCAGGACCAATAGTAGCAGCAATTTTAGAAAAAGACAATGCTGTAGCAGATTTTAGAACTTTAATTGGTGCTACAAATCCTGCTGAAGCAGCCGAAGGCACTATCCGTAAGTTATACGCAGAATCTATAGGAGCAAATGCTGTTCATGGTTCTGATAGTGATGAAAATGCTAAAATTGAAGGAGATTTTTTCTTTTCAAATTTAGAGCGATTTTAATAGCAAAAAATATTGTTAACAGCCCATTTCGATTTTATTGATATGGACTGTCGACGATTTATCACTTAGGAAAAAAAGTATTTTGTCAGATTTAGAAAACTAGTTCAAATTTTCTATCTTTGCTTATAATCATATATTAACGATTAACAAAGAGAATTACGAAATGGGAAGAGGCGATATTAAAACAAAAAAAGGTAAGCGAACTGCAGGATCATATGGCGTTAGTAGAAAGCGCAAAGAAGTAAAACCTGTAATTGAAGCTAAAACTAAAAAGGCTGAAGAATCTGAGCCAAAAGCTATAGAGGATAAAGCGGAACCAAAAAAAGCAGCGGCTAAGAAGCCTGCAGCAGCTAAAAAACCAACAGCTAAAAAAGCAGCGGATAAAAAAGAAGGTTAAGTTTCAACTTAAAATTCACAAAGAAGCCTTTTCCATTTACTGGAAAAGGCTTCTTTGTTTAGGGAAAGTACTTCCTAATTATCAATCCGTTTTTCTAAGTGATGGAAATAACAGATTTATCTTTTTTTTAATATTCACAACATATGTGGGAAGGTAAGAACAACAAACAAACTATTCATTATCAAAAGCGTACTTTGCTTCACATTATGAAAATTTGATTCTAAGTTATTTATGTCTTCAAGGAAAATATGCATGGTTTCTTATATTCCCATGGCTATGGGAATGAGGCATATTTATGTACAGATAATTCCGATTATCCACTAAACTGTCTATAAATGAGATGTTCTGCCACTTTGTTGCTTGTAGTACCTGTTCTGTAAAATTTAGAGATAGTACTTTTTGCTGATTAGTTTCGATTTTTTTTTGACAAGGTCTTTTTCCATGTTTTGATCTTTTAAAAATAGTTTGAATTTCATATTTCACTAACTTTTTAAGAAAGCCATTCAATTGCTTACGTATTCGCAATCGCTTAATTTTACTATTTGACTGACTAAATAACGTACTGTCTACCATTTCTTTTCTACTTAGCTTTTTTAAATAAAACAAGGATATTAAGCTTCAGTATATTGATATTATTCAATTTAACTATTTATTCAAATAATTCTCCACGTCTGCAGGGATCAAGCAATCTAATTCTGAAGAGTCACCACTTTCAATAGTTTAAAGGTCAATAGAAGAAAACAATAATTTATTTTTTCGCAAATGGTTAACGGCAGTGAAATAGGCCAACTTATAAAGTCAAGTTGAGAATTTAGATTTAGCTTTGAACCTCTTTAAACTTTTAAACGCTTTCAAAAAAGGAATTTGAGCGAGCTCTTCCGCACCTTAAGAATTATTTGTAATTTGTAATACAAACACCAATGAACCAGATTTTTATGTTCATAAACTGTGCTAAAAAGGCCGTTGTATCGCCCTTCTTGACCTGTCAAATTAAAAGTTTGGTTAAGGACAAGCGTTAACGAAGTTGTGTTTTTTCTTTTGCTCTTTTCTGCATACAGTGAAAAAAGAGTAAAGCAATTTCTCAAAATAGAAAAGCTGTAACAATTCCCACAGCACTTGTAACGTTATCAATGCCCTGCCTGCTAAGTAATTCCTGAGAAATAATCCTGAAGGTATCAAAATCAATGAAACAGGTTTTCTTAAATTTCCTCTTTTTCCTACTGGTTTTTTGTTTAGATTTATTACATAATCTATGATGACCAAATTTATTTTATTGTCTGAGGTTACTTCTAAATATACTCTTCAAAATATCACGACAATTCCAACTAAAGGAATTAATAATGCTACTGTTTATTCCATCTTTAATTATTTATGAGGTTCATTACTTAAATAATGGAAAGTAGCAAAGAGATCACAAAAAACGAAAAATAAATCCCAACTAACTGTGAAAACAACTCATTTTTATTTAATTAAATGTGCGGTAATTTATATTCTAACTTTAGAATTCGCTAATATAAAATTGATATTTTGAAAATAGTTGGTAGTTCCTTTGTTGAAGCTCCTACATTTCAATGTGATTAATATTTTCGAAGGGCTCTGGAATGTTTCCAGGTTCTTCGTCAATAATTTGCAGAATATCTCTAGTAATTCCTCGGGAAATATTTGAAATTGGCACATCATTTGGTGAACCTTCGAAAGGGTTTTCTCCTGCCAAGCCTACTCTTAACATGGTATTAAATACCCAAATTACAATGACCGTGAACGGAATATTTAGCCAAACAAAATAATCTCCAACCAATGGGTTTGCTGATGATATCTTAACACCTATTTCAGCAAAAGCAGGAATAATAGCCATGGGCAATAGCCACATAAAAATATGTACAAAATGATACCCGATACTTCCATATTGTTTTGGATAAGGGAAATTTTTAATTCGCTCTGCTTTTCCCTGCAAAGCAGTCAATTCTTGTAAAGATTGTTGAAAATTTAAAAATGAAAAATGCCAAAACTTATTTTCGTCAGTGAGCATACGTAAGTGCTGCGACTGCAAACTAATGATTGCATTTGGTTTGTTATCTTTCTGCATTACCTTACTCAACTCTATTTCAGAAAGGAAAGGTTTCAGCTCATCAACTAATTGTGATTTAAATTCAGGAATATTGTATTGGTACACCGTCTTTTTGTGATTGTAGTTATAATTGGTCTCCCATTGCTTTTTGGCACGCATGGCATAACGCAATGCAGTTAGCCAAGCGATATGACGATTTGCTATAACTTTTAGAATCTGTTTCTCTTCTACCTTCTGCTCTGCGCTGTGCAAATAAAAACTGTCCCTTATGTTAATAATTAAAGATCTAGACCCGTTTACAATTCCTCCCCAAATCTTTCGGGCTTCCCAAATTCTGTCGTACGCAGCGTTATTTTGAAAACCAACCATAAAGGCCACAGCAGTGCCAATTAGACTAACCGGAACCAAAGGAACCTGCAACCATTTTATATTCACTACCTTGTATAAAAAAGTAAACACGGTTGCAAAAAAGATAAAAAAAAGTGTTTCACGAATGGTCCATATTAACAGACCTTTCATTGGAAACCTTCGTTGAGTATACATCGCTTATTTTTTTAAAATATAAGAGAATCTTTGAAAAGCATCATAAATAAGACAACTTGAATTATGAATTCTATTACCTTTGCTAAAAATTATAAAAATCGCACTCGCTAAACAGATCATACAACTTTTTAAGAAAGACATAACTGTTGAACTTCGCCAAAAAGCGACTCTTAATGGAATTCTTTTATATGTCCTTTCTACCGTGTTTGTAGCTTATCTAATTTTTACTAGAATGGAAGAGTTAAGCACTTGGGTTGCTCTTTTGTGGATAGTATTACTCTTTGCTTCAACCAATGCTAGCGTTAATAGCTTTAGAAAAGAAGCCGGCAGAGAGTTCTTTTACTATTACACTTTGGCAAACCCAAAAGCAATTATTCTTTCCAAAATGTTATTCAATGCTGTTTTACAGTTAGTAATTACTGCACTTACCTTCTTATTATTCAATTTACTACTGGGCAACCCTGTTGAAAATAATAACCTCTTCATTCTTGTTCTTTTTTTAGGAAGTTTAGGTATTTCTACTGTTTTAAGTCTGAGCTCAGCCATTGCTTCTAAAACCAATAATAACTCAACTTTAACTGCTATTTTGTCATTTCCTATTATGCTTCCTACCTTATTAACTGCAATAAAGGCAAGCATGCTTTGCGGATTAGGTTTTGCTTGGGAAGATTGCCAAGCATATATTGTCACTTTAGGGTTGTTAAATATAGTTATCGTCGCATTATCCTATATTTTATTTCCCTACCTTTGGCGCAGCTAATCAAGCCGCTATTATTAACGTATAAATAACTCATTTTCAATGAGACACTGGTGGAAAGCACTTGCTATAATCTTACTCCTGTACACCCTAATTGCAGGCCTCTTAATTCCTGTCCCAAAACAAGTAATTCTTTACGAAAGCATTCGGAATTTATATTTTCACGTGCCCATGTGGTTCACGATGATTTTCTTATTTTTTATGTCTGTAATTAATAGCGTAAAAAACCTTTCATCTAATAATTTAACACACGATACGAAAGCGAAAGAGTTGGTGAATGCGGGAATCGTCTTTGGGGTGTTAGGAATTATTACAGGTAGTATTTGGGCCAAATACACTTGGGGTGCTTGGTGGGTAAACGACGTAAAGTTGAATGGCTCAGCCATTACAATGCTAATTTACCTCGCATATGTTGTTTTAAGAGGATCATTGGAGGATGAGCAAAAAAGAGCAAGAATATCTGCGGTATATAATATTTTTGCTTTTGTATTACTATTGGTTTTTATTGGTATTCTGCCTAGAGTAACAGATTCTCTTCATCCTGGGAATGGAGGGAACCCGGGATTTAACAACTATGACTTAGACGACAACATGAAGCTTGTCTTCTACCCTGCCGTCCTTGGGTGGATTTTATTGGGTTGGTGGATTGCAAGTATTAGAATTCGCATTTCAAATCTTTCACAAAAATTAGAAGCATGAAATATTTAAACCTATTTACACTATTGCTTGTTTCAATTGCAGTAAAGGCTGAGTCAGTTCAAATGGCAGAAACCATGAGATCTGAGGGAAAGATTTATGTGGTTATAGCAGTTTTAGCAATAATACTTTTAGGGCTAATAGTTTACCTTATTACCATTGACAAAAAATTAGGGAAATTAGAAAAAGAAATTAATAATTAAGTAGATGAAGAAGTCTCATATTTTAGGAATTATTGTTATTGCTTTAGCTATAGGGGCTATCATAAGTACAGTTGCAGATGCTGCTACGTACGCAGATTTTAGTGTTGCTATTCAAAACCCGGGCAAACAATTTCAAGTAGTTGGAGAATTAAACAAAGAAAAAGACATTATTTACAGCCCAAAAGAAAATGCCAACGAGTTTTCATTTCATATGGTTGACAAGAATGGGAATGAACAAAAAGTAATCTTTAATGGCGCAAAACCACAAGATTTTGAAAGATCAGAACAAGTTGTGATAACTGGGAGTTTAGAAGGTGAAAACTTTTTAGCGGAAAAAATTCTGATGAAATGCCCTTCGAAGTACCAAGACGGAGAAGCAGGGGAATTAACAGAAATTACTGCTGATAGCAACTCATAAGAAATGATAGAATACGTTGGAGAGAACCTGCTTGCAGGTCAAATTGGGAATTTTCTTATAATTTTAAGCTTTGCAGCTAGTTTATTGTCTGTGCTGTTTTATTTACCTACATCTGAAATTAGTTTAGAAATGAACTCATGGAAACGATACGGTCGTTTCTTCTTCCGTCTGCATTCCTTTGCAATGGTTGGGTTAATTGGAATTCTATTTTACCTTATATATAATCATGCTTTTGAGTATTATTATATTTGGAGGCATAGTTCTTCCGATATGCCAATGAAGTTTATCATTTCTTCCTTTTGGGAAGGGCAAGAAGGTAGTACCATGCTGTGGACTTTTTGGAACATTGTTTTAGGAAATATTTTAATTTTTACCGCTAAAAAATGGGAAGGAAGCGTCATGGTGATCTTCACGAGTGTGCAAGTGTTTTTGAGCGCTATGTTATTGGGTATTTTCCCATTCGACATTCAAATCGGGAGTAACCCATTTGTGTTACTAAGAGAACATCCTGACATGTTCAACTTACCTTTTACAAGCAACCCTAATTATTTGGATTTTGTAGAAGGAAATGGATTAAATCCGCTTCTCCAAAATTATTGGATGACCATTCACCCACCAACTGTATTTTTTGGTTTTGCTACAACACTTATTCCCTTTGCATATGCACTAGCTGCTTTGTGGAAAAAACAATACCAAGAATGGATAAAGCCAGCATTGCCCTGGACATTTTTTGGAATTGGTATTTTGGGGCTAGGGATACTAATGGGAGGAGCATGGGCTTACGAAGCGCTTAGTTTTGGTGGTTTCTGGGCATGGGATCCTGTTGAGAATTCATCTCTTGTTCCATGGATAATTTTGGTCGCTGCAGGGCACTTGATGCTAATCAATAGAACCAAAATGAAGAGTATCTTCTCTGCATTTGCATTGGCTTTAAGTTCATTTCTATTTGTTGTTTATTCAACATATTTAACCAAAAGCGGAATTTTAGGAGAAACCTCAGTTCACTCGTTTGCAGATGGACTACCTGGACAACTGATTATTTTCTTGTTATTTTACTTGTTTATTGCCCTCTTCTTTTTAATTAAGAATGGAAGACAGTTTTTAAAGAAAACTGAAGAAGATGCCTTTTGGAGCAGAGAGTTTTGGATGTTTTTAGGAGCTTTGGTTTTAGTTATTTCAGCCTTTCAAATTACCCTATCTACTTCAATTCCTGTAATAAATGCATTGTTTGGAACAGATTTAGCACCACCTGCTAAACCAATAGAACATTACAACTCTTGGCAAATTCCATTAACCATACTTGTGACTTTGTTTGTTGCAATTAGTCAGTTTTTAAAATACAAAAAAACAGAAGTTGGTCCTTTTTTCAAGAAAATTGCTCCTTCATTTATAATTGCATTGGCACTTTCTATAGTTATGGCTGTTCAATTAGACATTAGAGACATCTTTCTAACAACCTTACTTTTCACCTCTTTATTTGCTGTATTGGCCAATTTCGATTATTTAACAAGAATTCTTAAAGGCAATGTAAAAAAGGGTGGTTCAGCCCTAGCTCACGTTGGTTTTGCAATGGTAATTTTAGGATCTGTTCTTTCCGCAGGTAACAAAGAAATTATATCAAAAAATAGGACTCAAGTAAACATCAACTTCGAAGATAGCGAGGATGCGAACAATGAAAATGTAATGTTACTGCGTAACGATACGGTTTTAATGGAGCCTTACTATGTGACCTATAACAAAAGAAGAGTTGTAGGAAAGAATGTTTACTACGATATGGATTACCTGAAAGTAAACTCAGAAGGAAAATATCAGAAAGAGTTTAGCTTATCCCCATTTGTTCAATTAAATGAGCAAATGGGAAATGTTCCGGAACCAGATACTGAGCACTTTATTGATAAGGACATTTTTACACACATAACTTACGCAGATTTAGAAAATTTAGATTCAACTGCACAGGATGCATATCGCGAACCTGATACTCTTAATTTAAAAATTGGAGACTCCTTATTTACAAGCAATTCTATTATAAAGCTGACACAATTTGAGAGGGCAATTGATAAGGAGGCTATGAACTTGCAGCCTGAAGACATTGTACTAGGTGTAAAAATTACAGCTAAGACCTTAGATGGTGGATATTATGAAGCTAGACCTATTATGGTTATTCGTGGAAATAATATTTTCTCAATTAATTCTAAGATAGAGCAATTGGGCCTCGATTTTGGTTTTGCAGGTATAGATCCAGAAACGGAGAAACTTAAAATCCTACTCGCTGAAAAGAATAAAAACTCAGGTGATTTTGTTATTATGCAAGCAATTATTTTCCCATACATAAATGTACTTTGGATTGGTATTATTGTAATGGTATTAGGCAGTTTACTTGCTGCATGGAATAGACTAATGCTTGGGAAAAAGAAAGCAAATTCTAAATAAAATAGATACCATAGAACGA
The DNA here is from genome assembly GCA_905182175.1 of Flavobacteriales bacterium UBA1494. Lineage (GTDB taxonomy): Bacteria > Bacteroidota > Bacteroidia > Flavobacteriales_E > Vicingaceae > NORP294. The sequence goes on along the minus strand of CAJJAT010000003.1, from coordinate 126,115 downwards.
ACTTTTATTACCTTTAACTGAACCACATTATTGCATCAAAACACTGTTACATTAATACTATGAACGCCAAACAACAAATAAAAAAGGTAACTATCGTAGGGGCTGGAAATGTCGCTCATAACTTTGCTTTGGCATTCAGGAATGCAGGTTATATTATTCATCAAGTATACAGCAGAACCCAAAGATCTGCTATGTTGTTGAGTCAAGCTATGAATACAAATTTTACCACTAATTTATCTGAGCTAAAGAGTGATACAGATTTAATTATTTTGGCAATAAATGACGATGCTCTATCTGATGTAATTTGTAACATACAGCTAAAAAATGTTCCAATAGTGCACACTTCTGGCTCTACTTCTATGAATATTTTTGAGCCATGCGGCTTTAAAAATTATGGTATCTTCTATCCAGTTCAATCGTTCTCTAAAAACGAGACAGAGAGCTTAGAGCCTATACCCATCTGTGTTGAAGCAAATAGCACAAAAACTGAGGACTTACTTTTAAGTTTAGCTCGCTCACTGTCCACTAAAGTGTTCGCAATGGACTCTGAAAAAAGGAAAGCTCTGCATATTGCAGCTGTTTTCGCAAATAATTTCAGTAATCATCTCTTTCATATAGCCAGCGATATTTTAGGTAAAAAACAAATTCCTTTTGAGATAATTCGACCATTGGTCGAAAAAACTGCCGAAAAAATAAAGTACGAAAAACCAATCAATACCCAAACAGGCCCTGCTGTGCGTAACGATGAGAAAGTTATTGATAATCATATTGAATACTTGAAAGACAACCCTGAGTACGCAAAGATTTACGAATTAATTACGGCAGATATTTACAAAGCGCAACAAAACAACTAAATATGTCTAACATTAAAGCCAAATTGAGACCTATTTCAGCATTTATGTTAGATGTGGATGGAGTGCTGACCGATGGCATGGTCATTACGCTACCCGATGGAGAGCAAGTTCGACGAATGAATATTAAAGACGGTTATGCTTTGCAGCATGCGGTTAAAAAAGGTTACCACATATCAATTATTAGTGGGGGAAACTCAGAGAGTGTCCGCAAAAGACTAAATACCCTTGGTATTACAGAAGTTAACTTAGGCTGTAAAAACAAAGTTGAAGTTTTTGAAAAGTTGCAAAAAAAGCTTGGTTTAAAGAAGGAAGAAATCCTTTACATGGGTGACGATATTCCTGATTACAAAGTAATGCAACAAGTCGGTTTTGCTGCATGCCCAAATGATGCTGCAGAAGAAATCAAGTCAGTATCAGACTATATTTCATCTAAAAAAGGTGGAGAAGGTTGCGTTAGAGATTTGATAGAACAAGTTTTAAAGTTGCACGGAAAGTGGTTCGATGAAGATAGTTTTGAGTGGTAAATTTTCAGAATTAACGATTTATTACATCGACTAATTCTAGACGTTTGAACTATACTTAACTTATAAACTGAGAATATGTACTTCCCTAATTTTAAGTAGCACTAATTTAATTACTGTGTTATTCAATAAAGGTTAAACAGTCTTAACTTGAACCTAGAAATTAAGAAATTGGCTTTGTCTTCATTTCTAATATATACTATGAGCTGATTGTTATCTGAATTACATTTTGGAAGATGTAATTGATAATTATAATTCATCCATTCTCCGGCTACTTTCGAAGGAACTTCATTAATGAAAAACCAACTGTAATACTCATTCCCTCCCTCATCATTTTTGAGTTCAACTATCATTTTAGCGTTCTCAGAACTGTTCAGGTCTATTTCTAACCGATTAATTTCTAATTCTAAATAGTAGCCTCTGCTTAACTTTGAGCATGTTTGTAGTTTGTGGTTTACGGATACTCCATATTCTTTTTGAGAATACTTAAAATATCTTTGAACCTCCTCTATTTTATCCTGATTCTCATTCCCTAGACTTAAAACAGTATCTAGCAATAGTTCCTTCTGCGCCTTATGTGGTAAAATTTCCCGACTCCCCCCTATTTTAACTTGGTTGGGAGCTGAGACTCCAAATGTCAACTTGTATTTATTGTATGTCATATCCCAAGACGATATGATATTCTCCTTGTATTGAAAGGATTGAAATAGGTTCAAACCAATTAAACCTACAATAAATACTTTAAGCGTTATAATCACAAGTTTTCGTCTTTTCAATTGATGTAACAACAAAGCCAATAGAAACGCAACTATTGCATAAAAATCTACAAATGCACGCTGCCCAAAAGATGAGCCATAATACCAATTCCACCAAGAGGAAACGATGTAAACAATGAGGCACAACAGTAAAGTGAGACTAAAGAATTTAAAGCGACTTTGTTTAAATACAACCACCATTCCAAATAAAGCTAATAAAGCTAAAGGTGTATATACAAACCAACCCTTTCGAAACCCAAATAAAACTTCAATAATTTGTGGATTTAACCAATTAAAGCCCTCCTTACCGTAAGACCAAACGAACCATTCGCCAGTTTGTAAATACCATAAATAAAATTGAAGTAATAATGGCAAAATAAATAAGAGAAGGCATATAATATATGTGTTCAGTTTAATCCTTCTAAGAACCGCTAATAAACTTGTTATTCCTCCGGCTAAAAAAGGAAACATTAATACTACCACTCCATTAATTGGCCTAATAATTACTATTAAGCCAAATAATAAACATGCAGTAAATAGACTTTTAGTTCTTGAAGACGAAACGAACTCTGCCGTAAAATAAATAAACCCTGCAACAGCGAAAAAAGAGTAGACGTGCGTCATACTTGGTGAAAGAACTGAATAAAGGAACAAGTTAGAGCCTAAAACAACACTAAGAACACTCCAGAAAATCGCTGACTCATCTATTCTCTGAAGCTTCAACCAGCTGTATATAAAATAACAACCTAAAAAAAGATAAAATAATGAACCAAGGTTAATCCACTTTTTAGTTCGTGGAGAATATGGATCAAAGGTTTCACTTAGAAGTTTTGAATGCAGTTCTGATATTTTATAAAAAGGCGCCATGCATACTGCTGCTCCAACAAAATACTTGTTTACAACTCTATCACCTTGCGGCATCATAAAACCAGAATTTAACTCTTGGTTTCGTATCGTTCCGTTAAAAAAATAGTTCTCTAAATATTGATAATAACCTATTCCGTCACTTGATATTATTTGAGTGTTGAATTCACCATTCTCTCTTTTCCAAGAAAACTGAGTCATTAGAGAAATAACCAACATTCCTAGTAACCAATATTTATACCCTAGTAAACGATGAAGAAAATTCAATTTATATATTCTTTCTGTTCAACTTTTTTAAACTTAAATAATCTATGAAGTACAAAATACGAATAGATAAATTGTTAATTTGGGGTGAATTTAAAGTTTGCTCTACATCCCGAAAGTAATTTCTTTCCAAAGGATCCCCTCTTTTTTCGATAACATTTTTCCACACCACATTTATATCGCTACCAGGAGCAAATCTCCAACGAAATCCAAGGTCTATATTAAATGCGTTGAAGCTCGTATTTTCCGCCAAAATATCTGAGGCTTTCTTTCCTTCATTAAAAACAATCTCGTCTAATGACCCATCTTCACCATTTAACCAATACAGTTTATCGTATGTAGCTGTAGACCAATAATGACGTAAGTTTAAATTTAATGCCATCCTATTATTAAAAATGTAACTCGCGTTAACTGCACTAATGTGAACATCTATATCTCTTCGTCCCATAGTGATTGAATCACCTGGAGAGGGGCCGTTTGCTGATATGGCATAACCAATCTCATTTTCATTCTGCTCTCTAACAAAATCAAAAACAAAAAACAGCTTATCGTTAGGCCGTATTCTTGGAGATAGATTCAACCGCGTATTATACCTCCCCGACTCATCAAACACTCTATTTTGATACCGAATATCAAAAGCAAAAGGCCTGCTATAATCGGTTGAAATAAATCCTCCGAACCACGCATTTTTTGGGAAACTATAAAACTGATTGAAGGTTCGTGTTTCAAAAAAATCAAAGGTATTCATTGGTTCAACACCTGCATTTAATCCAAATGCATGAAAGCTTTTTGTGCCGTAAACAGTTTCCCAAGAAGCCCCTAGATTCGCAAAGTGATCAGGCTTAAATATTCGTAAATAAGTTATGTCTACATCGTGTCTCCAAAAATTAAAGAATCGTTTAGGCTTGTAATTTTGAAATCGAACAAACCCAACAGTTTCTTGTATGTTAAAGATATTTTGAAACCCTAAATCATTGGGGTTAAACTTATCTGTTATAATTTCATGAGATAGTGAATAAGTAAAGTTTCCACTAATTTTCTCAAAAGAAAAGGCCCCTTTCTGACCTGTATTCAATTCCCCATTTTCGAGTTGGTTACTTAATGAACCTGAGGCACCAACAGCAAATTTATTGCGTTTATCCGCCAATTGAAAATCGATTTGGCTCACGTTAGCATCTCGATTTTGACCCTGTCGTATTACATTTGTATTGGTAAACGTTACAAATGAGTTATTCCGAATGACCTGATCAAGCACTAAAACATTGTAATTCGTTAATGTATTTGTTTGCAATTTTCTTTTGGTTTTTGTCTCACCGTTTTCAATTTCCGCAAATGTATTGCCTTCAATTGCATTAAAAACTCCAATTCCTAACCCTCCATTTGTTCGTCCAGATATTTTTGTTGCATTTAACAGCTGACTTTGGCCGGGATTTGTTGTAAAGCGCTCTAAACTGTCCAATTGATTATTTTTCGCCACATTAAAGGGAGTTCCCCCAATTCTTCTTGAATAGAATAACCCAGCTTTGTTAAATAGCTCCACCCCTTCTGTAAAAAATTGTCTATTCTCATTAAATTGGACCTCGAACTGAGACAGATTTAAAACTTGATCATCGAACCTTGCTTGACCAAAATCAGGAATCAAAGTCATGTCAATCGTGAATGCATCAGTTAAACCATACTTTACGTCCATTCCAATATTCTGAGAATTACTAAATGACTTGCCGTTAGACGAATTATTTTCAACGTAAGCAGATGCATATGGAAAAAAGAACAACCGAACAGGGGGTTTAATATTTTTAATCCCTGTAAGAAAACCAGTTTGGGTTAAAAAGCCATCAACAATAGGGTCAACAAAATTCCAATAAGAACGCTCTCTATTTCTTCTAATTTCTCTTCCAAAGTTAATACCCCAAAACTGTTCCTCTACTTCTGGAAATCTCAAAGCAGACCATGGTATTTTATACTCAGCTGTCCAACCCTTTTTATCAATAGTCGTAGCTGTTTCCCACACAACATCCCAACTTAAACTCTCGGCATTGTTAGAATACTTTGTATCAAACTGGACTCCAGACGGTGTTATTCCTAATCCTTCCCCATTAATTCCGTCTCGGTAAGTATTGAAGGCGATAAAGAAAAAATCTGAATTTCCAATCTGGTCTCTTTCTGTTAAAAAGATATTTATACTATCCGGATTATCATGCATGCGTGCAGCTATATATAGCGCTTCATCGTCATAAGTTAACTTGACTTCTGTTTGGTAAGTTGGTTGTTGACCTGGATTTGGAGTCGTTTGTTTAAAATCCGTTACTGAAGATACTGTAGACCAAAATTCATCATCTATTACACCATCTATTTCCGGTGCAGTTTTAGTAAATCTAACCTTCAAATTTAGTTTTTGAATCTCATCAATTTGAGCGTAACTCGAAGTACACAAAAACACTAAAAACACTACGAAAAACCTCATTATAAATATACTAGAAAGACAGAATATAAAGTTGAAAATTATTATTTAATTGTATTGCTGGTTTTATATAAACGGTACTCTTTTAAATACCTTTTATTCTACCCCAAAGCGCTGCCACGACATTTTCAACTCCTTTTAAGCTCTGTTTCTTTTGCTCCACTAGTAATTCTCCGTTCTTCTTAGAAATGTTGTAGGTAAAAACAAAGGAGCCTTTACCATTATCAAAACCTTCGGATAGCCCAAAACGTAAATCATTCATTGCTATCCCATCTTTGGTTTTTTCTATGGTGTAAAACCCTTTTGTCAATTGAATTAATCGCTCTACCTTAGGATCATTTCGATAGGGATTCAGCAATTGCTCATTTTTTAGAAACTGAAAATAGGTTAACGTTTTACCCTGATCAAAAACCGAATAATAGGTTATTAAAAATGAATTTTCAAGCTCTGTGTTTGATGTCCATAAAATAGCGTTTAAAGGAGTCGGTCGACTATCGAATCTACTGTAATCGTAGCCTCCTTCCTCTAAGGAAGATTCAAAAACTTTATCAACATAAAACTTTAAACCAACTGTTGAAGTGAGGTAAATTGAACTAACAATAAGCCCTACTCTATTCCATTTCATCCGCTTTGGATTACTCCTTTTTAAGAAAAGAACAGCGATTAAACAAATTAAAAATGGCAATGTATACATTGGATCAATCACAAATACAGATTGAATTGCAATGCGCCACTCTAATGGCCAAAAAAGCTGTGTTCCCCAAGTGGTAAAAATATCTAGTAGTGGGTGTGTAAATATTGCCCAGAACATTAATTGAGTCCAACCCCACCAAGTTGCCTCAGGTTTTTTTTGATGAATTTTAGATATGATAAATCCGAAAAGCGGCGAGAAAAGAATGGCAAAAACAATAGAATGCGAAAATCCCCGATGAATTTCTAGACGACTAACAGTGTCTATAAATAAACCAGGGATTGTATCTAAATCGGGTATTGTACCTCCTATTGCACCCCAAAGAACAGCCTTGTTGCCGACTTTTTTTCCAAGAACAGCTTCACCAATAGCCCCACCAAGTACAATTTGAGTTAAAGAATCCAAATAAAATTACTTAGAAAGGTAAATCGTCCTCATCAGTATCAGCACTGATATCAGCTGAATTCAAAGATGCAGGCTCATTCATTGAAGGTGGAGGAGTATTTCCCCCCGCCGGCGCTTGGCTTCCAATGGGATCAATCTTCCAAGCATCTATGTTATGATAATACTTTCCATTGTACTCTCTTGAGGAAACGTTAAAAGAAACTTCAACTTCTGTTCCTGCTTGAAATTTCGACAACATGTCTAATTTATCATCACCAAATACTCCAAAACAAACATCCGGATTGTATTGTGCACCAGTATCTACAACGAATGATTGCTTTCTCCAGGCCTTGCCTGCTTTACTTGTTCCACTCTCTACATCTAGAATGGCCTTAATTCTTCCTTTTACTGCTAAACTCATAACCTTACGCTTCTATAATTTCAATTTTGTTGATTTTATCACCTGCTTTAATTTCATCTATTACATCTAATCCTTCAATTACTTTTCCAAAACAAGTATGAACACGATCTAAATGTGCTGTATTGTTTCTGCTATGGCAAACAAAGAATTGAGAACCTCCCGTGTTTTTTCCTGCATGAGCCATTGAAAGTACTCCTTTGTCATGAAACTGATTTTCACCGTCAAGTTCACAATCAATTGAGTAACCCGGACCACCTGCCCCAGTTCCATCAGGACAGCCTCCTTGAATTACAAAATCAGGAATTACTCTGTGGAAAGTTAATCCATCATAGTATCCATCTTTAGATAATTTTACGAAATTTTCTACAGTTTTAGGAGCATCTTTCTCGTAAAACTCAACGAGCATTTCTCCTTTGTCAGTATTTATTTTTGCTTGCATACATTTATTTTGAGGTGTAAAATTACGGATTCAATTAAGCTTTTAAAAATTCAACCAATTTACTTACGGCCAAGCCTCTATGACTAATCTTATTTTTAATCTCTAAGCTCAATTGAGCAAAAGTTTCTTGAAAACCATCTGGACGAAAAATTGGATCATATCCGAATCCTCCATCCCCTATTTTCTCTTTCAATATTTCTCCTTTACAAATACCTTCAAATAAGTGCTCTTTTCCCCTTTCATCAATAAACGCAATAGCCGTTCTAAATTGTGCTTTTCGGTTATCGATGCCTTCTAGCTTCGATAAAACTAAGTCCATATTTTTCTCAAATGACTTTTCGGGACCACCATAACGAGCAGAATAGACGCCCGGCTCTCCATTTATTAGCTCAACTTCAAGTCCAGTATCGTCTGAGAAACAAGCTTTTCCAAATTTTTGATAAACGAATCGAGCTTTTTGTAATGCATTGCCTTCTAGCGTTTCTTGCGTTTCTTCTAGTTCATCAAGGTAGTTCAAATCAAGCAATGATTCAATAGCGTGCTCCTTGCCCACTTGGTTTTGAATTTCGAATACTTTATTTTGGTTTTGAGTGGCGAAAATGATGTGCATTAAGTAGAAATTTAATGTTAAAACATTAATAAAATTAAATAAATTTGATAGAAGTAATTACATAAAATTTAATAAAATATAGAGTTCTATACTATCTATGAAAATTCCCTTTAATAGACCATATTTAACCGGTAATGAGATTGACCTTATAAATACAGCCATACTAAATCAAAAGATATCAGGTAACGGTCATTTTACAAACATTTGTCAACAGTTTTTTGAAAAAAGATATGGATTAAAAAAGGCTCTACTAACAAATTCTTGCACTTCAGCCTTAGAAATGTCTGCAATATTAATCAACGTAAAACCTGGAGATGAGGTAATTATGCCTTCTTATACTTTTGTCTCGACTGCGAATGCATTTGTGTTAAGAGGAGCAAAAATTGTTTTCTGTGATAGTAAAATAAATCATCCAGGAATGGATGAAGATAAAATAGAAGCCCTAATAACATCAAAAACAAAAGCAATAGTTCCTATGCATTATGGAGGAATCGCTTGTAACATGTTTAAAATAATGCATGTTGCAAAAAAATACAACTTATTTGTAATTGAGGATGCTGCTCAAGCTATTGAAGGAAATTATACCTTTCCTAATGGACAAATAAAAGCATTAGGTAGTATTGGACATTTAGCAACCTTTTCATTCCATGAGACAAAAAACATAATATCAGGCGAAGGTGGATTGTTAGCGATAAATGACACTCAATTTATTGAAAGATCAGAAGTTATATGGGAAAAAGGAACTAACCGATCAGCCTTCTTTAGAGGAGAAGTTAATCAATACGAATGGGTGGACATTGGATCGTCCTATTTACCCTCGGAAATTACAGCGGCTTTTCTTGCCGCTCAATTACAATCTATTAATTCGATTCAAAAGAAGAGAAAAAAAATATGGGATTATTATTTAAACAACTTGAAGGGTAGTTCTAAATTTTTCTTGACTCCTGAAATTCCTGAATATTCCAATAACAATTCTCATTTATTTTACCTTTCGTTTAACTCTAAAGAAGATAGAGCAAAAACAATTCAACATTTGAAGAAGAATGAAATTTTAGCAGTATTTCACTATATATCATTACACTCCAGTTCGTTTTATAGCGATAAATACTTGGGACCTAGGCTTGATAACTGTAATAAATTTTCAGAAACTTTACTTAGATTACCTTTCTACACAGATATCACAATAGAAGAACAGATCAAAGTAATTGAAAAAATAAAAGAGGTAAACTAGTAACAAAGTCTATTTTACCATAAACTTTCCAGTCTTTACATTTCCGTTAAATATAAAACGATAATAATATATTCCTCTAGTAAAATCCACTAAATTAATAACAGTTGAATAAAACCCTTCTTCCTGCTGCTTAGAAAATCCATTTTTTCGTTCTCTACCAAGTGCGTCAAAAAATTGAATCTGTGCAACTCCATCATCAGGCAAAGTATACTGGAAACTTAGTAAATCTTCAACTGGATTTGGATATAACGTAATGCTCAGTTCGTCGTTAAATCCTAATTCACATAATTCATTATTCAGTACAATAGAGTCAGATATTCCATTAACCGCAAAAATCCTAACACAAACATAGTCTATTTTCCGTCCTGCGTTTGGAATAAATGTTGCATCCATTCTAAAACCATCACTTCTTCCAGAATATAAATTAGTTGAAAAAAATTCTCTGAATTCAAATTCATTATTTAAATCAACACTCATTAATAAATTGTTAATCGTGTTAAATCCAGAATTTAAAATTTGGAATGAAACTTCAATATCGCCTAACGTATTCTCTGTTAAAAACAGTTTTGTTAGACTTGCATCTATAAACTTCGAAAGCGCAAAGGCATTTTCGGATGTACTATCTATACAACCAGAAGGAGTACTTCCTATTAGAGTAATTTGAAACGTTCCTGTATCGCTATAAACGTAGTTCGGCTCCTCGTCAGGCGAAGTGTCACCTGTTCCAAATTTCCACAAATAAGAACTAGAACTTAATGACCTATTCTGAAGATCAATATTAAAAGGGACTCCTGAGTTATTATTGAGTATTGTAAACTGTATCTTTGGCTTTTGACTTATCTCCAATTGTTTAACAATGGAGTCTTTACAGCTATTCACATCTGATATTAATAAACCCAAAGGATATTTACCAGGCAATTTTCCGCTTATTTTAGGATTAGAGATATTAAATGTGTCAGTTTGATTTAAAATGTATCTATACTTTAAGATGTCAGCTATTGGCATGCTGAAATTTGAAATTTCAAATGAATCATTTTCGCATATCTCCGGAATAACAAAGTCAGCCATTGGACTGTCAAATAGCGTAATTGTATCTTTAAAGCTTGCTTCACACCATTCGAATATTCCAATTGTATTTCTAGCTCTTAAACCAATGTCATAATCCCCTGAATTTATAAATTTTAATTTAGGATTCATTCTTCTATCCGTTGTAAAATTTCCTCCAAGTGCACGGATAGTCCAGAAATACTCTATTGAATCCAGTCCTGCATATGCAACCTGTTCAGAAAGCGTTATTGAATCCCCTATGCAAAAACCATCAATTGTGTAATTTGGAATTGGGGATGAATTAACAAACAAGGTTTTCTGAACAGAATCAAAACAACCTAAGTTAGAAGTTACCTTTAGCAAAATGTTATAATTTCCAACTGTATCGAATGTGTGAAAAGGATTTTTTGCAGTTGATGTATTCTGATTATTTAAGATATCACCGAAATTCCAATCGTAATCTGAAATTAATCCACCACTTATAAAGCTACTATCTTGATGAAAAACTCTAGACTTCGCGCAAACGATAGACTGCTGAATGTTAAAATTTGCTATTGGTAAAGGATTAATTTCAACAAGTTTTGAAATGGAATCAAAGCATCCCTTATCGGTCTCTATTTCTAATAAAACACTGTACCTCCCTCTTTGAACATAACGATACCGAGGGTTTTGAAGCAATTGACTATCTCCATTTCCAAAATGCCAATTCCAATTAATTATTGTATCATTTATCACGGCAACCTTTGAACTATCTACAAAAGATAGAGAATCACCAAAACAAAGATTTTGGAATTCAAAATCAGCGACTGGAGCTTTTCCTTTAATTAGAATATTTATTGTATCAGAGACTTGGCATCTGCCGTTGCTAACTTGTAATTTGTAGGCTCCCATTGTATCAACTAGCGTAGTCGAATTTATGCTTCCTGTAGACCACAAATAGGAAGATATTGATGTGTTTGGATTAATCAAATTGATTACGTTTCCTGCACATAGCGTTGTATCCTCTCCCAAAGTAAGGTCAAACATAGAAGAGTCAATTGTAACTCTAATTGTATCTGAAAAAGAACAAGAATATTGATCTTCTATTGTGAGGTAATAAGAGTTTGTTGTATCCGCTAATATTAAGTTTGACAACTCGCCTGTTGACCACAGATAATTTACATTTGAGAACACAGAATCAGGTTGAATTACTATAATTTCATTATGACAAATGGTAGTGTCTGCCCCAAGGTCAAATGAAGGACTGTTGATAATTAAATTAATACTATCCATGGCAACCTGACCTCGGCATCCTGTGACTGTTACAACATAGTTAAAGTTTCTACTCAACTCAATTTTAGAAGAAGTTTCACCTGTGCTCCAATTGTAAGAATAGTTATTAGGCCCGGCTGTAACTTCGATTTTATCACCCAAGCAAATAGTAGTATCATGGTAAGGAAAATTTAATTCAAAGTTTGCAGTGTCCAAGATGAAATAGACAGAATCTATTGACTCTCTGTCAAAAATGTCAGTGACAGTAACCAAATATTTACCCTCTTTTACGACTACTAAAGAAGAAGCTGTATCCCCATTACTCCACAAAAAAGATTCAACATAATCCATACTTAATTTGATGGAGTCCGGAAAAGAGCAAACCTTAATATCTGCACCTAAATTTACAGGAGGAGCATATTTATCCAACAAATAATTATCTATACTTTCTCTTTCTGCGTCACTCGATTTTCCGTTCACTATTATTATCTCTGCAACATTCCCATTTATTGCATTTGCACCTATAGTCAATAAGCCAGGAGAAAACGAGTTTTTCCTGGACCCAAATAATTGGCTGTTCACGTAATTAGAAGTTGTGTCATCAACACTTGCTGCGGTTTGTAGCACATACTTAAATGGTTCTACAGGTTTCCCTAATAAAAATCCGCCATTAAAAACTCTATAAAATCCTGAAAACGGGCCAAATATCCAATTAGATGCTCCGCGAATAAAAGATATGCCTCTATTTTGTTCTTTAGTGTTATAGACTGAAGAGATTAAAAAATCACGTCCAACTATATTTAAAGGTGTTGTCAATTGATCGTTCACATTATCAAAACTTACTACAGGAAAACCATTCAAAGCATTATTTTGAATAACAGGTCTTTTACTACTATCTAATTGAGTTAAAATAATACTTGAGTCACTCAAATCAAACCATGATTGAATTTTGTTATTTACATCAACAATACCTTCATCTGCTTTTATCCATAAGTTAAGACTATCAATTGCTGATGGATTAAAGAATTGAAACGCTGAAATATTTGTAGTATCTATAGTTACCGAATTCCGTAAGCTTTTTACCCTCCAATAGTATTTACCAAATGGATACGTATTACTAACAAGTAGTTGCTGACCAATGACATTTTGGGACATAATCACGATGGTAAAGGCAGAGTCTTGCGCTAATTCTAGAATATAATTGTTTGCTGAATCTGTTGTGTTCCATACAAAATCCACATCTGCGGAAAGACTTTGGTTGTTCTTTGGAAAAATTGTTTTAAAAGTTGGCGGTGGGTCAATTATTTTAATTGAATCAGTAAAAATTTCGAAACAACCCGAATCAGACAAAGCATCTAATTGAATAAAATATACCCCTTTGTTTGCGTACAGATTTTTAGGATTTATATCCATTGTCGTTAACCCGTTGCCTAAATTCCAAGTGTAAGTTGAAATAACCCCTTTACCAATAGTAGACGTATTAGTGAATTTAGTGGAGTCTCCAATTATAGTTCCTAAAAAGCTAAAACTTACCTCGGGTTTGGAGTTTACAAAAATTACTTTCGACAGCGTATCCTTGCATCCATTAATAGTTTCAACTTCAAGTCGCACAAAATGAGTTGAGTCTTGAGGGAAAATAAAGGAAGCGTTTACTAGACTGGAAGTGTCGGATAATATTCCACCAACGCCAAAATTCCAATGATAGTTTGAAATAGTATCAGTAAGAACAACACTAGTATTCATGAAAAAAGTGGAATCTATTTCACAAGACAACTGGTTGGTAAAACTTGATGTTGGCTTTGAATATATCTCTACGTTTTTTTTAGAAGTTCCGCTGCAGTTAGAATCATTGGTAACATTTAACGTCACGTCATATATTCCAGGCAAAGTATAATAATGAGCAGGGTCTTTTAATGGAGCAAAACTACTATCTCCAAAACTCCAATTGTAAGTCTTTATATTAATTCCTTGGGGGTCCGTTGAATTATCCACGAATAGAGTTGTACCCTGATTACACTGACCTGTAAAATTGAAATCGGATATTGGTGCGTCACCTTTTATAGTGATACTGATGCTATCAGTATTCATGCAACCTCTTTTACTTACTGTCACATAATATTTTTGTGTTGTATTAACAGTAATAAAGGAATCTACAGAATTTGTAGACCATAAATAGCCATCAATATTTGCTAAGGGAGGAATTAATCCAACCTGATTTCCATTACACAGAGACGTATCATTCCCAATATTTATATTATAAATTGTAGAGTCAGAATTTACAAATAAGGTATCAAAGAAAACACACGTAAATTGATCTGTAACGGTAAGTGCGTAGTTATTCCTAACAAAAACAGATATTGAACTTGCTATCGATCCTGTTGACCATAAATAACTTGCCCCACTGAACATACGGCTTGGGTTAACTATTAATGAATCACTAAAGCAGATACTTGTATCAGCACCCAAGTTGAATGCAGGATCACTGACTGTTACTAGTACTGAATCTATGGAGATGTTTCCTTTGCAATCTGCCACGGTTACTTTGTAATTAAAAGTAGTGTCGATTGTAATAGTTGATTCATTCGAATTAACATTCCATTGATAGCTGTAGAGATGATTTCCTGCCTCAAGTCTGATATTCTGACCTTGACAAATCACAGTGTCAGAACCTAAATCCACCACAAAATTGACTGTATCTTGTTGAATAATAACAGAGTCTACAGAAACCCTATCAAAGATATCCGTAACAGTCACATAATATTTTCCAGAACTACTAATAGAAATAATAGAATCTGTGGAACCGTTACTCCAAATATAACCTGAGTAGCTGTCTTTATAGGCACTTAGCTGAATTGGAAGACTGCATATATCCATATCCTTACCCAGATTAATTGGTGGAGCATACTTATCCATCAAATAATTATCCAGTACCACTCTATTCGCCTCAAGTAACTCACCATTGACAATAACCATTTCAGCCACTTGGCCATTGATAGGATTATCCCCAACTGTTAAAATACCGGGTGAATAAGAATTCTTTCTTTGTCCGTAATAGATGCTATTCACATAGTTATTTAGGGTGTCATTTCGAGACACTGCCGTGTGTATAACAAATTTATTAGCTACAACTGCCTTGCCTCCAACAAAACCTCCATTAAATACTCTATGCACACCAGAGAATGGTCCATAAATCCAATTCGTCGTCCCATTCACCATTCGAATCCCTGAACTCTGAACTTTAGAGCTATAAACCGAACTAATGGAAAAGTTTTTTTTCGAAAGATCTACAGTCGTTTGTAAACGGTCGTTAACCGCATCAAAATCGATTACTGGAAGATTATTAATACCGTTGTTTACAATAACTGGCTGCCGCGTCACCGAACTTTGCAATAAATCACTTAGTGAGTCACTTAAATCACCCCATTGGGAGATAGTTCCATTTGAGATAACCACATTACTATCAGCCTTAACCCATAAATTTAAACTATCGAGGTCAGAAGGAGCAAAGACTGAAAACATAGAAATATCACTGGAGTCTATTACAATTGAGCTATTTAAATAATAAACCTTCCAATATAGAATATCATTTATATTTATTTGAAATAACTTTGAACTAGGGGCTTGGTAATAATCAGCAACAATTGTATTAAAATTAGGATCTGTAGCAATTCTTAAATTATACTGATCTGATTGCTCGTTAGAGTTCCAATCTATCGTAAAGTTAGAAGATAAGGTTTGACCATTTTTAGGAAAAACCAATGAGTTACTTTGACCAAAAGATATTAAAGTAACAAGATGGAGACAAAGTATAAAAACACTTTTTAGAATTCGCATATCTACAAATTTACGAAAGTTGTCGTTCAAACTTTTCCGCATTTATTCAACGGTTTTTAGCAACCCCCCTTTGCTATTTCACTAAGACTATAACTTACTATTAAAGTATAATAACGATATAGTCATCTTATGTAAAACACTTCGTTACTCGTTTATTCGTTATCTAAGTATTCGGCATTTACCAAAAATGCGTTTTAAAATAATTGATTTTGCAACAGTATGAAGCAATAAAAACTATTTTGATACAACTTAAACTCAATTCAAGCTGCAATCTGAAATTCAATTACCATATATTATTAAGTAAGGTTACTTTTACAAAAAAACAGTCCCTCTATAAAGTGGGCAATATTCTGAGAACTAATGGTCATCAAATTGTAATTTCTCGACCAATTCTTATAACTTTTAATTTACTCTAACAATTGTTTGTAGTTGGCCTTAGCGGCATAGATATTTTACTAAGCTTACTTTATATATCAGTTATACTATTGGTATTAAAAAGCTTTGTCAAAAAACAGAAAGTTCAGAACTATTCAATATACCTAGTTCCATTTATTGGATTTAAAATGTTGTGTGCTGTGTTGTTTTGTTTACTGCATAGCTATATCTACAGAGGAGGCGACACCTTTTTATATTTTGCGGGAGGGAATTATTTGCTAGATCAAATTGCACATCAGCCAACGCAAATCTTTACCTTCCTATTCAATTCAGCTGATACGTTCACCAATTTAATTTATACAAAACATAACATACTATTAGGTAGCTTTAATGATAGTCCAACGCTTTTACAATGCCAGCTTACCGCCATGTTTAGTTTTGTTGGAGGAAAACAATTTATGACAACGACAATCCTAATGTCTGCAGTCTCAGGAATAGGAATTTGGCAATTATACAAATCTATTTGCAAATTATATCCTCATCTTTTTAAAGTCTTTGCCTTGTGTATACTGTTCTATCCATCAATGGGAATTTGGGGTTCGGGAATCTTAAAAGACACATTTACCCTAACTTCTGTAGGGTTAATATTTGGGGGAGTCTATCATCTATTAAACAAAAAAAAATCCCTACCTCAAATTATAGCAATTGCTATTGGAATATTTTTATGTTTTAAACTAAAACCATACGTACTTTATACTTTTTTACCTGCTATGCTACTTTTGGTTCAATCTTCATTAACAAAGAAGGTAAACTCTCAGCTATTTAAAATCATTGTAACACCAATTATAATCTTTGTAATTACATTAGGTGGCTTATTCTTTTTGCAACAAGTATCGAAAGGTGCAGGAAAGTATTCCATTGAAAATGTACAATCTGTAGCTGAAGGTTTTCAAAGTTGGCACACTTACTTAGCAGAAACTAGAGACCAGTCTGGCTACACATTAGGAGATGTGGAGTTTACCGCACTTGGTGTTTTAAAAAAAGCTCCAGAAGCGCTCTTTGTAACCTATTTTAGACCATTTCCATTTATTGACACAAGAAATTTTGCTACTTTCTTTGAAGCTATTCAATCTTTTATACTGTTCCTAATTACTATTTTCATTATTCTAAGGGTAGGACCGTTCAAATTTGTAAAGAAGTGCTTTTCTATACCTGAAGTTAGAGCCTTCCTTGTATTTGCAATATTTTTAGGTGTTGCAGTTGGATTAACATCTTATAATTTTGGAGCCTTGTCTCGTTACAAGATACCTTGCCTGCCATTTTTCACCTCAGCTTTAGCTATCATTTATTACACATCTAAACCCCAACTTAATAAAAGACCTAATTAAGTATTGAGTAAAATGAAAAACAAATTAATTTACCTTACCGGCTTAAACGGAATTAGAGCAATAGCGGCAATTGCAGTGGTAATATCTCACACTATTTTGAATTTGGAAAAGTTTGGTTTGGAAAATTTACTTGGATTAAACACAAGTGGAACACCCAAAACTTGGAACTTGGCAGGATATGCAGTAACCATGTTTTTTGCCCTTAGCGGTTTCTTGATAACGTATCTACTATTAAAAGAGAAAGAAGTCGCTCAGATAAATATTCAAAAATTTTATGCAAGGCGAATTCTTAGAATTTGGCCACTCTATTATCTATATTTTGGAATCTGTATTCTTATTTATTTTGTCTTTCAGATCAAGTTTAATAATAGTTCTGTTCTATTTTACATATTTTATGCAGCAAATGTTCCTTTCATTTTGGGCACAACCTTACCATTCTTAGCCCATTTTTGGTCTCTTGGTGTGGAAGAACAGTTTTACCTTTTTTGGCCCTGGATTAATAAGCTGAAAATAAAAACTGTTACTGTCATTACACTTCTTTTGTTTACATTGTTGTTTGGGGTCAAACTCTATTTGCATTTCTGTACTCCTGGTTCGTTAATTGAAATTGCAATTGATGTAACTAGGTTCCATTGTATGATGATTGGCGGACTGGCAGCAATCGTTTATTACTCTAACATTAGCTTCCTGCTAAGAATAGCTACCAATAAAATAACCCAAATTGTATGTTGGTTCTGTATGCTGGCTTTAACTATTAATAAATTTCACATTGCGTCAGTAATTGATAATGAAATAATAGCAGTAGTAATATCGGTATTAATTATCGGACAAATAACTAAAACAGGGTTGATTAGTCTAGAGAACAAATACTTTGACTTTTTAGGTAAGATATCTTATGGAATTTATGTAATTCACCCCTTATTAATTATTCTTTTTTCAAAAGTGCTATACAACGTTACCACTTCTCCGTTATTAAATTATATAATCGTGTTTACAACAATAGTCGGATCTACCATCCTACTATCTCATCTATCTTACGAATATTATGAGTCAAGGTTTATAAAACTAAAAAGTAAAAAGTATAGCGTTGTAAAGAGTAAATCTACTATACACTAAGAAAAATCTATATCCCGTTCACCTTCTCTAACTGCTCCATCGTATCTACGGTAAACCATCTTTGAGGAGAAACATTGGAGCAATACAGTTGATTTTGAGAAATTAGCTGCTCCCACACATTATAAAAATCATCTTCAGCGTTAACTAAAAGATTAATTTTTTTGGGATTTAATACTTGTATTCCTGAACAATACTTACCGTTTTTCTTAGAACGATTCAATTCTTGAACCACATTGTTGCTTTCGAAAATAAAGTCTCCTTCTAAACCCTCTATTGGTTGAACAGGGACCACCATGCAAGCAGGTTCACCTAATTCAAAGTAGTCATTTGCCAACTTTTCAAAATCCAAATCGATTACATTATCGCAAGTAAGAACAAAAATTGGCTCATCCAAATTCTTTAATAAGGTATTAAAAATCCACCAAGCGTTTCCTTTACCCTCCGTATTTAAGACTGTCGAAACATTATGCTCAATAACATGCTTAGCAAGATCAGATTTTTTGTACCCAACAGTTATGTGAATATTGTGTAAAACCTTTTGAATTTTCTCTATTCCGTTAACGATTAAAGTACTTGCCCCTAATTTCGCCATAGCCTTTGGTATCGAATTTGTAAGTGGCATCATTCTACTACCCCTTCCCGCAGCCATAATTATAGCATGTTCAATTTTAGGCATACTATTTCTCCTCTTTTGGTGGATTATCAATAATATCCATCATCTCTGCTTCTGTTAACCGAGTTGCATTTGCTGAAGAGAAGACCTCTTTTAACGGTTCCTTAGCTTTGTCATTAAAAGCAATAATATAATGTCTAACATCATCGTAATACTTTACCTCTGTGTAGGGCAATTCTGTCTCTCCAATCAAAAATTCATCGTCTCTTTCTCCAGGCCTTCCTTCTATTCTTTCGTAAATTCCACCTTTATTCTTTGTCCATGTTGTCAACAAGTCTTCTATTTGAGCTGATTTCATTTCTCTCGAAAGAACCTTACCTTGAAGCTCTTCCATGTTGTCCATTGCAGTAATTACTAATTTTACTGCCTCATCTACTGTAAAAAAGAAACGTCTCATCTCAGGGCCGGTTGTACCAATGATTCCCGTTTCTTCATGCATTTTTTTCCAAATCGTTAATACAGAGCCTGTAGACCATGCTACATTACCGTAACGCACGCAGCAGAACCTTGTGTCCGTTTTTCCATTCATAGAACAAAATACTCTTTCCATCAAAGCTTTCGTTAACCCGTAAGTGTTTCTCACCGGAGGAGCTGCTTTATCAGTACTGATGCCAATTACATCTTTTACTCCTTTTTCCACTGCAATTCGTGCAATGTTTTGCGAACCTATTGAGTTTACATCAACACATTCCATTGGTTGCTTTTCAGCCAAATCAACGAATTTAGTAGCTGCTGCATGTATAACAATATCAGGTTTAACCTCAGTAAAAGTATCCCTTACACCTTCAATATTAACAATATCCATTGGTAATACTTCGCAACCTGTATACTTTTGGGCAAAAGCATTTTGTTTGTTATTTCTTCCTGTTAAAACAACTCTATATTTACCTTTTAAAGCAATTCCCAAACGCCTTCCTAAAAAGCCCGTTCCACCTGTTACCAATATTGTTTTTTTCATGTTATTTAAAACTTTTATCTATCTTAAAATTTGCTATTTGAGCCACTCTTAAGAAGCGTGGATTCAAAAGTAGCTTATTGTTCAAACTTAACGCTTCTTTTAAAAACGCTTTTGACTTGTCAAACTGTCTTGCCTGGTTAGCACTAACTGCTGCAAAAACAAAAGCTGAAGAACGCATTAGGCCTTCAAATTTACCAAACACTTTAGCTACCTTATCTTTTTTAAGAAGTCCATCAATTATATATTGTTTTCTTTCTACAATGCTATCCAAATCATAAGCTGAAATAGATCTGTTTGGGTGACTTCTAATACCAAAATTTACTTTAGGTATAACCCCTAATTTATATTCTGACCGAATTCTTACCCAAAGTTCCCAATCTTCTGAACCTAATATTTTCTCATCTTCATTGAATAGATAGTCTAAATATACTTTTTTAGAAAGGAATACGCCAATACAGCTAACAAAGTTTCCTTCTGCGAGCTTTTTTATTTGTTTCCGCGCAGCCGGAAATCTATATTGAAACAAAACTTCCTTTTTGTTACTTACCAATTGATAAAATTGATGGAAAAAGTCAAATTCCTTGTTTTTAATTATAAAATCTCTTGCCTCCTGTAAAGCATCAGGATACATAAAGTCATCTGAATCTAATAAAGTAAGATAATCTCCTTTAGCTGCCTTAAACCCTACATTCCGAGCTCGAGAGCGTTCTAAATTATGTTCGTTTTGAATTAACTTAAGTTTCCCCTTTTCTTCAAATTCTTTCAAAACTACAACTG
This sequence comes from Flavobacteriales bacterium UBA1494, assembly GCA_905182175.1. GTDB lineage: Bacteria > Bacteroidota > Bacteroidia > Flavobacteriales_E > Vicingaceae > NORP294. The sequence goes on along the minus strand of CAJJAT010000003.1, from coordinate 105,201 downwards.
AGTTATCTGTAGATGCGTTATCTACGACAATTACCTCGTAATTAGTATAGTTTTGATTAAAAACAGTTTCTAGTGTTTCCAAAATTAAGTCCTCCCGATTGTATGTTGAAATTACAATGGTAAAAAAAGGCTCTTTATCAGCTAAGTTATTGTGCATATCGAATGGTAAAAATATTCAAATGAATTAGGATGTACTACTTCATTTGTTAGAAAGATACAAACGTTCTAATTTGTATATCATAATTGGTAGATCAAATTTTTGAACAGATTTCTTTCCATTATTTATAATTCTATGTTTTAACTCATTATCCGACAATAGTCGCTGAATTGCATTTGCTATTTGATCAGAATTTTCATAATCCACTACCAATGCATTCTGTTCATTCGTTACAAAATCGTTTGCTATTCCTGACAATGTGTAAACAGACGAAATCCCCGCAGCTAAAGCTTCAACGTAAGTTTGTCCGTAAGCTTCAACCTTTAAGTTAATTGGCACATGGCAGAAAATATCCAATAAATGGTACAAAGCATACAAGTTAGATTCAAACTTTATTTCGGTGTAAGAGTCTTGAGGTAGTTCATTTAATTTAGCTCTAATTATGTTCTCGTAGTTCCCTCCAGAGTTGGCAAGTAACAAATGTACTTTGGGATTTGTTATTTGAACCTCTTTAAATGCCTCAATAACAAAATCTATACCTTTTAACTTAACATAACGAGATATCGTTCCTATAATTATTTTACCTTCAGGAATTTCATGCTTCAACCTCAAAGCAGAAACCTCTTCTGCCTTAACATTCTTAAAGTTTTCGAGTTTAAAACAATGCTCAATAACTTCAATCTTATTAAGACTAACACCCTCGTTATTAATCAAAACAGACTTTACATTTTCACTTATGGCTACAATTTTAGTTGCCATCCAGTTATTTAATTTATCATATTTAACCGCATTCGGAAAATACTCTAAATGTGATGTTGAATGATGCCGAGTAAAAATTCTCTTTTTTACATTGGCTAATTTAGCTGCAAACAAACCTATTAGCCCTCCTTCAAACAAATGCACGTGCACAATAATATCTCCTAATTTTCTAAGTAGAAAAGCTATTTTTATTGCAGTAAAGGGATAAGATTTCTTTGTTTTTAGTGGGTATGTATAATATTCTATCTTATGTCTTTCTAAAAATTGACTAAACGGTGTATCACTGCGATCATTAATTAAAATAAAGACAAGCTCAATACTAGTTTTTTTGAACTCCTCTACAACCCATTCAAAAGCTACTGCTTTATCCACCTGCGATAGTATATATACTACTTTTTTAGACATCTTGTAAAAATACACTTCATATCTTAGCCCTGATTTGAATAAAATATTTCTTTCCTTTGTTTTGAAACTGTCTTGTATAAAAAATGAATCATAATAAAAATTGCCTCGTCTGCGAATCTACTAATATTCAGCCCTTAAAGGGTTATTATGAAGAAACAGGATTGGTAAAATGTAAAGCTTGCAAGCTTGTTTTTATGGAACGTATACCTACAGATACAGAATTACAAGACTATTACACTCATTATAGTTACACCGCAGAACAAAAATTAACACAATCTACAATTACCAGTTATGGATTATTACTAGATGAGTTTGAAGCTCACAGAAAAACGAACAAACTTTTAGATATTGGCTGTGGAAGAGGTTTCTTTTTAGATGAAGCTAAAAAAAGAGGATGGGAAGTTTACGGTTCTGAATTCGCTGATGAAGCAATAGAGCTTTGCAGAAACAAGGGTTTAAAAATGCATCAAGGCAAGTTAACAAAAGATGCGTTTAACCATTCCGATTTTGATGTAATTACTTCTTTCGAGGTAATTGAACACATCAATAATCCCAACGAAGAAGTGTCAATTATTCAGTCTCTTTTGAGATCCAGTGGTTTATTTTATTGCACTACTCCAAATTTTGATTCTGCAATGCGCTTGTACTTAAAGTCTGATTATAATGTAATCTGCTATCCTGAACATTTATCCTACTACACAAAAAGCACCTTAACGAAGGTTTGTGAGCAGAATGGTTTAAAACAATCAAAATTCCTTTCTACCGGAATTAGTATTAGTAGGTTAAAAAATTCTAAAAAAGATAAAAAGCCTGAAACACAAAGAGGTGCTTCAGAAGACGAAGTGCTTAGGGAAAGTATTAGCAAAAAGAAGCACCTACAAATTGCTAAGAAACTTGTTAATTCTGCCCTAACAAATACCAATACCGGGATTTCGCTGAAAGGTTATTTTATAAAAAAGTGAGTAAGCTGAAAATACTTTTCGGTGCGGTTGATATTGGATGGAGAATTAAGAGTTATTCAAACTTCCTGAGGAATGAAAATCCAAATCTTGAAATAACGTCTTTTGTTAAGTATAAAGTCTCCAATAAACAATACAAAACAACTTACGACTATGAGGAAAACTATCCGACCTATTCTAAAGTAAGACAGTGGTTTGTTTCCTTCCGCTTTTTTCTAAAATCTTTATTCCTATTCAATACTTACTATTTTTTCTCAGGTGAAACAATTTTAACTAGAAAGTTACGCCACTTGGAATTCAAGGTTTATAAAGCCCTGAATAAAAAACTAATCATGCATTTTGTTGGGAGCGATATTAGAGACCCAAATTATTTATATTGGAAGTCTGATAACATCATTGCTTTTTTAAACGATAAAATAGAGACCAGCCAAACTGCTGATTGGCAACAAAATTTGATAAAAGACAGTGATAATTATGCATCTAGCGTATTGGTTTCTACCCCTGATCTTTTGAAAATTATTCCCTTAGCCACTTATTACCCTGTTGTTTTAGATGTTAATTCATTTATAAATGAAATCGGCACATTCTCTTCGAAGGGCACATATTTTAAAACGAATAAAATAAAAATTTTACATGCCCCGTCTAACACAAGACTAAAAGGCAGCGAAATTATTAACAAGGTTTTAAAAGAGATTGAAGCCGAAACCGGACTGATAGAATTTATCTATACAAAAGATTTGAATCAAGAAACCGCTACCGTATATACCGTCAGCAGATATGAACTTTTCAAATTGTACAATGAAACAGATGTAGTCATTGACCAATTAATAATAGGATGGTACGGCTTACAAGCCATAGAAGCTTTATTGGCTGAATGTCATGTTTTTTGTTACATCGCAGATGATTTAGAAGAATATCTATTTCCAGATTGCCCTATAAAAAACATCAATGCAATTAATATAAAAGAAAAATTGTTGCACTTTTTAGAAAATTATTCAGCTCCTGACAGCCACGAACAAATTAGCTGGGTTAAACAACATCACTCCATTGAACAAAATAACACAGTGTTAACCAATGCTATTTTTAGCTAAACGTCTTAATAAAGTTAGCTGCAGCAATATTCCTCCAAGGAATGGTTGAGTTTTCTTTTAATCCATATTGATTTAACACTTTAACAGCTTCTGCGGTTATTTTTTTACCTTCTGCACTTACCAACCAAGTTTGTTGTGGCGGAGCAAAGCCAATTTTATCTTTTCTATTTACAATTGCATCAGGTAAAATACCTTTCATACTTTCTCGTAAGATTTTCTTCGTTTCACCGTTTTTATACAAATATTCACTTGGTAAATTAATAGCAAATTCCATTAATTCGTTATTCGTGAAAGGCAGCCTAACTTCTACGGAATGAGCCATAGCATTTCTATCTGCACTCATTAAAAGATTTGACAAATCATTTTCTACGGCATATTTAAGTCTTTCTTTTAAATTCGTTCCAAACTCCCACTCTTTTGGCTTTCGTCCTATTAACTTCATAAGTGGGTACAAAATAAATCTCCAACCTAATTTCTCATTTTCGCCAAAGTATTTATTGAATAGTTTTCTTTCCTTAAAAAACTGAGTAAAATTTCCTTTGTAAAAAAGATCCCAAATTACGAAGTATTTAAATTCTTTATATCCGCATAAAAACTCATCCGCACCTTGCCCATCAATTAAAACGGTAACATTATTTTGCTTTACTAATTCCATCACACTCCATTGAGCAAACATGGAAGAACCAGCCAATGGGTATTCTTGATGGTAAGTCAGTAGACTTAATTTTTCCATCATTTCTTCAAACTTTGGATAAACCTTTTCATTCTTTAATTCAAACTTATCAATAACTTTCTTCATCCATTTACCTTCATCCATTGGGCCATCAAACCGAGCTGAAAATGTCTTTAATGGGACTTCTGTTTTACTGCTAATTGCTGATGCTATCGAAGACGAGTCTAAACCACCTGAAAGGGAAGTGCCAAAATCTACATCCATCCGCATTCTGCGCTCTATTGCTGACAAAAACAACTGCTTAAAGTTTGTGGATGCTTCTGACATTTCAATTTTTGATGTATTAGCCAACAAGTCTATTTCCCAGTACTTTTCTTGATGAAATACTCCATTTTTTATTGTAATTGTTGATGCCGATGGTAACACACACACGCCTTCAAAAAAACTTTGACTGTTTGATTTTATTTGTCCGTCTAACAAATATTTTTTTAGCTTTTCTTTATCAATGTTAATAGATGGCTTAAGAGCTCGTAAAGCTTTTATTTCTGAAGCGAAAATAAATTGATTACCATCCCATTTATAAAAAAAGGGCTTCTCCCCAACTCTATCTCTGGCACAAAACAATTCCTGTTTTCTTTCATCCCAAATTGAAAAAGCAAACATTCCGTCTAATTTATCCAGGCAATCCTTTCCATAACGATTATACAACGCCAACAAAACTTCTGTATCGCTATCTGTATTAAATGAAACACCTTCATCATGCAATTCGTCTTTTAATTCTAGATAGTTATAAATCTCGCCGTTAAAGGTAATTGTTAATGAATTATCCTCCCTATACGACTTGGGTTGAGCACCACCATCAGACAAATCAACAATAGCCAAGCGCCTGTGTCCAAAACCTATTGTACCACTTTCAGAAACCCAATGTCCTTCCGCATCCGGACCTCTATGAACTATAGTATTGGTCATCAACTTTAACGAAATCTCAGTTACATTTGATTGCTTACTATAAATTCCCACAATTCCACACATGCCTTACAACTTAAGTTTAATCAAAACTTTATTTTTAATGCTTTCAGAGAAAAAATTAAACTTCAATAAAATAAAGTAACTAACCGGAAAAAAAATTGCAGCTGCCAGCACTAAATTTATCACTCTATTGTCAACAAACATTTTCGTAAACGATAACAAAAATGCTAAAGTTGAACAAATCACAACTACACCAATAAAAGATCTGAAATGAACAACCTTACTTATTGAAGATTGAACTAGCTTCATAGACTTTTGAAGTAATATATAGGCAAAAATAAACAAGCTAGACACAGTTGCAATTGCAGCACCTAAGATTCCTAAATAACTAATAAAGAAATAATTTAAAATAACATTTAATATAAAAACAAAACCATAGTAACGTAACAATAATTTACTTCTGTTTGCAGATACTATAACATCATGGTAATCATTTACTCTCATCAATAAAGTTAGGTTAAACACTGCAAAAATAAGTGCACTTTCTGAATATTTTTCTCCCAAATAAAGAATTATAAAATCAGTAGCATTGAACAATAAAAAAATTAAAACAGGGTAGGTAATCATCATGGTATTTTGAATAACCTTCTTTTTTAATCTTACTATTTCTGCAAAACTACCTTTGGCATATAGCTTGGCTACTTCAGGGAGGATTATGGCAGCTATTGAGGCATATACTGCAGCTAAGTACGGCACTTCAATAGCTCCATTTCTATAGATAGCAAAAGCTTCTACTCCCTCTATCTTACTTACCATTAAGCCATCAATATAAAGAATTCCTGTACCCAAAATACCTGTTAGACCTAGTGGAAGCCCTTTTTGTAGCTGCTCTAAAAGTAATTGTTTTGGAAAACTAAAGTTTACTTTATTTCTAATTAAAAAGCACCCTATAGAAAATTGAATTATTGACGAAATACCTATAAAAAGAAGCGATAAACCTATAGATTCATGAATTTGAATAGCATAAACAACAAGAATTACTTTTATGAGGTTAGATAGAACGCTTATGCCTACAGAAGATTTTACTTTATCTTTAAATACCAAGTAGGCATTAATACTGGCGAAAGGGATAATGAAGATACTTGTAAATGAATATATTTTAATCAACCGAGAAATCGCAGGATTTTCTAAATAATTAGCAAATAAATCTGAACTAAAAAAAAGGGCTCCACAAGACAAAAAACCCAACAACAAACCTGCAAATAAGTTAGAAGTCAAGACTGATCCTTGGGTATCTTTTTTAGTCAGATAAACAAAAATAATTTGCGATAACCCAAATGAAAATAATGCAATAGTAAATGAACTAATGAGCAAAACCTGACCATAAGAGCCATAATCTTCATACGACAAAACTCTTGCCATATATGGAAGGAACAAGAAATTAACAATAACGTTAATACCTTGACCAATGCTTAAAGTTGCAATCTTTTTTATTTTTGACATGGTTAAATTAGAGAGTCAAAGTTAGTTTTAACTTGTTAAACAAATAACTTCTATGGTATAGAGTAATATGAAGTTATTTAATCTAATAAATCCTTCATTAAGTGTTGATAATAGTGCTTCGAAATTTAATATTTTTGCAATTGGAACTATCAAATAATTAAAATGGTATTCTTCCTGTAATGCAGAAACATCTAAGTTGTATAGTTTACCAAACCCTTCTCCACCGTCATCAATCGCTTTAATTCTTTTCGCCCAATCTAACCCAAACTCCTCGTCAAAATATTGTTGAGTTCAGTCTCTTCGTCTTTCAAAAAACAAGGTTTATAAAAATATGTACTTCAAACATTTCGGTTTCAAAATCCTGTTTGTAATCCTATTTGGAATTCTATTAGAGCTAATTTACATCTATAACCTTAAGGGAGGAGGAACATCTTTATATTTCCAAGGAGAAATCTTTTTTATTAATTACGCGTTTTGCAATCTGACAAATATTTTTAATTCGTTATTTCAATATTTTAAAAATATTGCAAATCTAGCGTATACTAGAAATAAGTACTATGTTATTTTAAAATCAACGACACATTGCTAAACTCTAAAATTGTCAGCTTTTTCTGTTTGTTAGGTTTTAAGCATTACTTAGATACTAAAATTATTTTCACTTCTTTTCCGTAATTCGGATATTAGAAACTATATGCCACACTTTCTAAGCTATTTCCTCCAATTTACAAACTTTTTACTGCAGACATTTTGTACTACCCTACCATTGCTATTTGTGGTTTCGGTAATTTAAAAAATCCTGTAAAAACCCTGTGCGATGGATTAATCTTCTCATCGCTTTTTAACCTTAGAAACGGTAAAAAGTAATTTTCCTTTTACTATTAATTCTATTATTTACTCATGCTTATCTTATATTAAAACGGTACGTTTAATATATTTTATACCAGGCATGCTCTTGACAGTTCAATTTCGACTTAGTAGTAAAGTTGAAAATATGGTCATAAGCATTTCATCCCTTGTGCTGGTTAAGCTAACATTTTAAAATGGGAAGTGCATTATTGATTTAAAGAATTTCTAGTAGATCCTGTAATCATGCATTGGACAATGTACAAAAGTTCCTGAAGGTTTCCAGGGTTCTCATACCTTTCCTGCTCAGACGAGGGATCAACCGGGTTATTCCCTAGAACAAGTCGAATCTACCGCGTAAAGTATTATAGGTAAAGCCAAAAAAACAATTTATTTAACATACCTTCTTTATTTACCAATGTTAACAATTTTCCTTTGGCTTGCGAAGCCCTTAAAATATTTACTCTTTTACTGATTATACTTTTAATTTTGGCTAGAAATGGTATTTCAAAATTCTATAAAATTCGATTTCTTGATAAAAATATAGGTCCATTATTTCTTTTTGTACTTCAATTTGGAATATTCTATGTGTCTGACATGTTACAATTTTTGGTGCTTTATCGCGCTACAAAATTCCGGGAGTTCCATTTTATGTAGCGTCCATTTAAATTATTTATTATTTAGGATATCTTAAACCAAAAGGAATAATGAAATAGTTATTGATACGTCAACTAAAACATCAGCTTCTCCATTTTATGGAAACATATAGTATAAAATTTGATTGATAAGACACACCTTATAGTACTAATTACCAAAAGAATACTTTCCCTCCTGTTAATAAAAATTATTGCATTTATTAAACACTATTTGCAAAAAGGCTGTTACCTTTGCATTAATTAATAATTAAGAACGAAAATATTTTGTTACCTCACATTTTCGGAGTTATAATTCAAAAACAAATTTTATGAATGAGTATGGAAGAAAAGCAGTAAATGCTTCTATTTCTACATTAGGTTTAAGCAACGTGGCTGCGGCATACTGGAACTTAGAACCTGCACAATTAATCGAAGAAACACTTGTTCGTGGAGAAGGTGTTTTAACCAATACAGGAGCTTTAGCAATCGATACCGGAGAGTTTACCGGAAGATCCCCAAAAGATCGTTTCATTGTAGAAGATATAATTACCAGAGATGCTGTCTGGTGGGGTGATATTAACATCAAATTTGATGCTGATAAATTTGATGCTCTATATAACAGAGTAACTTCTTATTTATCAGGAAAAGAAGTTTATGTAAGAGATGTTGCCGCTTGCTCTTCAGATAAATATAGAATGAACATCAGACTTGTTTCTGAATTTCCATATTCTAATTTATTTGCATCAAATATGTTTTTAAGACTGTCTGACGAAGAAATCGAAAAATTCGACTCAGAATGGAACATAATTTGTGCTCCAGGTTTTATGGCCGATCCAGAAATAGACGGAACTCGGCAGTATAATTTTGCTGTAATGAACTTCTCCAAAAAATTGTTATTAATTGGAGGTACCGGTTATACAGGAGAGATCAAGAAAGGAATATTTTCAGCATTAAATTTTATTTTACCGCACCAACAAAATGTACTTTCTATGCATTGCTCAGCTAACGTTGGTGAAACTGGAGATACTGCAGTTTTCTTTGGCCTTTCAGGTACCGGAAAAACGACTTTATCCTCTGATCCAAATAGAAGATTAATTGGTGACGATGAGCATGGTTGGGATGATGACTCCGTATTTAACTTTGAAGGTGGATGCTATGCAAAAACCATTGATTTAAGCGCGGAAAAAGAACCTCAAATCTATGACGCCATCAAGTTCGGATCATTGTTAGAAAATATTAATTTTAAAGATGGTACAACTGAAGTTGACTACGAAAACGATGAAAAAACACAAAACACTAGAGTTTCTTATCCAATCCATTACATTGATAACATTCAGCCAGGTTCAATTGGCGGCGCACCTAAAAACATCTTCTTCTTAACAGCGGATGCGTACGGCGTATTGCCTCCTATTTCTAAGTTAACTCAAGGGCAGGCAATGTATCACTTTATTTCAGGTTATACCGCAAAAGTTGCCGGGACTGAAGCAGGAGTTACTGAACCTCAAACAGCGTTTTCTGCTTGTTTTGGTGCTCCATTTATGCCGTTACATCCTACAAAATATGCTGAGATGTTGGGAGATAAGATGGAGAAAAGCAAAGTAAATGTTTGGCTCATCAACACCGGGTGGTCAGGTGGAGAGTATGGGACTGGTTCAAGGATAAAGCTGAAGTATACCAGAGCAATGATTACAGCTGCTTTAACAGGAAAATTAAATGATGTTGATTATACAACTCATAATATTTTCGGACTAGCTATGCCGAATTCTTGTGAAGACGTGCCAACTGAAATTTTAAATCCAAAAAATACATGGAAGGATAAATCTGAGTATGATATGAAGGCAAATAAACTCGCTGAGTCATTTGTGAATAACTTCAAGCAGTATGAAGAATACGCAAATGAATCAATAATGGCAGCAGCGCCTAAAGTTTCTCAAAAAGTTTAATCAACTAATTTTTATATTTGAACCGTCCCTTTAAATGGGTCGGTTTTTTATTTTAACACTTTTCCCATGCTTTGCATACACCACCACTCTACAGACCCATATTTCAACATTGCAACTGATGAGTTCATTTTCAAAAACATGCAAGAAGATTGCTTTATGCTTTGGAGAAATGACAACGCCATAATTGTTGGAAAGCACCAAAATACATTAGCGGAGATAAATGTAGATTACGTGAAAGAAAAAGGCATAAAAGTAGTTCGTAGGCTGTCAGGTGGTGGAGCTGTTTACCACGATTTAGGAAATCTGAACTTTACTTTTACAAGAACAGGGGAAAACACTGAAGTAGTAGATTTTGAGAGATATACTAAACCGATTATTGAAGTATTGAATAATATGGGAATTCCCGCCAAATTTGAAGGTAGAAACGATCTAACCATAGAAGGTAGAAAATTCTCAGGTAATGCGGAGCATGTATTTAAAAATAAAGTGCTACACCATGGCACCATCTTATACTCATCCGAAATGAAGGATGTCAGTGGAGCATTAAAAATTAATCCGCTAAAATATAAGGACAGAGCGGTAAAATCAATTCCAAAAAGGGTTACCAATGTTTCGAACCATATGAAACAACCTATGAATTTGGAAGATTTCACACAGCGAATAATGGATCATGTTCTATCTACCTTCGAAGGTGCTCAAATATATGAGTTCACTGAAAGTGATTTAGCCCAGATTCAAAAAATTAGAGACGATAAATATTCAACATGGGAATGGAATTTTGGACATTCTCCAAAATATAATTTCATGCAAGGTGCTAGAACTCCGGGAGGAACGCTAGAGGTAAACCTTAAAGTTGAAAAAGGTATTATAAAGGAGGCTAAGTTTTTTGGCGACTTTTTTGGAGTTGCTAACGTTAACGAAATTGAAGAAGCGTTAAAAGGCTCTAAACATGGACAAGATGAAGTTCAGTCTGTTTTAGCAGCATTTGATTTAAAAAAGTATTTTCACAAAATGTCGATTTCCGACGTTATGGCAGTCTTTTTCTAGTAGTTAAGTAACTCTTTTACAGCACTCTCTAATCTATTGATAGGTAAAAAATTAGATTCCAAATTAGGGTGAAAAGGAACTGCTGTATCAATAGAAGCCACTCGTTTTACAGGTGCATCTAAATATTCAAAACATTGGTCACTAATTTCTGCGACAAGCTCACCTCCTATTCCTCCAAACAGTGTATCTTCATGTAATACAATAACTTTACCTGTTTTTTTAGCTGATTTAAACACACTTTCCCAATCCAATGGAACCAGAGTCCGTAAATCTAGAACATCCATATTTAGGCCTTCTTTTTCGACTAACTTAATTGCCCAATGAACACCCATTCCATAAGTAATTATTGACATGTCGGTGCCTTCCTTTACTAAATTCGCTTGACCAAAAGGTAAATTGTAATATCCTGTCGGAACTTGTTCGGTCGTACTTCTATACAACGCTTTGTGCTCAAACACCATTACCGGATTTGGATCTTCAAAAGCAGTTAATAATAATCCTTTAGCATCATAAGCATTTGACGGATACGCAATTTTTAAACCTGGAATATGAGAAAACCAAGCTTCATTAGATTGCGAGTGAAATGGACCTGCAGCAACTCCTGCCCCTGTTGGCATCCTTACAACCACGTCAGCATTTTGTCCCCAACGCCAATTAATTTTTGCCAAGTTATTTACAATCTGATTAAACCCTTCTGTCACGAAGTCGGCAAATTGCATTTCCATCATGGCTTTAAAACCATTTATTGATAATCCTAAAGATGAACCTACAATAGCAGCCTCGCAAAGCGGAGTATTCCGAACCCTAGATTTACCGTACTTCGTCACAAGACCTTCGGTGGCTTTAAAAACGCCGCCGTATTCAGCAATGTCTTGTCCCATTAAAATGAGGTTGTGGTGCTTTGCCATAGCCAATTCAATTGCATCTGCAATTGAATCAATCATTCTCACCTCTTTTGATTCATTGCTTGGCTTTACCTCTTCGTAGTCAAAATTAGCATACACATCTGCAAGCTCAGTTTGGGTATCTGAATTAATTTCAGGTTCAGCGTAAGCTTGTGCTAAACCTTCGTTGATTTCAATTTTGATAGCGGCCTTAATTTCATTGACATTTTCTACTGTTAGAAGTTTTTCAGAATACAAAAAATTCTCAAAATTAGTAACCGGATCTTTATCTTCCCATTCGTCAAACAATTCTTGAGGAACGTACTTTGTACCGGATGCTTCCTCATGACCTCTCATTCTAAACGTAATACATTCTAACAAAATTGGACGTTGATTCCATTTCATCGATTCTTTTAGCTCGGATACCTTTTGGTGTACTTCTAGTATATTGTTCCCGTCAACTTGATGCGCCTCCATTCCATAACCAATTCCCTTATCTATAAATTGTTTACACCTAAACTGTTCAGCACTTGGAGTAGAAAGTCCGTAACCGTTGTTTTCGATTATAAAAATTACCGGTAAATTCCAAACTGCTGCAACGTTTAAACTCTCGTGAAAATCTCCTTGACTAGTTGCACCATCTCCGGTAAAAGCAATTGTTATTTTTTTATTCTCTTTTAATTGATTTGCCAAAGCAATTCCGTCTGCAACACCTAACTGTGATCCTAAATGAGAAATCATTCCTACAATGGAATGTTCTTTTGAACCAAAATGAAATGACCTATCCCTTCCTTTCGTGAAACCTGAAGCCTTTCCCTGGAATTGAGAAAACAATCGACTTAATTCAATTCCCCTGCTTGTAAACACTCCTAAATTTCGATGCATAGGGAGCATAAATTCATCTTCATCGACAGCCTCTGCGGCACCTACAGAAATAGCTTCTTGACCAATACCTGAAAACCATTTCGAAATCTTTCCTTGGCGCAATAAAATCAACATCTTCTCCTCAATCATTCGAGGTCGCAATAACGCACTATAAAGATCAAGTAGTTGTTTATCAGTGTATTTTATTCTATTAAATTCCATCTTTGGGGCTTTCTTCGATTCTTATGTTGCTGAACAAATTTATTTGATTTTAAGTAACTTTACTCTTTAACAAAAGGGACTTATTAACAGATGGATTGGCAAGAAATAGTAATTGGAGTTTTAATGGTACTAGCCATTGTATATTTAGTGAGGTATTTCTACTTGCAAACAAAATCTCACAATTGTGGTGATTGCGGTTTAATGGACATGAAGAAGAAAGGACAATTGACAAAAGTGAAATAGTTCGTAAACAAAAATATCTCTTCACTAAATAGTAAAGGGATTCCTATTGAATTAAACGATTACTTATTGGCCCAGTTTCTAGCTTCAGGAAGGTACTCTAGTATATCTGCAATTCTTCTATCGTCACTTGGATGAGTACTCATAAACTCAGGAGGTTTCTGACCGTTGCCTTTATTTGCTGCCATTCTTTTCCAAAACTCAACTGCTGTCGCAGGATTGTAACCTGCCATTGTCATAAAGACCAATCCCAATTTATCCGCTTCTGATTCGTTATTTCGAGAAAACTTTAATAACCCAAGTTGAGATCCAATTCCAAAAGATTGGTTGAAAACAGCCTGAAAATCTGGCGAAACTCCACTCGTTCCAATCTGACCTGCAACCCCTAAGCCTTGCGCTAGTAATCCCTGACTCATACGTTCGTTACCGTGCCTTGCAATAGCATGAGCAATTTCATGTCCCATAACAACAGCAATCCCGTCTTCACCTTCACAAATTGGCAATATTCCTGTGTAAAACATTACTTTCCCACCGGGCATACACCAAGCATTCACCGTGTTTTCATCAGCCAAGTTGAACTCCCATTCGAATTCCTTTAAACGGTCTTTGTAGCCATTGTTTGTCAAATACCTATTAACAGCAACAGATATTTTTTCACCAACATTTTTAACAAGTACTGTTCTTTGGTCTGTATTTGGCAATAATTTCACAGTAGTCTTAACATCAGAATACTGAGTAAAACTGATAGTCTGTAATTTTTTAGAATTTACAAATTTCATTTGCCTCCTTCCAGTAATTGGCACTGTCGCACACTGTGCAAATAATGTAATTACAACAAACGCTAATAATCCTTTTTTCATGCTATTTAATTTCTACTTTCAAATTTTGCAATTGAAGTGCCATATAAATCGGCTCTAATGCTGATTTTGGTCCCTTTTTTACGCTACACTTTCCGTTATGATGTACAATATAAGCGCACTGTTCTGCTTGAATAACCTTTTGCTCGCAATAGGATACCAAGCAATTAATAACATGCTCAAATGTGTTAAAATCATCGTTGTGCAATATTAATTCGCGTTCTTGAACAACCTGCTCCTTTAATTCTACTTCTTCTAATTCTTGAGTGGACATAATCTATTGATTTTTCAATTTAGAAGCTTCAGTTAGTGAAACTCTCTCGCCATTATAGTAGGCCGTTACAAAAGCATCTTTAATTGTAATTGAAATCGTATTCTTTAAATCAGCCGCAGCTAATACACTTTCAAATATTCCCGCATTGTAACGATACAACCCACTTGATAGTTGAACTACATTTAATTCTTCATAGTAAAAAACTCCTTTTTTCACAGGAGTTGAGAATACTCCAATTTGAATGGTATAATATAATCCTTCAATTGTTTTAGCGTTAACCACATCTTCTACTTTATCAGAATTGAAATCAACAGGTAAAGCCTCTTTGCTGCCTCCTTGCACTTGAGTGACTTCTGCACTTGAAGGGACAACACCAGAATTCGAGGCACTTGTTCCAGTTTTAGTTGAAACATTCTGAAATTTAGCAGTTGCAGAATTAGAAGATGCCGCTTCTCCTGTTTCATTCCTAGCGGCACTGTTACTAATTCGTTCTCCATTTAAGAAAGCCACAACAAAAGCGTCAGGGTAACCAATGTTTCTAATTTCATTTCTTGCAGCAGTTGCCGTTTTTTCATTGGCAAATAATCCTGCAGTATATCGGGTAATTCCGGAACCGGCAACTTCAGCCATTAAAGGTGCAAACCCTTTAAAAGTGTTTGCAGGAATTTTATTTCTAAAAGCACCTATTTGTACTTTGTACACCACTCCTTCCGGTAAACTTGTCTTAGTGGGAATTGGTCTATTTTCATTGTAAGCCGATTCATCTCTATTTAATGTCACAAAAATGGCTTGCTTCACCTCTCTTGGTACAAGGTCAATGTTTTTAAGCTCAACAGGCAAATCGTTAATCACCGGCAGTTTTATAGCCACAACTAAAGGAATTATAGGTTCTGCAGTTTCAATTGATTCCTCAACTTCCTCTTGTTCGTTAGTTTCGATAAATTTATCTTGCTCTGAATTAGCAACGACTAAGGGGGCATCTGCATCATTAACCTCGATAGGCTCTTGTAAAATAACATCTTCACCTTCAACTATTGCAACATCTTCAGGCAGATTTAATGTATTCGTTTCCGTTTCTAATATTTCTAATGTTTCGAATTCTTCTGCCGACTGTGATGTTTCAGTACTTTCAATTTGGTCATTTCTTTTTTCAACGCTTCCCAACGTATTTGGAATTTCAACTACCTCTCCCGCAGGCTTAATTTCAGGCTCATAATATTTACTTAGAACAATAAACTCCTTTTTCTCCGCCTCACTTAAGCTAGTTAAAAAGACAGCATCTTTTTCAGCCAAACTTTTCAGTAAGAAGTTTTTCACTTTTATTGTTTTATTCAGGCTATTAATTCTTTCTTCATTGGTTTTTATTTTACTCTCAATGACAAGAGCCGATTTAATAAGACGCTGCTTTTCACCTTCTCCATTAACTGCTCTGGCCATGTTAGTTTCAATAATCGCTTGTTTGTTCAACCGTTGATTTTCCTCCGCTATACGTATTGCATCTTCATACGCAACTTGAGCTAATTTACTCTGAGCCACAAGTGCTTGCCTATTGTTAGCAAATTCTTTAAAGTTTTGAGAACCTAAAACGAGTTGTTCTCTATCCGAATCTATTTCAACAGGATCAAGAACTACAACAAAAGCGGGCTTAGATGCAGGCAGTACCATTTCTTTTGGTGATTTTTCCTCTGAAGCTACACCTACAAGTCCAGCTTTTATTTGCCGCTCTCTCTCGTAATAAAGTGCTGCTGCTTTTAGCGCTTGGTCTCTTTCTACTTGTAACTCTTCAACAACTGCCAAAGCGCTATCTTTTGCTTCTCCATTCTCTATTTCATTCGCCGCAGCTGTGGCAAATTCAATTTCACTTTCAATGGAAATTACTTCAGCACGCTTGGCCTCGGCTTTTTCTAAAGCTATTGGCGCCTCAACTACAGCCAACACATCACTGTTTTCAATAATTTGAATGAATGGCTTTCTAAGCTTTGAAGCAGTTTTTCCAATTTTATTACTAACGACCTCGCTAACAACCAAGCCTAACTTTTTCAATGCTTCTTGCTGCTTTTTTATCGCTAATAATTCGTAGTCATAGGCTTTTTGAAGGTTTACTTCCTTTTGAGATAGTCTATCGCTTTCATTGATCTCTGAACGAAGAATCGCTGCATCCGTAAAGAAATTACTTGCTTCTTCTTCCAATAAAACCGCAATATCCCTTCCATCTGTGGTGAATCGAGCATCCAATTGATTTGCTTCTTGAATTTTCACCTTGTTGGATTGATATTCCTTCAAATTAAATTCTGCAAATTTTCCCGCAGCCTCCAATTGTTTGACTTCAGATTCTTTCTTTAATTCATTTGCCTTGCTAAATGCTTGCGTTCTTTCTGCGGCAGTAGGTAATGTGTAAGCAGATTCTTGTGCCATTTTCTGTTGCTTCGAAAGTTGACCAGCTTCATAAAGAGCCTTTTTAGCTTCAATCAACTGAACCGTAGCTTGAAGAGTTGATGGCTGTAATTGCTGGTCAAACTTTAAGCTGGTAAACTCAGTATTTACAACTGAGGTTTCAGTTATTACATTTGAATTTGAAATTGGTGACGCATCCGCTGAAAATTTTCCTGAGGCTCTTTTAGCTAAGTCAGATTCTAAATTTCTCTTATACCTTTCATTTTTTAGAATTTTATTAGTCAATAAGTCTAATTCTGTCTTCATAATAGACCTTTCATTTAGATCAATCTCTTCTTCGTACGCAACATTAATTGATTCTTTCTTAGCTATCAAAGCACTTAACCATTGATTGTAAAGAGAAATCTTTTTAGCTAATTTAAGATCTACATCTTTCATAATATCTGCACCTTCAATCTCGCTCGAGTATTGAGCATTTATGGAGTTGGTAGTTACATTATTAGTAAGTGTATTATCTGCGTATGTGCCATCAGTAGATGTATTGTCAGTAGATGTATTGTCAACATTCACAATTTTTTCAGTATTCTCTTCTGATTCTGAGTTATCACTCGTCATATTTTTTGAATCAAAATTTGAATCGAGGTCCCCTTCAGCGGACATAGCAACTTCTTCCGGCTGCTCAATTGTTTCAATGTTATCTATGTTTTGGTACAATTTATTCTCCACCGAAAAAGCTAACATATTCTCTTCTCTGTACTTTTTCAGCTGCTCCAAAAGCATATTTTTATTTTCCTCCGACAAAGCGGATATTTCCCCTAAATCTGAATTCGATCGATTGGACGCAGCCATTACCTCTTCTTTCTCCAAAACGGAAGACTTTTTTGATAATTGAGCCCCAAAAAGAGATTTATCCAAAATAACTGATTGATATTCTAAATCCTCTAGGTCAAGTTTAGTCGACTCAATGCTCTTTTCTAACTCCTCTTTTTTCTTTCCTCCTGCTTTTTCAACCTGTAAATTCAAATCAGTCAACTGACTCTTTAACGAATTCTTTTCGTCTGTAAAAGATTGAGATTTTGCTGAAAAATCTTGAATTTTCTTGTCTGATAAATTATTATTTTCTTCAATATTATTCAATGCAGAAGAAAATATTTCACTCACTTTCATTGCTTTTTCGTTTTGAACAGTTATTCCTTTCATTAAACTAGAAGCTGTTTGGATGTCATTTTCTCCAAGCGCTCCTCTAATGTTAGCTTCTGCAACTTCTACATAACCTAATAAACTCAAATCTAAATTAATAGACTCCTCTAAATCCAACGCTAAATCAACGGCAACAGACGCTTTTAAAGCTTTCTCTCCAGCCTGTTTACGTTTCAGATCGACGGCTACACTCTCTGCACCTGAATCTTCTAATTTATTTGCTTCTTCAAATAAATCAGATGCAGCAGTATTTAAATTCAAAGCGGCAGCATATTGAGCAGATATTACATTTTGTTTGCTATCTATCAATTGATTCCTATGTAATTTTATACTCTCTAATTCATTTTCAATGGCTTCAACAGATACACCTGCTGGCTTCTCCTGAGATTCAGTTTCTTCTCCTATAGGTTCCGCAACTCTCTCTATTCTCTCCGACTCAACTACTTTATTACCAATAATTTCTTCGTTACTTTTAACTTCTACCTTTTTATTTTTCTGCTCATCTTCCTTCTGATTTGTTACGAACTTGTCTTGTTTACGTTCCAAAGCTTCCAAATCATTAGAATTGTAATTCACCTCTAAGTTGGCCTTCTTTATAATTAACTCTGAAGAAATTGAAGGTCCAACACCTGCGGCAATTGAATTAACTGCAGTGCCGTCAAATATATTTTTTATTACCAATTGTTGCTCATTTCCAGAACCCACTAACCTTAATTCCTGTCCTAAAACTTCAAACTCATCTTGGCTAGGAATAATAACAACCCCTGTATGGATCGGGTCTGTTTCATTTGTTTCAATGTTAAACTGATACTCTCCACCGTTTTTAGCAATTTCGATAGCATAATTTCCGGCGTCGTCTGTTTCGAATATTCCTATTGTTTGTTGAGTTTCTTTATCAATTACAGTAATTTTAGCTCTTTTTTGACCAGGGTTACTTTCAGCAACAAAACTTCCTGAAATAATTGACAATTCCGCGGGGATTCTATCCGTCAGCACTTTATAGACTGTGACTTCTCCAAACTCATTTGATCTGTTTGAAGCAAAATAAGCAGTAATTTCTGCTTGATCAGTGATAAACATAAAATCATCATCTGAGGAATTAATTGCAAAGTCTAAATTTTCAGGTTCAGTCCATTGGCTAGTTGCATTATCTAAAACACTCCGAAAAATATCATATCCACCCATGCTCGAGTGTCCTTTTGAAGCAAAATACAACGTCTTTCCGTCAGGTTTCATGTAAGCATAGTCCTCGTCAAAAGAAGTATTTATCGAATTCCCAAGACTAACTCCCTCACTCCACTCACCATTGCCTAATTTGATTGCTTTGTAAATGTCTTTCCCATTATCCCCCTTCTTTCCATAAGAGGAATAGTACACTTCTTTTGCATCATTGGCTAAAAAAATAATGGACTTTGCATCTATCTTTTTATCGTACCTACTTCTAAACTCTTCAGGTTGAACTATAATTTTGCCCCCAATAGCTTTCTCATCATAAATTCTATAAAAATCTTTTACAGCAATACTTTGCCTTTCAATTACCTGTACTTCATTTATTTTAGCGAGTAAACTGTTACCATTTTTACACATTTCTATTTGCCGGTTAACATTGTACTTTACTTTTTCATCATTAGTTGCCTTATTCTTGAATTTATTGTATTGTTTTACAGCTTTTGCAAATTCATAATTTAAATGGTGCGCTTTTCCTAAATAAAAGTAAGCCAATGGGTCGACATTCGCTTTTGACGCAGCAAAATATAAATACTTCATCGGTTTGGATTTATTGGCTTCTGTTTGAAGAACGCAAGCACCAAATCGATAATTATACGTAGGATCTTTAGGATATAAACTCAACAATTGAGCATACATGAGTTTTGCATCTTTAAAATTTTGAGCTACAAATAGCTCATTTGCTTTTGTTTTTAGCTCATCTTCAGAACCTGTTCCCCCTTGTGCTCCAACACTTATGGCTAAAACAAGTACTATAGTGAGGCTAAAGAATAAATTCTTTTTCATCAATTTTTTTTTCAAAGTTCGTTAATTAACAAAGATTGTACGTTACAGCAATATTAATCGCATTTATTTATCAAATGATTAACACCATTTTGTGAACAAGGGAAAGCTACAAATCGCTATCGAAGTCTCTCTTAAAATCTTTCACTTCCTTCTCAACGCCAAACATAAACGTAAATGATTGTTCTCCTCTTTTCGTATCGTACTTTCTATCGTCTCGCTTCATTTCTTTTATCTGTGTGTTATAATCTTCATTACTTGAAATTACTTTCATTAAATTTCTTCTATAAGAAAAATAATACCACGTATTTGAATCTACCTCAAGGTACATCTTCACAATATCGCCACTTCGTTTTTTAGTAATTGTTACTCCTCCGTTTACATATTTGTTGATCTCGAACTTGCCTGAATTACTAAGTCCCATTGGACCGAAAGATTTAAAAGTGTTATTATCTTCATTCCATTTGAATTTAATATCGTTAAAAACTAACCTCTTATTAAGCTCTTCGGGTAATCGTTTTATTTTACCATTCAAGCTTAATTGTGAAACAATCTCGTCAGCCCTTTCTGTGCCAACAATTTCTTTTAACCCTTTGGTATAAGTTGACTTACTGAAATCAACAGGATTTAGGTTAATATTTTCATTAATGTCTTCTGCCATTTTCTTCATTAAATTATCGTTGAAGAAAAAATCAACAATCATCATCATGTCAACTACAACGCCGTCATCTTCCAATGTATAATTAATGTTACCCGCCCCATCGAACTTTAAATTCCCTGTACGAGCGCCAATATCAAGTTTTCCCTCAGCGTACACTTTACACGCTTCCGTACTTAAACTTAAGTAATTCCCAGCTAAACTTTGCTCTGCAATCTTATCCTTCTGACCTATTCGGTATTCTTTACTTCCTTCATCATAGTGCAAGAACCCTTGAGATTCTATCACTTGAATATCCGAGTAATTTGATCGCTTAGTTAAAAACCCCGGGTACAGGAATACTGAATCTATATTCAAATTAATTCCTGTTGCTATAAATGCACCACTGGAGTCCCTTAAATTAGTATCAATGGGAATATAAATTTCATTCGGATTAATCTCAGACTCAAAATCAATCCATCTTTTTTCAAGTTTTGCACACTCATGATTAATTTTAGCAACACCATCGAAAACTAAGAATTGCTTACTTCCAAATAATTTAACTCCTCCATCAAATGCAAAATAAGGACTCAGCACAAAACTTGCGGTATCTGATATTTTTCCTTTTCCCAAAGTTTGTCCAGCTTCGTCAACCGCAATATTATAGAGGTAAATAGTTTGAATCAGCCCAGTTTGATCAATATAATCTACATTACCACTAGAAACATAATCTTTTCTCCCTTTAATCTGGGTGTTTGCCCCATAAACCTCATGAAACTCTGTTATACTATTTGTTATAATTCTAGATTGTTTTAACGAATCCATTGCTGCATCTTTTCGAATAATTACCCCTCCACTATCTGGATAAATTCTTGCATCAGCAGAATTTATATATGCCACTCTCTCTGCCGATATCTTGTGTCTTCTTGAGTCGTACTGAGCAACAGGAGAGAAGAAAAATAAACTGTCCTGATTTGAATGTGTCGATATAAATTTAGACCCTTCTAATGTAACATCAGCGGCAACTTCGGACGTACTTGAACTAGTAAGCTCAATTATTCCATTATCCATATACCACTTAAATTCGTCCATGTAGCACAAATACTTGTTTACAGGGAAGAAAATAGGCTCTTTCTTACCATTTGTTTTAAAGCTTGCAAATCGTTTTGTATAATCTACATGGGCTTGTACGTTTTTAGTTTGCAATGAAAACTCAACTGTTTCGTCCGTTTCATCTGTTTCATTTTTCAATTTAAAGTCAGATGTATCTGCGTCAAAGGTATTGTATTTGAATACCATTTGATTCGAAAATAAATCAGCCCTTTCAAAATGATACACTCCATCCCCCTTCATTTCTTTTGGCCCATAAGCAGTCGTTCCGTCAAAGTTATCACGCTCGTCATACAAAACCATGGGCGATTCTTTAGTGGTAGCGTACATAACATCTTTCTTTGGTAACCAACGCATGTCAGTTTTTTGCGCTTTTGCAGGTGGATAAAGCACTCCTCTTCTTTGCTTTTCTACAAAATATTCAGAGGCATTCGTTCGCATAGAATCCGGATAAAAGATAAAGTTTTCTGAATACGTGGTAGAAGTAATGTATTCCAGTTTACCATCTCCTCTTAGACCTTGGTTACTCAATTTTATGTCATTGTAAAAAGTTCCCTTATTTCCAAACATAGCCATCCCTTCCGGCGGCGTTGGACGAATAAATCCTAGAGAAAAGTCTTCTTGCAAGGCAAGCTGCTCCGCGAATTCAGGAAAGATTCCCGAAGAAGCAAATGTACCCGCAAATGTTAACTGATCGTTACTAAAACTTTTTAAACTATCAATAGTAAAAGGCTCCAATTCAAAATAGAAATTTCCTCTTTTATATACCCCACCTTGAGCATTTCCCTTATCGTAATATACATAGGACTTATCTTTTGAATTAAATATTGGGTACCCTGGAAAATCTTCATTACCTGACTTGTTGCCAAAATTATCGATTAACAAATCGCCATTTACACCTTCAATTACAGTTTTAACAGGTTTAACAATCGGGTTGCCATATATGTCTAGCTCGGTACTGTTTGCTTTTAATCGAAGAGAATCTACATTCGTTAAATTAATTTTAAAGTTCTCATAATCGAATGAAAACTCTTTGCCATAAAAATCAAACCGACCGGCTTTAACCAAACCGGCAAATTCAAAGTACCTATTTCGCTTCATTTTAATAACTCCGCCTGAAGGCTGGACTACAACCTTTTGAGAATCACTTAGTACAATTCCTGACACACCGTAAATAGTTAAATCATAGTTTAACAAATTTAATTTAGCATTCCGCCCATCTTGAACACTAGAATTTACATTAATTACATCGTAATCTACTTTTTTACGACTTGCTAATACGTATTGAAATAATTTATCCTTTACAATAACTATATCAGACTCAAAATCAAAACCTAACAACCCCCAAATGGAATAACGAATCACCATGTTTTTGACATCTCTAGGATCGAAATTTAAATTTCGGGCAAGTTGCATAAATGATATAACATTTGAATCATCCGCTTTTGCTTGATTATATATTATATCTAGCGGATTTCTTTCTAACCCTCCGAGTTTCTCATATAATTCTCGTTTAAAATAGTTGGCAGAAGTAAATCGTGCGTCCGTTTTTGTACTGCCTAATAACTTTGTAAACTCCAGTATTGGTTCATCTGTTTTCCAAGTTAGCACCTCGAATTCCATATCAATATCATGAAAACTGTTGTAATACGGTGTTCTTGCTACTCCCTCATCATTTTTATATAAAGTTACTGTCTTATTTTCAAATAAGTATTTAAAATCTAACCCAGGGTGATAAATAGAGTCTTGGTTAAGGAATATGCTAACGCCTGCTTTGGTTGAAGTAATTCTATCTTTTCGAATCGAGAAATTTTCGGAAAAAGCCCGCATAAAAAGTGTGTCATTCCTCATAAACTCGACAATTGCATCTTGCTGTTCATCTCCTTTTCCCAACAATTTAGACCCTACCATGGACACTCCGCCATCAAAGTTCACCCCAGGTGCTAAATTCTGTATTTGTATTCGCTTATCGTACGAATCAAATCGAGGGTAAGTTGCACGATCCATTGTCATGTTAGCCAACACTTTGTCAGTTACTTTTCCTTGCAAAGGAGCATCAAAATAAAATTTATTGTAGAATATAGCTGAATCAGCCTCGTAAGTTGATACTTTAAAATTTACCTTATAATGACTCAATTCAGCGTAAACGTCGTCGGCCTCAAATCCTGCTCTTTTCCAAAGAGCCCGGCCTTCCGAACCTACCCATGTGTGAGTAGTCGGGTAATATACTCCTTTTGTTTTATAAATAATCATCGAATCTCGCTTGGCAAAACAGATTAAATCCAATTCATTAAATACAATTTTTGGGAGACTATCATAAGCAAAAAGATAATTGCTATTGTCAGCAGACCAAATTGCACTTGCAGAAGAATACATCACATTTTCGCGAAAAACCCCGTTACAAAAATCTAAAAACTGAGTAAAATTTCTTGACTTCCTTTTTTGTAATAACTCAAATAAAATTCCCTGCCAAGCTTCAAAACTTTCCTCTGTTTGAGCGCTATCCGTGACAAAACTCCCTACCGTGTACAAGTAATTTCTAAAATCCGGAAATGCTCTAAGCTTCTTTTTCAACATGGTATTTGCCACAGCATAAACCCCTTCTCGTTGTTTATCAGAAAAGTATCCTCCAAACCATACAGCTTCAAATTGCTTCATAAAGAATTTCCCCTCTTTCCGAGAATTAGAAAGATAATTTTCCATCTCGTCAAAAAAAACGGTAGAATCACTTGTGAATTTGTCCGGTGTTTGTGCCTTTAAATCTACAGGAACAACTACAAATAAAACAATTAGTAAGCTTTTAACAATAATGTTTAACATCCTTTTCATGCGCAATGATTTCTAGGTAAAGTAAGTAAATTATACCCTTTTTGCAAAACTCATTGCAACAAAACAATGCACCATTTATCAACGTTTTGCAGTTCTGAGAAGGATTTACTAAAGACAGGATTTAAGAAGTTGAACTTTAACGTTTGCTTTAATTAAAAAGAACCCGTAGAAATTAACTTGGAAGCCTTTACGATAACAAGGGTAACCACAAAAATAACAGCTAACCACTTTTTCCAAGTTAGGCCTCTCAAATCATCTAGAAATAAGACAAGCCTTGAACGCAGTCCATCTTTTTTTATATTAATCACCTTTTCGAAGTTTTAATGCACACCATGTTTCTTTCGTGATTTGATGAATTAGTGCATAACCATCTAATTCTTTTGCTTGAATTAGATCATCCACATCAGTTTCATAAAATCCACTTAGAAGTAACAAAGCTCCGGTATTTAAGTGTGAATTATAGGTAGGTAACTGACCTAACAATATATTTTTATTAATATTGGCTATGATAACATCGTAAGGCTTTCCGATTTTAGCAATTAGTTCCTCTCCTCCATTGCAGGCAGTTATATCAACGTTGTTGCGATCGAAATTCTCAATCATGTTTTCATATGCCCATTTTTCAATATCAATACCAACTACTTCTTTTGCTCCCATTTGCTTCGCAAGTATGGCTAATATTCCAGTACCACTGCCCATATCAAGTACAGTCTTACTCGTAAAGTCAATACTTTCCATGTGTTCAATCATCATTTGTGTTGTTTGATGATGACCTGTACCGAACGACATTTTTGGTTCAATAATAATTTCGTGGGTAAAGTTTGATCTCTCAACATGAAATGGCGCTCTAACACAGCAGAATTCGCCAACTTCCACAGCATCGAAATTCTCTTCCCATTTCTGATTCCAATTTACTTTCTCAATTTTCGAAGCAGTAAACTTAATTTTAGCAAGATCTTCAAATGGACTCAAAACATTCTCCACATCTGTCTGAACATAGTCTCCTTCTAAAATATACGCTTTCACCAATTCCTCGTCCTCATCTTCTGTAAAACTGTCAAAAGGCAAACCGCTTAGCTGAGCAACAACAATTTCATTAAAGGGTCGAAAAGGTTTTAACTTAATGGTAACTTCTATATAATTCATGTCTACAAAGCGTTATAAATGGCTAAAAAATCAACCGTATTTAGTGCTGCACCTCCGATCAATCCTCCGTCAACATCTGGCTTAAAGAATAACTCAACTGCATTGCTCGGTTTACAACTTCCTCCATACAAAATCGAAGTATTTTCAGCAGTTTCTGAACCAAACTCATCTGAAATTTTTCTTCGAATAAATTTATGAATCTCTTGTGCTTGATCAGCCGATGCTGTTTCTCCTGTTCCAATAGCCCAAACTGGTTCATAAGCAACAATAACTTTTTCAAAATCTGTTTTAGAAAGCGACCAAAGAACCTCTAATTGGTCTTCAATAACTTCAAAATAGCTGCCATATTTTCTATCTCTCAACAATTCACCACAGCAAAAAATTGGATTTATATAATTTGATACTAATTGTTTACACTTTTTCTTAAGCTCGTTATTGTCTTCAAAAAAATTAGCTCGGCGTTCCGAATGACCTACCAAGCAATAACGTACACCAACAGAATCTAACATCCTCGCAGAAACCTCTCCTGTATAAGCACCTCTCCCTTCTGTATGACAATTCTGAGCACCTAAGTGAATCTTTGAATTACTTAACTTTTCAGCAACAGAAGTTAAGTGAATAAATGGAGGAAGGATAATTAGCTCTTTATTCTTATCCGATTTTTTATATTTCGAAACCAAATCATTTGATAAGTCGATTCCTTCCTGAAAGTTATTATTCATCTTCCAGTTTCCTGCTACAATTTTCTTTCTCATATACGTTTGGTTATACCCTAACTCTTGGATCTAATACACCATAAAATATATCGACCAAAATATTAACGACTACAAAAATAACCGCAATTATTAGAACTGCACCCATGACTATTGGCAGGTCGTATTTTTCTAGTGCATTTACAATTTCCCAACCGATACCTTTCCATGAAAATATAATTTCAACAAACACAGCACCTGCCATTAAGCTAGCAAACATTCCTGAAATTGTAGTTACTACTGGATTTAAAGCATTTTTAAGTGCATGGTTGAAAAGAGTAGACCTTGTAGTCAATCCTTTTGCTCTCGCTGTTCTAACATAATCCATAGAAAGCACCTCCAACATAGAGTTTCTGCTCAATTGCAATACAACAGATAAGGGCCTAATTCCCAAAGTTAATGCAGGTAATACCAAGTTTGACCAATTCACATATTCTCCTCTTCCCAAATCATCTACCTCATATAAACTTCCTGACATGTTCAACCCAGTCCAATCCGACCAGACATAGCCAAACAACCAAGCGAATATTATTCCTACAAAAAAAGATGGCAATGCCATTCCTGATGTAGCCAACAAAAGTAATATCTTATCAACCCATCGGTCTTGATACAAAGCAGATAATACTCCTAAAAGAATCCCTAAAATACTAGCTATCGCAATGGAAGCCAACGCTAAAACAGCAGTCTCAGGTAAACTTTCAAATAAAATTGAAGAAACGTCTTTCTTTGATTGATATGATTTTCTAAGGTATGGTGCCTTAACTACTAAACTAAAAGCATCAGCTTGAAAAAATGTTGAGCCACCATATTTACTCCCTTCGTAAAAACTACCATCTAAGGCATTACTAGAATGGTACGACACAGGAGATAAATCATTCAAATACAAGGCGTATTGATAAAGTATGCTTTTATCTAGCCCTAACTCTCTGTTAATTTCATCAATTGCATCTTGGTCGGCACGCTGCCCTAACATCATACGTGCAGGGTCTCCTGGTAAAATATTGAAAATAAAAAACACCAAGGTTAGAACCCCAAAAAGGACAAAAAACCCATAAATCAACCTACGGATGATAAACGCTAACACCGGTTTAGTTTAATTCTTCTATTCCAGGCACATTACTGTGATGCCACTTTCCGCCAACTGTTCCTTTTGTCAAATACATAATCCCAGGATTTGATCGTACCATTGTTTTTAATACAATACCGTCAGTTACATAAAAGTCAAAATCTAACCTATTTTCTTGAATGAATTTATTTTTCAATTCCTCGCCGGCAGAAGAAAGACCGTAAACTTTTATTCCTCCAGCCTTAGCCTTTTTCGCCAACTCGTTTATCTCTTTAATGTTTTCCGTATTCGTTAAATTCATGTCATAACAAACAATCCAAAGTGTTTTTTCCTCAGCCAATATTATGTCTGTTAAGTCACCCCCTGCGTGGTTCAAAATGGATAAATCAGTAATCTTTGCTACATCTCCCTCAACTATCATTTCGCTATCTGTACTTTGCCATTCCCAATCCTTGTCTTCCCAAATTTTTGAAGCGGTGTACGTAGCATTTGTAAACTCTTTTGTATCGCCAGTTACTTTGTTTTTATACACTAACAAGTTTTCATAAACAGGCTGAACCGCCCCTTCGGGTAATGTCATTTGGTCCGGCAAGTTTTTCTCCACAGCGTAAGGTCTAAAGTCTTTAAACGGAAGATCCGTTGTTCCTCCGATGGTCAAATACAAACTATAAACAATTGAAATTACAATTGCCGTATTTGCTGCTAACTGAGCTTTATCAGGCATCGCAAATTTTAAGATTACTGCTATCCAAATAGTAGCAAAGGCAACTACTTGCATATCCCATTCTAACATTACACCTAAACCAATCATGATCAAAGTAGACACTGCGAACATGGCAGCTAAATGTTTGGAGTCTTTCCAAGGTTTGATCTCATTTCTTTTTATGAAAATTATGAGTATAAACACAATGAGAATTAAATCTTTGTAAAAAGATTGCCAAGGTGTTAGTGGTATTGCATCGCCAAAACAACCACAAGAGCGTACAATCTCAAATACTGCAGAGGCCCCTGTTAAAATGGTAAAAAAGCCAATCATTAAAAGCAACGACCAAGAAATTTCTTTCATACGCCAGCCGACTAAAACAGCAATGCCCATTATAATCTCAGCAATACATAAAGCTGCAGCCAATGGAACTAAAAGGGAATGTAACCACTCCCAATTCATACCAAATTCTACAAAATATTCATCCAGCTTATAGGAAAACCCTAATGGGTCATTTGCTTTTACAACACCACTAAAAATAAAAAGATTCCCTACAAATATTCGGGCAAAGGTTACAAGGTATTTCATAAATTTAATTTTTGTGTTTCCAAATTTAAATAAGGAAATTTCAATATTTTCCGAATTAACAGGCTTTAACGCTTTTCCTCTTCTTCGTTCATCTTAATTAGCGCAAAAATGGAATAATTGACCATGTCTAAGTAGTTTGCATCTATTCCTTCAGAAATCAATGTCTCACCTTTATTATTTTCAATTTGCTTGATTCTTAAAATTTTCTGTAAAATTAAGTCAGTTAACGATGAAATCCTCATTTCTCGCCATGCTTCATCGTAATCGTGATTTTTATTACTCATCAGCAGTTTTGCAGTAGCAATGTACTTGTTGTAAAGTTCAATCGTTACTTCTCTTGAAAGGTTTAAATTTTCACTTAACCCCAACTCTAATTGAACAAGAGCCATAATTGAATAATTTACAATCCCGATGAATTCAGGTAAAATACCTTCATCTACTCTACTTGCACCTGTCATTTCAATTTGTCGAATTCTTTTTGCTTTAATATACAATTGATCTGTTAAGGAACTTGTCCGCAATACTCGCCATGCGCTGCCGTAATCAGTGTTCTTTTTTAAAAATATATCGAAGCAACTTTTAACAGCTTTATTATATTGTACAGAAGTATTGGCCATGCTTTTCTCTTATTTTTGATTGATGCAACAAGTGAACGAATTTAGACCTTTTCAAAACAAATATTCCATCAACTGCAAAGGAGTTTTAATGGATTTTTCCACACCACGAATCATGGGTATTGTGAACTTAACTCCCGATTCATTTTTTGGTGGAAGTAGATTTCAAGCTGAAAAAGAAATTTTATCACAAGTTGAAAAAATGCTAATAGAGGGCGCTGATATTATAGACCTTGGTGCTTTCTCTTCGAGGCCAAATGCAGATTTAATTTCATTTGAAGAGGAGAAAAAGCGTTTGCTTTCACCACTCCAGAATATAGTGCACGAATTTCCTTCAGCGGTTATTTCGATAGATACATATCGTTCTAAAGTTGCTGAACTATCTATTTACGAAGGGGCGTCTATTATCAACGATATTTCTGGTGGAGATTTAGATGAGTCGATGTTTGAAACCATTGCTACATTAAAAGTTCCTTACATTTTAATGCACATGCAAGGAACACCTAAAACTATGCAGCAAAATCCAGAATACGAGGACGTATTTAAAGAAATTTACAAAGGCTTTTCAGAGAAATTACAAAAAATAACTGTTTTAGGCGCTAACGATGTTATCCTAGACGTTGGTTTTGGATTTGGAAAAACCTTAAAACACAACTACACTCTTCTCAAAAAGCTAAACTCCTTTCATTCACTGCAACGTCCAGTTCTAGCAGGTATAAGCCGAAAAGGAATGATTCAGAAAGTGATTCACGCATCTGCTGATGATTCGTTAAACGGAACTACTGCAGCTCATGTACTTGCATTACAAAACGGTGCCAATATTTTAAGAGTTCACGATGCGAAAGCAGCCAAGGAAGCTATTCAAATTGTAAGCTATTATCAAAAGCATTAATATTGTAGCCATGCTATTTCCCCTTTTCATAAGCGTTCAATGGTTCGATATACTGGATATCTTAATGGTAGCACTTCTCCTTTATCAACTTTACAAGTTAGTAAAGGGAACTGTAGCAATTCGAATTTTTTTAGGAATTCTAGCAATTTATGTGCTTTGGAAACTAGTTTCTGCCATGCAAATGGAAATGCTTTCAGAAATTTTGGGACAGTTTATTGGGGTTGGAGTTCTTGCCTTGATTATTGTATTCCAACAAGAAATTAGACGTTTCCTCTTACTTGTTGGTTCTCAAAGTCCGTTTGCCGGAAAAGGTGTTGTGCGAAAACTTTTAAAGTGGACCAATCAATACGAAGAGAAAGCAAGTTTAAATGTAAACGCAATCGTGAAAGCATGCTTTAACCTGAGTAAAAGTAAAACTGGTGCTCTTATTATTATTGCAACCGATTCTGAATTAAAATACCATGCTTCGACAGGAGTAAATATTGATGCGAAACTATCCGCTATTTTCTTAGAATCAATTTTTTTCAAAAACAGCCCATTGCATGATGGAGGAGTAATCATTCACAACAATAAAATTAAAGCAGCAAGGTGTATTCTTCCAGTTTCAGACAACCCTGACATTCCTGCACATTTCGGTTTAAGACATAGAGCTGCCCTTGGATTAACTGAAAACTCTCCTGCCCTCGCAATTGTGGTTTCTGAAGAAACAGGAAAAATCTCTTTTATAAAGGGTACAAAATTCGAAATGAATCTAAATTCAGAACAGTTACGAGAAAAAATTGAAGCTGCTATAAAAGATTAAGCTGCTTTACCCTCTGCCTTTGCAATGCTATCCATTCGTTCAAATTCTCGAATAATTTGCTCAGGAGACTTACCCAAGTTCTTAATTGATGCTCTTGCATCATCAACCATTTCATGGCCCGGGAACTCTACTAAAAACTGCTCGTATATCCGTTTCGCTTCATTTAAGTTATTTGCTTGATTTTCTTGAATAAACCCTAATAGAAATAAGCCATACGCTCTATTTTTATATCGAGGATATTCATCATATAACGTTGTTAAGTATCGAATTGCTTTCACAGTCAAATTGGCTCCCATAGCAATTTCGCCTGCCTTAAATAGATATTCATCTGCATTTTCTCTATTGTTGAAACGCTCAGAGAAGGCGCCGTATGCTTCCATTAATAAAAATCCATGTCGATTGTTAACCGTCTTATCTGTTTTATATGCATCTTCCCTTATTTTAATCTCAGCTAACAAATTCTCCATATTCAGCTTAGTAACGTCAACTCTACCAGTTGACGTATCAATAACAACTTCTTCCTTTTTACTCGAAGAATTGCCACAAGATGATAAAAAACTAACTGTTATTACTAAACTTAAAATTTTGAGTATTTTCATAATTGCTATTTTTTAGGGAATTTCATTCGGTAAGGCACTTTAACGTTTCCTTTACTAATATTAGTGAGTTTACTTGTAATTAATCTTTTTTTCAAGGGGTTTATTCTGTCTGTGAATAAAATACCTTCAATGTGATCGTATTCGTGCTGAATTACTCTAGCAGCCAACCCATCATACGTTTCTTCTTTTAATATCCAATTTTCATCGTAATACTCTATTGTAATCTTTGGTTTACGATTCACATCTTCGCGAACTGCCGGAATGCTCAAGCAACCCTCATTAAAGACCCATTCTTTGCCTTGTTCTTCAACAATAATAGGGTTTATAAATAATTTTTTGAAGCCTTTTAACAGCGGTTCATCCTCATCGAAAGGAGAACAGTCTACCATGAAAACACGGATAGACTTACCTACCTGTGGTGCTGCTAATCCTACACCTTCTGCATTATACATGGTTTCCCACATATTTGCAATAAACTCTTCTAAAAAGGGGAAATCCTTTTCAACTTCCTTAGCTTCTCGCTTTAGAATCCGGTCGCCGTAGGCTACAATTGGTAAAATCATAGCGCAAAGGTACTGAAGCCAATTGAAAAACACACTAGAAATAATACCTTAGCTTACTCTTCGGTAGGCTGAGTATTCAAGGCCAAAAATGATTAATTTCGTAAAGCGAACAAAAGCACTCAACTAGTATGGAAAATGCAACAATAGCAAAGGAAAACGACCAAATTGCTTTATCGAAAGCGGAGTTCAAAAAGACTATACTTGCCGATTATAGATTGGCACATGTTAGCAGGGAAACCTCATTATTAGGCCGAAAAGAAGTTTTGACAGGAAAAGCAAAATTCGGAATCTTTGGAGATGGAAAAGAAGTTCCTCAATTAGCAATGGCTCGTTTCTTTCAAAACGGCGACTTTCGTTCAGGTTACTATAGAGACCAAACTTTTATGATGGCAATTGGACAACTTACAGTTCAGCAATTTTTTGCTCAATTATACGCGAATCCAGATGCAAACGAAGAACCTTCCTCCGGAGGACGTTCAATGAACGGACATTATGCTACGAGAAGTTTAGATGAAAATGGGGCTTGGAAAGCATTGAAGGACATGAAAAATTCTTCAGCTGATATTTCTCCAACGGCAGGGCAAATGCCAAGATTATTGGGATTAGCTCAAGCATCTAAAATTTATAGAAACAACGATTTATTACCTAAAGATAACTTATTTAGCCGCGGTGGAAACGAAGTCGCTTTTGGAACCATTGGTGATTCAAGTACATCTGAAGGCTTGTTTTGGGAAACCATAAATGCAGCAGGTGTATTGCAAGTACCTATGGTAATGTCTGTTTGGGATGATGGGCACGGTATTTCCGTTCCAAAAAAATATCAAACAACCAAAGAGTCCATATCTGAAGTACTCAAAGGATTTCAAAGGGAGAATGGATCGAATGGATTTGAGATTTTTAAAGTAAAAGCATGGAATTATGTAGCCTTAATGGAAACATATGAGAAGGCTGTTAAAATTGCAAGAGAACAACATGTTCCTGTTTTAATTCACGTGGAAGAAGTAACACAGCCACAAGGTCACTCTACTTCAGGTTCGCACGAGCGTTATAAATCCCCTGAGCGTTTGCAATGGGAAATTGACTTTGATTGTATTAAAACTTTAGGTGAATGGATTCTTGAGAAAGAATTAGCGACAGAAGAAGAGTTAGAGACAATTAAAATAGAAGCTAAGAAAGAGGTTAGAGAAGCCAAAAAAGCAGCCTGGGAATCATTTGTAGGAAGTATAAAAATTGAGCGAAATGAAGCAACAGAGAAATTAGATGCATTGGTTGCAGAATCCGAAAACGGAACATTTTTAGCCAAAGCAGTTGATGCTTTAAAAAAGGATAGTGAGCCAACTAGAAAAAGCATTGTGAATGTAATTCGAAAAGCAGTTCGAACGTGCAGAGCTGAAAGTTTAGCAAGCAAAAATGAACTAATCAGATGGTTTAATGGCTACCAGATTATAAATAGTCAACGTTTTAGCAGCAACTTATACAGTGAGTCTGTTAATTCACCAATGCACCAAAATGAAATTCCTCCAACGTATGATAGCAATGCAGAAGGAGTTGATGGAAGAGTTGTGTTACGAGATAATTTCGATAAAATTTTTGAAAAATACCCTGAAGCATTAATTTTTGGTGAAGACTCTGGGAAAATTGGAGATGTGAACCAAGGATTGGAAGGCATGCAAGAAAAGTATGGAGAATTGAGAGTTTCGGACACAGGAATTAGAGAAGCTACTATTGCAGGTCAAGGAATTGGAATGGCAATGAGAGGCTTGCGCCCTATCGCTGAAATTCAATATTTAGATTATCTGCTTTATTGTCTGCAAATTATGAGTGATGATTTAGCGACTGTTCAGTATAGATCTGCAGGTGGTCAAAAAGCTCCGTTAATTATAAGAACTAGAGGACACAGATTGGAAGGAATTTGGCATTCGGGTTCTCCAATGGGTGTTATTTTAAATGCGATTAAAGGTATTCACGTTTGTGTACCTAGAAACTTAACTACTGCAGCAGGAATGTATAACACATTGCTTAAAGGAGATGACCCTGCGCTGGTAATTGAACCATTAAATGCTTATCGAAGCAAAGAGCAAATGCCAAATAACTTAGGTGAGTTTCAAGTAGAGTTAGGTGTACCGGAAATAGTAACAGAAGGAACGGACATCACCATAGTAACCTATGGATCGACATGTAACTTAGCAGTAGAAGCTGTAAAAGAAATGAATGAATTGGGTATTTCTGCAGAACTCATCGATGTGAGAACGTTAATGCCTTTCGATAAAAATCACAGTATAGTTGAGTCGTTAAAAAAGACAAACAAAGTGTTGTTTTTGGATGAGGATGTGAAAGGGGGAGGAACTGCCTACATGATGCAACATGTATTGGAAGAGCAAGGTGGATACTACCATTTAGATGTAGAACCAAGAACATTAAGTGCTAAAAACCATAGACCGGCTTACGGGACAGATGGAGATTACTTTTCTAAGCCGAGCACTGATGATATGGTCGAAACGTGCTACGCAATGATGCGCGACAGTTATCCCGATCGTTTTCCGAAATTGTACTAGGCACTACAAAACATAAAAAACTCCTTGTTTATCTGATTTCTCAGTAACAAGGAGTTTTTTGTTTCTAAAATAATTTATTAAGGTCTAATCTAAGCCTCATCCCAACTTACCACAACACCTGCACTCGTTGGTTTTGAAATACAACTCAAAACAAAACCTTCTTCAGCTTCATCTTCACCTAGTCCAAAGTTATTCTCCATCTCTACTTCTCCGCTTAAAACCTTGCACTTACATGTAGTACAAACTCCTGATTGACAAGAGAAAGGTGGATCGATTCCGATACGGTTAGCAGCATCTAAAATACTTTCACCAGACTCTAAGGTGATCTTATGACGCTCTCCATCTAATTCAGCAATGATATCATTTACCTCTCCAGAAGCAACCATTTCGACAGCAGGTTTTTCAGATTTTGGACTTGCAAAATACTCTATAGTAATGTTACTTGAAGAAACATTTGCCTTCTCTAATCCTTCTTTCACAGCAGCAATCATACCTTCAGGACCGCAAATAAAGTACTGTGCTTCTCCTATGCCGTTTACCAAATTTTGTGTTCTTTCAGAATCTAAACGTTCGCCATCGCTACTTAAAAATTGCTGCACTAAGAATCTATCTGGATGATTTGCTCGAATACTCTCTAGTTGATTTTTAAAGATCACTTCTTCCTCAGAGCGGTTTCCATAAAACAATTTAATACTATTGTTGCCTTCTTTCAGTGCTTTCTTTAGAATAGAGAAAATAGGAGTAACTCCACTTCCCGCAGCAAATAATACTAATGGCTTTTCTATTGATTCAACTGTAAAGTTTCCCATTGGGGGCATTACTTCTAAAGCATCTCCTACTCCAACATTATTTACCAAATGAGTAGACATTTTACCGCCATCAATCATTTTGCAAGAAACTTGAAGCGCTTCGTCACCATAGGAAGAAATAGAGTATGATCTTCGAATTTCTTCTCCGTTCACATTTGCTTTTATGGTCAAATACTGACCGGCATCGTACTTAAAGTCAGACGTTAGAGATTCCGGAATATCAAATGCTATAGATACCGTTTTAGCGGTTTCTCTTTTTAGTTCCTTAATGGTAAGTGTATGAAAGTGGGTTGACATAGTTTTGTTTATTGTCTTAGTTCAGCTGTTTTAACGCAGCGGTTACGTTTTTGTTTATTCTATCAAATACATCAGTTGTATCTGCTTTTATAAATGTTTTTCCTGTTATTTTCTCATACAATTCTATATATCGATCAGAAACCAATTGAACAAAGTCATCAGGAATTTCAGGCATCTGCTGCCCTTCTAGTCCTTGAAATCCTTCTTCAATTAGCCACTCTCTAACAAACTCTTTACTCAGCTGCTTTTGCTTTTCACCTTTATCTTGTCTTTCCTGAAAACCTTTAGCATAAAAGTAGCGCGAAGAATCTGGGGTATGAATTTCATCAATTAAGTAAATGGTATCACCTACTTTTCCAAATTCATATTTAGTATCAACTAATATGAGGTCTCTTTCTGCTGCTATTTCGGTTCCTCTCTGAAATAATTTTCGAGTATAGCCCTCTAGCTGTAAATAATCAGTTTCGCTAATAACCTTTTGAAGAATAATTTCTCCTCGAGAAATATCCTCATCGTGCCCTTCTTCAGCTTTGGTTGCAGGAGTGATAATTGGTTCCGGAAAACGTTCATTCTCCTTCATCCCTTCGGGCATAACGACACCACAAAGAATTCTTTTTCCTAACTTGTATTCTCGCCAGGCATGACCGCATAAATATCCACGAATTACCATTTCCACTTTAAAGGTTTCACACCTTCTTCCCACAGTTACATTTTCATCGGGAACAGCAAGCACCCAATTTGGAACAATATCAACTGTTGCGGCTAAAGATATACTAGCTATTTGGTTTAGGACTTGCCCCTTAAAGGGAATTTCTTTTGGCAGAATATGATCAAATGCCGAAATTCTATCACTCGCTACCATTACTAAATGATTTGCTCCAATCGTGTACACATCGCGCACCTTACCGTGATAAACTCCTTTTTGATTTGGAAA
Organism: Flavobacteriales bacterium UBA1494; assembly: GCA_905182175.1. GTDB lineage: Bacteria > Bacteroidota > Bacteroidia > Flavobacteriales_E > Vicingaceae > NORP294. The sequence continues at coordinate 68,376 of CAJJAT010000003.1, read as the reverse complement.
CTGAAAATCAGCGTTTTTTATTGCTTGACTCATTTTTTTATACTTGATTCTTGATTTTTATCAATTAAATCGTAAGCTTCAATAATTCGACGAACCAATATGTGACGCACCACATCTTTTCCATCGAAATGAACAAATTCAATTCCTTTGGTATCTTTTAAAATGTTCATTGCTTGAATTAATCCTGAAGGCTGATTTCTAGGTAAATCTACCTGAGACGCATCTCCGGTTATGCAGAACTTGGCATTTTTTCCCATACGGGTTAAAAACATTTTAAACTGACTGCGAGTAGCGTTCTGTGCTTCATCTAATATTACGAAAGCATGATCTAATGTTCTGCCACGCATGTAGGCCAAAGGTGCAATCTGAATGATTCCATTTTCAATAAAATCTTTCACTTTTTCAGGAGGAAACATGTCGTTCAGCGCATCGTAGAGAGGAAGGAGAAACGGATCTAATTTTTCTTTTAAGTCGCCTGGCAAAAATCCGAGATTTTCGCCTGCTTCAACAGCAGGCCGAGTTAAAATAATTTTACGAACTTCCTTATTTTTCAATGCTCTAGCCGCCATAGCAACAGCCATGTATGTTTTGCCGGTACCTGCAGGTCCTAGTGCAAAAACCATGTCATTTTTCTCAATGGCTTTTACCAACTTTCGTTGGTTTACAGTTCTAGCCTTTATTAAATTACCATGCGTGCCAAAGACTAATATCTCATCCTTTCCCTCCAGCTGTTTTTCCAATTCCTTAGATTCGTCAGCCAAAAGCATGTTAATATTAGTTTCACTTAATTCATCAAACTTTTTTACGTGCTTAATTAATAAAGTAAATTTCTTTTCGAATCGCTCAATTTTGGGCTCCTCTCCTATCAGTTTAATTTTGCGCCCTCGCGCAACGATTTTTAGCTCTGGAAAGTGGCTGCGAATCGTTTTCATTTTAACATCGTTGATGCCAAAAATCTCCAAAGGATCTACTTCAGAAATTTCAATAGTTTTTTCTGTCAAATGTGCTAGTATTTCTTATTTGTGTTGTTATTTGAAGGTACTAAATTATTACTAATTTTGGTTGATACAATCCTAATTCTCAAATTCCTCAAACGCAACGATGCCTATAATTACCCTCACCACAGATTTAGGTACTAATGACCATTATGTGGGTGTTTTAAAAGGAAGTATTTTGAGCGAATGTGCCGATGCTACTATCGTAGATATATCACATGAAATACCTCCTTATGACATTTTGAAGGCGGCGTACACCTTAAAAAATTCATTTAAGCATTTCCCTAAAGGAACAATTCACATTATTGGAGTAAATCCAGAGATTAGCGAAAAAGCGCTTAGTTTGGCTATTTACCATAAAGGCCAATATTTTATTGGAGCTAACAATGGCGTATTCTCTTTAATTTTTGAAGAACAACCTGAGATGATTGTTGAGATTGATATTATGGTAAACCCGGAGTCAATTACTTTTCCTACAAAAGATATTTTTACAAAAGCAGCTTGCCACCTTGCCAAAGGTGGAACGTTAGAAATGATTGGAAAAGTAACGACCGAACTAAATGAAAAAGCTCTATTTAGAGCGGTTTCAATGGGTAATATAATTAAAGGTATGGCCATTCATATTGACCATTACGGCAACATTATTACCAACATTGACAAAACTTTTTTTAAGGCATTCGGTCAAGAAAGAGAGTTCAAAATTGAATTTCGCAGAGGAGACTACGACATTACGAGCATTAGCCAATTTTATAGTAAGGTTCCGGAAGGCGAAAAGTTAGCATTATTCAGTTCTACTGGAATGTTAGAAATTGCAATGAACAAAGGAAATGCAAGTAAGCTACTAGGAATGAAAGAATCAGACATAGTAAGAATAGAATTTTATGATCGTTAGAATAGTGAAACTAACCTTTCAGGAGACCGAAATTGACACCTTTAAACAAATCCTAGAGGATTCTATGGAGAACATTAGAGCCTTTCCTGGAGTGTTGCATCTACAGATGTTACAATCTACTCGCAATCCTTGTATCTTTTTTACTTACAGCCATTGGGAATCTTCTGAGGATTTAGAAAACTACAGACGTTCTGATTTATTCAAGAATACTTGGGCAAAGACTAAACCCTTGTTTACTGATAAGCCTGAAGCCTGGAGTAATAATGAGCTTCACATTCTTCCGTAATAATGCAAAACAAGTTAATCTCTATCGTAATGCCGGTAAAAAATGCCGGCCTGTATCTAGAAGGATGTCTTACTAGCATCCAAAATCAATCCGAAACAAACTGGGAGTTACTTGCTGTAAATGATAATTCTACAGATAACAGTTTAGCTATTCTAACCAATTTCTCCTCGCTTGACAGTCGCATGCAAGTATTACAAAACAAAGGTCAAGGAATTATCAATGCACTGAAGACTGGGTATGTAAAGACGACGGGAGAACTGATTCACCGAATGGATGCAGATGATTTAATGCCTTCAGAAAAATTAAGTTTGCTAAAAAAAGAATTATTACGAGTAGGTAAAGGCTATGTTGCGACGGGTAAAGTAGACTATTTTGCTGCTGATGGCGTGAACGATGGATATTTAAATTATCAAAATTGGTTGAACAATTTGTGCGACAAATCAACCCATTGGAATGAGCTATTTAAAGAGTGTGTGATAGCCTCGCCTAATTGGATGTTGTACCGTGAAGACTTTGAAAGATGCGGTCGCTTCGACTCTCCTATTTATCCTGAGGATTATGATTTGGTTTTTAGAATGTACAAAGCTAAATTGAAAGTAAGTTCTGTAAAAACCGTGACGCATTTTTGGCGAGACCACGACGCGCGGAGTAGTAGAACCGATGATAACTATGCGGCATATACTTTCTTCGAAATTAAGCTAACGTATTTTTTAGAATTAGAATACGATTCTAATCGACCGCTAGTAGTCTGGGGCGCAGGAAAAAAAGGCAAAGACTTAGCAAAAAAGCTACAAGCTCTTTCAATTGAATTTACTTGGGTAAGTAACAACCCAAACAAACATGGAAAAGAAATTTATGATCAAATGATGGAATCATTTGAAAGTATTGCTACTAGAAATAGCCCTCAGATTATAATTACCGTAGCTCTGAAAAATGCAAAAACTGAGATCATTGACTTTTTAGAAAAATTAAACTTGAAAGAAGGCAGCGACTTTTTCTTTTTCAGTTAAATTGTACATTCATACTCATTAGAGTATATACATTGCCAAATGCTTCAAATAGCAACAATTATTTGAGTTAACTAAATCTTAAAAACCTCTCCCTCTTGCGCAACAAAGGTATTTTTAAAAACGGGTCGTGATTCTTGTAAAAACCCATCTTTATTTTTGTATCGATTAGAAAAGTGCCCCAATATTAGCTTACCCGCATTAGCTTGTAAAGCAATACTAGCTGCATCTTTTGCCGTGGAATGAAATGTTTTCTTCGCTCGATCTCGCTCACTTTCTAAAAAAGTAGCTTCATGATACAGCAAGTCCACATTTTTTATAAATGGTATCAATTTTTCAGAATACGCAGTATCTGAACAAAATGCATACGAGGTTGGCGAGACAGGATCAAAGGTCAATTCTGAATTTTTTATAACCAAACCTTCATCGTTTCTGAAATCTAGACCTTCTGCAATACTTTTTCGAGCGTAAATTGGAATGTCATGCTGCACTAATTTATGACCGTCCAACTTTCGAAGTCCTTTTTTTTCTTGAAAATGAAAACCGAAACAAGGAATTCTGTGTTTCAATGGTATTGACTTTATTATCACCTTATTGTCTTCATAAAGAATCAGTCCAGGTTTTTCTACAGTGTTGAACAACATGTTAAAATACAAATTATTCCCTGCATTTCTAAACTGAATTTCAACAATTTCGTCTAAGCCTTTCGGTCCGTGAATTTGCAAATCCGCTCTTCTGCCTAATAAATGCATGGTTGACAATAAGCCTACTAATCCAAAAAAGTGATCGCCGTGTAAATGTGAGATGAAAACATGGTTAATATTTTGAATTTTAACCTTGTTCTTCCGTAATTGAACTTGGGTACCTTCTCCACAATCAACTAAAAAGGATTGATTTCCGCAGGTAATAACTTGAGATGTTTGATTTGCTGAAATAGTAGGAAGTGCGGAACCACTTCCTACAATAAGTACTTCTAAGCCCATTAACCCAATTGCTCTTCTCCGTACCCTAGCCCTTTTTCTAATTCATCCATAAAAATGAAATCTACCGCTTCATTAAAGCTAGGAGTGATATTTAACACCTTACTCAATTGAGAGATATCTATTAGTTTAGCAACAGCTAGCTGTAAATTACAAAGCACTAAACAGCCACCGTTTTCGCTACAAATTCTATTGGCTATAAGGATTACGCTTAAACCGGAGGAATCACAATAATTAGTTTTTTCAAGATCAAAAATAATGTTTTTAGTGCCACTTGACTTTAAATAAACCAATTCAGCTTTTAAATCAGGCGCTACCTTAGCAGTAAATTTATCTTCTAATACAGATATTTGAGTGTACTTATCTTGAACGTTAATCTTGTATGATGTTGAAAACATGTTAAAATAGCTTTTAAACAAATATATAAAATTTAGACCGCTTAATTACTGCCAGGAGCTAATAAATAAAGAACGGCCATGCGAATAGCCACCCCATTTTCCACCTGGTTTAAAATAATAGAATGCTCAGAATCGGCCACTTCAGAGGATATTTCAACACCTCGATTAATTGGCCCAGGATGCAAAATAATCGGAATCTTCTTTAGCTTAGACAATCGGTCCATCGTCAATCCATACATGTTGTGATACTCTCGTAATGAGGGGAAAAACTTAACTTCTGTCTTTCTATCTCCTCCTTGCCGCTCTAACTGAATACGTAACATCATTGCAACATCACACCACTCTAAAGCTTCATTTAAGCTGTAACTTACTTCTACTCCTAAAGAAGAAATGTACTTTGGCAATAAAGTAGGAGGACCGCAAACCATTACTTTAGCTCCTAATTTTTGCAAGCAATTGATGTTAGACAGTGCAACTCGAGAATGTAAAATATCTCCGACAATTACCACTTTCTTATCTTTAAGATCTCCCAATTCTTGACGCATACTAAATGCATCAAGCAATGCCTGCGTTGGGTGCTCATGAGCTCCGTCACCTGCATTTATAATCGTTGCATCAATGTGTTTACTTAAAAAAGCGTGAGCTCCAGGGTTCGGATGCCTCATTACAACCATATCTACCTTCATGGCCAATATGTTATTCACCGTATCAATTAATGTTTCACCTTTCGTAACAGAAGATGCTGAAGCAGAAAAATTAATTACATCAGCTGAAAGTCTTTTTTCAGCCAATTCAAATGAAAGTTTTGTACGAGTCGAATTTTCAAAAAATAAATTTGCAATGGTAATGTCTCTTAGCGAAGGAACCTTTTTGATCGGACGATTTATAACTTCCTTAAAATTATCGGTAGTCGAAAAAATTAACTCAATATCTGATTTGCTGAGCTCCTTAATTCCCAATAAATGCTGAGTAGATAATTTTTCCATCTATTTACGATTTTCTTTAAGTACTATTTCATCAATACCATCCGTTTCTTGCCACTTCGCTTCTACTCTTTCACTGGCAACAGAATCAATGGTTGTTCCTACATAATTAGGTTCTATTGGCAAGTGTCTGCCGTAACGGCGGTCTACTAAAACCAATAATTCTACCAAGTCAGGTCTGCCATACGCTAACATTGCATCTAAACCTGCGCGGATAGTTCTTCCAGTATACAATACATCATCAATTAAAATAACTTTCTTGTTCTCTATAATGAAATCAATTTCCGTTTTATTTGCAATTAACGGACTTTCTCTTCTTCTAAAGTCATCTCTGAAAAAGGTAGCATCCAACTTACCCAAAGGAATAGTCGAGTTTCCTGTAATTTTAGTTAGTTCGGTATGAATTCTATTGGCCAAAATTACTCCACGAGGTTGGAGACCAATAATTACCGAATCCAAGAAATCATTGTGATTTTCAATCAATTGATAACAAATACGCTGAATGGTTAATTCTAGTTGTGTTTGGTCAAGAATAATCCTATCGTTCTTCATTGAATTTACAAATATAACGCTTTGGTTAGATAATTCTAGGCTTAAGAGGAATGGTCTACAACAATTTTCCACTCTCCATCAATTTTCTTCCACAGTAAGGTGAAATGTCCACCTAAGTCGTCTACATTTCTTTTTACATGCCATTTGCCTGCCACAAATGCTTGCGTATCTGATAGTATTTCAATTTTTAAAAAGTCAAATTTTAGTTGACCCATTTTCTCAGGAGTAGGGTAACTTTTTAAATAATTAATTAAGGTTTGATTGTATCCGTACGTTGGTCCCTTAGTGCCGATGAACAAAAGTGAGTCAGAGTTCCAATATCCTTTCATATATCCAGGAATATTTCCACGGTTCCAATTGCTTTCTTGAAATTTCATGACCAATTTTATTTGCTCTTCTGCCAACGTTTTTGTGAGTTGAGCTTGCGTTGTAAAACTCGCTACTAATAGAAAGACCGAAAAAATTATTTTATTCATTTTGTATTATTTTTAATGGATTCAACTCATTGTAAGCTTTTAACAACAAAATAGTTTGTGCTAATTTATTTGCTTTGTTTTTAGCTTTGTAATGTTTTAATTCAATCTCCTGGTCCACATAAGGAGCAAGGTTTCGGCTGTTGAGTTCTTGAATTTTACCTGTTTCAGTATCAATAAAATATTGCTTCACGATTTCTACTTCTTGAGCAGAAACGCCATACAGTTGATTTGTGTTTACAATCTGCCTTATCTGAACAGTTCCGAATTGCAGTAGTCTCCCAATACTGACACATTTCCAAATTCCACCATCTTGTGCAACATAAATTTTACCGTCCTTGTAGCATCCCCAAATTTTTTCTTCATTTACTTCTAACCAAGTTGTGTCTGTATCTCTTAAATGCAAATGCTTCCTTCTTAATTCAAAGTCCGTTGTAATGGATGGGCAATTGGTTTTAAACTCATCAAACGTTCTGTAAATCCCATCTTTCAGTTCCAATACAGAGAAGTAAAACTGGTTTTGTTGATCTTCAACATCCTCCCACCCTTCTTGAGCTGATAAATCTTGTGAGACAAACAAAAACAGGTAAACAAAAGAAAATTTAAAAAGTGAAGTCATAATTTTATCTTTTTCCAAAATATCGATTAATACCAACCGAAAAATTTAACAACAAGTATTTATCAGTTGAACCCATTTGCTCGATTACTTTCGAATCATTTTGATACGTTTTTGAATAAGTATCATCTCCTTCAAAAACGGTGTTTAGATCGTTTATTGCAATAGTAGTCTGAAAATACCATTTGTCAACCACCTTGAATTCTATTCCAAGCCTAATACTAAGTGACAAATCAAAAGGTGAGGAAGCCGTTCTTATTTCAAATGGCAAATATTCGGTAGATAACGCTTCAAGTTTTGGATACTGATATATTGAGAAACCAATTGAGGATGAACAAAAAACGTCACATTGTCCTCGACAAAATATTTAAACCCAAACACTACCGCATCACTACAGTAATCGCCCTCTTCATATTTTAAATAATTAGTGACCCTTTTCTCTTCTTTGGCTTTTATTCCATAAATACCAATTGTAATAGCACAATTTTTGCGAATATTTTTTTTTGCGAAATCAACGAGACATTGAATGGAGTACAAATTAAACTTTTATTGTATGCCCTGATGAAACCCCCAAAAAGAATAAAATGACGGTACCCTACATTCACGTCAACTTGATATGTAGAAATTGACTTTTCAATTAAAGCTTCTTGTGCATTTAATTTTGTGCAACTCGCAAGCAAAAAAAACCAAAACATAAATATCCCTATCGTTTAACTTCATTGTTCAACCTCTTATTTACGTTGTATTCATTCACAAAAGTGGGTAGATTTTCTAACCAAAACTTTTGCTTCATATTTAAAATTTTCTCGCTTGTAAATTTATCATCAACAATTAGCGGTAATATCTTTATTTGAACTGCGTGTTTGTAGTTATCCATTATATTTATCGGAGCCTTGCACATTTATAACGAATGCTCCTTAAATTTCAATAATTGGATAACTACTTGATAAATAACGATTAAATTGTAGCAATTTTCTTTCATGCTTGTAAATATTTATTGCACCGGTATAATAAACTAAAGCAAAAGCGGCTTCATAATACGATAGTCCACCTGCACTAAAATTTCGAATAACTGAAAGACTATCATATCCAATAATAATACTTAATACGTTGGAAGTATTTAGCTTTAACTTTTCATTTGAATTGGTATAGAAGGTAAGCTTCGAACCAGCCTCAGAAAAATTACCTTTTATCTTAAAGTTTCCTTCAGTTTTATTGCCATCTAAATCGTAATAGTGACCTTTTCTAAGCTGCCGCTGTGAATTCAATGTCAGAGAGCGAATTATAATAATTAATTTAAAAAAAAATCATATTCTATCCATTTACATCCTTTAACGACAACTGAATTCTCTTCCGTTGCGCATCCACTTCAATAACTTTAACTCGTATAGCTTGACCCAGGCTTACCACTTCATTCGGATCGCTCACAAACTTGTTTGCTAAGTTAGAAATATGAACCAACCCATCTTGTTTTACCCCAACATCAACAAAAGCACCAAAACTAGTTATGTTGGTTACTAAAGCAGGAAGTTCCATTCCAACTCTTAAATCTTCAATACTTTTAACGGTGCTGTCAAACTGAAAAGCTTTCATTTTTTCTCTAGGGTCTCTTCCAGGTTTCAGCAAGTCACTTTTAATGTCATTTAGTGTTAACTCTCCAATCTCTTGAGAAATGTACTGTTTCATTTGAATCGCTTCAATCTTATCCTTTTCAGCTTTCAAGTTTGTTAACTTGATTTTATTGTCTACTAAAATTTTCTTTAGCACCTTATAACTCTCCGGGTGAATACCTGTTTCGTCTAGAGGATTTTTTCCATTTCTTATTCTCAAAAACCCTGCAGCTTGTTGAAATGCAACAGCACCCATTCCTTTTATTTCTTTGAGTTGTTTTCGGTCCGCAAAAGCACCGTTCATTTCTCTGTAGGCCACAATGTTTTCTGCCAACTTAGGCCCAAGTCCAGAAACATAAGCCAGTAAATGTTTGCTTGCGGTATTTACATTTACTCCTACTTTATTCACTGCAGATTCTACAACCCTGTCTAAACTGCCTTGTAACAACTTTTGGTCAACATCATGCTGGTACTGCCCTACTCCGATAGATTTTGCGTCAATTTTTACCAATTCTGCCAATGGATCCATCAACCTTCTGCCAATGGAAACAGAACCTCGAACGGTTACATCGTAATCGGGAAATTCTTCTCGAGCAATTTTAGATGCAGAATAAATGGATGCTCCATTCTCATTCACCATATAAGAAAATACCTTTTGGACGAAACTTAAACTTTGAATAAACTGCTCTGTTTCTCTACCTGCGGTTCCGTTTCCAATGGCAATTGCCTCAATTTTATAGACACTAACCATTGTCTCTATTTTCTTTGCGGCCATTTTTGCATCATTTTTAGGCGGATGCGGATAAATGGTTTCATTGTGCAACAGTTTACCCGTCTCATCTAAACAGACCACTTTACAGCCGCTTCTAAATCCTGGATCAATCGCCATAGTGCGTTTTTGACCCAATGGTGCTGCTAACAGTAACTGTCTTAAATTTTCGGAGAATACTTGAATAGATGAAGCATCCGCAGCTTCTTTGTGTTTCTTTTTAAACTCGTTTTCCAAAGCTGGGAGCAGTAATCTTTTCCAAGCATCAACTGCTGCTAGCTTGATCTGTTCCGCTGTTTCGTAATTATTTTTTCGAATGAAATAATTGGCAATTCGTTCTTCAATTTCTGTTTTTGGCAAAGATACCTTCAACCTCAAGTAGCCTAACTTTTCACCTCTAGTCATGGCTAAAAATCGATGCGCAGGAACTCTCTTTAACTCCTCCGACCAATCGAAATAATCTTTAAACTTTTCAGCTTCGGCCTCTTTTCCCTTCACCAGCTTTGTTTCTAACATTGCTTTTTGCTGAATCTCTTTTCTTAGAATATCTCGCAGGACTTGGCGCTCATTCATCCATTCAGCAATAATGTGGCGTGCACCTTCCAAAGCCTCATCAACATCGGCAACTTGTTTATTTACAAATCTTGCGCCGGCACTTTTCAATCCTTTTATTTCTTGCACCATTATAATTTTAGCCAAAGGTTCTAGCCCTTTTTTAATAGCCTTGTCGGCTTTTGTTTCCCGCTTTTGCTTAAAGGGCAAGTATAAGTCCTCTAAAATCATGGAATCATAGGTACCTAAAATTTGATCTTTTAACACCGCTGTTAATTTCCCTTGCTCGGTTATGCTTTTTAAAATACTTTCTTTTCGTTTTTCTAACTCCTTAAAACGTTCCGCCTCCTTAAAAATATTTTCAATTTGTACTTCATCTAAATTTCCGGTTGCCTCTTTTCGGTAACGAGAAATAAAGGGAATAGTAGCTCCAGAATCCATCAACTCTAAGGTCGACTTTACTGAATTTACCGGTAAGTTTAACGAGCGGTGAAGCCAATTTAAAAGTGTCGTCTGATTTGTCATAAGATGTACAAAAATACTTTTCATTCCTACTGAACGAAGCTCTACAATATTCGTTAGTATCTTTAGAAATTAAAGCTTAAAACATGAAAAATATCAGCCTATTTGTACTGCTCAATGTAATTGTTTCCTTAGTTGCTTGCGGCCAAGCAGAAAGACCGAAGAAAGGCAAAACAGACAACAAGTTTGAGATCGTTAAAACCGAAGAGGAATGGAAAGGTCAATTATCTGCATTAGAGTATGAAGTTTTAAGAAACGAGGGAACTGAAAGAGCCTTTTCCGGAAAATTTGTCGATTGGAAAAAAGCGGGAACTTTTACCTGCAACGCTTGTAAAGCTCCAGTTTTTGAATCTAGTACCAAATTTAAATCAGGAACGGGGTGGCCAAGTTTTTACGATTACATAAAAGGAAATGTTTTAGAGCAAAGCGATACTCAATATGGCTGGAGCAGAGTTGAAGTAGAATGCGGCAAATGCGGCTCGCACCTTGGGCATGTTTTTAATGACGGTCCAGAACCGACAGGATTGCGTTATTGCATTAATTCAGTTAGTTTAGATTTTGAAAAAAAGAAATAGGAGTTGTACAACCTTTAAGTAGTGATAACAGGAACAATGGTTAATTCCTCTAAATAAATTGAGAGAAATACAAGCTGAGAAGTTTTTAATATTTATTTAAATCATAAATCAACTAGCGCCTTTAGTCATCAATTCCATAAACTGCTTGAACAGCTTCATAGTCGTTTAAATTCAAACCTTCAATTTTTGCAGATTGCGGAATTACGACAACTTTATACCATAAGTCGTCAGGCGAACCTAAATTATCGTACGACTCAAAAGTGGTAAATCCCTCATAGTAAGAGTAACCAAAATCGAAGTATGGCAATGCAATCCAACGTCTTGCAGCTGGATTTGAATCTAAAGAAAAATACGCTTGCACTAATCCCGTAGAGACGACGTTTGCAGTAATGTCTGCGTTAGTAACATTTACCTCTGCTCCAAAAGAAGTTATATTCCAATCTGTTATTCCAACAAAATAAGTGCTCGTTTGAATATTTGCGACTCCGTCCCTTCCGTCGAAACCATCAAACCCGTCTCTACCATCAAATCCATCTCTGCCATCTTGTGCGCAAGAAAAAAGGAGTATTGCAACGATCAATGAAGCTGCAATTCTCAGTGTAAATTTTATGCCTCTCATATCTCTCAATTTAAGTTTGAAAATTAATCTAATTTCACACTCATTGCCAAACTTCGTGCCACAAGAAACCACTCATCCCCTCTTTATAACATTTCCTACTAAAAGCGGCGTTTCATCAAATGGTCCTATTATATTTGTTGAAAATTCTATTCCATGAGTTCAATCTTAAAAGCAGATAATATTGTCAAGCAATACGCTTCACACCGGGCACTTGACGATGTAAGCATTGAAGTTCCGAAAGGCTGTATTTACGGTCTTTTAGGTCCAAACGGCGCAGGTAAAACTTCACTTATTAGAATTATTAATCAAATTACACGACCAGACGAAGGGCAAGTATTGTTTAATGGCTCTCCGCTGGCTCCGGATGACATTAGCCAAATAGGCTATTTACCCGAAGAAAGAGGACTTTACAAGAAAATGGAAGTTGGTGAACAAGCCATGTACCTTGCACAATTAAAAGGCATGAGTAAGAAGGAAGCAAAAGCTAAACTTTCTATGTGGTTTAAACGCTTTGACATTTCACCGTGGTGGAACAAAAAAGTAGAAGAACTTTCTAAGGGTATGGCGCAGAAGATACAGTTTATTGTAACGGTATTGCACGAACCTAAGTTGCTTATTTTAGATGAACCCTTTAGCGGTTTTGATCCCATTAATACCAACATCGTAAAAAGTGAAATTTTTCGTTTGAAGGAAGAGGGCACCTCCATTATTCTCTCGACCCACAACATGGCTTCTGTAGAAGAAATCTGCGATCAAATTGCGCTGATTAACAATTCAAAAAAGATTTTGGACGGAACAGTAAAGCAAGTAAAACAAGATTTTAAAGAAGGCATTTTTAATGTTGATTTTAAAGGGAATATGATTTCATTTACCAATGCATTGGGAACTGCTTGCGAACTGTTGAATTCTTCCGACAATGACGGTCGTATATCGGCAAAAGTTAAATTGGCCCAAAACATTGGAACAAATGATTTATTAAAAGCTTTAGTCAATCATGTCGAGGTATTTGGTTTGCAAGAAGTGGTTCCAAGCATGAATGATATTTTTATTAAGAAAGTAGGAGAAAATTCAATTATAAAGGAGGCCAACCATGAATAAGATTAACCTAATAATTCAGAGAGAATATTTGACGCGAGTAAAGAAAAAGTCATTCATTATAATGAGTTTCGTTGGACCTTTATTATTTGCTGCTTTAATGATAGTACCTGCTTGGTTAGCAGTCGAAGATGAAGACAACCAAAACATTGAGGTAATTGATGAAACAGGAATCTTTATTAATCAGCTAAACAACAACGATGAAATCAACTTTAACTATGAGTTCAGAAGCTTAAAGGATGCACAAGAAGATTTGTTCAACAAGGATGGAAAGTACACCGCTGTTTTACACATTCCTAAAGTAGTTGTTACACACCCAAAGACGGTTCAAATTTTTTACCACGACAAACCTAAAGGCAGTTCAATTGATTACATGGAGAACCAAATTGCCAAGGTAATTGAAGATAAAAAACTGCAAGACTTGTACAACTTAAGTTACGATCAAGTTTCAGGATTGCGACCAAAAGTTTCAATTGTAGCAAATAAGGTTGATGAAACAGGCAACACTCAAGAGAAATCAGACGGTTTGGCAAAGGCGCTAGGCTTGATTTTGGCTTTTATTATTTACTTTTTTATTTTTTTGTTTGGCATGCAGGTTATGCGCGGCGTAATTGAAGAAAAAACCAGTAGAATTATTGAAGTAATTATCTCATCTGTGAAGCCTTTTGAGTTAATGATGGGCAAAATAGTGGGAGTTGCACTTGTAGCACTAACACAAGTTGGTTTGTGGGTTGTTTTAAGTTCAGTAATTTACACGGGTGTTGGCTCGATTTTTGGAGATGAATTAGCTGCCAACCAAAAAAACCAAATTGAGCAGCTAGAAAATTCAAATCCAACTATTAACGCAGAAGTTTTGGCTGCTACCGACACAGGAGGTTTTGTTACCGAGATCAAATCAAAGATGGAAACCATCAACTTTCCGTTGGTTATAGGCTGTTTTATTTTTTTCTTCTTAGGAGGTTATTTATTATACGGTTCCCTTTTTGCAGCGGTTGGCGCTGCTGTGGATAACGAAACAGATACGCAGCAATTTATGCTGCCCATTACGATCCCATTAATACTATCTATCGTTGTAGCCCAGTTGGTCATGGACAATCCTGACGGTCAATTGGCTTTCTGGGGTTCTTTGTTTCCATTTACCTCTCCTATTATTATGATGGTTCGTATTCCTTTCGGCGTTGATACGTGGCAAGTAGTTTTATCTATGGTTTTGTTAATTATTACCTTTATTGGTTCAACTTGGATGGCAGGAAAGATATACCGAATTGGAATCTTAATGTACGGCAAAAAACCAAGTTTCAAAGAAATTGGAAAGTGGATTATTACAAAAACATAAAATGGCAACAATATTAGTAATAGATGACGATCGTCCCATAAGAAACACGTTAAAGGAAATTCTTGAGTTTGAAAAATTTAAAGTAGACGATGCGGAAGATGGGTTAGCGGCTATTTTGAAGATTGAAAAGAAAAACTATGACTTGGTGCTTTGCGATATTAAGATGCCAAAAATGGACGGCATTGAAGTTTTGCATAAAATACAAGAATTGAAACCTGAAATGCCAGTGGTCATGATTTCTGGTCACGGAGATATTGAAACCGCAGTTGGCGCAATAAAGTTAGGAGCATTTGATTTTATAGCCAAGCCACTTGACTTAAACCGCCTTTTAGTTACAGTTAGAAATGCGTTGGATCGCACCGAATTGGTGGAAGAAACAAAACAGTTACGCAAAAAAGTATACAAAAGTAAACTCAACGATATTATTGGCGAAAGCGAACCAATTATGGCGGTTAAAGCGATGATTGAGAAAGTTGCGCCTACTGACGCTAGAGTATTAATTACGGGAAATAATGGAACTGGCAAAGAGTTAGTTGCTAGAAACCTACATCAAAATTCTAGTCGAAAAAAAGCGCCATTTATTGAGGTAAATTGTGCAGCTATTCCTTCAGAATTAATTGAAAGTGAATTATTTGGTCATGAAAAGGGGGCTTTTACTTCAGCTATTAAGCAGAAGAAAGGAAACTTTGAACAGGCTGAAGGAGGTACTCTTTTTTTAGATGAAATTGGAGACATGTCAGCTTCTGCACAAGCTAAGGTATTGCGAGCATTGCAAGAAAATAGAATTAGAAGAGTCGGTGGAGAAAAAGACATTAAGGTCAATGTTAGAATTTTAGCGGCAACCAACAAAGACTTAAAAAAGGAAATTACTGAAGGTAATTTTAGAGAAGATTTATATCACCGTTTGAGTGTGATATTAATTCACGTTCCTTCCTTAAACGACCGACGAGATGACGTTCCTTTATTGGTCGATTTCTTTTTATCTAAAGTTTGTGCTGAACAAAGTATGCCTTATAAAAAAATTACCTTGGAAGCTGTAAGGGCTCTGCAAGACTGCGATTGGACAGGAAACATTAGAGAATTGAGAAACGTTGTAGAACGCTTAATTATATTGGGAGAAACAGAAATTTCTAAAGCTGATGTTGAGAAGTATGTAAGAGTAAATTAATTGGCAAGGAGCAAGTTTTAGAATTGAAATTTATGAAACGATAGTTGATGGACAATATTTCTGCACTGCTAATTTTTATAATAGCTGCTTACTTCTAGTAAATACTTAAACCGATTAATAAATCTAAAGGTGGGTAAGTTTATAAAGGCGCCTATGGGATATCATTCCTTGACTCTTTGTATACAAGAGCCAAGGAATGATAGAAAGAAATAGAGTGTGATACACCAACCCTAAATAGATGTCTAAGGCTTCATAATTTAGGTATAAATGCGTGTGCCGATTTTATTTAACAGAGACCTAGAATGCAACATTTCTATCAATTCATTGCAGCGTTTCTATCAGATCGTCTCGGTATTTCGCTCAAATAATCGTAATATTTTACCCCCTACTGTTGTAAAAAAATTTGATAGCAGCCTTCGTTATTCTCTCCTAAATCTAAAACTAGTTTCCAGACATTCCAACCTTACCTAGCAACCAATTCAACCCTAATTAAAATGGGAATAATCGGCTTATGGCTGCTTTTGATGCCAAAACCAAAAGTAAACGCCCTACTTTATGTGGACTAATAATGTCTTTAATAGTTTCAGGATGCTAACTAATTTAGTTGCCCAAATAGTAGGCTCTTTCAATAAATTAAGGGTACTCAGCGTGCAAGTCATAATAATGCAATAACCTCAATTCGAAGTAGAATTTATGATTTGGAAAAAGGCTCCTGTTGTATCAAATAATTGCCAAAAAATAAACTATTAAATTAAAATTTCACAAAATAGTCGTACTATTTAATATAATACGTTACCTTCATTCACTATAACTAGTTGTAAATATTTATTTTAGATCAATTATAATTTTTATTAATTCCGTATGAAAGGTCATCCAAAATTAGAGGACATAGAGCTGTTAAGTGAAAATGCACTTGAAGTATCACTCGCAGGGTACTGGGATTTGGATATGTTGAGTAATGACGAATACCTTAGTCCACGATTTAAAGAAATGTTTGGATACTTGGACCATGAAATGGAAAACAAGCCTGAGTCTTGGCAAAGAATTATATTTAAGGAAGACTTACCTGTTGTATTAGATGATTTTAATAAACACATTGAATCAAAAGGTGAAATTCCTTTCCGATCGGTAATTAGGTATCACCATAAAAATGGAAGAACAATTTGGGTAAAGTGCAATGGTAAAATAGTTGAATGGGCAAAGGATGGCTCACCAATACGAGCTGTTGGCTGTCACATAGATATTACGGAAGAAAAAGAATTAGAAAATAAGTTAAAAAAAGTAATTGCAGAAAAAGATGTATTACTGAGTGAGGTGCACCATAGAGTTAAAAACAACCTTCAACTCATTCAAAGCTTAGCTCGATTAAAACAAAAGGACAATAAATTGGACCTGAATGAAATAGAAGACTCTATCAGTGCAATTTCCTCTGCTCATGAAGCACTATATAAGACAGATAGATTTGATAAAATAGACTTAAAAAAATATCTATTAAGAGTTATACAGCCAATATTAGAAGTGCAGAAGATTCAATTTGAAATAAATTCAGATGTCATCGAAAAGGAAATAGATTTCCTAATTCAAATTGGTTTGATTGTAACAGAATGTGTAAACAACAGCATAAAACATGGATTTTCAGCTTCTACAACAAATAAAAAAGTCTCCATTTATATAAAAAGGTTTGACCATCAAGTTAGCATCACATACAACGACAATGGACAAGGCTACCCCTACTACTTACTAAAAGGCAATAGTAAATTAAATTCGTCGGGACTTGTTTTAATGGACTCTATGGCACAACAAATTAATGGAAAGATTGACTTAACGAACAACCATGGTGCGCAAATGAAACTATTGATTCATTCGTCTATAAATGTTGGTTGAAATGGTATAAAAATGCCATTATAAAACTTGAATTCTTCAACAAGAAACGTACGAATTACCCTACTAAAACTTTAGCCGCTTCTAAGGCTGCTTCAATTCCTACAATACTCTTCCCCCCTGCTGTCGCAAAGAAGGCCTGTCCGCCGCCGCCGCCTTGAATATGTTTGCCTAAATCACGTACTAGTTTCCCGGCATTCCAATCTTTTTCAGCTACCAATTCTTCACTAATTAAAATAGTAATAGTTGGCTTCCCTCCTTCTTTTGATGCTAAAACCAAAAACAACCGCTCTACTTCGGCTTTCAATTGGAAGGCAATATTTTTTGCAGAGCCTGCATCTACTTCAACTTCCTCAATTAGAACATTTACACCATTAATTGATTGAATTTTGTCCCGTAATTCCCCTTTCAAATTAACAGCAGCTTTCGCTTTGTAACTTTCTATTTCCTTTTGCAACTTCGTATTCTCAGTTAACAATGAATCAATTGACTGCTTGATGTTTTTCGGATTCTTTAAGCTTGTTTTGAGTTCATTTAACAAATCGTTTTGAGCATAAAACTGCTCTAGTGCGTTTTTAGAACTTACTGCCTCTATTCTTCTAATACCGGCAGCAACTGCACTTTCATGAGCAATCTTAAACAGTCCGATTTCTCCTGTAGCATTCACATGCGTCCCCCCGCACAATTCAACAGATTTTCCGAATTGAATCATGCGCACAGTATCGCCATATTTTTCGCCAAAAAGAGCCATTGCTCCTCTTTCCTTAGCTTCTTCGATGGCTAAGTCTCGTTCTTCTTGTAAACTTAAATTTTCCCTAATTTTTTGATTTACAAAATCTTCAATTTTTCGAATATCTTCTGTCTCAACTTTTTGAAAATAAGAGAAGTCAAATCTCAAATACACATCATTTACCAACGATCCTTTCTGCTCCACATGGGTTCCTAGAATTTCTCTTAACCCTTGATGTAATAAGTGAGTTGCGGTATGGTTCGCTTTTGTTAACTCTCGTATGCCAGAATCCACAACCGCCAAAAATTCTAGTTCTAAATTTTCTGGTAATTCATCTACCGAATGAATGATTAGATTATTTTCCTTTTTTGTATCGATAATTGATACTTGTTTCCCTTGAGCTTTTATGTAACCAACGTCTCCTACTTGTCCTCCACCTTCAGGATAAAACGGAGTAATGTTAAAAACCAAGTGATACGCATCCTCTCCTTTCTTGTTGACTTTTCGATAACGAGATATTTTTACAGTCGTTTCTGTGCAATCGTATCCAACAAACTCTTCCTTATCGTCTTTAAAAACTTCTATCCAATCTCCTGTATCAACCTTCGTTGCAGCTCTTGAACGTTCCTTTTGAGTTTTTAAATTTTCTTCAAAACCTTTCATATCAACAGTCAAATTACTTTCTTGAGCTAACAATTGTGTTAAATCAATTGGAAAACCGAACGTATCATACAATTCAAAAGCAAAATCACAGTCGATAGCAGAAGGCTTTGTTGCTACTTTGTTTTCAAAAAGTTGAATTCCTTTATCCAAAGTATTCAAGAAGGATGCTTCCTCTTCTCTTATAACTTTCGAAATCAATGTTTTTTGAGCTTCTAATTCATTAAAAGTTAATCCTAAGGTTGCAATCAATGGCTCCACCAATTGATACATAAATGGCTCTTTCAAATCAAGAAAACTATATCCGTAACGAACTGCCCTTCTCAGAATTCTACGAATTACATAGCCTGCGCCTGTGTTTGATGGCAATTGTCCATCAGCAATAGAAAAGGAAATTGCTCTGATATGATCTACAATTACTCTAAACGCTACATCTTTTTTATCCTCTGTAGCGGTATAAACTTTCTTTGAAATCCCTTCCATTGCCTTAATTGAAGGCATAAAAACATCTGTATCGTAATTCGAAGTTTTACCTTGCACTGCCATACACAAACGCTCAAATCCCATTCCTGTGTCAACATGCTGTGCAGGTAACTTTTGAAGACTTTTGTCTTTTAGACGGTTAAACTCCATGAACACTAGATTCCAAATCTCAACCACTTGCGGATGATCTTCATTTACTAGCATTTTTGCATCAACCGTTTTACGTTCCGCATCACTTCTTAAATCAATGTGAATTTCGGAGCACGGACCACAGGGGCCCATCTCACCCATTTCCCAAAAATTATCTTTTTTATTGGCTTTTAGAATTCTATCGTTTTCAATAATTTTTGCCCAAGCGTCAAAAGAGGTTTTGTCTTCCCCAGTCCCATCTTCTTTGTCACCTTCAAAAATGGTCACATACAACCTGTCTTTTTCTAACTTCAATTCTTCTGTTAAAAACTCCCAAGCCCAAGGAATCATTTCTTCCTTAAAAAAATCTCCGAACGACCAATTCCCGAGCATTTCAAACATGGTGTGATGGTAGGTGTCTACTCCTACTTCCTCCAAGTCATTGTGCTTGCCGGATACTCTTAAACACTTTTGAGTGTCCACTACTCTCTTATTTTTAGGAATAGCATTGCCCAAGAAGTTATCCTTAAACTGATTCATTCCTGCATTGGTAAACAGTAAAGTAGGGTCGTTTTTAATAACAATTGGCGCTGAATTTACCAATTGATGTCCTTTTGCTTCGAAAAATTTAAAAAATGATTCTCGTATTGCTTTTGAAGTCATAGCTGTTGAAAACTTTTAACAATCTGTAAGTTATATTAACATTTGCAAACCACCTTTGTTATTGTGTAAATGCTGTAAAAACAGTAGTTTCGTAAATCGGCTTGGCGGTGCAAACTTAACCAAATAACAAATTAAATTGGCTAGAATAAAGTATAGATTTAACAATAAAACGCTCAGCTACGAAAAGATCGAAGCGGATTGGAAACAGCGTTCGTTAAAGGTTTCTACATTCATGGTGGCGAGTATCTTTGCAGGTTTAATCTTCTTTTTTCTGGGCGCTAAATATTTCGATTCGCCGAAAGAAAAACTACTAAAACAGGAAAACAGCCAATTAAAAACACAGTACGATATTCTGAATAAAAGAATGAGCCTTACGGAAGAAGTATTGGCAGATGTGCAAAGAAGAGATGATGATATTTACCGCGTTATTTTAGAAGCAGAACCGATTCCAAAAGAAATTAGAACTGCAGGCTTTGGTGGAGTTAATCGATACAAGAATTTACAAGGACTTAAAAATTCAGCACTTATAATAGAAAGCTCAAAAAAACTAGATCAAATCACAAAGCAATTGTACATTCAATCGAAGTCATACGATGATGTAATTAACATGGCACTTGCTAAGGAGAAAATGATTGCTGCTATTCCGGCAATTCAGCCTGTTGCGAATAAAGATTTAAGAAGAATGGCTTCTGGTTTTGGCATGAGAATGCATCCCATTTATAAACGAATGAAATTGCACACCGGGATGGATTTTTCAGCAGAAAGAGGAACTGAAATATATGCAACTGGTGCTGGAAAAGTTATTAAAGCAGAAACGAGTAGAAGAGGATACGGAAATAACATTGTAATTGACCACGGGTATGGTTACAAAACACTTTACGCCCACATGAGCAGCTTTGATGTTAGACTTGGTCAAGAAATTACGAGAGGTCAAACAATTGGTTTTGTAGGTAATACAGGAACATCTGTTGCACCACACTTGCATTATGAAGTGTGGAAAGATGGATCAAAAATAAATCCTGTAAACTTTTATTTCAACGATTTAACTCCTGAGGAATACGAACAGATGATTGAATTCTCTTCTCAACAAACGCAGTCATTTGATTAATATGGAAGGTAAAAGCACCAAAATGTATTACTCTATTGGTGAGGTAAGTAAAATATTTAACGTCAACACTTCTCTCATCAGATTTTGGGAAAAAGAGTTTAGCATACTAAAGCCTAAGAAAAATGCCAAAGGGAACCGCCTTTTCACTCAAAAGGATGTAGATAATCTTCATGTAATTTTTAACTTAGTAAAAGAGAGAGGTTTTACATTAGATGGGGCAAAAAAGAAGATGAAAGAGAATAAGGATGATTCATTGAATGACGTTGAAATGCTGAAATCTTTGAAAAAAGTAAGATCATTTCTTTTGGATTTAAAAGAAGAGCTTTAATTTCAACCTGTGATTCAAAAGCTTTCCATCATTATTCCTGCATTTAACGAAGAAAAAACAATTGTTGAAGTATTAGAGATCGTTTCCAAACTCAAACTGATTCATAACATTCAGAAAGAAATTTTGGTCATTAACGACTACTCTACCGACCAAACAAAATCCTTAACAGAAAGATTTATAGCAGCAAATCCCTTTGCGAAGATTAAACTGCACAACCATCCTGTTAATCAAGGAAAAGGAGCTGCGCTGCATTATGGCATTCAAAAGGCAAGTGGCGATTTCTTAATCCCACAAGATGCAGATTTAGAACTTGACCCAAACGACATTAATACGTTATTGCAAAAGGCAATAGACAACAACTTAAAAGTCGTTTATGGCTCTCGCTTTCTAAATGCTGAAAATCCAAACAAAAACGCTTCGTATTACGCAAATCAGTTTCTAACAAAACTTTCAAACTTTTGCAGCGGTTGGAAAATAACAGATATGGAAACTTGCTACAAGTTAATTCACACAGAAATAGCACAGTCCCTAACGTTGAAAGAAAAACGATTTGGATTTGAACCTGAAATTACCGCTAAACTAGCACGAATAAAAGGCATAACCTATGGAGAAGTGCCCGTTGCTTATGAATTTAGAACCTACGAAGAAGGTAAAAAAATTGGTTGGCAAGATGGAGTAAAAGCAATTTTTGCTATTTTGAAATATAGCTTTTAGTCCACTCTTAAGTTGTATTTGTCTTGAAGGTTAAACCACTCTTTACCTTCTATTACTAAGTCAGGCAAAAATATAAAGTTCCCTTCGTGCTCCGGCAATAGAACGGTCATTTCTTGAAGGTATGAATCGTGAACATCCACCTCAATCTTAGTTCGTTTACCGTCCCATACTTTTTGCCCTCCACCTTCGTCAAACCAGTGATAGGAAATAAAAACTTGCGCGTCTATATGAGAAGGTATTGGCTCTTTATTTCGATTGATTATTTTAATTAAAAACTGAGTAGAGTCCTTCGACTTTAATGATCCTTGACGCAACAATTCAATTTGAATGTTGGTTGCATATTCCTCTACTGGTTTTAGCAACTTAGCAGTATTTAAAGCGACGTAGTTTTCTTCATTCAGCTGAAAATATTGACTGTTTAAAAAGCTAAATGTCTCTATTTCAAACCTTCTAAAAATAAAGTTACTTGGAGTTAGAACTCGTTCATTTGTCTTGTATTTTAGATCATCAGTTGTCACCAAACTTAGCGTTTCTTCTTTACCATCTATGGCGGAATACAAGAGACTTTCAATAGGATTTGCCCAAGTAGGAGCATGCGCATTTCTTGCATCCACAACAAATTTTGTTCCTTCCATTTGCTGAACATAGTCTACCATTCGTTCTAAATTAGCCGTTCTTACCCTCAATGGTTCTCCATGGTTATAGATCCAACCGACTCGAAATAAACAAATCACTAGCAACAATAAAATGGCAAAAGAGTTAAGCTGCTTTTTTCCAAATCCAATCACTTCATAAACAAAAAAGAAGACAACAAGAAAAACCAAAGGATTGTACATTGATTCATTGTATCTCGAAAATTCATCTGCTATTTTAGCCTGATTCACGAGTACCAAAAGAAAAAGAATACTTCCTATGCAAACAGACAGTTCTTTCCACCTTTTCCGAACAACCATAAAAATTACAGCAAGAAGCAAAAGCAACACCAAATCAAAATACCAATTTGTAAAAATGCCTAGCACATTTTGTAAGTAGTCTAAATTTAATAGGTTTAAGGCTGTTGCAGGTCTTTCATAGCCAACGAGGTTGGAATGTCCTTTTTCATAATCTGAAAAGGTTGCTATTTCAGTAAAAAAGCCAATTAACGTAAAGACTCCCAAGCCTAAATGAATTCGTTTCTGAAATCCGTTTTGCAAGTAGTGATACGCTATCCCTACACCAATTAATATAAAATTTTCAGGATGGCTCATCATGGCAAACCATTGAGCCACCAGCATAAAAATTAACCACTTGTCATCTTTCCATTTGTTTGATTGAAGTATGGAGTAAAACAGCACTGAAAGGACAGCTCCATAGCATATCTCTAACATAGGAGACCAATATAAAGATAATTGACCTATGACATGAACGGCCAAAACGGCATATGCTGCCCGCTTGTCTTTCAACGAAT
Source organism: Flavobacteriales bacterium UBA1494 (assembly GCA_905182175.1). Taxonomy (GTDB): domain Bacteria; phylum Bacteroidota; class Bacteroidia; order Flavobacteriales_E; family Vicingaceae; genus NORP294. The sequence goes on along the minus strand of CAJJAT010000003.1, from coordinate 44,805 downwards.
AAAAACAAACAAGAAAAACGCTGTAATAAAAGAATTCGTGACCTAAAGAGCCTAAGACTAACACTACCTGTAATGGCAAATGAAGCCACGTGCCTATAATTGGTAAAACCTGAGACAATGCTAAAACCGTGCGACCGTGCTCCACATGAAACCACTGACTGTTGATCGCATGAAAAAGATAGTACGAGGCGTCCATGAACGTTCTCTCTTTGTACAACACAATGGCCATAATCATTAACAGACAAAATATAAAATGAGCCGCTATTTCTACTATTCTATTCAACCTAAATAATTTACTCGTACCATTTACCTGCGAATTTACATTTTCCTAAAAGCAGAATTACTTAAAAATTAAATCAATTGACTCGCCTTTAATTATTGCTTTACTACTCATACCAACTAAGTAACACTCAGCTTAAATTTTACCTAACATTTAAATTGCTAAGTTCTTTTAAGTTCATCCATTTTTTACCTTCAACAACAAGGTCAGGTACAATTTTAAACGCTCCTGCCTTGTCCGGGCTCTTCACTACTATATTTTGGTGGAATTCATCTGAAATATCTATTTGTATCGGAGTTCTTTTGCCATCCCAAACAATCACGTCATTGGCGGAATCGTATATGTGATAAGAAAGAAAGATTTTTTCGTCTAAACTAGAAGGCAAGCTTAACTCTGATTTATTTTCTATCCGAACTCTAAAATAAGAAGAGTCTCCTTTGGTGACTTCTAAATTACTCGCTAAAAATTGGACCTTTAAATTGTTTCCTATCACGTCTAAATTAGCTATGTTTTTTGCTGTGTTTACCGGTTTGTAAAGATTTTTAGATAAGCTAAAGTACCTTCCATTTAAATCCCTTAACGGCATTATCTCATCTTCTCTAAACAAGAAATTGGAGGTGTCTAATCCCTTATCTTTCTTGTTATAGGTAATCTGATCGTAAGTAACTAAAGAAATGCTTTCATTTGGACCGTCAAAACTAGAAAAGACCATTGCTTCAATAGGTAGAGCCCAATTAATTAGATCAATGGATTTTACAATATTAGCTTTGTTTATAACCGCCTTATCCCTTTCAGGAATGAGTTGAAGCTGGTCAACAAGACCAATTATTTGAAGACTTCTTTCTTTTAATGCAATTCCATAACTCGAAATCCAGACCAAGCGCACTCCCATACAAAGCAATAAAAGCGTTCCTGTTAGTAGCATAACCTGTTTGGAAAGAAGTTTATAAACGCTAAATAAAAAGGTGAATACACAAAGGACAACTAAAGGGTAATACATGGATTCGAAATACCGAATAAAATCTATTGCATTGGCCTTATTGTTAATGGCTAGTATCAACGAAGCATTTGCACCTATAAAAACGACAAGAGTCTTCCATTTTGATTTAACTGCTAGAAATAGAATAGAAAAAACGTTGAAAATTAAAATTTCGGGATAATAATTTAAAAATAACTTGAAAAGAGCCAACAGGTAATCGGGTTTAAAGAGATTTAAAAAAGAGGCATCCTCATCAAATGGGTTTTCTAAATTACTAAGCTCGTAACTACTTAGTGTTAATAATTCAATGCCAATTCCTATAAATAGAAGTATCAAAACTGGCAAATGTAATGGTCGAATAAATTTTCTCTCTAATATATCAAATAGAATTAAATAGAAAAGAACGACCGTATTTTCTAGATGACTTGTTAATGCAAACCATAAACAAAAAACCATGGCTAACTTCCATTTGTCATCCTCGATTTTAGGTGAAGTCAGCAATCCGTAAAAAACCAACGCTAGGGCTCCCCCGTAACATATCTCGTACATGGGTGTGAAATACAACCACAGCTGGCCAATGAGGTGAGCAAGTAAAAAAGCGATTCCTAAATTTCGATTTTTTAGCTTAATTGTAATGAATAGAAATAGCAGGTAATAAAATAACTCATGACCAAAACTAGAAATTATAGCAATGAATTGAATTGGAATTTGCAGTTGAGACGCAATTACCGGTAATATTTGGCCAATACCCAATACAATTCTCCCATGTTCGACATGAAACCAACCGCTATTTACAACATGAAAGAAGTAATAGACCCCATCTGCAAATAACCTTTCTTTGTAGAAGACGACAGACATTACCAGAAGCACGAAAAATATTCCGTGCATTATTTTATTGGAAATACTATCGAAGAACCTCACTAGTAATAAGTTCCTGTAGAGAGGTATTTTTTCACGTAGTCATCTACACCTTGCTCTAAGGAATGAAATGGTTGAGGATATCCGGCTTCTTTCAATTTGTCCATATCAGCCTCAGTGAAATACTGATACTTGTCTCGAATATCTTCAGGCGTTGGAATAAAGCTTATTTCCGGTTCTTTGTCCATTGCTTTAAAAGTAGCTTTTACCAAATCCAAGAAAGTTCGCGCCTCTCCGGAACCCATATTGTACAAACCGTTGGCAGGTAAATTAATTCGCAACCAGAACATTACATTGGCCAAATCCTCAACGTAAACAAAGTCTCGCATCTGCTCCCCATCTTTATAATCAGAGTTGTGTGATTGAAACAATTTCATAGCTCCAGTTTCTTGAATTTGCTTGTGAGCGTGAAAAATAACTGAGGCCATTCTGCCTTTATGGAATTCATTTGGACCATACACATTAAAGAATTTCAGCCCAGCCCAAAATGGAGGCTGAGCCTCTTGAGCAAACGCCCATTTGTCAAATTCATTTTTTGACCGACCATAAGGGTTTAGTGGTGCAAGCTTGTTCATGGTTTCTTCAGAATCTTTATACCCATGCTCCCCTAGACCATAAGTAGCAGCAGAAGAAGCGTATACTAAACCAATGTTATGATCCGCACATATGTTCCAAATTGATTTTGAATATTCTACATTTAGTTTTTGAAGAATGTCTTCATCAAACTCTGCAGTATTGGTTCTGGCACCTAGGTGAAAAACGAAGGTTACTTTTTCTGCATTTTCTGCAAACCACGCAATAAACTCTTCCCGTTCAATTTGCTTTACAATTCGCTTGCCATTTAAGTTTTTATTCTTTTCCGGAAAACTAAAATCATCTACTACAATTATATTTTCACGGTCTTTTTTATTTAGAAAACTCACTAAATAACTTCCGATAAATCCTGCTGCTCCTGTTACTACAATCATTTTTTAAATAAATATAGGGTGTTCTATTTTTGAAACTATTTCTTTTTCCACTGCTTTTGAAAACAAGGTTTCCACTGCTTTCCTACCTTCTAATCCAAGATCAATTGAGTATTTATTGACATACAAACTAATGTGTTGCTTCGTTACTCCTTCGTCCATTTCTTGAGCATGCTGCTTAACGTATTCTCTGGATTCACTAGGATTAGCTGCGGCAAATTCGATGCTTCTACGCAATACTCTTTCCACCTTCTGCTGTAGCTCTTTATCAAAAATTCTTCGGGTAACAATTCCACCAAGAGGAACTAAACCACCTGATTCTTTTTCCCAAAAATCACCAAGGTCAATTATTTTTTTGAGTCCTTTTTGGGCATAGGTGAACCGATTTTCGTGTATAATTAAACCCGCATCAGCGCTACCGTCCAATACCATTTTTTCAATTTTAGAAAAAAGTACTTCCTCCTTATTTTGGGCATTGGGATAAGCGAGCGATAACAAAAAATTAGCAGTGGTGTATTTACCTGGAATGACGATTTTAGACTGGTTTACTTCTTCTGAACTCAACTGTCTTTTTGCAATCAGCAAAGGTCCTACTCCGCTGCCCAGTGCGCTGCCTGAATGCAACAGCTGATACTGATCCAAACAAAAAGCCATCGCATGATAACTCAATTTAGTGATGTCTAACTCTTGCTTGAAAGCTTTGTCGTTTAACGCTTCAACATCCCCAAGGACTACTTCAAATTCTAATCCCTCCGTGTCAATTTTATTGTGCACCATCGCGTCGAAGATAAAAGTATCATTCGGACAAGGAGAGAAGCCTAGCGTTAGTTTTTGCATTTACAGTTTACTTAAAATTATTTTTGAAGCCTCAGCTAAGTTATTTAAAGCAAGTTTAATTTTCCATGCATCCAGGTTTCTCTTTTCCACATAATTGGAAATTGCTCTAATCTGCAATGCGGGAATTTTCATTTGATTGCAAACATAAAAAAATGCCGCACCTTCCATGCTTTCTATCTGAGGGTTTAATCGTTTTACAACTGCCTTTATTGAATTTTCATTACCATGAACCGTATTTACCGTTACTCCTTCGACTTTTTTGAATGAAGCACTTGTTGCACTGAACTTGCCGAGCTGAGGAATTTCAAAGGTGGAATTATAAATTGAACTGCCCTTCTGCAATCCAATCTCTTGATATGTTTTCAACTCCTCTCCGTCTTCCACTAACTCTTCAGAGAATTGATCTCGAACAACGTCCACTACTTCTCCTAATTCTAATGTTTTATCAAATGCACCTGCAATGCCAATGTTTATCGCTAAATCAAACTTTTCAGTTGCTAATTTTTGGGTTATAGAAAAAGAAGTAGCGACCATTCCTACACCAGTTACTAAGGCTTCTATTTCGTGGTTATTACAAGAAGAAAAAGCCTCATTTACGGCGGCTAATTCAAACGATGTTGCTGAAACAATGAGAATTCTCATGTTAAAATGCGTTGCATTGAGCTTGCGGAAGTGCCAAATACGTGATGAAGAATTTTGAATTTAACATATTACAAATTATTTCGAGTATATAAATTTCAAATTTTTATGAATTTACATCTAGCTTCTTAACTCAAGTTTAGTCGGGATTCTATTACAATTTAATAACAGGATTAAAGTTAAAAACAATCTCATAAATAAAAATTAAAAAATTTTCACTCACAATTCAAAAACAAAAAAGCGCTTCATTCACAATCAAAAATTAAAGACTCTTCATTCACAATTAAAAACTAAAAACAAATAATTAAAAATTAATAACTAAAAACTCTTCCTCCCAAATTTTAAGATCCTTTCAAAGGTATTCTTTTCAACGCCTCTAACAAAAAGCTCCAATACTTATGAACTGAACTAATTTGAACTTTTTCATCTGGGGAGTGAGCCCCTCTGATGTTGGGTCCAAAGGAAACCATGTCTAAATTTGGATAATTTGTTCCGATAATTCCACATTCTAATCCTGCATGACAAGCCATTACGTGAGCCTTCTCCTTGAACATTTCTTCGTATAAATCGCTCATGATTGAAACAATTTTAGACGAAGGCTCTGGTGTCCAACCTGGGTAATCTGCGTCCAGCGTTATTTTCGCATCAATAATTGATAGTGCTGCTGAAATGGTTCTCACCTCGTCATGCTTTTCAGAATCTACTGAGCTTCTGCACAAGCAAAGCACTTGTGCTTTGCCATCCCTCATATTCAGCTGCGATAAATTATTTGACGTCTGCACCAAACCAGGGATCGTTGGACTCATTCTGTAAATACCGTTCGGTACTGCATAAACAGAAGTAATAAATCTTCTTGAAGATTCAACAGACGCTCCTTTGCCTCTGTGCTCGATTGCTTCCGTCTCGAAAACCAAGTTAGGATCTGTGTCTTTATGTTCAGCGATCACTTCAGCCGAAAATATCTCTTTTGCTTTCACAAAAGTTTCGAGATCTTTTTTTGCTACACCAATGACTGCATTCGACTCTCTTGGAATTGCATTTCGTAAACCACCGCCATTTATTTCAATAATTGAAAATATAGTTTCCTGCATTAAGCCGTGCATAAAACGGTTCATCAATTTATTAGCGTTACCTAAACCTTTGATAATATCCATTCCAGAATGACCGCCAGACAACCCTCTTAATGTTAGTCGAATTGTTTCAAAATTTTGATTCATCTCAATTTCATCGTAATACGCCTCTGCCGTTACATTTACACCTCCTGCGCAACCAATGGTTAACTCATTATCGTCTTCTGTATCGAGGTTCAATAAAATCTCTCCTTCTAAAAACCCTGCTTTTAACTCAAAAGCACCGGTCATCCCAGTTTCCTCATCTATGGTGAAGAAACCTTCGATCTCAGGGTGCTCTATGTCAGTAGATTCTAGTAATGCCATAATAGAAGCAACTCCTATTCCATTATCGGAACCTAGTGTTGTTCCTTCTGCTTTTACCCAATCACCATCAACGTACATTTTGATGCCTTCCTTGTCAAAATCAAAAACAGTTTCGTTGTTCTTTTGATGAACCATGTCCAAGTGCGACTGAAGAGTTACCTTCTTTCTATTCTCCATTCCGGAAGTTGCAGGCTTTGTAATAAGTATGTTACCACATTCATCCGTTTTCGTTGGCAATCCCAATCGCTTTCCAAAGTCTTGCATAAACTGTATAACTCTTTCTTCTTTTTTGGAAGGACGAGGAACGGCATTTAAGTCACAGAAATTTTTCCACATTAATTGAGGCTCTAGGGCCGCTACATTTTTTGACATAATGATATAGTTTTTGAGTCCTTCAAAGGTAAGCCCTAATGCTTGAAACAGAAAGTAAACAAAGGAAGAAATAATTAGCATTAAATTAATTAATTTAAGAACAGGAATGCAAGATTTATTGTTTAAAAATTGAGTTGATTAATGAAGTCAACCAATTATATTTGTAAAAAATTAAAGAAGCATGCCTAAAATAGTACACATTACAAGAAGAGAACGCTTTAGCGCAGCTCACAAATTAGCTAGACCAGATTGGAGTGAAGAAAAAAATCTTGCAACGTTTGGTAAATGTTCCAACCCCAATTGGCATGGCCATAATTATGTGCTTTGGGTTACTGTAAAAGGGACTCCTGAACCATTGACCGGTTATGTTGTTGATTTATCATCTTTGGGTGATATTATTAAAGACAAAGTGATACAACATGTTGACCACAAAAACTTAAATGTGGACTGCGAATTCACGAAAGACTTAATGACTTCTACTGAAAATATAGCTACGGCGATATGGGAGCAATTAGAAATTCCTGTAAAAGAGCTTGGCGCTGTCCTGCATTGCGTTAAGATTTCTGAGACTGAAAATAATTATGTAGAATATTACGGTTAGTAATAAACCGAAGGAAGAATTTTAAGAATGGCTGAAGAATTTATAGAGGGCTACGTTAGATCCGATGATTATAACGATAAGAAAATTGAGAAAATCGCTACTATGTATAGCAGTATTATCTCGGAATTAGGAGAAGATATAGAGCGTGAGGGTTTATTGAAAACTCCTGAGAGGGTTGCGAAAGCGATGCAGTACTTAACTCATGGATATGATTTAGATCCTGCGGAAATATTGCGTGGTGCAATGTTTACTGAAGACCACAACCAAATGGTAATCGTGAAAGACATTGAAGTCTACAGTATGTGCGAGCATCACATGCTCCCATTTATGGGAAAAGCTCACATTGCGTACATTCCAAATGGAAAAATTGTTGGGTTAAGTAAACTGCCTAGAGTTGTCGATGCTTTCGCTAGAAGATTACAAGTACAGGAACGTCTAACGGATCAAATTAAGACTTGTATTCAAGAAACAATGAATCCTTTGGGAGTTGCTGTAGTAATTGAAGCAAAACACATGTGCATGCAAATGAGGGGAATCCAAAAACAAAATTCCGTTACGACCACTTCTGCTTTTACTGGGGCGTTTGAAAAAGATTCCACAAGAAGAGAGTTCATTCATTTATTGTCAGCAAGACTTTCTTAATTCTGCCAAAATTTCAGCCTTTAGTTGAAGGTACACTTTTTGATAAGAAAAAAGTAAACCCAGATTATGATAGATTATTCAAATAACAACAGCAATCCCGAATATAGCGCGGATCATGTTCAGGCTCAAGATACCACAAAAAGTTTCTTAGCAAATGTATTTACATACATGTCATGTGCATTGGCAATTACAGGTTTTTTAGCTTACTGGTTTGGAAATTCACCAGAGCTAATGGCCAATTTGGTAGACCCAATGGGAGGTGCTACTTTTTTAGGATATGTAGTTATGTTTGCTCCATTGGCATTTATTTTAGTGATGTCTTTCGCATTCTCTAAATTGTCGTCGGTTGCTCTGCTCGGTTTATTTGTTCTGTATTCATCGGTAATGGGAGTTAGTATGAGTTTTATATTTTTAGCATATACAACCTCAAGTATTGCCTCTACCTTTTTTATTACAGCTGCAACCTTTGGAGTAATGGCTGTCTTGGGTTATACAACAAAACAAGACCTTACAAAGTTTGGATCTATCTTAATTATGGCATTAATTGGAGTTATTATAGCTTCAGTTGTAAATATGTTCATCGGCAGTAGCATGTTAGATTTAATTATCAGCTGTGCTGGAGTTTTGGTATTCACAGGGCTAACTGCTTACGATGTTCAAAAGTTGAAAAGAATTGGTGCAGGTGTTGAATATGGTTCTGAATCAGCGAACAAGCTGGCAATTATGGGAGCATTAAATTTGTATTTAGATTTTGTAAACTTGTTCATGATGTTGTTGAGATTATTCGGCGATAGAAGATAAATGAGAATAAAACAACCTAATTTTAATGCCTGACCTTTTTTAAAAAGTCAGGCATTATTACATCAAATATATTATGAAAAAAGCATACGTTTTTCCAGGTCAAGGAGCCCAATTTGTGGGAATGGGTCAAGATCTTTACGATTCATCAGAAGACGCCAATGCGTTATTTGAAAAAGCAAATGAGATCTTAGGTTTCAACATAACAGAAATAATGTTTTCTGGAACAGATCAAGCCTTGAAACAAACCAATGTTACGCAACCTGCTATATTTTTGCATTCCGTTATTTTAGCGAAGGAATTAGGAGACAGTTTTCAACCAAGTATGGCAGCAGGTCATTCTTTGGGCGAATTTTCCGCATTAGTTGCTTGTGGAGCAATGAGCTTTAAAGATGGCTTAAGTTTAGTGGCAAAAAGAGCGAATGCAATGCAAAAAGCTTGCGAAGCTGAGCCTTCAACTATGGCTGCAGTTTTAGGTCTAGAGGATGCTGTTGTGGAACGAATTTGTTCTGAAATAAATGAAGTTGTTGTCGCGGCAAATTACAACTGTCCCGGACAATTGGTTATTTCAGGAAGTATAGCAGGCATAGACGAAGCTTGCGAAAGATTAACTGAAGCAGGAGCGAAACGAGCCATTAAACTGCCTGTGGGTGGAGCATTCCATTCTCCTTTAATGGAGCCGGCTAGAGCAGAATTAGAAGCGGCGATAAAGGAAACTGAAATTAAATCTCCGATCTGTCCAATTTATCAAAATGTTGTCGCAAAAGGGGTTACTTCTCCAGATGAAATTAAAGAGAATTTAATTGCACAACTTACTGGAGCAGTTAAATGGACACAAACTATGCAACAAATGATTGCAGATGGTGCGGAACATTTAGTAGAGGTTGGTCCGGGAAAAGTATTACAGGGTCTAATAAAAAAAGTAGATCGTAAGTTTCCAACTGAAAGCGCCGTTATTTAATGTTGTCATTTGAAAATACAAAGATTGCTTTTGCTAACAGAAGCGACAGAGAATTAAAAAAAGCTCATTTTGTTTTTAAAGTTTTAGCAATATCTTGGCTAAACAATATTGGAACAAAGTTAACCATGCTAGCTTTAAACCTTGGTTTGCCGGTAAAGGGTCTTATTAAATGGACGGTGTTTGACCACTTTTGTGGAGGCGAAGATATTTTAGACTGCGAAAACACCATTCAAGGTCTAGCTAATTATAATGTCAAAACCATTTTAGATTATTCCGTTGAAGGAAAGCAAAACGAAGCGGATTTTGACCATTGTTTGGGTAAAGCTGTATCTTCTATTGAAAGAGCAAAACTAGATGGAAACGTGCCTTTTTGCGTCATTAAATTGACAGGGTTAATTGAGTTTGACCTGTTGGAAAAAATAAGCGCAGGAACAGTTTTGTCTGAACAAGAAAACATCGAGTTTTTAAAAGGACGAAATAGGGTTGATATAATTGCTCAGAATGCCTTCAATGCAAACATTCCTTTAATGATTGACGCCGAGGAAAGTTGGATTCAAAATGCGATTGATGAAATAGCGCATTTGCTGATGACACGATATAACCTTAAAAGGGCTATCGTATATAACACAGCTCAAATGTATCGGCACGATAGATTCTTTTACATTAAGAATCTTTACCAAAAAGCGGAGGAGGGAAACTTTTACATTGGTTTAAAGATTGTTAGAGGTGCTTATATGGAAAAGGAAAGAAATAGGGCAACCAAAATGGGCTACCTCTCACCTATCCAACCATCAAAGTCTGCAACAGATGTTGACTACGACAGAGCTATTCAATTTTGCGTTGAAAACCTCGGACGAATTTCTATTTGTGCAGGAACACACAATGAAAAAAGTTCTTTGCTATTAACAGAAATCATGAAAGATCATCAAGTCCTAGAGGACGACAGTAGGATCTATTTTTCTCAATTACTAGGCATGAGCGACCACATCAGTTTTAACCTTTCTAAAGTTAACTTTAATGTAGCTAAATATGTACCCTATGGCCCTGTAAAGGAGGTAATGCCGTATTTGATTCGAAGAGCAGATGAAAATACTTCTGTCGCAGGACAAACCGGAAGGGAGTTGAATTTAATCCGCAAAGAATTAGACAGGAGAAGTTTGTAGAATTCATTTGGTTGATTTTAAGGTTAGAAGAAAGAGGCTAGAAGTTAAGAGTTAGTTTAAAGAGGTGGAAGAGAAGAGAGTTTAGTTACGAGAAAAGGCTAAATAGAATAGATGAAAGACTAATAATTCAACACATAAGTTAAAAAAACATCCATTACAGTTAAATTCGTTCTAAGACCGCCTTAGTCTTTTACCGTTCAACTTTTATTATCATTTTTGACGCTTAGATTTTCTTCTCAAAAGAATAAATTTGAAAAACAAAACCAACTTCATATATCATAACGGACTTTATTGGGAAAATAAGGTAGAAGAAATTGAGCAATCTATTTTTAAAAACAAGCTTTCGTTACAAGAGGTAAAAACTCGAAAAGTAGGAAATGAAGGCCCATTGCATCAATTAATTGAAGGGGACAATTTAGCTGGACTTCACCTGCTTCAAAAAAATGGGGAAAATTTTGATTTAATTTACATTGACCCACCGTACAACACCGGTAACAAAGATTTTAAATACACCGATGCTTACTTTAATACCGAAGATGAAATTAGGCATTCAACTTGGTCTTCTTTTATGTACAAGCGACTTGTAATTGCCCAAACCTTACTTTCTAAAAATGGGGCAATCTTTTTAGCAATAGATGATGCAGAACAAGCTCGATTGAAATTGATTTGCGATGGTATTTTTGGTGAACAGAATTTTGTCGCTAATTTTATTCGAAAAAATAAAGCAGGCAGTGGTCACGATAGCAAGCAGGTAGCGGTAGAATTTGACTATATGTTGTGTTACGCTAGCAACATTAATACGTTGGTTTTTAGTCAGGAAACAGTTGATGTTGAAAACGACATTAAATACAAATTTGAAGACAAATTTATTACACGCAGGGGGAAATACTATCTCCGTGATCTAGATTACAAAGGCAGTTATAGTAAGACCTTAGATTATGAAATTACTGCACCCAATGGAACCAAGATGCTTTCTGGTGGACTTTTTGGAAAACCAAATACATGGCGCTGGGGAAAAGATAAATTTGAATGGGGTTTAACCAACGATTACATCGTTTTTAAAGAAACGCCAAAAGGGTGGAAAGTATACATCAAACAATATCAGTTTGTTGACAACAAGGACCAAAAAAGAGTTCGTCAACTTCCATACCGAGCATTGATTGATTTTAACAATGCAAAAGGGAGCAATGAGCTGAAAGACATCTTGAAACAAGACATTTTCAGCTATCCAAAACCAACTGATCTACTGCAATTTGTAATCAATTTAATTCCGCAAAAAAACACCAACATTTTAGACTTTTTTGCTGGCAGCGGTACTACGCTGCATGCAACCATGTTGCAAAATAAAAAGGACGGTGGAAAAAGAAGTTGCACCTTGATCACCAACAATGAAAACAGGATTTGCGAAGATGTAACCTATGCTAGAAACAAAGCAGCTATTGAGGGCTTCGAAAACAGAAGAGGAAAAAAAGTAGAAGGGTTGGAGGATAATCAACTACAATACCTTAAAGTTCAGATTAAAAAGTGAGCTCAATCGTTCACATACCGCTAACAAAAGAAGAAATTCTACCTGCTCTAGAAAAAGCATTGCAACAAAACTTTATTGATAACCTGAGAAACAGACACCCCAATGTGGCTTTGGATAGTAAGCTGAGAGGATATGTGGGTGAATTGGCATTTAAAAAATGGGCAAAGTTTCACGAAATTGAATTTAAACAGTCTAACATAAAAGACCACTCCTCGGGAATGGACATTGATTTTGTTTTCGAAACAAGTTTCAAAAAAGTAGACATTGAACTTAAAACCTCCCTCATTCCCGATGTTGACCAAGACTTGCAGGAAATGTTAAGGCGAAGGGATATTAAACTGATTCGAAGACAAGAAAAAACGATTGAACAACTGGATGCAGATCTTCATGTACAACTCGTTTTCAAACAATTACGAATGCGAAAAGACGACTGGTTAAGAAAGCAAGCCATTGATCTCTCTAGCTTCTCGGGTACGAACTCTGCTGAGCTTGTCGAAAAACTCGAAGACCGAAAAATAAACTTGGAAAAGGTTTACAAGCAATTGGCTGCATATCGGTACAAAACAGATACTTTTTTAATGGGTTGGATTGACAAACCATCTTTGGTAAAACAAATCCACGAAAAACCTCAACATTTACAAAAATGGAAATACGGCATGCGGGAGTTTTGGTGTTGTAATCTGAGGGATGATGCTAAAAAGCCATTAACTTTGATAGAGTATTTGAAAACAAATCCATGAACCTATTCTCAAACCTCATCATCGCTCTTTCCTCTTACGGCAGCGCCATTGAGTTCGTTTTTAAAAACAACATGAAACGCTACTTCTTATGGCCAGTTGTGTTGAACATTTTGTTTTTCACCACTGGTTTTCATTTTTTAGGCGAACTCTCTGATGATGTATTGATTTGGATGGAGGCTTTGATAAATTTCGAAAGTTGGGAGTTTTGGGGCTCAGATTTTCTTGCTTCAATGGTGCGCATCTTTCTTTGGATTGTCTTAAAAATATTGATTTTTCTAGTCCTTGCGTTTCTAGGTGGTCATGTTGTTCTAATTTTAATGTCACCAGTCTTAGCAATTGTTTCTGAACGCACCGAACGGATTTTAGAGGGAAGCGACTACCCTTTTACTTTCAAACAATTGTTAATCGATATTGCAAGAGGAATTAGAATAAGCATTCGAAATTTCGCCTTCGAATTGTTGTTTATCGTTTTACTTTTTGGATTGAGTTTCGTTCCTCTTTTAGGCTTTGGAGCCTCCCCTATTCTTATCATCGTTTCTGCCTATTACTACGGCTTCTCTTTTATTGATTACAACTTAGAACGCAAGAAATTTAGCGTTTCAGAAAGTGTCAATTACATGAAGAAAAACAGAGAAATTGTGATTGGTAATGGTCTTTTATTTACACTCATTCTAGCCATCCCGTTCATTGGAATAGCCTTGTCCTCATTTGTCGCCATTATTTCGGCGGTTGCAGCGACCATTACGTTGCACAAAAAGAACCAGAAAGAGCGAGTAAATTCAAGTTTGACTGCTTAACTTTGTTCTTTGAATTTTTGAAGTTGGAAAAAGTAAAAATCTCTATTGTTTCGTACCTCAACACAACACCTTTAGTGTTTGGTATTGAGAACAATTTCTCATTTTTAGAGCAGATTATATTGCACAAAGACATTCCATCTGAATGTGCTAGAAAACTAATTGACGGAGAGGTTGATTTAGGCTTAATTCCCGTAGCAGCAATTCCAAAATTAAAAGAGGCCCACGTCATCTCCAACTATTGCATCGGTGCTGTTGGTAAAGTAAAGTCTGTGTTACTAGTAAGCGATGTTCCACTAAATGACATAAAGACCATCTATCTGGATTATCATTCAAGAACGTCTGTGAACTTATGCAGGGTGCTGTGCCGAGAACTTTGGAAAATAGAACCTGAATTTATTGCTGGAGAACCAGGATTTGAAAGTAAAGTTTCTGCAACAACAGCGGGCGTCATTATTGGTGACAGAACCTTCAATTTCGAAAAAAACTATGCGTACCAATTTGACTTGGCTGAGGAATGGCAAACATTAACAGGCTTGCCTTTTGTTTTTGCTGCATGGGTAAGCAACAAAAAGTTATCTGATGAATTTATCACACAATTCAACCAGGTAATGCAAGAAGGATTAAGTCAGTTAGACCAATGCATTAAAACCTCAACGCAACGCATTATTAGTGAAGCAAGCTTAAAGGAATACCTCACAACTTACATCAATTTTGATTTTGACGATAAGAAAAAAAAGGCCATGCAATTGTTCTTAAGCAAATTAGACTAGTTCGTTTTTTAAATCTAAATAGTTTAGCTTCGTCTTGATTAAACTTATTTTGTATGTCAAGAACTCTACGAAAGTCTAAATCATCTTATTTTTTTGATTTTATTATTATTATTGCTGGCATTACTGTCTCCTTTATTGTAAATGAATGGCGAGAAGGCAAGAAATTAGAAACCAAAAAAGAACAATTGTTACAAGACATCAGCAAGGATTTATATGCTGACTCCTTGGTTTTGGATAAAATAATTACCCTTTATAAAACCATGGCTCGATCCCATGACTCTCTGCTAAAATACCAAAGAGGAACTGTAGACGAAGATAGCCTCAACATCTATTTAGACCATTTTACCTCTTACATACCGTTTAATGCAACTGCCAATACGTACAAGCGACAAGCGAATTAACTCAGACCCAGAGATGACCATTCAACGAAAAGATAGTTTAATCTGGTATTACTTAAATTTACACAATACTGTCTATCCGGGCATTAAAGAATGGTTTTATGTGGAAAAGGAATTTGTTTTAAAAACAGGACTTTCTTATATGGATCAAAATGCTCCCTACATCTACCCCTCACCTGTTAATTACTCTTTCGATGGCAAGGTGTTTTATGAGTTGCGGAAGAAGGATGAGTTTATGAATTACTTGAAATCTGGGAGAGTTTACAAGAGCAGCATGATCACCATATATGAACAAGGGTACAACTATGTAAAATTCATTAAAGCCAATATTAGAGAGCAGATTACAGTGCAAAACGCAGGCGAATAAAGGACAGTGACGATAATGCTTCTACACGGCCTATAAAGTAACTCGCCAATTAAAGGATTAGGTATTGAGACATCTAAAAATAGACTTGTTTCATGTGCTTGAAAATACCCTAACGTAACCAACGCTTTTTATTCGAAAAATCAATCCAAATTGCAAACAACGGACTTTCTTAACAGTTCCTCAGGAATTGGAGAAGTATTCTCAATTAGACAAATACAGCAACAAAAAAGAAATGAAGTTGGGCTCACCCATTCGATTCATCGGCACAGAAGTTTAAAAATTTGTTTGGCCTGAAGTACAGAAAACCCCATTTGGAAAAACGAGGAGCTACTTAAGATCATCTAAACCACCAGGAAATGCCAAAGCGATTAAAGCAGTACAGCTGCCAAAGGCGCAAACGCTATTCATACCAATCTTCTTTCCATACCTTGATAAAATTTATTGCTTAGGCAGGAGGAT
Source organism: Flavobacteriales bacterium UBA1494 (assembly GCA_905182175.1). Lineage (GTDB taxonomy): Bacteria > Bacteroidota > Bacteroidia > Flavobacteriales_E > Vicingaceae > NORP294. Next base: position 29,155 of record CAJJAT010000003.1, on the reverse strand, counting down.
TATCAGCACAGAAATATTTATTACAACTAGAAAGCGCTAATTAGCAATTGGATTTATTTTAAGATTAGTTTTGAACGCATGAATGAAGCACAAAAAAAAGCCTTTGTAATTTTAATCTTCTCCTATTTCATTTTCATCATTGCCATGGTATTGAACTTGTACTGGGCTAAAACCGAAGGGGGAAGTTCTGTTGGCAAAGACATTTTTATGAGAATACTCTACCTCCTGTTCTCTATTATGGCCATTAGCAGTTTTGTAACCATTGCCAAAGAAAACAAGAAAGCCAAAGCGCCATTGACGCAACTTCTTTTTCCTTCTTTTCTTATTATTTTACCAGTCCTAATTTTGTTGGGGCAGATGGTTTCTTTGGTAACTATTTATTCTAACTAACACTATTTTATTAGCGGCTCGGTAATGTCCGTGAAGTATTTAACCACATCCATAAAGTATTTAGCCTCATCCGTAAAGAACCTCGCCTACTTATCACAATACCAAGTACATGATAATTAAATTTCTGTATTTCTGGGTTATCATGAAAAAATTAACATTCACTTTTTTGTAGCAACTGCTCTAATTTCAACAGGTCAAGCACTTGAATGGGTACGCTCTTATGGTTCAACAAACTATGACAGAATATGGGATGCAGAGGTTTACGGTAATCAAATTGCAACCATTGGATCATTTGAAAGTGCCTTAACGTTTAATCCAAGTACTACACTCCCAAGCGTTACCAATAATGGATGAGTCGACATTTTACTAAACTTATATCGCACTTCAAGCCAATTGTTGGTAAGTAAGGCAATTGAAGGAACAGGTACAGATATATCAAGAACCATAGCTATATACAGATCAGGTACTATTTATGTTGCCGGAGCATTTTCTAATACAGTTAACTTTAATCGATCAACAACGGGACTTTTTTCTAAAACTTCAAACGGAGGTTTGGATGCATTTATAGAAAAATTTAATGCAAATGGAATTTTAGTGTGGGTAAATACCTTCGGTGGAACTTTAAACGTCGAAGCTCTTTGAGTTTCAACGAACGCTATGAATGAAGTAATAATTACAAGATTTTTCAGAGGAACAGTTAATTTTGATCCTAGTGTCACAAATCAAAACGTTCGTTCAAACAATAATTCAACTGATGTCTTTTTAACAAAATTAGATTCTAATGGAACTTTCATTTGGAATAAAACATTTGGGTCTTCAAGTAACCTAGATGTTGGGAGAGAAGTTAGCGATAACAAGAATGATAACATTGTTTTTACTGGAACCTATGGTGGAACGATAGATTTTGCCCCTTCTGCTGCAGTGTTTAACTTATATAAAAGTTATCAGGAAGATAGCTTCATTTCGAAACTTGTCAATCAAGGAAATTTAGTGCAAACAAAAGTCTGACAAGTAACTCGGAGCTTGTCGTCAACTCAATTAAAATTTCTGAGCAAAACGAAATTGTAACAGGAGGCCATTTTTACAATACTGTTGACTTTGACCCAACCAACAGTACAACAGCATTTGAAAAATCAAATGGCAGTAAAGATATTTTTCTCTAAAACTTAGACTCTAATGCAAATTTTATGTTTGTTAAAACATTAGGCACAGCCTCTGCAGATGTAATTTCAAAAATTGAGTTAAATGTAAACGATAATATATTTTGTATGGGTTTCTATTTTCTAAACATGGATTTTGATCCAAGTACAAACGCCTCGCTTATTAAGTCGAATGAAGGCTCGAGCGATACTTACTTGCTTAAACTAGATAAGAATGGTTTGTTTAATTGGGTAACGACCTACTCTGGAAGTAATACAGATATTGGTGCTAACATCATAGGTGAAAACCAAAAAATTTACCTTGTAGATAATGCTTCTTCCCCTGTAGACTTTGATCCTTCGGGCAATGTACAGGGAATTCTTTTTTATGGTTTAACAGATGCATTCATTACTACGCTATCTGATTGCTTGCCGTCAGACTCTTCCTTATTTGTGATTGCATGTACCTTTTACCATTCTCCAAGTGGAACCTACCGTTGGACTACTGCTAGGACCTATCCTGACACGTTGATTAATCAAAATGACTGTGACAGTATTTTAACCCTTAATCTATTTATTACCAATCAAAACAAGGGTATATCACAGAACGGATTTACCATATCAAGTAATGCTTCAAACTCTACCTACCAATGGCTAGATTGTAACAATGCCAACGCTCCTATTGTGGGAGAAACATATGCCTCTTAAACTGCCACTCAAAACGAAGACGATGCTATTGAGTTAACACAGAATGGCTGTAAAGACACTTCTACTTGTGTCCTTATTCTTGGAGTTGGAATAGAGATGAATGATTTTTTGAAAGACGGTATATTAATATATCCAAATCCTTCAAATGGTCAATTTAATGTTCGATTATCAAATAGCTTCAATTGGGCGTTAGAGATTTACAACAACATAGGACAATCTGTTTACCGTAAAGTGTTTGTAAACAGTGGTAAAATTTTAGTTTCATTGAATGCTTCTAAAGATGTTTATCTTTTAAGACTAACGGGAATCAACGAAGCTACTTCAACTTTTAAAGTAATTCTTAAATAGAATGACACTTTGCAATATGAGCTCAACCGTGCTTTCTGCAGCAGAGTTCACTATCTACATTAATGGTCAGATTAAAAGTTAAAGGACGAAGGATGGAGGTTTGATTTCTTAACATCTTGCAATATGACAGTCAAAAAAATAGAACCAAATTACTTGGCTACTCTCCTTCCCTTTTATGTGAAAAGGTTTAATGTTTGTATCTTTCATAACGCCTTTGCAGCATTAACGAAGCAAGCCATTGAATTATTTCTTGAACGAAAACTAAACTGTTTAACATTGAGGCTGGTCTAACCGCCAACTGATGAATTTTTCTTGTGGAATGGCACAAGTGCCACGAAGTATTTAGCTGTAGGAAATTACATCAAACCGATTTAGAGGTTTTTATTGCCATTGAAATACTTTACTCTATTGATCCCGATTTAAGTGAATCATTTTACTTTCTTGTTCCCTAGACTGGATCAACATCCACCACTACTCTCACAGATTTGTACAAATCGTGAACAGCAAACAGTTGTAATTCTTCTCGCAGCAATTCTTTGGCTTTTTTAATAGAAGCTTTACTTTCTATTTTAAAGAGAATATTTTGATGGTAAAAGTTTCTAATTCTGGCAATACCCGGAGGTTCAGGACCTAGAATTCGTTTGCCAAACTTTTGCTTTAATCGACCAGCTAAGTGCTGAGCTGCTTCCTCAATTTTACGTTCGTCTCTATGTTTTAAAGTAAGCTGAATTAAACGGTAAAAAGGAGGGTACTGAAAGTTCCTTCTATCCACTAACTCATTTCGATACATTCCCAAATAATCACTGTCAATTACTTGCCGAATAATTTGATGTTCCGGGTTAAAGGTTTGGATCAATACCTGCCCCCTGTCCTTCTTTCTACCTGCTCTACCTGCAACTTGTGACATTAATTGATACGAACGCTCAAAAGCTCTAAAATCAGGAAAATTGAGCATGTTATCTGCATTTAATACTCCCACCATTCCAACGTTTTCAAAGTCCAGGCCTTTTGTTACCATTTGAGTTCCGACTAACACATCTATTTCCTTTTCTTCGAAGGCTGTAATAATTTGATGGTAGGCCTGCTTTGCTCTCGTGGTGTCCAAATCCATCCGTCCAATTTTTGCTTTGGGCAAAAAAATCGCTAACTCCTCCTCTATCTTCTCCGTTCCAAAACCTTTTACTTGCAAGTTCGTATCGCCGCAAGATGGGCAAGCTGTAGGTAAATTAGTATGGTATCCGCAGTAATGGCAATTTAACTCTCGTTTAAATTTATGGTACGTCAAACTTACATCACAGTTCAAGCATTGCGGAGCGTTTCCGCAAGTGTCACACATCATAACTGGAGAGTAACCCCGTCTGTTTTGAAAAAGAATAATTTGCTTTCCAGCTTCTAAGTTTTCCTCCATCATTTTCAACAACTCGGGCGTAAAATGAGAATTCATCTTTTTCTTTCTCGTTGCCTCTTTTACATCCGCACAAGTAATTTCAGGCAACGTAACGTTACCATGGCGTTTAGAGAGCGTAACCAAACCATACTTCCCTTCTTTGGCGTTGGTGTAACTCTCAATAGAAGGTGTAGCAGAACCCAGAAGCACTTTTGACCCTTGCATCTGCGCCAATACTAAAGATGCATCTCTGGCTTGGTAACGCGGCGACGGATCGTATTGCTTGAAAGTATTTTCATGCTCTTCATCTACTATAATTAAACCCAATTTAGAGAAAGGTAGAAACAATGAAGAGCGAGCCCCTAAAATAATTTGAAAATCCTCATAATGTCCCGGATTAAATTTCAAAACATTATTCCAGACTTCTACTCTTTCATTTTCATTGAATCGAGAATGATACACACCGACTTTTTCTCCAAAAATAGCTTGTAACCGAGTTACAATTTGAGTCGTAAGAGCTATTTCCGGTAGTAAGTACAATATTTGCTTGTTAGCATCTATTGCTTCTTGTATTAGTTTGATGTAAATCTCTGTTTTACCTGAAGATGTTATGCCGTGCAATAAAACGGTCGACTTATCTTTGAAATGAGTTTGAATCTCTTGGTAAGCGACTTGCTGGTATTCATTCAACAGCTTTTCTTTAGAGGTCGCCTCAGTTGAAGTTAATCGACCTGCTTCCACTTTGTATACTTCAAAAATCTCTTTTTGAACCAACTGGTTCACCAAGGAGGAAGTTGCGCCAATTAGTTTTTGAATTTCTAATTTCTTTACTTCTTTGGGTTGAGCAGTGTATCGTCCATTTAATTGAATAAAGGTCATTAATAACTCTAATTGCCGGGGAGCATTTCCCAACTCATCAAATATTACTTTGAGTCGTGCTTCTTTGTTGGCCTCAAAAGTCAACCGAACGTAGTCCACCATTTTTGGTTTATAGCGCTGCTTTAACTCCTCTTCCACCATCACCGCCTTTTTCTCTATCAGCGATTTAATTTTTGACTGAACATATTTAATGTTTAGAATTTGAGAGATTTCACTTAATTCTAATACATTTCGAACTTCTAGGGCCTCCACCACCAAGTATTCGTCGTCTGTTAAGTTGTCTATGCTATTTTGATACTCGGGATGCAGCAGCACCTTTGTTTCACTAGCTAGGCGCAACCCGCCAGGCAAAGCGGTGACCATTACTTCGCCAATATTGGCCATGTAATAATCTGCAATCCAATTCCAGAAGTTAAGTTGTACGGGATGAATGATTGGCTTTTCGTCCAAGATTGCCTCTAGGTACTTTGCCTGATAGCTGGAAGGCGGTATATTATGAACATGGGCAACAATGGCAGAATATTGCTTCTTGCCTTTTCCAAATTGCACAATTACCCGCTGCCCCATTGCAATGTCTTCATTCCATTCGTGCGGAACACGATAGGTGAAGGTTTGTGGCAAGGCCAACGGCAGGATTACCTCTGCAAATTTTGTTTCTCTTACACTCATATTAAGCCAACGATTCTGCTAAAAGCAGTAACTCTTTGTTTGTTTTGTTATTGTGCTTTATTTCTTTCTCAAAATTAGTGAAAGCAACTTCTCGATTTAATACTCCAACCATTTCATTTTTTCGACCTTCCAACACTCCGTCAACAGCAACCTTTCCTGCTATTTTTCAATTGTGCTGCGGCCTTTTATCTTCCCTCTGCCACTCTAAAGTCATCGCAACGGGCACTCTTTAAAATAGTTCCACCTAGTTAAACAATGTTACTTGCCGAATTAAATTCTAAGGAAATAAAATCGATTAAAAATCATCTGTACGTGTGCATTTACAATTCCAAAAAATTCGATGTTGTGTTGCAAGGTATTTTTAACACTAATCGGACACAGACATCCAATCCCTAGCATCTCCACCTGAAGTAAAAACAACAATTCGTTTCATGTTTTCATTTATTTCAAAGGTATTGAAATAGGAGGAAATTGATGCGTTCAGAATTGCAGCTGATTGAACGATTATTTAAGATCATTTACAAATTATACCACTATGTTGATACAATCTAAATTTTAGCCTAACTATCCTAATTTATGGCAAAAAAATGACAGCGTAGTGGTACAAACGGATACAACTTGTCCATAAATCTGAATATTTGCAAATATAATACCACTATAATGGTACAATATTATGGAATTAGAAGACCTAGGAAAACTTATAAAACAGAGAAGAACGACATTGGGTCTAACTATTCTAGACTTAGCAGAGCTTACTACGATGTCGAAGACGACAATTTCAAAAATTGAACGAGGAGTGACCAATCCAACATTCGAGATATTGCACGATATTTTTGAATATCTCAATTTGGAAATGAAAGTGGAAATAAAAAACGTTGATAGTAAGCTATGAAGATTGAGAATAAATTGCAGGTCATTTACAAAGGAAATGATACCGCAGGCGAACTTTGGGTAAATGAGGAAGGCTTTCAATTTGAATATAACGATTCCTTTATTGCGGATGATACCACTCGCTCAATTTCAGTAAACATGCCCAATACTCAGAAAACATATGAAACGTATTCTTATTCCCTTCATTTTACAGGAATATTAATTTCTTGTACTTCTCCAGACCCTACAAAAACCACAATACAGGAATCCTCAACAATTGAAAATACAATAATGCAACCATCGATTAAGGTCAATAAACTGTTAAAACCGATTGATACAGATGAAGCCTAAGTTTCAACAGCATTAATGACTGCGCCTGAAAAAAGCAGAGCTGGATGTAAAGTTATTGGATATAATATGGCAGGTGAGTTTGTGACCCTAAAAGAAGGTAACAATGAATTTATTGTTATTGCAGACAATCCAAACCAAGGTGGATTTAACGCAGCATGCTACCACAACAGCCTTGAACCTTTTATGGCGAGAGGAAGGGCTTTAAAAGCTGAAGGAAAGTCGGGACAAGAAATCTTTGATATTCGTGAAGCAGAAATGAACTCAGGAGAACTTGAAATTACTGCTGGGTCCACATTACACATTTACTACGGGTCAGAAACGATGTATGACAGCACTACCTCTATTGTTGAGGGAGCAAACCTCCGCTATGTAATCTATATGCCGTGGTCCACTTCAGAATCTACAGGCTTGCCGGAAGTTCCTTTTGCTTCCAATCATCCTTGGATCATGAATCCTGGAACGCATAGGGCGCACATTATGATTTCACCGTTATCGGAAAGCTGAGAGTAGCGCATGCAACAAGGCTGTTCCGCAAATTTATACTCCTCAAAAAACTGAAGCAGATTGTGGCATCAAGAAACTAGTTGTAGCACTTCATACTAAACCACTAGCTTCAGCGTTTAGTTGAAAATCTAAAATTTCCATACAAATGAAAAATTACTTTTTCACCTACCGTCTGCTATCTTTCTTTTTGTTCTTCTCTTCGTGAGCGTAAAAAGCTACGGACAAAATAGCACTACTAAATCAATAAAACTTTATACAAACTTTAGTTTTGTGACAAACAATGACATTTCCACCTTTGACTCAATTACGAAGAACAGAACAACTGAAAAAACAAAAAGTACCAGTTAGGATACTTCTCCCCTGCTTTTACCATTGAGCGAGAAAATGGCAATTTTCATGAATTTGAATTAGCACGGCTTTTAATAAATTTCAACCAAAATGAGACTATTATTTCAAATGACAGTCCGGGTAGAAAAGAGTTGGTTGCAGGTGAAAAGAACACACGGGTTTTCTTTGCATTGAGTTATGAATACAACATTGTACTGCGCAAAACAACTGAGAAAACAAAACTTACCCCTTATCTAGGTCTATCAATTAACCCCTTTTTTGAGAATTCAATAACAATGCCTTCCATTAGCAGTCAGTTTCCCGAAAGAAACACTGATTTTGGAGCGTTATTCGCTATAGTGCCTCGAATTAATTACACTCTAAAAGGAAATTGGTACTTGGATTTAAATGTTCCAATTCAGCTTTTTGAAACACATGTTGCCGTTAATACGAGAGAGAATCCAATACTTCCTATATCCCAAAGGAAAACTACTCTGGTAAGTTTCGAGGCTCTTCCTCGCAACGTCATGGTTCGAATTGGAGTTGGACTTCGGATTTAATCAAAAAGACAGCATTCCAGAAACTTATCGATGATCTCCAAGTTCTTCAAGAAAGCACTTCAATAATTTAGCGTGTAGGAATAGATACTACTCTCCCTCTTTAAAAATTGAATAATCCGTATTTTTAACTAAAAATTGGCAGTTCAGTTTTACAACAAAAAATTGCCCTAAAACTTGATCAATCAAACAATAATTTATATACTATGGAATATAAAAAAATTGAATCCTCTCAACTAACAATGAGTCAGCTTATGCTGCCTTCCCATTCTAATTTTAGTGGTTTTATTCACGGTGGGTTTGTGCTTAGTCTTATGGATCAAGTCGCATTCGCATGTGCCTCTAAGCATTCAGGGCATTATTGCGTTACCGCTTCCGTAAATAAGGTGGATTTTTTGAATCCAATCGAAGTAGGCGAGCTGCTGACGTTAAAAGCTTCTATCAATTATACAGGACGAACTTCTATGGTAGTTGGTCTGAAAATAGAATCTGAAAATATTAAGTCTGGCATCATCAAACATTGCAATTCTTCTTATTTCACCATGGTAGCCAAAGATGATGCTGGTAAAAGTGTTCCCGTACCAGGTCTAATCCTAAATACAGAAGAAAGTATTAGACGTTTTGCGAGAAGTATTAGCAGACAGAAGCAAGCCAGTCAAAGAAATGAAAACTTTAGTAAATCGTCGTTCCAATTAGAAGAACACATTCAAAAAATTGAGAATCAAAATGCCAAGATTGAATTGATTTAAAAATTACTAAGCATAGCAATCGGCACTTAAAAATAAACATGTTGTTCACAACATAACGATGCCTTCTTTGACTTGAACTATATGCCTAGAATAAAACAACTATACATCCGAGACCAAATACTCTGTCGCCTGTTATATTCCTCGCACATTTGAGAATATAAAACTAGTTCTTAAAAGAGAAAGTGATTGAACACCAATACAATCATCTAATGTCGAACACTCCGTTCCTCACTTGCTATTTATTTAAGTATTTGGAATTGAATATTTTATAATAGGATACAGCAATTAAAAACTTACTTGAAATAACTTAAAATTTGCACCATGAAAATAGTATTCATCGTATTGGGAGTAATTTTAATTGCATTTGTTGCAATTCAACTTTTCGCTGTGAACGGCCAAAAAGACATTGAAACCTACCCCTATTTAGTTAGTAAAAAATATGATGTATTTGAAATCCGCGACTATGAAGCAAGTTTGTTTACTTCCGTTAAACTCAGCGATAATAAGTACAAAGATGCATCAGGTAAAGGGTTTTCCATTTTAGCAGGTTATATTTTTGGTGGAAATAAAACGAATGAAAAAATAGCAATGACTTCACCAGTATCCATGTCTTTAGAAGACTCCATGACAATGATGTTTATGGTTCCGAAGAAGTTTAAAAAGGAAACGCTCCCGGAGCCAAACCAATCACGAATCAAATTTCGGGAGGAACCGGCAAAAACGATTGCTGCCATCACCTTTGGAGGCTGGGCCAATGACGAAAAGATAGAACACTACAAACAGAAACTAAAATTAGCTTTAGATGCTGAAAACATAACCTATACAAACCGATTTTACTTTTTAGAATACAATCCCCCGTATGAAATTTTTAACCGCAAGAATGAAGTTATTGTTGAATTAGAAAGTGTGATGTTCGAATAAAAAAGGAGATAAAAAATCATAACTTTCTAACTTTTATTACTCTACTTGATTTGTAACTCGTTGACAAATTTCAGTCTCTTGTTCCTTTTTAGAAGTAAGTGTTACCCCACAAAATTGGAGGGTATTCATGCTATTTACCGACAATTTAAATGGCAAACCCATTTGTAATAAACACCTAGAAAGAAAGAGAAAAAGGAAGGTTAAACAACAGAAAAAAATCCATCCTAGATTCTTAATTAAGCATTCTCCAACTCAATCCAAATTTTAGAACTCTTCCAGGAACAGAATAATCTTGAATTCGAGCGGATTCGTTAGAAAAGGAAGGAGCTAATATATTTTCCATTTTAGCAAATACTCTCACAGATTTATGAATTCTCAAATTCATAAATAAATCTAACTGCATAATGTCACCTAATTGTTCTCCAGTCCCTCTTAGGTGAAACTGGGATAAACTTGGCGAATAAGCATAGCCGTTGTATTCTCCGATGTACGCTAAATCAGCTCCGATTTCAAATCTTAATGAATTCTCAAAAAATTCATTGGTGTAATATAAAGAATGTAAAGAGGTTATGACAGGCAGCGGAAGTACATCCGTGTTTGATATGGCTTGAAATTGAATGTTATTATTTAATCTAAAGTTCTTTAGAAAAACAAAATTCTTACGAAAGTTCACCTGAATTACTGATATCGCATCTGCGTTCTGTTGAGGAATTTGTAAGCTATCTAAAAACACAAAATCTGTCAACACTTGATAGTTTGCATCAATCATTACCTTCCGCTTCTGATGCACTATTTTAGCCCCTATCTTTACTTGATTTGATGTCGTAAGATTTGTACTAAAGTAATTGTGGTTTGCTCTTTGGTTTCCAAAAAGAAAATCAGGTTGCTTTTGTGAAATTCTAGAATATACAGTAGTTTGCAAAGATTTCATTTCCTTGAAACGAACGTTAAGTTTCCAATCCAATTCGTTTTCATGAAAACCGGAAATTCCCTTCTCAAAAGAAGAAGAAAAACCGATGCCCGACAAAATAAAGTTAGCGTTTGCTACAATATAGTTTGAACTTGCTTCTTCGTTTATCAAAAAATTTTGAAACCAACTCAGTTGCTCATTTCTTACCCCTACTTGGAATTTATTTCCCCCAAAATTTCCCATTATTTCATTCGAAACAGTTTGGGCAAAGCTGCTATCGTTTGTAAATAAAGTATCAAAAATAGCAGTGTTATAAAAGTCAAGGGAATTGCTAAGGTCGTCCGAATAGTTACGGAAGGCTTTGTGCCAATTAAACTCATGTGAAATAGAAAACAATGCACTGGTAGTAGTGTCTACATTAAGTAAATTGTATTCCGACTTTGCTCCCCAATTTTGAGTGCGAGATTGATTTTGAGCTTCAGATAAATTTACAGCTAACGTGATGGCGTTATCCGTATCCACATCGTTTTCTGAAATTATAACTCCCCCATTCTCTTGGTTTTCTATACCATTAATCAAATAATATAAGTCAGTGCTAAAACGTTGATCTCTACTTTTTAGATTTATACTTCCATTGAATTGAGTATGCGTCGCTAATTGCCCAATATAAAATCCTTCTGAATTAATTCTTCTATAATTGAATGTTAAATTCAATCCTTCACTTAAGTTTTGGGTGTGAAAAATAGAAAACTGCTGCTCACTTTCAGCACCGTTAAAATAGCTCAATTGAGTGAAAGGCCGGTTGGTGTTATAAAACCGCAGGGAATCCTTAGTAAAAAGTAAAGGCTGAGAACCTTGAAGTAAAGAATTCGCATTCCAATCTTGAGCTCCTATTGTATAAGAATGACCTGCCAAACCATTATTTCCTGATCGAGCAAATGGTAAATACTGATTTTGAATCGGTTTAAACCTTCGAAACGTATTCAAATCAAAATAATCCTCGGACAGTTGTTCTGAATACCTTCCAATATTTCTATAGCCCAACTGAAGGCTGTCATCAACAAGCACTCGGGCTTGTCCGAACACAGCAGTAAGTGATAAAAAAAAAGAGAAGAGTAATGTGCAAATCCTCATTAAAGCAAAGATAGAGTTCTGATTCAAAACAACGCTATTTTGTCATCCATTTTACGCTAGCAAAGCTTTAACAAAAATTCACCTTACAAACTAAAAAAAAATCTGAATTTTATTTTATGAACAAACTTATACTGTTATGTTTTCTAGTTGTGCTTGTATTTAGTGGCCAAGCACAAACAAATAAAATTGAGTGGTTAAGCTTTGAAGAAGCGTTAAAGCGGAACGAAAGTAATCCAAAAAAAATAATTGTAGACATTTATACGGACTGGTGCGGATGGTGTAAAAGAATGGACGCAAACACATTTACAAACCCAACAATAATAAAGTATATACAAGAAAATTACTGGGCTGTTAAACTAAATGCCGAACGAAAAGATACCATTTTATTGGGCGAACAAATGTTTATAAATGAAAATAGTGGTGAACGGCGAGCGCCGCATCAATTAGCAGTTGCATTATTGAATGGAAAAATGACCTATCCTTCTATTGTGTATCTCGACAAGAACATTGAATTAATGCACCCTGCGATTGCTGGATACCAAGATCCTAAGAGTTTAGAACAAATTATAAAATATTTTGGAGAAGAAGCGTATCAATCTGTGCCTTGGGATAAATACCAAAAGGAGTTCAAAAGCGAAATATCTGATAAATAAGAGCCAATAGTTTCTGTATAAGACCGCGCTCCACTTAGTATATTTTAACCAAACCCAAAAATTGACAAAAAAAATTGCTTTCTTTGTCTTTGACTAAATTAAAAACAATGAACATTTATGTAGGAAACATTTCTTACAAATCGACAGAGGACGATTTGGGAAATTTATTTGCTGAATTTGGTGATGTAACTTCAGTGAAAATTATTCAAGACAAATTTACAGGGCGCTCAAAGGGTTTTGGATTTATTGAAATGAGTGAGGAACCAGGAACTAAGGCAATTGAATCATTAGATGGTTTTGATCATCTTGGAAGAAATTTAAGAGTTAGCGCAGCTAAGCCGAGAGAAGAGGAAGAAGAAAAAAAAGAGGATTAGGTTACACCTAAATCGCGGTACCAAAAAAATCTTTGACTAACTAGTTGGAGATTTTTTTTTGATGTAATCTTTTATGTCTGTTCCATAACCAAGCAATTGGTCTCCACTAAAAAGTACCGGAAAAGCAAATATTTGAATGGGTGGGCGGTCATCTGAAGTGTCAACATTCACTATTCTGAACGTTAAATTACTCTTATTTAGGAATGTCTCCACTTGAGCACATTGTTTGAAATTGTCGGCAGTAAATAATGTATACATTACACTAATTTATCTAATTCTCTTATTAAGAAATGCTTACGCTCCATATAAATTAAGTCTTTCTCTTTCAAATCATTTAAAACTGTTGTTACAGTTTGTCTGGAAGTTGCAGTAAGGTTGGCAATGTCTTGATGAGTTAAATCATGCTTTACCAGAACCTCCACACCAATTTTTTTACCATATTTAATTGCCATCTCCTTCATGAAATCGATGATTCTTTCTCTTGCAACTTTAAAGATTAAAGATTCTAACCTTCTTTCAATGTTTCGAAGCTTTTCCCCAATGTTTTTTGTTACCGCTAAACTCAATTGAGAATTTTCGCGCATCATTTTCACAAACTGATCCACATGGAGTGTGCACATTCTAGTATCGGCATCCATCGCAACAGCGAAATCTTTGCGACTTTCTTCGCCTACGATTCCCATTTCACCAAAAACTTCTCCAGGATACAGAATTGATTTTATAACCTCCTTACCGTCGTGCGAATAGCTTCCTATTTTTATACGGCCAGCCTTAAGAAAAAATAAGATTTTACTTGGCTCTTTTGGAAAATAGATAAATTGATTTTTATCGGCGGTTTTCATAACCGTTAAATCATCTAATTCTTCCAACTCTGTGTCAGATAAATTTTTGAGCAAGTTTATTTGTTCAAGGTGCCACAATTTTGAATTCTGTGCTGCCATTTTGAGGAATAAATTATACTAATTAATTCAAAGGTTAAACCTAAAAAAACAACAGGTCATAATAGAGACTTCATCTAGGCAATACTATTTACCTTTGGTAGCTAATAGCGTATTTTTAAGCAGAGAAACAATTGTCATTGGACCAACACCACCCGGAACAGGTGTTATAAAAGATGCTTTTTCTGAAACTCCCTTAAATTCTACATCTCCAAACAATTTATATCCTGACTTCTTTGTTTTATCTGCCTTTCGAGTAATTCCAACATCAAAAACAACAACTCCTTCGCTTACCATGTCTGCAGTAATGAACTCGGGTTTACCTAAAGCAACAATTAAAATATCTGCAGAAAGTGTAATTTCTTTCAAATTTACAGTTCTACTGTGGGTCAAAGTAACTGTACAATTACCTGGATATGAATTCCGAGACATTAGATTAGAGATAGGAGAACCGACAATCGAACTTCTGCCAACAACAACACAATGCTTGCCGGTAGTTTCAATATTATACCGTTCTATCAATTGCAATATCCCGTATGGTGTTGCGGGTAAAAATGTTGGTAGGTTTAACATCATTTTACCGATGTTCCACGGATGAAATCCGTCTACGTCTTTATCCGGAGAGATTGCTTCAGTCACTTTTTTGTCACTGATGTGCTTGGGCAATGGCAATTGCACAATAAAACCGTCAACATCTTCATCCTCATTTAAACGATCAACTTCTTCTAATAGTTCTTTTTCGGTAGTAGTATCATTTAAACGAACGATGGTGCTATTCATTCCTACTTTTTCGCAAGCAGCAATTTTCGCATTTACATACGTAATGCTTGCACCACTGTTCCCAACTAGAACTGCGACTAAATGGGGAGTCTTTCCTCCTTTTGCCTTTACCCTTGTTATTTCTTCTGCTATTTCAATTTTAATTTCAGTAGCAGTCTTTTTACCGTCTAATAATTGCATATTTATTTCCCTCCCATTCCGCCTTGCATTTTAGGCATATTTTTCATCATTTTAGCCATATTCTGCTTGTTTCCCATCATCTTCATCATCTTGCTCGTCTGCTCAAACTGTTTTAACAATTTATTCAACTCTTGAATAGAGTTCCCACTGCCGTTAGCAATCCTCTTTCTTCTCGTTCCGTTGATAATTTTAGGGTTACTTCGCTCTCCTGGGGTCATCGACTTTATCATCGCTTCAATTCCTTTGAAAGCATCATCGTCAATGTCAACATCTTTCATTGCCTTGCCAACTCCTGGTATCATGCCAATCAAATCCTTCATGTTCCCCATTTTCTTTATTTGGCTAATTTGATCCATGAAGTCATTAAAATCAAACTGATTTTTAGCAATTCTTTTTTGCAGTCTTCTTGCATTTTCCTCGTCATACTGTTCCTGCGCTCTTTCTACCAAAGAAACAACATCTCCCATTCCCAAAATACGATCTGCCATTCTAGATGGATAGAACATATCTAAGGCTTCCATTTTCTCACCTGTTCCTACAAATTTGATAGGCTTGTCTACAACTGACCGAATTGACAATGCGGCTCCACCTCTAGTGTCCCCATCTAATTTTGTAAGGACAACACCGTCAAAATTTATTCTTTCGTTGAAGGCTTTTGCTGTATTTACGGCATCTTGCCCTGTCATGGAATCTACAACAAACAGTGTTTCTGAGGGAGAGATTGCCTTTTTAACTGCAGCAATTTCATCCATCATTTGTGCGTCCACGGCCAAACGGCCAGCAGTATCCACAATAACCGTATCAAACCCTTTGGATTTTGCATAAACAATAGCTGCTTTTGCAATTGAGACAGGATCTTTGTTGTCTTTATCAGAATATACTTCTACTCCAATTTGCTCACCTAAAACATGCAACTGATCAATTGCAGCCGGACGGTAAACATCACAAGCGACTAAAAGTGGATTTTTTTTCTTTTTTGTTTTTAATAGATTCGAAAGCTTTCCTGAAAAGGTAGTTTTTCCTGAACCCTGCAAGCCTGCAATTAAAACAACTGCAGGATCTCCTGACAAATTAATTTCAACTTGCTCACCACCCATTAATTTGGCAAGCTCTGAATGGGTAATCTTTGTAAAAAGTTGACTTGGTGAAACAGAAGTTAATACATCTTGACCAATCGCTTTTTCCTTAACCGCATCAGAGAACGTTTTTGCCGTTTTGTAATTAACATCCGCATCTAACAAAGCGCGTCGTATCTCCTTTGTCGTTTCTGCTACGTTAACTTCAGTAATTTGACCTTGACCTTTTAGTACTTTAAACGCCCGGTCGAGCTTATCGGATAAATTCTCAAACATCTTTCTTGGATAATTTTAAGAAGGTAAAGTTAGCCATTATAGGCAGCTCAAAAAAAAGAATCAAAAGGAATAATCATCCTTAATATTAGCAAGTAAAATAAGACCTAAAACTGTCTTACATTCTTTCAGGAACATCTATTCCTAACAAATACATTCCGTTAGAGATAACTTGGGCTGTTTTAGCACAAATCGTTAATCTTAAGTTCCGTATTGCCTCATTTTCTTCTTTCATGATGGGAGGAGTATTTTGGTAAAAGTGATTGAATACTTTAACTAGCTCATAAGTATAATTTGCAATTATTGCAGGGCTTTTTAACGCTGCAGATTCATTGATAACTTCCGGGAAATCGTATAATTTCTTAATTACGTTAACATCTTCGACATCGACGGCAGCGTTTGAAAAGTCTAATGCTCCACCTTTAAAGTTTGACTTTCGAAGAATTGACTTCACTCTAGCATAAGTATATTGAATAAACGGCCCAGTATTGCCATTAAAATCAACAGATTCTTTCGGATCAAACAGCATTCGCTTCTTAGGATCTACTTTTAGAATAAAATACTTTAGAGCGCCCAAACCAATGCTCCAAAATAGTGTTTCTTTTTCCACGGATTCCATGTCTTCCAATTTACCAAGTTCCTCAGAAATTTCCTTAGCAGTTGTTTTCATTTCTAACATTAAATCATCAGCGTCAACTACTGTACCCTCTCTAGATTTCATTTTACCTGATGGCAAATCAACCATACCATACGAAAGATGCTCTATGCCTTTTGCCCAATTAAAACCCATTTTTTGGAGAATAAGCGCCAAGACATTAAAATGATAGTCTTGCTCATTTCCCACTACATAATAATAGTTTTTACAAGCAAACTCTTCCTCTCTGATAATGGCAGTACCAATATCTTGCGTTATGTAAACTGACGTTCCATCAGAACGTAACAACAATTTGTTATCAAGTTTGTCCGCTTCTAAATTAATCCAGATTGAACCGTCTTCTTTCTCGTAAAAAGAATCTGTGTCCATGTGCTCTTGTACTTTATCTTTCCCAATCAAGTAGGTATCAGATTCATAATACAGTTTATCAAAATCAACGCCCATGGTAGCGTAAGTGCTCTCAAAGCCTTTATACACCCAAGAATTCATTGTTCTCCACAACTCATTAATAGCTTCATCTCCTGACTCCCATTTAAGAAGCATTTCCTGTGCTTCAATAATAAGCGGTGCTTGTTTTTTTGCTTCTTCTTCCGTTTTTCCTTCAGCTACTAAAGCAGCAATTTGCTCTTTGTATACCTGATCAAACTTCACATAATAATTACCAACTAATTTATCTCCTTTTAAACCTGTACTAATTGGAGTTTCACCGTTCCCATATTTTTGCCAGGCCACCATCGACTTACAGATGTGAATCCCTCGATCGTTTATAATTTGGACTTTAACAACTTCATGACCATTCGCTTTTAAGATTCTAGCCACCGAATTACCCAAAAAGTTATTTCTTAAATGACCTAAGTGTAGTGGCTTATTCGTATTTGGCGAAGAGTACTCCACCATCACTCTATCTTTTGAATTTACAGCTTCAAAACCAAAGTTTTCGATTTCAGCAATTTCATTCAAGAAACCTGACCAATAAATTGAGTTGATTTCTAAATTCAGGAAGCCCTTCACCACATTATAGCCAATGACTAAATCTGAATTGCTCTTTAAATGTTCACCAATTGCTTCACCTGATTGCTCTGGTCCTTTTTTAGTTACCCTTAAAAATGGAAAAACCACTAAAGTTACATCCCCCTCAAATTCTTTTCTAGTTTTTTGAAGTTGTATCTGCTTTTCGTCAATACCGGTTTCAAAAACAGCGACAAAAGCTTCTTTTATCGCTGTAGATAATAGGTTTTCTAATTTTTCCATCAAGAAACTTTCTTTTCTAAGGTGTTGGTTGTATTTACTAATATTTCAAAGGCAGTATCTGCCATCAAGTTCTGCTTGTTGTCCAGTGTGGGGTTAATTTCTACCATTTCAAAACAAACCAATTTTTCGGATTTAATTAACCCTTGAATTATCGAATTTGCTTCTGTCGGCGTATATCCATTTGGCACAGGCGTTCCTGTTCCCATAGATACAAGGTCACAATCCATGCTATCTACATCAAATGAAATGTAAATAATATCACAATCAGAAAGTAATTCAAGTGCCTCAGAACATGCCTTGTCAATTCCTTTTTCTCTTGTTTCAGCTACAGTAAAGTTTTTTATACCCTCGCGTCGAATAATTTCATCTTCAGGAAATTCCGTATCACGAACACCAAAAAATACAACATCATTGCTCAATATTTTTGGCGAAATCCCACCGGTTTCCTTCAACTTCTCCCAATATTTTATGGCTTCTGCGGAAGGTTCTTTTACTTTACATTCTTTATTGTCGAGCCCTATAGCAGTTGCCAATGGCATTCCATGAACGTTGCCAGTTGGCGAAGTGTAAGGAGAATGCAAATCAGCATGAGCATCAATCCAAATTGCTCCTAACCTCTTGTTTGGGTATTTCTTTTTTATTCCTGCAATTGTGCCACCTGCCGAAGAATGGTCTGCAGCTAAAATTAAAGGAAATTTGTTGTTAGATATTGTTTCGTCAACTTGATCGCAGATGATCTGAAAAACCTCGGAGATTCCTTTAATTCTTTTGGCAGACGATAGTTTAATGTTATCAAACAACAAACTATTTTTATCCTTGATTGTAATAACTTTGTGCTTCGAAAAATAATCGTTCTTTTTATTTAACCCTGCTATCCTAAGTGCATCAATACCTAAGCTTGCCCCTCTCGTTCCTGCTCCAATTTCTGATTTATTTTCAATTAGCTGTATTGTCATATTAGTTTTCTAGTTGTTCAATCGCAAATGTATGTTAAATTGAGAATCTTTTGAATAGGAAAACAGACCATCCATCTAAAGATTAAAATTATTCATCTTACTATTTAATGCAGATAATAGTTGTTTAGCTAGATTTTTCTCTCTAATTTTCAAACATTAACGAAAAAAATCACTTTTCTGAAAATGCAACATTTAAAGCCTCTCTTGAAATCTAGTTGTTCCCTGTTTTTATTGTCATCTATTTTGTATTTATATTCTTGTGAAAACCGTGTTTTTCAAAAAGGAATTAATGAAGGTAAGATTGAATATGACATTTCGTACCCCAATTTACCTGAAGATAATCTAATGTTGGACTTGATGCCAA
The DNA here is from genome assembly GCA_905182175.1 of Flavobacteriales bacterium UBA1494. Classification (GTDB taxonomy): domain Bacteria; phylum Bacteroidota; class Bacteroidia; order Flavobacteriales_E; family Vicingaceae; genus NORP294. The sequence goes on along the minus strand of CAJJAT010000003.1, from coordinate 9,812 downwards.
AGAAAATGCGTGTAACTTTCGTTAACAATAACTATCGAAGCGATATTATTGCAAGCATGGGGATTTTTAAAACATCCATAATTTGCAAGGAAGGCAATGACAAGTTGTTACACTCAATAAAAATATTGAGCACCAAGTATGCCAGCGAACTTACTGAAGACGACTTTTTAAAGTTTAGCCCTGAATTTAATTCCATAGAAGTTTCATTTAACGACGAGACTAAGGAAATTGCCGGTTATTCATGTGAAGGAGCTGATGTAACGGTTCAGGGCGACAGCATTTGGAGTTTCAAAGTTTTTTATACAAACGAGATTGTAATTAATAATGCAAACTCACACACCCCATTTAAAGAAATAGCAGGAGTATTAATGGAATATCAATTGGTAAGCAATAACATTTTAATGCAATTTACAGCAATAAAGGTGCTTGAAGAAGATGTTGAATTAACTGACATTAATCTTGAAGAAGGCTACGAAATGATTGAGCCTATGAAATTAAAAGCAGAAATAGAAAGGCTTTTCTCCAACATTATGTAATACTTTTACCCGTTTTTAAAACCCATTAAAACCATGAAGAATTTTACTTTAGCCGTTGTGATACTTTTAAGCGGTTTATCAGTTTCTGCGCAAAAATTTGAAGGAACAATTACCTATGAGATGGTATATGAAAATCTTTCACCGCAAATTAAACCACAAGTTGGAATGTTACCAAAATCTTCCGTTATGCACGTAAAGGATAATTTAACCAAAACAGTGACTCCAAATGCCATGGGTGGCGAGATTGTTATTATTCAAAACACAACAACAGACGAAACGTTGCAACTAATCAATATGATGGGTTCAAAAATTGCAACACAAATGACGTCTAGAGAGAAAAAGGAATTACGAGGTGAAGTTGAAAAGCCTGAGATAAAATACACTGAAAAGTCTAAACAGATTCTTGGATATACTTGCAAAAATGCCATCGCTACGGATAAGAACGGGAATGAAATTGAAGTATACTATACTGAAGAATTAAAAATAAAAGTTTCCAATTCCATAGAAGGCATGAAAGGTTTTCCAATGGAAATTGTGATAAACCAAGATATGTTTACAATGACCCAAACGGTTGTTTCAATTAAGAAGGGAAAAGTGAAAAGGATTAAAATGGAAATACCCTCAGATTACGCGTTTAAGACGATCGAAGAGTTGAAAAAAATGGGAGCTGGTGGAATGTAACACAACCTACTGTTCATAACTTATTGGAAGCCATTTTTACATGTGATGGAAGGGCTTTATTTTTGTCAATAATCAAGATTCAATTGAATGGCCCAAAATCGTTTTAAATCAGACACTCCCGAAGAAAAATCTTCTAAAAAGAAAGATACAAAGACGAGTAATGCAAAAAATCCACCACTTGGAAAAAGGCTTTCGATAGCAACATACACGGACTTTTTAAAAACTGAAAAAACCAAGCAAATTGCAGGCATAAGTCTAATTCTTTCAGCTGCCGCTTTATTATTAGCCTTTACTTCTTTTTTATTTACATGGAAATCAGATCAAAGCAAAGTTGAGTTGCCTTTTTGGGACTACTTTACAGACTCTAGCATAGCAGCTGAAAATTGGCTGGGTAAAATCGGTGCTGCATTGTCCCATCAATTCATCTACGATTGGTTTGGAATAGCATCCTTTCTTTTTGTAGTAATCTCTTTCATCGTTGGCTTTCGAGTTCTTTTCAAAGTAAGCCTTCTCCCCATTTTCAAAACAATTAAATATTCTTTGTTTGGGTTGATCTGGTTTTCATTATTCTTTAGTTACTTTTTCAACGAGGATTTATTTTACTTGGGTGGTGCGGTTGGCTATGAATTAAATTTATTTTTGGGATCAGTTTTAGGTAAAATTGGAGCGGGAATATTTGTATTCTTTCTACTCAGTGTATTTATCATTAGCGTCTTTGATATTAAAACATTCTTCGCCAACTTTAAAAACGATGTAAATCAAATCAAAAATGAAGAAAATGAAAAACTTTACGAACTTAATACTGGAAAGACGATTGACGAACTGCATGACGAGGCAGAAGGTGAGATAGCAATAGAAGATATTCCTAAACCTTTTATGACATCAGAAACTATTGAAGAAATTCCTACTAAAGAAAAGCACACTTTAGTAGTTGAAGAAGATATAGCAGCACCAGAGGCAGAGAAAATTGAAGAGGATAAGTTCCCATTAGAAGTTACTGCTCCGATTGAAGAAGTTGCTGCTCCGGCAATTGCAGAAGCAAATACGGGCGCTGTTGAGTTAACTACAGTGGTAACGGAGGAATTGAATGAGATACCTGAAGATGTTTCATTAGAGATTGAAGAAGGGAAAGAAAAAGACGAAATACTAAGTGACAAAGAAGTAAACAAGAAATTAGAGGATTATGGTGAATATGACCCTACCCTAGATTTATCGGAGTACAAAATGCCGGGAATTGATTTACTAGATGATCACGGTGATGGAAGAATTAAAGTAAATAAGGAAGAGCTTGAGGCAAATAAGAATCGGATTGTAAACACCTTAGAAAATTACAACATTAAAATACAGTCGATTAAAGCTACAATTGGACCTACGGTTACGTTGTATGAAATTGTTCCTGCTCCTGGCGTTCGTATTTCTAAAATTAAAAACTTAGAAGATGATATTGCTTTAAGTCTGGCCGCTTTAGGTATTCGGATTATTGCTCCAATTCCTGGCAAAGGAACCATTGGTATTGAAGTTCCGAACCAGAACCCTGATGTTGTATCTATGCGAACGGTCATTGCTTCTGAGAAATTTCAGAATGCTGATTATGACTTACCGGTAGTGATGGGGAAGACCATTTCAAACGAAGTATTTGCATTTGACTTGGCAAAAATGCCACACTTATTAATGGCAGGAGCAACCGGTCAAGGAAAGTCCGTTGGGTTAAACGCTGTTTTAACTTCTCTGTTATACAAAAAGCATCCGTCACAATTGAAGTTTGTGCTAGTCGATCCTAAAAAGGTAGAATTAACTTTATTCAATAAAATTGAGCGTCACTTTTTGGCAAAGCTCCCAGATTCCGAGGACGCTATTATTACGGACAATCAGAAGGTAATTCATACACTGAATTCGCTTTGTATTGAAATGGATGAACGTTATGAATTGCTAAAGAATGCCTTTGTAAGAAACATTAAAGAATACAACGCCAAGTTTGTTGCTCGAAAGTTGAATCCAGAAAACGGTCATAAATACTTGCCTTACATTGTATTGGTAATTGATGAATTTGCTGATTTAATAATGACAGCAGGTAAGGAAGTAGAAACGCCCATTGCACGTTTGGCCCAGCTGGCAAGAGCTATTGGTATTCATTTAATTATTGCAACCCAAAGACCCTCAACAAATATCATTACAGGTTCAATTAAAGCAAACTTTCCCGCAAGAATTGCGTTTAGAGTAACAACCGGAATTGACTCTAGAACGATTCTAGACTCAGGAGGTGCAGAACAGTTGATAGGACGGGGAGACATGCTTTTATCAACCGGCAGTGATTTAGTGCGTTTGCAGTGTGCTTTTGTAGACACACCTGAAGTAGAAAAATTGACAGAATTTATTGGTAGTCAGAGAGCTTATCCCGACGCGTTTTTGTTACCAGAATACATAGATGAGAATTCCACGGCGATTGGAGATGTTGATAAATCTGATCGAGATGTTCTTTTTGAAGATGCTGCAAGATTAATTGTACAACACCAGCAAGGATCCGCTTCTTTGTTGCAACGTAAATTAAAATTAGGATACAACAGAGCAGGTAGAATAGTAGACCAATTAGAGGCAGCAGGAATTATTGGACAGTTTGAAGGAAGTAAGGCTAGGCAAGTGCTTATAACCGATGAGATGAGTTTGGAACAGTTATTGAATAACGAGTAAAAAATAGTGATATGAAAACTTTATTGAAAATAGGAACAGTAGTGTTACTGTTTATTGCAGGAGGTAATTTAAATGCTCAAGATGCTAAAGCTAAGGGCATACTTGATAAGTTAAGTGCTAAAACAAAAACGTACACCAGCATGAAAGCTGAGTTTGAGTATACCATGAAAAATGTTGCAGAAGATATTGAAGAAACACAAACAGGGTCTTTGGTGACCCAAGGAGACAAGTACCATTTAGAAATTGCAGGAACAAATGTTATGTCAGACGGCAAGACAGTTTGGACAGTTTTAGATGAAGCGGAAGAAGTTCAAATTAATGAAGTTCCTGATGCTGATGAATCCGAAGACTACATTAGTCCAACCAAAATTTTAACACTATGGGAAAAAGGATTTAAATACAAGTACGATAAAAGTTCAACCTTATACGGGTCTGCTGTGGACATCATTAATTTGTATCCAGAAGAAACGAGTGATCAAAGTTTTCACACAATAAAGCTATATATTAATACTGCGAATTTGGTAGTTGACCAAATCGAGATTAAAGGAAAGGATGGAACTGACTTTGTTTACAAGATCAAAACCTTTAAAACAAATGAGAATATTGCTCCTACAGTATTTGTGTTTTCTACTTCAGCTAATCCCAGTTATGATGTAATTGATCTAAGATAAATTTAAACCCAAACATATTATTTCATAAAGCCACGCAACTACCGTGGCTTTATGATTTTCTAGATTTACCTCTATTAAACGATTTATTAGCAGACTGTCTCCATTAATTGAAAAGCTTACCGGCACGTAATTGCCAGAAGTCTTGAAGTAATACCGTCCTAACTTATTATCATTCCTTAACAGAAATTAAATTTGACCTCTCACCTTTTCCAATAAGGATTATCTGCTGTGCGAACCACTCCAATGTAATCATGGACTCTCTCGTTGTTCTTGATAAGCGCAATTACATACCGGCCATCAGGACTTTGGTACAACCCCTCTACTTTCTTCGGTCTGCCAGTTTATAAATAATTGCAAAAACTAAGTACAACCAATAGTAATTGATGCCGAATAACGGGCTCTAATTTTTTTATTGTGTACTCCTCTTTCGTCTATTTAATTAAATGTATTTTATTGACTATTATTGAGTTAAATTTTAAATTGACAGAACAGAAATTAAAAGTACGGTGTTGCAAAAAGTAGTTTTCATAAAGATTAATTTTACAATGTTTCAGCAAACATATAAACACATACAGTAGTAACCATTACATAGTAAAATGAATGAGGAACATTAAGTATTTACTTCATAAATAATGGATAAGTTAATATGCACGAGTCTTTTCGAGTTTTGGATGAGTTGTTAACGCTATAGTCTTTTAAGACCTCTGAACGTAGAATGATTGAGCAGCAATATTTGTTACAAAAAAAACCGCTACGGTAAATCAGAATACCGTTGCATCTTTTTAAACCCACAATCTTTTCTTGATATTAGCATTTAAGTAACTCTTTGAAAATTAATATTTATAGCACTTTAACCACTTTATAATTCTCATATCGAATCAAGTAATTTGAATGATTTTCAAAACCACTCTCTATTCCTGTTTTAAAGTAGTGAAACTTTCTACTTAATCCTTGAACTTGCTTTTCGCCTAGCATTAATTCAAAGTTAGTTCCCCCTGCAAGCAATAAGCCTAAATAGTAATCAGCTACATCGTAACCTAAGTAGGCAAATTTAGAAGGTATTGTTTCGTAAGCTTCATTGAAATTGCTTAAAAAGCCTCTGTTCTCGTCCCTTTCATCATCAATAAATTCTGATGCTATTAAGTGCACATTTAGCTGATGTAAATAGTTTATTTCAATGTTCTCGAAACTCTGCCATTTCTCAAGTCCAATCACCTTAAACTTGTAATCATCCAGCATAGTTAACGAGGTTAACAATCGAGTAACAAAGGACTGATCATTACTTGGTGCAACAATAACATTGACTTCATCTACCTTTAATTTCGATTTTATGGCGTACAAATCTTTTGGATTAAAAAAGACTTCTCTCAAGGGAGACATCCGGTTTGTATCTTGAATCTCTTCCGCTGCTCTGCTATATTGCTTCTTCACCAATTCCATTCTTTTTCGATCTTGAAATTTATCTGGATATACCACAATCATATTTGTAAATCTCAACGAATCAAACATGTACTGTCCTAAGAACCTTGTTTGAATGGATTCGCTTGTCGCTACTTTACTCACAAAGCTATTTCCCAACAATACCTTATTGCTCAACTTAACAGGCGAAACAATATTTATTTTATTGTGCTTTGCATAATCGGCCACTTGCAAGAAATTGCTTAAAAATAAAGGTCCTATAATTAAGTCAGATCCCTGAAGTTCTTCGTCTCTAACAATTCTCTTCACGGTAGCACTATCTTTTGCTGTATCAAATACATTCAACTCAAGGTTTAAGCCTTTTGTAGCATACTCTTCGGCTGCTAACCTAAAACCTTGATAAAAGTCAATTGCATACTGTGCCTTGTTAAATAATTCCTTATTGAGTTTTTGAGATTGCTTGTAATCTAATTCGTTCGACTGCTCCATCATTTCCAGATAAAACGGCAATAAAACTGAAACTTTATACGATCGTTTTACTCCTGTGCTATCAAATACAAGATCTTCGCTTGCCTGCACAGCCACTTTTTTATAGCTTCTTAGAATTGGAATATTAATTAAATCTCCCTCTTTTAATCCTCCAACTAACCCATTGTTTACTAAGCTTATTGAATCAATCGTTACGTCATATAATTTACTTAAAGAATACATGGTTTCCTTGGGTTCCACTTTATGGGTCACATATGGACTCGCTGCAGCGGGAACGACATATTCTGCTTCTCCGGTAGCATTTTTAATTTTTGCTACAGGAATTTTAATTTTTGTCCCCTTCTTTAACCCATCTTCAATTTCTGGGTTGGCAACTATAATGTCGTTTATTTCAACATTGTACTCTTTTGCAATCGAATACAAGGTATTATTTCTCTGAACCTCATGAATTAGAAAATTACCATCAATATCGGGTGCTTCATCTAAATCTCTTCTTGTTATTTTATTTAAAGGAATCATCAAACGATCACCTAGGGTTAAAATATTTGTTAACCGCGGATTAGCCTTCAAAATTTCATCTCTAGGAATAGCGTACTTGCGACTGATTGCAAATAAGGTGTTCCCGGTATCTACAACATGAATGTAAAACTCCTTACCATCAATTGTATGCACAATCAGTTCTTCTTTTTTATCTTCTTGTGCAAAGCTAAAAAGAGAACTAAAAACGAAAATAAAACCTAGTAAATACTTCATATTATTCCCATTCTATGGTTGCAGGTGGCTTGCTACTAATATCATACACCACTCTATTTACGCCTTTTACCTTATTAATAATTTGATTCGACATCTTGGCTAAAAACTCATACGGTAAATGACACCAATCTGCGGTCATCCCATCTGTAGAACTTACCGCCCTCAATGCAACTGCTTGCTCATACGTTCGTTCGTCTCCCATTACACCAACTGTTTGCACGGGTAAGAGGATTGCACCTGCTTGCCAAACTTCGTCGTATAGACCATCTGACCTCAAACCGTCTATAAATATAGCATCCACCTCCTGCAATATCCGCACTTTTTCCGGTGTAATATCACCTAAAATACGAATGGCTAATCCAGGGCCTGGAAAAGGATGTCTTCCCAATAAATCTTGGCTCAAGCCTATAGATGCTCCCACTCTGCGAACTTCATCTTTAAATAATAATCGCAAAGGTTCAACTACTTCTAGCTTCATAAAGTCAGGCAAACCACCTACGTTATGATGTGATTTAATAGTTGCTGAAGGTCCTCCTGTTGCAGAAACAGACTCAATTACATCGGGGTAAATTGTTCCCTGTCCTAACCACTTTACATCTGTCACAGCATTTGCCTCGTCGTCAAAAACTTCAATAAATACTCGACCAATTGCTTTTCTCTTTTTTTCTGGGTCGGATTCTCCTACTAATGCAGTTAGAAAACGATCTTTTGCATCGACTCCTTTAATGTTTAAGCCCAAATGCTTGTATCGCTCTAAAACAGACTCAAACTCATTCTTGCGGAGCAAACCGTTATCTACAAAAATACAGTAGAGGTTTTTACCGATTGCATTGTGAAGTAACATTGCAGCCACCGTAGAATCCACGCCTCCACTAAGTCCTAGTACAACCTTATCGCTGCCAATTTTCTGTTTCAAAGCTGTAATTGTGGTATCTGCAAAAGCGGCAGGTGTCCAAGATTGTTCACACTTACAAACTTCTACTACAAAGTTTTTAAGCAATTGCAATCCATCTGTTGTATGGTAAACCTCAGGATGAAATTGAATTCCAAAGGTATCTTCCTGTTCTACTTGAAAAGCAGCAACTTTTACATCTTCTGTGCTTGCAATTAATTTAAAATGAGGTGGAACGGAATTAATACTATCGCCATGAGACATCCAAACTTGAGAGTTCATTGGAACTCCTTTCATTAAAACGTTTGATTCGTCAACCATATTTAGGTGAGCTCTGCCATACTCTCGAGTATTGGAAGAGGCTACTTTACCCCCAAATGTGTGCGACATATACTGTGCACCATAGCAAACACCAAGTAAAGGAAGTTTGCCTTTAATGCGATCAAAATTGTATTGCGGCGCATTTTCATCCAATACAGAAAACGGACTACCTGAAAGGATAACACCTTTCACAGATTCGTCAATTTCTGGTAAGTTATTGTACGAATGAATTTCCGAATAAACGTTAAGTTCTCGTACTCTTCTGCCAATTAATTGAGTGTATTGGGAACCAAAGTCAATAATGATAATCTTCTCTTGCATATAAGCAAAGATAAAACTATTGCTAAGCTTAGGAAATAGAAATCTGTGGAAATATCAACAAAGAAAAATGAAAAAGACTCAGTGCACTATATTTTTTCGACAACAAACGTTTCCAAGCATTTGATAGTCTCTTACAAAGCTGATAAATGAATAAAGTCCATGGTTTTGAACAATATATTAACTTATATTTGATTGAAATAATATATCTAGGTATAAGGGGAATAAACTGACCTTTCCGTTTATCCAAGTGTTGTCAATAATTGCGAGTATTTTTTTGTATAAAATCTGTCAGAACTTTATCTTGGATAGGATTAAAATTTAACTGCGATTTTTCAAGTTGATGTCTTAAAACATCAACTTCTAAGTCTTGCGGTGTTACCGTGGAAAGTTTACTTTCAGACGAGTAATATCGTCCAAAGACTTAGGCTAAGTTCGACTTTAAATACGACAAAGTCAAGTATTTAAAATTGAACACTAGCAAAATCACAGATAAATTTTAAGGTTTCAAACTTATACCCAAGCTAATGACCTTCAAAACAAACTATAGCGAATCTATAATTCATATTGAAGATCTAAGTTGACAGATTATTTGAAAGGTAAAAATATCCCAACGATCCTAGTTTCAGAAGATAGAATTATATTTGTTTATCAGTTAAAAATAAATACAGTATACAAACTGATAAAATCAATAGTTAAAAACTATTGACAACACAATGTATAGTTCATATCCTTCTTCGGTCACCTCTTCCCAATGGAAGAGCTTTCTAACTTTAATCTTTCCTTCCCGCACATATTGGTTGTTGATGTGCATGATAAAAAAGCGGTCGGGCTGATAGCCTGCCTGCTCCATTACCCAATACTGCAGGGCGGCATCGTTCAAATGGTATTCTTTTACCGAAGTACTACTTTTTACCTCTAGGGCAATTCGTTCTCCATTTTTATGAATTAAAATGTCCAACGCGGCCATTACACCATTCGCTTGGAATGCTGCTTCGTAAATGGTAGGTTCCCCAGCCTCTATCCATGTCTTGGTTTGTGCAA
>CAJJAT010000002.1 GCA_905182175.1 Flavobacteriales bacterium UBA1494 | reverse complement strand
TAGTGATTTATTGAAGGCATATGGGGAGTTTCTTTTTGGAAGTATAGCAAGTAATTATCCTAATTTACTTGAAGAAATTACCGACCCTTTTGACATGTTACTAAATATTGAATTGCTCATTCATACCGAAGTAAAAAAATTATACCCTGAAGCAAATCCTCCAGGCTTTACAGGAACTAGACTCGATGATAAAACCATTGAGTTAATCTATAATTCACACAGAAGCATGGGCGACGTAGCTGAGGGATTAATTCACGGATGTGGCGCACACTTTGGTGAAAAGTTTAAAGTAGAGCAAATTTCTAGTGAAAATAATGGCCAAACTGTAACGTTTAAAATAGAGAGAGTATAACATGAGCGATGAATTAGACCTTTTATACCGCAAATTAGCTCGGGAAAAGAGTGCCCGCAATCAAGCTGAAAAAATATTGGAGGATAAAAGTTTAGAACTTTACTATGCCAATGAAAATTTACGGAAGGCCAACAGCGAACTAGAAAAGAGAGTTGCCACAAGAACCGCTAAATTAGCAGAAACAGAGTCTCGTTTTCGACTAATTGTTGAAACCGCAAGTGACATTATTTATAGAACTAATAAATTTGGCTATTTCACCTATGCTAACCCTACAGCAATATCTAAAATAGGATATTCTTTAGAAGAATTAAAAAAAATGCACTTCACCGATTTAGTCGACCCAAAATATATTGATTCGACCCTACGATTTTACCTAAAACAAAAAATCACTAAAAAAGTTGAAAGCTACATAGAGTTTCCAATACACAATAAAAAAAAGGATGCCATTTGGATAGGACAAAATTTAAATTTTGTTTACAATAAAGAAGGCGCTTTGCAGGAAATAAATGCCGTGGCGAGAGACATTACTGAAATTAAATTATCGCAGACTCGACTTCATAATTTAATTACATCACTACAAGCCGGAGTGCTATTAGTAGACGAAAACCTAAAAATAGTATTGGTAAATCAAACCTTTTGCGACATGTTTGCAATTCCTGCAATGCCTGTAGATTTAGTAGGTATTGATTATTCCGACTCTGCTGAAGAAAACAAAGTGGCTTTTGCAAATGAGGAAACTTTTGTTGAGCGAATTGAAGAAATTTTAAATAATAAAACTCAGGTTTTAAATGATGAATTAAACCTCAAGGACGGTAGGGTTTTTGAAAGAGATTACATTCCAATCTACGTTGAAAACCGCTACAGTGGCCACCTTTGGCATTACCGTGATGTTACCGAACAAAGAAACTACTTAGCTACCGTTGTGCGCAGTGAAGAAAAATACCACAGTATTATTGAAAACATGAACCTTGGTTTATTGGAAGTAGATAAAGAAGATAAAATTCTGTATGCCAACCAAAGCTTTTGCGACATGTCAGGTTTTGAAGCAGATGAAATTATTGAAAAAGTAGCTGCTAAATTATTTCTACGTGGAGAAAACGCCGAAATAATGAAAGACAAAAATGAGTTGAGAACCGACGGTGTTTCCGATGCGTATGAAATTGCCACAAAGAATAAACGAGGAGAAGCGAAATGGTGGCTCGTTAGTGGCGCTCCTCTTTTTGACAGCATGGGAAATAACAATGGTTCTGTTGGAATACATTTAGACATAACAACTCAAAAAAAAATTGAAAAAGAATTAGTAAACGCCAAATATCAAGCAGAGGAGTCATCTAAAGTAAAGCAACTTTTCTTGGCCAATATGAGTCACGAAATAAGAACCCCAATGAATGGTATTTTAGGAATGGCAAGGCAGTTAAACAAGAGTAATTTGGGGAAAAATCAGCAATTTCAATTAGACGTTATGCAATCTGCCGCAGAAAACCTGATGGTGATTTTAAATGATATTCTTGATTTCTCAAAAATTGAAGCTGGTAAATTGACCATAGAGAACGTATCATTCAATATGGCTAGTTGCATTAAAACAGCTTCTGAACTTTTACTGCCAAAGGCTGAAGAAAAAGGTTTAAGATTGGAAATTGAAGTGGATCGTAGAATAGCTCCTATACTTTCAGGGGATCCATTCCGGATTAAGCAAGTTCTGTTTAATCTGGTGGGAAATGGTATTAAGTTCACTGAAAAAGGCGGTGTAAAAATAGTTGCTAATTTGCTATCCAACCAAGGTCAAGCGCAAATCGTTCAAATTACGGTAGAAGACTCAGGCATTGGAATTGAAAAAAAATACCTCCCTAACATATTTGAAAAATTTACCCAAGAAGACCGCTTTACAGGACAAAAATTCGGTGGCACAGGACTCGGCATGAGCATTTCAAAGCAGCTTATAGAGCTAATGGGTGGAGAGATTAATCTAGAAAGTGATAAAGGAATAGGAACAAAAGTAACTTTCCTTTTACCTCTATTGATTTCAAATCAAGCAATTGAAAGCGTACAAAAAGCAAAAAAAAACCAAGTAGATTATAGCACTTTAGAAGACAAAAACATATTGGTTGCCGAAGACAACGAAATAAACCGTTTAGTAATAGAAAAAACTTTAACCCACTACAAAACCAAGCTTCATTTTGCAGCCAACGGTAAAGAAGCAATTAATTTGTTGATAAAAAAACCTATAGATTTAATTTTGATGGACATTCAAATGCCGGAAATGGATGGAATTGAGGCGACACAGTATATTCGAAAAAAATTAAAAAGCAAAATTCCAATTGTCGCATTAACTGCCAATGTTTTAAAAAGCGATACGGAAAGTTATTTAAAAGCAGGGGTGAATGACATAGTTTCTAAACCATTTGACGAAGACGAGATTGCCAATACCTTATTAAAATGGTTAAGCAACAAAACCATTAAAATTACTGCTAGCGGCAGAAAAGTAATTGTTTCAAAAGGAATTTATTCTTTAAACAAATTGCGCGAAATTAGCCAAGGCGATGAAGCTTTTGTCACTCAAATGGTTTCTATTTTTATAGAACAAGCCAACCTCTCAGTTAAGGAGTTGCAACAAGCACAACAAGAGAAGGATTACGAGAAAATAAGAAATTTGGCGCACAAAATAAAACCAAGCTTCGATAACTTAGAAATTTTTGTCTTGAAAGAAAATGTTAGAAAGCTAGAAAAAATAGGCACAGAAACAGCCGTTGGAGAATTGCCAGATTTAGTGAAAGCCTTTTGCAAGGTATTGAGAAAGGTTGTTCGGGAGTTAGAGAAGATTCAAGATTGAAGCCTTCACCTTAAACATCAGTTCATTTGAAATTGATAATTTGTTAGAAATTCACATTCTAATTTTTCAGTTAGGCATAGAATGCAATGCAGACGCCCATTTAATTTCTAAAAAACAAAAAAGCGCTAAGGAATTAACTTCCTTGGCGCTTTTCATTAACTGAAAATTTAATCGATATTGCACAATTAAAACACTTAATTGTGGCTTTCATCTGCACCTCCATCCCATGTGGTCTGTGATAATTTCCAAAGAAGTACACCTTGAATAGTGAATTCTATTAGTTAGTTACTTTTCGAGAGGAAATATGCTAATTATCAGATAAAAAAGAGCACCAAGTACATTCTGAATTATACACTTTTTATGTATTACTGAGCTAATAATCATGTAGCGAATGGGTTAACCAAAGTATCCACACTACTCTTCAATTTAAAAACTCTTATTTCTGTGTATAGCAATAAAATTTTCTCAATTCTCAAACGGTTCAATAACCTCTTGCCTCTTCAATATTGAAGACTTTTCAGAAAGCAAACTTTGATAGGATGAATATATATGAATCAAAAGCTATTCCAATATTATGATGCTCAGGATTAAGGTGAACGTATACAATTACTTGTTTTAAGTAAAGCTCACTGTTAATTCCTCTCTTTTAAAACTTGGTGTAAACAGACTACCTCTTCGTCCATTCCATTTGTTAAAAGCTTGTACGTAAGCATTAAAAAATAACTAACTTGTCTAACTTATCAATTTAAATATACCATCTTCCTTGTCAACGAATTCTAAATCTAACTTTTTTAGTTTTTCTTGAACAAAGTCAAGCAAGGTCTCTTGATCTTTGATTTTTAGTGTGAGATGAAAATGGTTTGGAAGTAAACAGTAGAAATAGATTTCTGTAATCGGATCGGTAAATTTAACAGCTTGTTTTAAAAAGTATTGATAATTTTTGGAATACTTCAATAACAACTCAAAGCCATTAGTTCTGTTATAAACAGGATAGAATTTATCCGCCTCACTGTTTTAATAGTGGGAAAGAAATTATACCTCCTTTTCAAGGTTACTTTCAGTTTAACTTCTAGAGGGTTACTTCCTATTAAACCCATCAAAGATTATATACTTATAAGCGTATAACCGTTTATGGGTTGTTGTGACGTCTACCTCACCAATTCCCCCATTATCGCCAACACTTGATATTCCGCATTTTTAGCATCGTATTTAGCTCTACTTAACGCTTGTTCTGAGTTCAGTAAGTTCAATTGTGCTTGTCTAAATTCTACTGAACTAATTTGACCTAATTTATATGATTCCTCACTGCGGTTGAAGTTATCTTCTGAAGTTGCAACATTATCCTTTTGAGCTTTCATAACAAAGAGTAAATTACGATAGGTTGCATAAGCATTCAATGCTTGCGACTTTATGTTTTGCTCTAAAGATTGTTGTTCTATTTGGCTGTTTTTCAAACTCAATTTTGCATTTCTAACTTGTGTGTTGACACTTCCGTTAAATAAATTCCAACTTAGAGACAAACCTGCTTGGGGTCCAAAATTTCGAGAACCCAATACAAAAGCTCCGTTTGGATCATCTTGACCTCGATAATTGTACCCTGCGTTTGCCCCTATGGTAGGAAGCCAGGCGGATTGTGCAGCACCAACTGAATAGCCAATTAAAGCCTGATTGCTTTTAACCAACTGTAATTGTAAGTTATTTTGCTCTGCAGCAAGTACTACTTGAGATTCAGTAAACAATTTATTTACATCAGTAATACTATCAATTTCAAACTCTTGCTCAATAATTTGACCCATGATAAAGTTTAAGCTTCTTTTCAAGTTTTCAAACTCTTGAATTCCGGTCATTAACGCAATAGTATCCGAGTTTAAATCCACTTTTGCATTTAGAACGTCTAACATTTTTGCTTGCCCATATTCATAAGCATACACTGCTCTTTTCTTTCGTTCTATGGAAATTTCTACCGCATCTTTCAAAGCGACAGTGCTTTCCTCTAATCGAGCAACTTCATGATAAATTCGACTCAATTCAAGAATTGTATTTTGAATGGTAAGCTGCAATTGCAACTCACTTAGTTGATGCCTTCCTTTTGCTTGTAAATAGCTGTATCTCCTACCCTGTCCGTCCCACAAGGTGTAATTTGCAGTAGCTCCTACATTGTAATTGTAAGAATTATTGGGTTCTAACTCTCTTGTCTCAGCGCGAGTTTCAAACTCCCCGCCTGTTCGAATCCAATTAACACCTGCTGTTCCGGTAACGGTTGGCAAGAACCCATTATTAGCTTTACTTGCTGAACTCTCGGCAATTTCTTCATCCACCTGAGCCATTTGAATGTCATAATTATTCTCTAAAGTCAAGGCTAAAGCTTGGTCAAAGGTTAATTTATTTTGTGCTTTCAAACTCCCGAAAAGGACTAAAAGCAAAACTGTTGTTAGTATGCTATATTTCATCTGCTTCTGCTTCTGAGGTTATTTCTTTGATTGCTCGCTCTACTGATTCTTTACTTGGCTTCTTCCCTTCCCAAAACCATTTTACGTACACTTTTACCGAATTACTCACAGAGAGCAACATAGGCAACATAATTAGGGTTAGTACAGTAGCAATAGCAATTCCGTAAGCAATTGAAATGGCCATAGGAATTAAAAACTGCGCTTGCCTACTGGTTTCAAAAATCAGTGGAGATAATCCGGCGACCGTTGTAATGGAAGTTAAAAAGATGGCTCTAAATCTTGAATTTCCTGCTTTCAGAATTGCTTCATCGTATTGAAACCCTTCTTTTAAGTACCCGTTGAATTTGGCAATAAACACAAGCCCATCGTTGACGATAATTCCAATTAGTGCTATAATTCCCAACAGGGATAAAACGTTAACCGGGAAATCATGAATCCAGTGGCCCCAACCTACTCCAATAAAAGCAAAAGGAACCATTATAATTAACAGCAATGGCTGGCTGTAAGAACGAAACGTAAAGGCAATAACAATGTAAATCAGCAGCAATATAATTGGAAAAACCTTTTGGGCCGAATCAGCTACTTTTGCTGCTTCTCTGTTCTGACCCTCATAAGACGCCGTGATACTCGGGTATTTTGCAAACAGTTTTGGCATTATCTCTGTTTTTATTTCTTGAACAATATTGGCTGCACTTTCCTTTGGGTTTTTTAAATCAGCATCAACTTTAATTTCTCTTTTCCCATCTAAATGATTGATTGAAATTTCTCCACGCTCAATGCTGTAATCCGCTAATTCCTTCAAAGGAACCCTCCCACCCGCAGGAGTCACAATGCGCATTTCTTCTAAATCTTGAATCGAGGAACGGCCTTCTCTGTTATAACGCACCCAAACAATAACCTCGTCCTCACCGCGCTGAAAACGCTGAACTTGCAATCCATTAAATCCGTTTCTCACCTGAGCCATTAGCCCACTTAAAGTTAAACCCAAGCTATAGCCTTCATCTTTCATGGTCAAGGTAATTTCCTTAATTCCTTGTGGATCATTGTCCAAAATATCTCGAAGTAAAATATTTGCACCTAAAATTTGTTTTAGCTCATCTTTGGCCGCTTTTAGTTCTTGAATGTTATATCCTAATAAAGAAACAGATACAGGCTTTCCTCCGAAGTTTGAATTCCCATCTATTACCAAGCTTTCTGCAGAAGGAAACGTTCCAACTTTCTCGAAAACTGCGCCAGCAATCTCAGAAGCCGAAGCTTCTCTAAATTCACCCGGTAATAAATTTAAGGTTAAGGAAGCATTTGCCGTTCCTGGACCGACATTTTTTATAATGTTTTCGATTACTTGGTCTCCCCCTTCTTGTCGCTCGCTAAACTCTTTGTTCACAACCCAAGCAGCGGCTTCAACAACAGAAATTAAAGAATCTGTCTCTTCCGGATTAACACCTTGCGGCATTGTTAATTTCACGGAAACTTGATCACTTGCTATGGTAGGAAAGAAAGTACCTTTAATAATTCCACCTTGCATTGCACCCAACGTAATCAGAAAAAAGGAAATTAAAATAGAAAAAGAAATTGGCTTGTATTTTAAAGCCAATGTTAAAGATGGAGTGTACACTTTATCTCGCATATAATTCATCATTTTATCTCCCCAAACGTTGAACTTATATGTTTTTTGATCCGGCGTAAGCACTTTAGAATGTGCAATGTGAGCCGGTAGTATAATAAATGCTTCTAACAATGAAAAAGCAAGTGTAAGAATAACCACAATACTCACTTCCATAAAAAACTCTCCTACTCGACCATCTAAGAAAAAGAAGGTGCTAAAGGCAATAATGGTTGTTAAAATTGCAGAGGTAATCGCCGGAATTACTTCCATCGTTCCATCAATAGCAGCTTGAATTCTCGTTTTTCCTTTCTCATAATGATGAAAAATATTCTCTGCAATCACAATCCCGTCATCTACTAAAATCCCGATAACGATAATCATTCCAAAAAGAGACAATACGTTAATCGTAACATCCAAGTAGTTTACAACCATGAACATTCCTAAAAAGGAAATAGGCAACCCAAAAGCTACCCACGCAGCAAGCCTTGGCCGCAGAAATAAGGATAGGAAAAATAGCACAAGAACAACTCCTTGAATTCCGTTCCGCAGGAGTAACTCTGTTCTTTGAACAATAGTTATACTACGATCACTTGTAACGGATAAGGTCGCATTTTGATTCTTTGCATTAAATTCTTCAACGTAAATAAGAGTGTTCTCCGCAGCTTTGATTAAATCTTCTTGATTTGTGGTGTTTACATCTATCGTAACTGATGGATTTCCATTAAAATAGGAACGGTTAGGAGTCTCTGACCAAGAATTAGAAATATCTGCTACATCAAGCAATTTTACTTGCGCCCCATTTGGAAAAGCCTTTACAACAATATTTTCTAACTCTTTGGCATAATAAGATTTATTTCTTAATCGAATTAAATACTCTTCTTGCTTGGTTTTTACCGAACCACCTGTAATCAATAAATTGGCAGAGGATACCGCCTTGGCAACATCTTGAAATCCTAACTCATAACGTCTAAGCACATCTTCCTTAACCGCAATTACTATTTCCTCATCCGGAAAGCCGCTTATATCAACCTGAGAAATTCCATCGATCGCTCTTAACTCAGTTTCTACCTGACGGGCCATATTTTTCAAGGTGATTAAATCAATGGATTGGCCGGCAATTACCATTGATATAGCCTTATTGATTGTTTCTTGTTTGGCAACAACAGGCGGCTCCATTTCTGCAGGAAAAGAAGGCACCTTATCGACCGCATTCTTGACATCAGCCAATAAAATATCCACATCGTACCCTTTTACTGCTTCAACTTTAATACTAGCGGAATTTTCACTAGACGAAGATGTGAAACGATCAATGCCCAACAACCCTCTTAAGTTGTTTTCAATTTTCAATACTACCCCTTCTTCAATTTCTTGCGGAGAAGCACCGGGGTACACCACATTAATGTTGATGAACTTGGATTCTTGCAACGGGAAAAAACTAGAAGGCATGCTAGTCATGCCGATGTATCCCAAAATAAAGAATGCCAAAATAATTACATTCCCTGCAACTGGGTATTTAATGAAATGGGTAATTAACTTCTTCATTCTACTGTTTTCCTTTATAAACGATTACTTTCATTCCTTCAAATGCAGCTGGCGGCACTTTAGTTAGCACTACTTCACCATCCTTAAGTCCAGAAATAATAGCTGTCGTTTGGTTGAAATATGCGGTTTGAATCGACCTTAATACCAACATGCTATCCTCAACCACAAAAACTTGTTGATTATCGATTAAAGAGGCTCTAGAAATTTCAAATGCATTCGAAACCTCATTTGCTTTTACTTTAGCTTGTAAAAACATGCCTTCTTTTAAATCTGTTCCTTGAACGGATACAAAGAATGTACTCATCCGGCTGCTTTTGTCAATCGCTTTTACGAGCCTTGAAATTGTACCGTTCCATTGTTTGTTTGGCATCCCTTGCAAGCTTAAATCAACTGACTGACCAAGGTTTAATCGCTCTGCAGTCACTGC
Organism: Flavobacteriales bacterium UBA1494; assembly: GCA_905182175.1. Taxonomy (GTDB): domain Bacteria; phylum Bacteroidota; class Bacteroidia; order Flavobacteriales_E; family Vicingaceae; genus NORP294. The sequence continues at coordinate 1,403 of CAJJAT010000002.1, read as the reverse complement.
ATCGGTAGAGGTTTCTAACTCATAGTTCAGAGGTTGAATGAAAGTTCCTAATTCTTGACCAGGTCGAATAACCGTTCCCGGATTAACGTTGGCTGCAATTAACACCCCATTGTAAGGAGCTGTTATGTTGTACTTCCCATTAATTATTTCCATGTTCTTTAATGCGTGATAACCACTAAACACAGCTCGGCCTATCAAGAAGGACTCTAATTTATCGGATTCAACTTTAGGTAAAATTTGGACTATTTTTTCAACTGAAAAAGCTTTAATATAATTATCCCATGAGCCAAATTCATCGGCGTAATCGGCTTTTAAATCTGGCATAATGGCCATAAGTACAGTTTGAAAAGAAGAACGTTGTGCATACAATTGAGCTTGCTGATCGTTTGACCTTATCCGTATTAAAATCTCCCCTTTTCGAAAGGAATTCCCTGCTTTAAACTTTCCATTGTTCGCTTCCATCACTCCTTGAACTTCACTAAAAAGTTCAATTCGTTTTTCTGCTTCCAAAGTTCCCGTTGACTCCACATGAACCGGAATGGAATCGTTCTTTACCACCGTGGTAAAAACTGTCGTCACGTTCTCTTTTATTTGACTGACCGACCTTTCTTTTGGCTTTGAAATAATGTTTTTTACTAAAACTCCAATGGCTAAAATTACAATTGCCACAACGATGATTATAACTTGTCTTTTCTTCATTTCTTATTTCTTTGCCTCTTCTATTTTTTCAATAATATTCATGACATTTCGCTGCATTTTTTCAAGCACCTGAGTTGCCAACTCCATTTCACTTTCTGTGATTCCTTGTTGCACGATCGAAAAAAGTTTTTTCATGACCGGTTTGGTTTCTTCTAAAATCACTTTTCCTATAGATGTCAATTCGACCTCATTCACTCTGCTGTCCTCAGCAGAAATAGTTCGTTTCACGTAACTCTTCTTTTCCAAAGATTGAATCAATCGAGTTAATGATCCTTTATCTCTTTCCGTAACCATTGCTAAAAAAGATTGACTCTTAAATCCTTCCTCCAAACAGAGTAAAACGATGAATTGCTCCTTTGTTAGTGGAATGTTATTCCCAATAAAGTGAGACTTTACCATCATGGAAACCATCTTAGCTGTTTTGCCAACTTTCGGCACCAAATAATCACTTACAAATGTGGGAGTTTCTGAATTCACGCTGCAAAACTACCAATTAGTTGCAGGTGCAACTAATTTAATAAAACAATGTTTGTTAAAATAATTTTTATAAATAGTCGAACTATTCCACAACTATTTGTTTCAGTATTTAGGAACTTTACAAATAACTTACATTTCTGACTTATGGCAATTTTTATTTTATTACTCACTCTCTGGTACGGAGGATTATTTTTTCAAACCTTTTTCTTGCACCGTTACGCTGCACA
>CAJJAT010000001.1 GCA_905182175.1 Flavobacteriales bacterium UBA1494 | reverse complement strand
GCGCAATTAAACACTTTATTCATATAGAGTGCTTTGCTTGTGGAACAACTGAAGCGATGAAACAATTGTTTCTTGGAAATATCAGTGTTTCTTGGAAAAGCAATCCTTTGGGAATAATTTTAAGTAGCTACTTTTCAGTTAGAATACTATATTTGACAATCAAAACCATACATCGCTCATGAAAACAGTAAAAGAATTGTTGCAATCGGGTTATAATTTTGAACCCTCTCAGTATTTTTCAAAAGGATGGAAATTGCTCTCAAAGCACTTGGGTCCACTTGTTGGAATGACGTTGTTGTTTGTTCTGATTGGGATTTTTGCAGGTTCCGTGCCGTATATAAATCTAATTTCTAATTTATTGGGTGTTATTTTGTTTTCAGGGTTTTATATATTCCTTGGTAACTCCATGGATCGCACACAGGATGCAAAAGACTTTTTTGGGGGCTTTCAATTCGCTGGAGAGATAATCGGTCAACGTCTTGTTTTTATCTTGTTCTTTATTCCGTTTGTATTGTTCATATTTCTCTTGGGATTTCCGGTGTATGAGCTTGTCGAAGTGTTTAACCAGAGTATGACACCTGAGGAGTTAGGAGAGATAATAGAAGCAAATATTGCGAGTAATGGGCTGATGATGTTTTTCGCAATCGTTGTGCTCTTTGTTGGCGGTATGTACCTGTATGTTTCTTACATATTTGCAATTCCTTTGATAGTAGTAGGAAAGCTTAAGTTTTGGAATGCAATGGAAACCAGTAGAAAGCTAGTTGGTAATCACTTCTATTCTTACTTCTTTAGCATTATCGCATTGTCTCTATTGGTGGCAGTAATGGTTGTCTTTACTTGTGGTCTTGGAATATTTATAGCACTTCCGTTGATGAGTTGTGTGGTGTACAGCGCTTTTGATGAAATATTTAAACCTCATGATGATATGCAGAAATCAGATTTAGATGAGTTTGGAAGTTCTCCAGGGGAGTCTAATTCCGAAGCCGAGCTAGATTAAAGTAAACCCCTCGATTTTATTTTTAAATAAGTGTTGATGCTGTTCACGGTTAAATCTTCTGGTAAAGTAGAAATTGTATAAATCCCTGCCATGTTCAATTCTTGATTAATTCGTTGCTTCTCTTGCAGGAATCTTTCAGCAATACTTTGATCAAAAAAGTTTCGTTCCCCGTTGGTTTTGTGATTGGCAAGCGTTACAATTTCTTCATTTAAGAAGGAGACAATTACCAACAAGTGAGATTTTGATATTGCTTTCAAGTATTTCATTTGACGGTTTAAACTTACCATAGAGTCAAAGTTGGTATACATAATAAGCATGCTTCTGCCTTTCATTCTAAGACGAATGTTTTTATAAAGACGAGAAAAGTCAGTATCTTTTTGTCTTATTTTTTGATGGTATAGTTCTTGGCTTATTTTTGATACTTGATTTCCGATAGACTGGGCAGGCAACCACGTTCCAATAACATCTGAAAATGTAATTAAGCCAACTTTGTCGCCTTTGTGTTTCGCAATACCAGCCATAGAAAGCGAAGAGTTTACCGCATAATCAAACAATGAGAGACCGTTGAATGGCATGTGCATCATTCGTCCTTTATCTAACAGAAAGTAGATGTTTTGTGCTTTCTGATCTTCGTAGTGATTCACCATTAAGGTGTTCCTACGAGCAGTAGCTTTCCAGTTTATTCTTCGAATATTATCTCCCCGTTGAAATTCGTTGATCTGTTCAAAATCAGTAGAACTTCCAATTTTTCGAACCTTTTTAATGCCAGCCTCTTCCAAACGGTTAGTGTATGCTAAAAAGCTAAATTTTTTGTACTGCTGAATAGAGGGAACTACTTTAATGGTTTCGTTTCTCGGAAAGGAAACCATCTTGTTTAACAAGCCAAACTTTGTGCTTTGCATTATTTTAATGTGCCCAAAAATGTATTCTCCTCGCTGTTTCGGAAAAATAGAATAGGAAACTGTTTGTTTAAACACTTTCCCATTAATCTCTATGGGTAAAATACAATTTCTCAATTGTAATTGTGCAGGGTATTCATCAATTAGTTGCAGTCTAGGTATAAAGTTAAATTTGCCAGTGATTTCATATTCAATAGTGTTCTCGTCGCCATTAGAGAGTTGCTCTTTTACAATGCGCTTTATTTCTAATTCATTTGGCGCAACGTAAAGGAAAATAATATCGAATAGAAGAATCGCTAAAAATAGCATGAAGAGTACTTTGCCAACCATTTCAAAAAATGGAAAAGGAAACCCGAGCGCAAAAATTCCCACAACGATTAGTGCAACATACAAAAATCGAGTGGTAAGAAAGGGCTGGCCTATGTTAACGAGGAATTTCAACTTGCTCTACAACTTCATCAATAATTTGGTCTATCGTAATGCCTTCAATTTCCTTCTCTGGGGTTAAAATTAACCGGTGTTTCAGAATAGGAGAAAGGCATTCTTTTATGTCTTCTGGCGTTACAAAATCACGGCCATTTATTGCAGCTAAAGCTTTAGAAGCCATTAAAACTCCGATGCTAGCCCGCGGTGAAGCGCCTAAAAATAATTGATTGCTGCCTCTTGTAACTTCAGTGATTTGTGCAATGTATTTGAGCAGATTAGCTTCAACTTTTACTTGCCCAATAGTCGTTTTAAAGTCGGCAATGTCTTTCGCAGAAAGCACAGGTTTTACATTTTCTAAGCTGTAAAACTCTTTGGGATTAAGGGCTGCTTGTAAAATTTGAATTTCTTCTTCTAAATCAGGATATGCTATGTCTATTTTAAATAGGAAGCGGTCCAGCTGGGCCTCAGGTAGTTTATAGGTTCCTTCATGTTCTACAGGGTTTTGTGTGGCCAATACCATAAAAGGGTCAGGTAATTTGTACGTTGTGCCATCTACAGAAACTTGGCGCTCTTCCATGGCTTCAAATAAAGCCGACTGCGTTTTGGCAGGAGCACGGTTTACTTCATCGATTAAAATAATATTGGAGAAAATAGGGCCTTTCTTAAATTCAAATTCCCCAGTTTTGGTATTGTAAATAGAGGTTCCAATAATGTCACTCGGCATTAAATCAGGTGTAAACTGAATTCGAGAAAAGCCAACGTCTAATACTTTGGTAAAAAGCTTTGCTGCTAGTGTTTTTGCAATTCCCGGAACCCCTTCAATAAGTGCATGACCGTTACAAAAAAGAGCAATGGTCATTTTTTCTACTAAATCATTTTGGCCAATTAATTTGGTTGCAATTTCAGCATTCAACTGCTCTACTTTTTTCATTAGCGCAGTTTCTTTTATCATAAATGCGGCTTCATCTGTTTTAGCAATAGTAATTTCCTGCGCAGCGGTAACGGGATTTACAGCCTGCTCCTTATTTGGTTCTAAATTGTTTTCGGCTGGTGTTGATTGTTTCTCGTTCTCTTCCATTTTTATTTTTTAAATAGTTGAAATAAGTGGCAAAGGCTTTCAAATTCGGCTTTTGTAATAGCTTTACGACGAATTGTTTCGTTGTATAATTTAAAAAGTCGACGAATTGATTTTTCTTGGATTTTACTCCTTTTTGCCAATTGTTGAATATAACCATCATCTACCTTTTTTTGAAGTAAATGATAGTCTGTTTTAATCTTGCTTTTTAAGAAATTCATTTTCTTTCGCAGAATGGAATGATAGTCTAACTGGGCAAAATGCAAATCACTAATGGTTTGCAGAAACGAAAGGCTTAAATTTTTAGGGGTAGAAAGCAGTGGTATCGCTTTTTGTTTCCGCTGCAAATTCAGTAAAAAGAATGCCAAAACAGAAAAAAGTAAAATGAAATAACCCCATTTTAAGGTGGAGTGACTAAATATAAAATACAAAAGCCCTTTCTCTTTCTTTTGGTATTGATTCAAATCTTTACTCCAGTAGGTATCTTCTACAGGTAAATCACTAATTACTGCTTCAGCAAAACCTTGATCCACATATAGTAAATCATAATTGGTAAAAATGTGAGGCATAGTAAACAAGGAAATGCTTCCGTGCCCAATTTTCGCTTTAATTCCCATCACTCTTCCTGAATCGTTAATTACTATGGTGTCTATTGTGGAAGGATATTTCAGAAAGTACTCTTCTGTTCTTGTTTGTCGCAGGTCGAATGAGTCTCCTTTCCACATAACTTTTTGCGTGGCTAGGTTTGGTGTAGCGTCAGCGGAACCATTTATTACTCCAATGTCAATTTCTAAACGCTCCAATAATTGGTAATTGAAGTTAAATGCATGTATTTGAACATGGCCGCCTTGGTAAACGTGATTGATTAATCCATCTATGCCATCGAAATTTGATTCAAATGTATAACTGACAGAAACGTAATTATTCTTGCTAGAATAGTCCTCATCACTAAAACTAGCCACAGGTTCGAAGTTTAATAGCGAGTCACCGTTTAATGCATCAATAACTGGGTTGGACCAGAATACGTTGTAGATTTCATCCTGATCAAGCTTCGTTACAGACTTTTTAGGAAAGAAATTAGGCAGTTCTTTAAAAAATATTCTTGTGCTAAATGGAGTGGTAGCGTATTCATTGAAGCTGTATTCCCAATTTTGTGGACGTCCTTGGCTAGCAAAACTTATGACAGAATATGTTAGCACAATGAAAAACAGAACTACCGCTCCGACAATTATTTTACGCCACATCTTTGTCTTGATTTAAAAAGTTAGCATACTGTTTGGCTTGTTTTAAAAGTTCTGCTGTTGCTGTATATTCTCCGTACCAAACGTAATCGAATATGGTCGTAAGGCGTTTGAACTTAGGTTGTAGTTTTTTTGGTAATTCTCTTCTGTACTCAGAATTGGTTTTGTTTTGATTTAGTTGAATCAGTTTTTGATCTGCTAAGGATAGAATAACTAAAACGTACAAATTTCGAATCGCTAAACGATAGTCGCCTGACTTTTCAGCTGCCTCAATTTCTGAACGAAGTTTTTTATGATCTATACCCGCTTTTTTTACAACATTGGGCAGGTAAGTAGGAGCGTTAACTGTTTTAGATTTGTTCTTGAAAATAGACTTCCGAAAGCCAAATAAAATTCCTGATAGCAGCAGAATTACTAGCGCGGCAACACCCGTCTTTGTTGTTAAAAAATTACCTAATGCTTTTAGTGTACTTCCTAAGGTGCGCAGAAATACGTTTGGTTTGTTTACCGACTCATCCTCTGTGTTGTATTGGTATTGTTTGTTGTTGGAATATTCTTCAAGTTTTTCAGAATCAAAGCTTCTCACGACAGTAGAATCCTGAGCCTGTAGCATTGTGCCGCTTAAAAGAAGAAGGAAAAACAATAGTTTATGCAAGGGGGAGCTGCTTTTTAAGTTGACGAGGGTAATAAACGTAGTAGAATAAAATCACTGTTAAACTGCCAAGTATAATAAACATTCGAAACAGGGTTGGTACCTCAGTTAAACGAGTAACAAAGCTTTCTAAAAACCCGGCTAAAATTATGAGCGGCACAATGCTTAGGAAGATGAGTACAGAATCCCTCGCACCTCTAATAAATGAATCTTTGCGGCTTAAAGTACCTGGAAACATAAAACTTCGACCTAGCGCAATTCCGGCAGCACCGGCAATTATAATGCACGAAATTTCAACAGTGCCATGAATCCAAATGGCTAAAAATGAATCTATAAATAATCCCTTGGTGACAAAAAAGTACTGAAAACAACCCAGCATAATGGCGTTTTTAAATAGAAAATAACACGTACCAAAACACACAAAAATTCCTGCAACAAAGGTCATGGCGGAAACTCGGAGGTTGTTAAGTGTAATTCCCCAAAACATATTTTCTTGTCCACTGCTTTTGTAAATGCCCATGGGGTCGCCGTCCTTAATGTTTTTTAGAGTAGTTTCTACATAGTTGTCACCCAGCACATAACGGGGGTACTCTTCGTCGTAATGCGTAGAAAAAGCCCCGAGTAAAACAAAAAAGGTAAAAAACAAAAAGCTAAATAATAATGCTTTGTGATTTCTAAGTACGGCCATGGGTACCTCATACCTCCAAAACTTTAAGAAGCTGTTTTCTCTACTTTTCCTGTTTTTATTAATTCGTTTGAAAATACCAATGGCCAATTGGTTCAGATACTCTGTTGTAGGGGAACCTGGATAATGAGTTTGGGCGTAACTTAGATCATCGGTTAACTCAATAAATAAGTTGGATGATTCTTCAGTAGAAGTAATCTGATTTTTATCTAATAGAGCTTCAACTTTACGCCACTTTTCTTCGTTTTTAGCTAGGTAAGAAGCTTCTCTCATATAGTTGATTACTTTTGCTCTAAATTACCTTCAAAATTTTAATTATCAAGATACAAACAGCTCAAAATGTCGTTTTAGATTATAAACTAGCGTCAATTGGTCAGCGTTTAGGCGCTGGAGCCATTGATACGTTTGTTTATGGGGTATACATTTTTTTAGCAATTTATTTTACCCGCGACTTAAGTATGTACGATGAGTATTCCACTCCGGGCAACACTTCCTTAATCATCTTAACGTTTCTGCCTATAATTTTATATTACCCTTTGTTGGAATACTTCTTAAACGGAAGAACCTTGGGTAAAGCACTTTTAAAGATTCGGGTAACCAACATGGAGGGTAAACCGGCTTCTTTAACTGAAATTGTGCTGAGGTGGTTGTTGCGAATGATTGATATAAAAATTGGATTCATCATTTTAATCTTTTCCGCATTGGTTGAAACCGTAACTACAAGTAGTGATTTTTTAACCTCAATGGGAGTTTTTATGAGTTTACCACTTCCTATCGTGGGTGTAATTTCAATTTTAGTTACGCCAAACAATCAACGCTTGGGCGACTTCGCCGCAGGTACGATTGTGGTGCACGATAAGAGCAGAGTAAGTTTAAATGAAACGCTTCTGAAATCTAAAATTGAAGACTACCAGCCGGTTTTTAAGCAAGTTTTAAAACTTCGAGATAAAGACATTTACATTATTAAAAATATCGTTGAGCAAGCTAATAAAGGCAATCACAAACAAGTAGTTCCACTAGCCGAAAAAGCAAAAAAAATACTAGATGTTGAAACGGAAATGCTGCCGTTGGTTTTCTTAAAAACCTTGTTAAACGATTACAATCATTTGGCGCAAGAGAAGGATTTTGGGGGATGAAATTGGAAATGCTGGGAATGGTGAAGTTTAGAATGCCTAGAATGGGTGAAATTGGAAATGCCTAGAGTTTATAGAATTGGAAATGCCTAGAACGATAAAATGGGAAATGTCTAGAGTGATGAAGTAATTGGACTTGCGAGTTTTATCGTTATTTCTCAAAAGGTTTATGCTTAAATTTATAGCTATTTACATGATCAACAGTGAATTGTTGTAGTTGATTGCAATGCGAAAGATGTTCCTTTTCAATTTAGACTTAAGGTTCAATTGCGAGAATATTTAGCTCGAGTAAAGTTGTTTATAGATTTATTGACAGGAAAAGTCCCTAAGTTTTTGGACGAAGAGGTTAAGATTGGTGGCTAAGATTTAACGTATAACCAAGTTCTAAAAAAGAAAGATTTAGCTATCTTTATTATTTCAATTTTAACCTTTCAATTTAATATGAATTCATCCGGCTACCCAGAATTTTATCAGCAGTACATAGAGAAAATTCCAGAGGACAAAGACCCTTTTGAATTACTAACTATAAACTTAAAGAACACCATTAAAACGTTGGCTATGGTTTCCGATAATCAAGCAGATAAAGGCTATGCGGAAGGCAAGTGGAGTATAAAAGAAGTTGTGCAGCATCTAATAGATACCGAACGAATTTTCTGCTTTAGAGCATTGGCTTTTGCTAGGGGAGAAGCGGGAAAACTTCCAGGCTACGATCACAACGAATATGCAGCCAACTGCCAGGCAAACAGCAGGACTTTAAAAAGTTTATTAGAGGAAATGAAATTGGTAAGAGCGTCTACCATCTCTCTTTTTAAAAGCTTTTCTGAAGACATGCTATTGAAGGTGGGTAATGCAAATGGCTTGGAAATGAAGGTAGTTCAAGTATTGCATATCTTAATTGGCCATGAATTGCACCACGTTTGGGTACTAGATAAGAAGTATCTTTAGAAAGTGAGTGGTTCAGTTTTTTAATCAGGAAATCAATCAACCATAAAATGGATTAACAATTAAAAACTAATTTGACCCTTTCACCTTATTATTAGCTGGGAAGATTTTGAAAAAGTAGACATCTGCACCGGAACCTTTGTCGAAGTAAATGAGTTCCCAAAAGCTCATAAACCATCGTGGCAAATCAAAATTGATTTTGGCCCTGTATTAGGAATTAAGAATTCTTCAGCTCAAATTACACATCACTATTCTAAGCAAGATTTAGTCGGCCGTCAAATTGTGGCTGTTGGTCATTTTATACCCAAGTAAATTGCTGACTTTTTCTCCGAATCTTTGATTTTGGGTGTTGCAAATGATAGAGGAAAGATTGTTTTGCTTTCAACTGATTTAAGAGTGGATAACAGAAAAAGATTGAGGTAACCACGGAAATAGAATAATCTAATTTAAAAATACGCTGCGTTGGCTATTGTTTTAAACTCTTCACTGAATTGCTATTCTCAGAAATTAAAAAATGCAGAAAGTTGGGAAATGAAGGACAACAAACATTAGCCATACAAAGACTCGTTTGGTGTATTGGATTTTTTTAATGCTGCAATTTTATAGGATGGATAATCGAATTTAGCCTAAATACGAATCAAATCGAGCATACTGAAGGCTCTTTCCAAAATGATGCTATAGGTTATTTAACTTTCGGAGGATTCGCGGGACCGAAGAACGATAGATGCAAATATGTTAACGAATAATTTTAGGGCGTTACCCTCACAAAAATGCCAATATTTCGGGAGTAGTGACAGCCCTCACCTTCGCCTATAAAGTTAAAGTCACTTCCCAATCCAAATTGGATCGTCTGTTTGTAATCAAGACCTACCCGTTTCTATTGAAAGCTATAGCTGTGAGACAAATTACGGGTAGTTAGGTTTGTGGCAAAGAGAAGTTGATGGAAGGTAGACCATTTCTCAGAAATTTTGGGCAGATACATCACAATACCACTGAATTCATAGGAAGTCGTTTCTCCTAGCAACCAGCTTGGAAAAGGTCTATCAGCAATCGCTGGTCTTCGCTCAAATGGGTATAAGAGACGGGCACTGGGGATTAAATTCTTTAATATTACATGCCCCACCGATGGAAACGCCCGAATTTTCGGTTACATTTTGGGTTAGGTAGGTTTCTAGAGAGTTCGTATTCAGCACCTTATTTTCGTGGTTTACTGTAAAACGTCCTTTGGTAAAAACACTGTAACGCTTCTTTATATCCAGGACTTTGAAGAAAAGAAGTCATGAGAAATTTGCTTATCACCAACCATCACCTCCATAGGGATTTGAGCTTTGAGCGTGGATGTGATGAAGAAAAGGCTAAGGAGTAAAAAGAGGGAGAAACGTATAGTTGGACTATTGAAATAGTGATTAAATGAGTAAGAGAGTTATTCTATCTTTGAAAATAACCGACTGTTCTAACGTTTTAAGAACTGCTGCGCTTTCAAATAAATTAATCTCATTTTCTGAAAGTATCCTAAATAATTTCAACTAATTTTTTATTATTTCTAACGTATTTTTAGTGGTTATTACATTACTTTGATAGACTTAATTTTTACTTTAGCACTTACTTATTAAGTGCTAAAGTGTTGGGTTTTTAAATTTATTTCCATTAATTATTCACTGTTTTGTAGGGTTGGCTCTACACTTCTTTGTTAACAGGTAGCCTGAAAACTTCAAATTATCGTTGTCTTATATAATTAATAATACCACCTTTTAAGATGATTTCAATTTGCCTGCTGCTGATGTTAAATGATAGCTGAATTTTTATTGCTTTCCCGATTACAGTGGCCGTTATTGAATCTTTATTTTTTATCGTCTCGCGAATGTTTTCTATTCGTAGAACATCTCCTTGTTCAAGTTTGTCCCAATCGCTTGTGTTTTTAAACTCAAAAGGAACAATTCCAAAATTAATTAGGTTTTGCCAGCCAATGCGGGCATAGGATTTAGCGATTGCAAATTTTTGCCCCAAATACTTGGGAGCTAAAGCGGCATGTTCTCTACTTGACCCCTGGGCATAATTTTCTCCTGCTACAACGCAAAAGCCTTTATAGTTTTTTTCATTTTCAATGGCACGGTCATAGAAGCTCTGATCAATGGCATAATAAGCATACTTGCTTATTTCTGGAATATTTGAACGTAAAGGCAGCACATCGGCCCCTGCTTTCAGTATTCCATCGGTTGAAATATTGTCATCCATTTTTAATAAAACAGGAATTTCCATTTCATTGGGAAGCTCCTCAAAGTCGGGAAGTGTTTTAATGTTTGGTCCTTTAATTAATTCAGTTGATACTCCACTAGGAGCAATTAACATATCGTTATTTACCTTAATGTGGGTTGGTTCTTCCCATTTAGGATATGAAATATTCTTGAGTGTTTCAAGTTCTCTTGGGTCAGTAATTTCGCCCATTAGCGCAGCGGCAGCAGCGGTTTCTGGACTACATAGATAGACCTGATCTTCGAGTGTTCCGGAACGTCCGGGAAAATTTCGAGGCATTGTTCGGAGACTAATCGTATTGGTTGCAGGAGCCTGCCCCATACCAATACATCCCATGCAACCGGATTGATGAAGTCTTGCACCCACGGCAATCAGTGGCCCTAGAGCTTTCATTTCCATTAAATTTTCTAATACCTGACGGGAAGAGGGGTTAACATCGAATGAAATATGGGGAGACATCAAATTTCCTTTTACAATTTGAGATACAATCCAAAAATCACGCAGTCCTGGATTGGCAGAAGAGCCAATAACAACTTGGGCTACTTTTAATCCGCTAACTTCTCTTACCGGAACCACTTTTCCTGGACTGCTGGGAAGTGCAATCAAAGGTTCTAACTCAGATAAATTTATTTCTTCGTAATGGTCGTAGGATGATCCTTCATCTGCTTCCAACGGAATCCAGTCATTTTCTCTTCCTTCTCTTCGTAGGAATTCATGAGTGATTTCATCGGAAGGAAAAACGGAGGAAGTCGCACCTAACTCCGTACCCATATTTGTTATAACATGACGGTCCCAAGCACTCAAGCATTTCAAGCCCTCGCCATAATATTCTAATATATATCCTCGCCCTCCTGTTACATCATACCTTCGAAGCATTTCTAAAACGATATCTTTAGCACTTACCCAATCGGGCAGACTTCCTGTGAGATTGATGCCCATAACTTTTGGCATTTTAATGTAATAAGGCTCCCCTGCAGAAGCCAGAGCTACATCTAATCCACCTGTACCCATAGCGAGCATCCCAATACCACCTCCTGCAGGAGTATGACTGTCAGACCCCAATAGGGTTTGTCCAGGTTTGCCAAAGCGTTCCATATGCACAACATGACTAATTCCGTTGCCGGATTTACTGAACCAAAATCCGAATCGAGCAGCGGCTGACTGGAGAAATATGTGATCATCCATGTTCTTATAATCCGTTTGAAGCAGATTGTGGTCCACATATTGAACTGCTATGGCTGCTTTATTCTTTTTTAAATTAAATGCTTCCAATTCTAGCATTACTAAAGTTCCTGTGGCGTCTTGTAACAGCACTTGATCTATTTTTAATGCAATTTCGTTTCCCGGATTCATCTCTCCTGAAATTAGGTGAGCACTTATTAATTTTTGACTAAGGTTTTGAGTTTTCATAATTGAATGCTTTATTATTTACCTGGTTTAAAACGCTTTTTATGCTGATGGTGCGTGATATATGAAATGAAGACTTTCCCGCCAAAGGAGAGATGGGTAGTCTTTTTTCCAAATGATTGAAGCTGGTTCGCAACTGTTGCCTTTTACTGTTATCCTAAACTGAGTTGGATTGGGATAAATTTTTACTGTATTGCTGAATTTAATTCGAACCGTTTTAACGGGGGAATAGAAAACTCTTCCATCAAAATCAGTTTGCTTTAACTGGTAATAGGAGAGTCCCGAAAAAGGAACATCATCTACTGTAGAATAATTTCTTTTTACAATTGAATTTGCTGCACTGTTCATTTTAATAGCTTTCTCCCAATGCACATCGTCTTGCATTCGTTCAATGGTAAAATAATCATTATTAACTTATGAAGATGTTTGCCAGGTTAGTTCCACCGTATTATGTTCTTTAACAGCTACGTCAAAAACAACTAATGTAATAGGTAATGGTGTATTAGATGAATTTGAAGTTTCAATGGTAAACCTTCTATTGTTTCTAATGCCAGCTGCGCCACAGGGAATAGTGGAAAACTGATAAATCACTACACCTAAGTTTGTTGCTCCGGTTATTGCTGCTTCATCGGCAAAAGTGTTATTGTTCTTTTTATTAATTAATAATACCAAGTCAGCAGCACTTATGCTACCATTTTTACTTAAATCCTATCGTATGTTAACATTGCCAGCAGTAACGTTTAATGAATTCGCAGAATTTCGTTCACTTACTCTCGACACTCTTTCAAACCGAGCATCAACACTGGCAAGAACATCTGTCATTTCTGTGGCAACTGCAGAACCATAGTTGTAACCCCACATTAAAAATTCATAATTACCTAAAGCGCTCGGATTTAGAATGCGAATAATTCCTGTACTCTGAGGATGTGTATGGTTTGTTCCATCAATGGCTTGACCTATTTTTGCCACATCAAAATTATAATCTTCATTATCGTCTTCGTTGCAAACATTATTATTTGAAGGAGATATAGCATATTTTGCTGCGAGGTAATTGGCGATTATAATACGCTGTGCATCGTTCACCGCAACATCATAGATAATTACTTCCATTCTATCTCCTGACAAGTAATCATCAGGCCATCCGTTATCTGGCGCTGATCCAATTAATACATCATCATTTGCTCCACCATTGTAATCTAGTGGACCATTGAAGGCAAAGGAACAGGCATCTTCACTTTTATACCCATAGCCTAAATTCTCTGTTTTATTGAATATTAAGTTGCAAACGTGATTAGTGCCATAAGCTGCGTCAATTCGCTTATTTCAATCATCGTCTTGATAGTCATCAAGATAAAAAAGCATGTCGCGAGTATTGTTATCTTGACATATACTCCACCCATCATCCCAACTGTCATCGTCGTTTGAACAAATCATGCCGCCAAAATTGTCACCGTCGTTTTCGTAATTGCCAGCAACAAAAACAGAAATTTCTGAAGTTGTCACCACTTCGGGCGTTGAAGTAACAACAAAGTCCTCTTTATCTTGCTGCCTAAAATTGATAGCAGATAAACGGTTACCTCTGCCTGTTTCGGCGTAATCTGAAGGGTCGGTAGAAACAGCTAAATTGTTACCATTACCGTATTGGTCTTCCCAAGAAGTTATATTGCTACTGTTACTTACTCCGGTTATTGCTCCAGCATTTAACCATAGAGATAAGTTTGGGGGTCCTTCTGAAGTTTCTAACTCACCAGAATCGGTTTGAGAATTTCCTGTAACTAATATTAAAAGAGATAATAGCAGGGTTATTATAAGTTTTAGCATTAAAATAAAAAAGTTAGAAGAATCGCAAGAAAAGCTAATCGTTTACGTAAAAGCAATTTTTATTTCTCTAAATATGTAGCTAACATATTTAATAAATACAAGTGTATATAATTAATGCTTGATTTGTATTTAAATAACAATTGGCATTAAAGTGGGGTATAAAGATGATAATTTATTGATTAATTAATCTTCTCTACCGCTTCCACGCTCTAAATGCCAACCAAAACGATTCCGCAAGCATAGCCGACACCTTTGCTAACAGAGTATAAATTTTTAGCAGAGTATACTCCATTGTTCCTTGGTCGACAGGAATAAAAACTAGAATAGAGGTTCTGCCTTTAGCGCCCAAAATTACTGCCTCTTTAGTTACAGAGCATTTTATATACTTTTCGAACAATTCGAAGGTTTTCCGTAAATGTTTCCCGTCGAAGGAAGGCAGTGTTTGATAGGTTCTTAAACACCTCTTTATTAATTACGTATAGGTTGTGCTGATTGCAAAATAAACCAATCTCTGAGCAGGTGCTTGTAGGTCTGCCTTTCCTGAAATTAGATGAAGAGCATCAATTTTTTTTGCAAATTTTGAGCTAATGGTAAGAAGAAACCGGATAGATATTTTGCTACTGATCTCAATTTCAAAGTGCAATTGTTATTTATAAAATGCAATGATAAGTACAAGGGTGTTTTAATGCCTTTTATGAACTGGTCGCTTTAGGTTTTAAAATGCTATATGTTTCTAGTTCGCCATACCATATAAACCCTAGTTTTTTATAGATAGATTCGCCCATAAGTGAAGCATGTAGCACGCAATATTTACTTCCATTTTCAATAGCTTCCGCCAAAAGTTTTTCAGTCATTTTCTTTCCAATCCCTCTCCCTCTTCCTTTTGGTAGAGTGCCAATCATATGCAATCCAGCAGTATTAAAAGAGTCGAAATAAACGATTCCACAGCCGAGGCATTCATCGTTTTCAATGTAATTAAATATTTTAATCTTGAGGGGGTCCTGATTTACTAGATTGGCAGTGTTTCCTTCCACACGGTACCCAAATGCTTCTGAAGCTATCTTTGCAAAAAGCAGTGCATCCTCTTTGGATTTAACCTGAAAAATGTTTTCACAACGGTTAAAATTATCATCTATTTTTTGAAGATCTAACGCCATGTTCCTTTGTCTAAACAGAAGTTGAACATCCGAATTGTTTTCTAGATAATTAGATTTAGTCATGGTTATACCATTGGGCAATAATTCGGCTTGGCTAAGGGCAATAGCTTCTGCAAGAAGGGCCTGTTTGTTTGAAATAGAAAATATTCTATTTGGCCAATCTGAATTTGCCATTGAAACGGACTTGTATCCTTTAGTCTCAGTTAACCTACCAGTTTTTATTCCGATATAACTCCAAAATTCATATAAATTCTCAATTATCTGTTGATTCATTTGTTTTTGATTGATCTCTAATTAAAGCTAACACTTTAACTTGTTTACGAGGTGTTTTCATACCAAGTTGTCAGCTAATATCTTAATAAATAAGCCATCCAACAGCAAGAATTCTTTCTGTTAGTCATTTTCTCATATTTCGTACCCAAGCTATGCTGCCTGTTTTAGAAGAAATAAAGCAGAAATTCTTGTTTTTACAGGAGTTTTGGTAATTAGTTTCAGTTTAGACGGATTACAATTCAGAATGAGAAAGTTGTTAGGCTTTGTTTTACCCTCTTAATATTACTGTTAAAGTATTTAATCCAACTGAATGAGTTTCTACAGTCTGAAACTTCCCCTTTCTATTTTTAGGCATTGCATCGGTTCTTCCATCTCTTGTAATCAATAAATCATTCTATTCTGATTTGAAGTTAACTTCTACTTAATACTTTTAACCATTAATAGTTAACTCTAACACCTCAGGTGGTTTTTTTATGTAATTCAAGGGTTCTATTTTTGTTCTACAATTCAATCTTTTTTGTCCAGTAAAAGTGTTTTATTTTCAAAGTAGGTGGTGCACGTTTTAATTGTATCAAAGTTGCAGTTGCTATAAAGTCGGTATTTATCAAACTTAATTGTATCAATATCTGAATTGTATAAATTAGTAAGTTCAACATAACCATGGTAGTTGTCAAAAGGAATTCTAAGTTTATAATATTCTAATTTTAAGTAAGCTGTATTTCTATAATTAGGGGTAGTTAATAAATGATAGGCTACAGGCACAAATGCTTATCCACTATTTTTGTATCCTTTGTTGGTAACCAACAAATCAGAATGTAGGAGATCTTCAGATTTATCAATGAAGTCAATTGCATTAAATTGAAGTACATTTTTTTATCTTGTCTATAATTATTCAACAAGAATTCTTCAAGAGAAACAAACAGAAATGATTTGACCACGACTCTAAAACAATATTTTATAGCTGTTATTGCCGGTTATTTTTTATGGTGTTGATTTTTTCTACAGAAAGAAGCTTAAAATAGTTTTTTTAATGAATTCCAGCGCCCAAATATTGTGCGTAGTGAGTTTAGTAAAGATACAATTTGCTAAAAATTAAGTAGTAAAAATCGTAAAGCGATTTTGTGCACTTTCTTTCTCACAAAATTCGCTTGCGAATTTTACAGTGTTTCAAGGAGTATATAAATTTCGCAACCTACTGACTCAATAATAATTATATTTATTGTTATGGGCTTTTTTTATTTTTCAACCTTGTTCTCAGTCCTTCAATTTTGAGTCTTGTAGTCAGTCTAACCGATAAGGCAAAGTGGAGTAGATGCAAGTTTGTAGAATTAGAATATTAGCTTTGGTATAAGTCGAACCAACAGGCAAATTGATTTATTAATTCAAAAGATAGATAAAATTCACTATTCTGTTATATATCCAAAGAATCCACCACCCTTTTTTGACTTAGTTTCTTCAACATCTAATTCAATCAAGGTGTCTTTTATTGATAATAACTTGTTTTTTGTCCATGAGAGTGAAACTGGCAAGCCGACTACACTAACAGATTTCTTAAAAACAAAATGTCCACGTTTTGCTTGATACTTTTTGTAAATAATAAGCACGGAATAAAAACGATCATCAATAAATGAAAATCCTAAGTCAGAAAGACTGTTTGTTTGACTTATTTTTTTGTTAAATCTTATCTCAATTTTTTTCTGTTGCTTGTCAATTACAATTTCATTGGGTGTTTTTTTTCTTAGAATCCAAAATGGTATTGCGGTAAATAAAACAATGGAAATCGGAAATAAGAATAATATTGAACCAAACAAATTTTTCTCAAAATTTCCACCTGATTGTCTCGTTACTCTAGATAGCAAAAATTAGAAATCCAAAGGCTACAACGAGAAAATAAATTGTAACAAATTGCCATCGAGCTTTACTATTAATTTTCCAATTTTTAATCATTTTTTGACTTGCCCATAACACTAGAATAAAACACACTAGGGCCTTTTATCCCAATTTTAAATTGTCAATCTAAAGTAACAAACAAATGCCCTAGTTACTCAACGTGAGTCAAATAAAATAAAAATCGTTTACAAAACGCTTTTTCTTGCTATTTTTTCTACCGCTTTCATGCCGTCAATGGCAGCTGAAACAATTCCGCCCGCATATCCGGCACCTTCGCCTACAGGATATAAATTTTTTAACTGAGTATGTTGCATTGTTTCTCGGTCTCTAGGAATAGAAACCGGAGAAGAAGTTCTGCTTTCAACGCCCACAATTACTGCTTCGTTGGTTAAGTAGCCCCTCATTGATTTTCCGAACAAATCGAAGGCTTTCTGTAAACGTTTCGCGACGAAGGAAGGCAATACTTGATCTAACCGAGTTGGAACAATGCCAGGCAGGTAAGAACACTTTGGCAAGTCTGTAGAGGCTCTGTTGTTCACAAAGTCAACCAATCGTTGAGCAGGTGCTTGTTGGCCTGCATTTTTCGGAATAGATTGAAACATTCGTTGCTCCACATCTTCTTGAAACTTGAGCGCTGCTAATTCGCCATATTTTGCAAAGGCCGACCAATCTTCTTCATCAATAGTTACCACAATTCCGGAGTTGGCGTAGGGATTATTTCGTTTAGATGGAGACCAGCCGTTGGTTACAATTTCATTGGGTGCTGTGGCGCAAGGAGCAATAATTCCGCCGGGGCACATGCAAAAAGAATAAACGCCTTTGCCACTTACTTGCTTTACAATTTTGTAGGCAGCAGGAGGCAGCAGCTCATTGTCATAATTTTGGTGATACTGGATGTGATTAATTAATTCTTGAGGATGTTCTACCCGAACGCCCATAGCAAAAGGTTTTGCCTTTATTTCAATTTTTCGAGTGTTCAGCAGTTCAAATATATCTCGAGCAGAATGTCCGGTTGCCAGAATTATATTTTCAACCTCAATCTTCTCCTTGCCATTTATTTCAATGGCCTGAATGGCATCGTTCTCAAAGAAAATATCGGTTAGCTTTTTGTCAAAATTTACTTCTCCACCACATTTTACTATGGCTTCTCGCATTTCTACAATTATTTGCGGCAGTTTATTCGTTCCAATGTGCGGATGTGCTTCAATCCTAATGTTTTCATCGGCACCAAATTGAACTAGTCCCGCTAAAATTCGTTTAACGTCGCCTCGTTTTTTTGATCTGGTGTACAGCTTTCCATCAGAATATGTTCCTGCGCCACCTTCCCCAAAACAATAGTTCGATTCTGGATTAACAACTTGCTCTTTATTCAAGGCTGCTAAATCTCTTCTTCTTGCTCTTACGTCTTTTCCCCGTTCAAAAACAATGGGCTTTAAGCCTTGGTGTATTGCCTCTAAGGCAGCAAATAAACCCGCAGGCCCTGCACCAATAATGTGAATTGGTTTTAATTTTGAAACATCTTGCAAGTCAAATGGTATCGGCTCTTTAGTTGTTTCTTCGTCTACAAAGGCCTCATACATTAAGTTTACCTTAATTTCAGGTTTTCTTGCATCTAACGACCGCTTAATTAGTTTACAAGAAGTAATTCTGCTTAGATCTTTAATCTTTAAGCTTTTTGAAGCCAACTGAATGGGGTCAGATAAATTAGCCTCATATTCTATTGCTACTTTTAAGTCGAACTGTTTTACCATAATTTATGCAAGGAAAAGTTTTAGCCTTAACTTTGCACAAATGTCCGTAAATCAATTTTTACAAGCTATGTCTTCTTTTCAAAAAACTACCCTAGTTGTCTTTTTACTTTTATCACCGCTTTTTGCTGAAGCTCAGCAAAAAGATACAGTAACCGTAATGACTTATAATTTACTGTATTATCGTCACAACTTTGTACTGTCCAACGGAACTGTTATTTGCAGTCCGACAGGAAATAACAACACAACGACCAAGGACAATGCAATGGAAGATATTTTCGATTACACCTTGCCTGATATCTTTGTAGTGCAGGAAATGGACGGAGGCAATAGTGTTAGTGCTTTTCGTTTGCTACAAAATGCCATTAACCAAAACGGAAGAACCAATTACACCTTAGCGAATTCCAGTGGAATTGGACAACAAAGCATTGTTAACATGCTGTATTACAACACAGATAAATTCACGTTAGAATCTCAAACGTTCTACGACAAGGAGTTGAACAATACCAATTTTGCTAGAATGATAGATCATTACACATTGCGGTATAACGATAGTAACCTTGCCATTCATCAAGATACAACAAGAATTCATATACTAGTTGGTCACTTTAAGGCTTCGTCTGGTTCTGCCAATGTTGCCCAACGAGCAAGAACAACAGAGTCCGTAATGGCAAGTTTAGACAGCATGAATGCAACTGGGAACTACCTTTTTGCAGGCGATTTTAACATGTACACAAGCACTGAGGCCGGTTACCAAAACCTAGTAAACTATGTGGACCCAACACTTCGTTTTTACGACCCTGTTAGCGTTTCTGGAAGATGGAGTAATTCTTCTGCCCGTGCATTAACACACACTCAAAGTACGCATAGCTCCGGAGGTTGCTTTGCAAGCGGCGGCATGGATGACCGGTTTGATTTTATACTGGCCTCCGATGAAATCATCAACAACACCGACAAAATAAGGTACATTCCGAATACCTATAAATCACTTGGGCAAGACGGCAATCGTTGGAATGGTACCATTATTTCACCCGCCAACACTACCGTTCCATCATTGGTTTCGCAGGCATTGTACGACATGAGTGATCATTTGCCAGTTATTATGGACCTAGAAATTAATTTGCCAATAGGAGCGCTTTCAATTGAAGAAACGAATCAACTTAAGAAGTTGAAATTTCAAAACCCAAATACTGGAGATTTATTAATTGATTTGTCGAATCAGAAACAAGAAATTAAAACCATTCAAATTTTAGATTTAACAGGCAAGATATTGTTTGAAAATAATTTAAATTCAAGTAGATATGTTAGGTTTGATATTTCTGAACTCACTGCAGGAGCGTACTTGATTCGATTAATTTCTTTAAGTTATCAACAAAAAGTCGAAAAGTTAATAAAAATTTAACATTTCAAATCTTGATAGTAAGCGCATCTTTTACAATTTTGCGAGGTAAAGTCTAGGCACCTATTTCAAATTTATTTGAAATTGATAAACGGCAGACTGCTCAAGTATTCTTAATGAATTTTGAACGATTGTTGCCCAATGAGGATTAAACTTACAATAGCACTTTTAACGCTGTCACTTGCTGTGAATGCGCAATCTTTCCAAGAAAAGAACACAACTGTTTCCAACGTAAAAGTTGCAATAACAAATGTGGGTACTTTCGGAAACGCATTCAGAGGGTATCGAGACGGTTCTGCGACCACCTCCTGCGAATTTCCTGCAGGGTCAGGAGTAGAGCACCTATTTGAATCAGGAATTTGGATTGGAGGAGTTAGAAATGGGCAGGAATTAGTTACTACCGCCGCAGTAGATGCAACTCAAGGATACATTACTGGTGGTTCAGGTTTCGAGTTTAGTGCTGAGCCTAATTCAAATTTAACAGAGCGGTCTAGTTTTAAAGACAGCCCATTTTATACTCCTAATGCAGTTTCTCATCAAGATTACGTAGCGAACTTTTCAGACCGATTTGTAATCGTGCCCAATACCAACATTCAAATTCAGAATCACACGCCTATGTTTGTTGATGTTGAATTGAGAACGTACAACTTTAACTTTGCTTTTAGTGATTTTGTAGTTTTTGTTGACATGGAAATTGTCAATCGAGGAGACGCAAACGGTGGTGAAAATTTAATCGATAGCTTGCACATAGGCCTTTGGGCCAATACAGTGGTGAGAAACCTAAACATTACACCTGCAGGTTCGGGTGGTGCAGCTTTTTATGACAAAGGTGGAAATGGATACATTGATAGTCTTCAAATGGGATTTTGTTATGATCACAGTGGAGATGTTGGTTTTACGAATTCGTACATCGGTCAAAAATTTCTAGGTTCTTCAGATAAGTTTGGATTTCATCATCCGTTTGTGGATAGCTCGTTTAATGATAATTACAACGCTTGGATCTTTAACAACCCCGGTACAGGCGTCTTTCAAGCACCTGCAGGAGAAGCACAACGCTACGACAAGTTAACAAGAGGATTGGATGATGAATCATGTTGGGATTTGGACAGTGCTTGTGGAGCAGGAGGAACCTTTCAACAGCAGTTGAATACGCCGGGAAACCGCTCTGATTTAGTTTCTGTGGGTCCTTTTAGAGACTTTAGAAAAGGCGATACTGTAAAAATTTCATTTGCTTTCGTTCTCGCCCCAAAGCTAGACGATGGAAATCCCTACACAAATAATACTAGAGGTCAGCAAGCACAATTCAGAGCGAATGCACAACGAGCTCAAACGGCATTTAATGGCGAAGATTTAAATTTTAACGGCAGGCTAGATGCTGGGGAAGATTCAGATGGGAACGGGGAGATTACTCGATTTATATTGCCTTCACCACCGGATATTCCCAAAACAAAAATTATAGCAGAAAATAACAAGGTAACTATGTATTGGTCCGATAACGCCGAATTCTCAATTGATCCTATTTCTCAGACAATGGATTTTGAAGGTTACCGAGTTTACCTCACTAAACTTGGGTTTGATGTTTCAGGTGTTCCAAACTTATTGAGAGATTTAAAACCGCTTTCTGAATACGACGTGGTAGGAAATCAAATTTCAAATGAGATTGGATTAGATGGTGTTCGTTTAGACCAGCCGATTATTTTTGAGGGTGACACCACTCGGTATTACTACAAATATGAAATTAATAACTTATTGAATGGTTGGCAGTATGCTGTTGGTCTTTCTGCATTTGATACCGGAGACAAAGAACAAAATTTACAGTCGTTAGAATCATCTCTACTCGCCAATAATTTTAGAGTTTTTCCTGGAAAAAAAGAGAACAAAGACATGGAAGAGAATGAGCCTTACGCTTATCCAAATCCATATTACTTTGGTGCGTCTTGGGAAGGTCAGAGTAATTTTCAGGAGCAAAGTAGAAAAATTGTTTTTGCAAATTTGCCCCAAAAGTGCATGATTCGAATTTTTACACCAGCTGGAGATTTAATCGACGAAATTTTTCACGATCAAAATTATAAGGGAGACGATATTCGTTGGTTCCAAACATTTGGTTCAGACGATACAGACAAAAACAAATTTTCAGGAGGAGAGCATGCTTGGGATTTACTGTCAAACTTTACCCAAATTATAAGCAGAGGAGTATACTTGTTTGCGGTAGAGGACATGGAAACGGGTGAGGTAAAAAAAGGAAAATTTGCAATTATAAAATAGAATTTTGAAAAGTTAAATAGCTAATAACTTAGAAGTAAAAACTAAAGATTAAAAATTAAACACTAATTAAATTAAAACAATCATTATGAAAAAACTTTTACTTTCTATCGTAGGAATCTTTGTAGCAGGCGCAGCCATTGCTCAATATACCTATGTTGACGTTAATCAAATTAGTTTTGTAAGTCAAGCAAATTTGCAAGCCTGTAATGACTCTTCTGCATATTTAGGAGATACAATTGTAACAAGAGGAGTTGTTATAACAGACGGGAATTTAAGTGAAGTATCATCTAGTTCTGTAACCGGAGGAAGCAGACCTTTTATTCACGTTGCAGACACTTCTAACAGCGGAGCTCAGGGTCCTTTTAATTCTATTAATATAATGGGAGTTGATGCAGGAACAAGTAACCCAAATGCAAATATTGTGAATGCATTAGCAGGAGATATTATTGAAATAACATGTATCGTGAGTGAATTTGCTGGTGGCATTCAATTGCAACCGTTAAATTCAACATCAGTAACTGTTGTAGGTGTCACAGCCGCTCCAACCTCTATAGTTGTACAAGTTTCAGATTTGCAAGACAATCAAAGAGTAAACCAACTAGCTACTGGTGAGCAGTGGGAAGGAGCTTACGTTGAAATTCAAAATGTAACGGTAACTGGTGTTTCAACCTTTAGTGGTGGAAATAGAACTGAGATTACTGTTGAGGATGCAGCAGGAAACAGAATTTTAGTAGCAGATCGTTATCTTGGCATGAGAATGTCAGGTGTATCTACCGTGAATCCTAACTCTCCTGCAGCTGCAGGTAGCTTTGTGCCGCCATCAGTTGGAACAGTTTACAATTATATCAGAGGTGTAATTGTACAAGACGAAAACGGACCGTGTTATCCAAATTCAAGTGGATTTGCAGGTGGTTATGAAATTAACCCGTTAGATTCAAACGACTTTGATCAAGCAGCATCACCAGCAATCATTTCAAATGTAACAAGAAGCGTTTTGATTCCAAATGCTACACAAGCAGTGACTGTTACCGCAGACATAATTGATTTTGATGGTACTGTTACTTCTGCAACTTTATTTTATACTGCAGATCAAACTGCACCAGCTAACTTATTTCAGTCTGTTGCGATGGCAAATGCTTCAGGTAGTATCTATACAGCTACTATTCCTGCAACTCCACTAGATTCAGTGATGCGTTACTTTTTAGTTGCTGTAGATGATAGTGCGAATGTTACAAGCAGTCCTTCTAATTCTGCTACAGGTCCTTTGAATACTTACTTCTATACTGTTAGACCAAATGGTGCAACAATTATGGACATTCAATTTAACCCAAGCGCTTCAAGCGATGCTTCCCCATTAGAAAACGATACAGTTACAGTTAATGGTGTGGTCACAGCTTCGTTTCAAACAGGTGATTTAGGGTATTTGTACATTCAAGATGAGACTGCAACAGAAAATGCTGGTATCTTCGTAAACGGCGGGCCTACTTTAGTTTTCGGATTAAATAGAGGAGATATTATTACAGTTGAAGGTGTTGTGGAAGAAGCTTTTGGCTTCACTAGATTAAATGCAATCAACGTAACTTCAACAGGTACGACAGGAATAATTACTCCTATAGTTGTTGATCCTTCAGATCCTATCTTATTTGGAACAAGTGGTTCAGCAGATTTAGAGAAGTACGAAAGTATGTTGTTGAGGTATGAGAATCCTATGATGGGTGGCGTTGTGAACGTAACTAACCCTAACTTAGGTTTTGGTGATTTTGAAGTTGCTTCAGGTTCTGCTGCTACTGTTGGTGCAAGAGTGTTGACTGCAAGACAAACATTAGGTCAAGCACAAGGTTCTATTGATGTTTCATATAGTTCTGATACTGCTCAATATGGTGCTGGATTAAATGTAACGCCAATTCAATTGACCAATAGCTTTAGTTTTGATGCTTTAGAAGGAGTTTTATTCTATGCTTTCGGCAACTTTAAGTTAACGCCAAGAAATAACGCTGATTTTGTAAACGTATTGGTTGGAATTAAGTCATTAACTTCAAATGAAGTTGAAACTTCACTTTTTCCAAATCCTGCTCAAAGCCAAATTAATGTTCAAATTGACGAAGCGTATGCTTTCAATGCATTGAATGTTCAGATTGTTGATTTAACAGGAAGGGTGGTTTTAGAAACTCAGTTAAATTCTGCGTTGAGCACATTAAATGTAGAGCAATTGAAAAGAGGAATGTACTTAGTTAGAATTGCTAACGGTACTGAAACAATTCATGGTTCTAAATTGATATTAAAATAATCGATTCAAACGAGTCCCAATTTACAAGTGAGTTGGGACTCGTTTATTTTTTAGTATGAAAAAAAACTTACACTACTTATTTTTAGCCCTATTAATTGGCTTTGTTGCTTGCGAGAAAGGCGATAATTTAGTTAATGAAGCACCTGATACCCAATTTTCGCTGGAGGCAATAAACCTTAGCGGAGAGAATAGATTAAACAGTATTGTGACGCTATCATGGTCGGGAAAAGATCCTGACGGATACATTAAGGGTTTTGAACTTTCTAGGGATGGTATGCAATGGAGTTTTACCACAATCCAAGATTCTACCTTTAAATTTAGCTTAACTCCGGGCTCAGACACAACGGATATTGAACTTTTCGTAAGAGCCATAGACAACGAAGATCTAGTAGATCCAACTCCGGATCGATTGAATATTCCCATTCGAAATACACCTCCAACCGCTTTATTTAGCGAAAGTTTAACGATTCCTGATACTGCCTATTTAGTAGCAACAACTGAATGGAAAGCTTCTGACATTGATGGTGATGAAACAATTACAGAAGTTTTATTAAGTATAAATGGTTTGGAATGGTATCCTTTAAACCGCACAAAAAATATTATTTCTATTGTTCCAATAGACCCTACTGTTAGTGGCACTGTGGATGCACTCATTTATTACGGCACTGAAAGCAATCCACAAAGCAAAAGGATAAGTGGATTAAATATGAACGATACAAACCGATTGTTTATAAAATCAGTTGACCAAGCTGGAGCAGAAAGTATAGTAGACACTTCGTCAACTTTCTTCATGAAAGGGAAGTCAAATAACTTTTTAGTAATCGGTGGGGTACCTGATGCAAATGATGCTTACCGAGACATCTTACAAAACGGAGTCAATTTAAACTACGATTTCATTGATTTGGCAGTTAATAGTGGAGCAAATCAACCTAAAATTTGGAACATTACATTTAGGCTGCAATTGCGTCAGTTTTCGAAATTATTTTTGTACAGCGATGAGTCATTGTTTGACAATTCATATACCAATCAAAAGAGCTTTATATTAGAATTTGCAGCTGCTTCCTTGTTAGACTTTGCAAATCAGGGAGGGAAATACTTTATTTCTACTTCCTTTAATCACAATACCAACATTGATGCATTTACAGGAGTATTGCCGATAGAATCTGTTTCAACAAAAAACTTTGGATCTGCCAGACTTTGGGGAGCTGCCCGAGGTGATTCAGCATTGGTTACAGCAGTATTAGATCCGAATTTTCCTGATTCTTTACATGTCCGAGATTCTCTAAATTTTCCTGATTTAACAACTCAGTTTTTTGCCATTACAGGGTTAGGTGCTTTTAATATCGATTCCACTGATACCGAGATTATTTATGAAGCGCAATTATCAGACGGGGCAAATACAAATGAGTGGACAGACACGAAAATTGTAGCATCCGGTAGAAGGTTAAATGGCAAGTTAAATCAGGTCTTTTTCAACGTTCAATTATTTGAGTTAAGAGGTGATCCAGTCAAATTGAATACGCTTTTTAACCATATTTTAAATGTAGAATTTAATTGATGAAAAAAATAGTACACTTCTTATTGGTTTTATTTGTTGGATTCTCTGCTCAGGCCCAAGAGGTCGGGGGAGCAATTAGTGGAGTAATTACTGATTCTGAAACAGGGGAGACACTGATTGGAGCAAACGTAGTAATTGTTGGAACCTACAAAGCTTCTAGTTCTGATTTTAATGGCAAGTATACCTTGGACGGAATCAAGCAAGGAGATTATTCCATTAAGTTCACCTACATTGGTTATGCTGATAAGATTTACAATGGCATCTCTGTAAAAGAAGGTGAAACTGTTAAAATTGATGTCATCTTGACTGTTAAAACAAATGCAATTGATGAGGTAGAAATTGTAGGTGATAAAAGTTTAGTAAATCTAGAAGAAGCAAATTCTTCAGTCACGATAAGTAGCAAGGATATTGCCGATATGAACGTTAGAGATGTTCAAGAGGTTGCAGCCATGCAGGCAGGAGTATCTAAAACTGCAGATGGGTTGCAAATTAGAGGAGCAAGAGTATATGAAACACAATATATAGTTGATGGTATTTCTGCTCAGGATCCATTGGCGGGAACTGGTTTTGGAGTAAATGTAGCTTCCAGTTCTGTAGGGAGTGTCGATATTGTTACCGGTGGGGTTGGAGCCGAATTTGGCGACGGATCTTCAGGATTAATTAATACCACGATTAAGGAAGGTGGAGACCAAATGGAATTTGCTGGCAGCTGGCAGCGAGATAATTTTGGCTTCAATAAAATGCAGGGAACTGCATGGAATACAGATATTGTTGAGGTTTCTGTAGGTGGTCCGGTTCCAAAAACAAATAAGAGATTAAAATTCTTTACCAACTTTACAACAAGACTAACAGATACTTATTTCGGAGAAGAGGCAAATCAACTCAGAAGCTCTTTATTTCCCGACAACAACGCATACTGGGCACCAAGACAAGATAATAATTTCACAAACACAATAAAGCTTTCTTACGATTTAGGTAGAGGAACGAAACTTACGGTAACCAATCAGCATAGTTTAAGTATCAATCAAAACACAAGAACACTTCAAATTGTAGGTTTCGATGCTATTTTACAGCCGGGTTATCAGTTCGATCGTAGTTTGAATTTGGACAATGCAACAACGTATACACACCATTCAAATTTAACAGCCTTAAATTTTAAGAAAATTATAAACGATAATTGGTGGTTCAACGTTTCTGCAGGTAGGTTATTTACAAATTTAAGAGCCGATGCAAATGGCAGACCTTTCAGAGAAGCTACAATTGATCAAATTTATGATGAGCGTTCTATCGTTACTGATCCAATAACTATTTTTAATCCCGGAGACGATGTGCAGTTTGTTTTGCCTGGACCGGGGTTGGTGAACAATGGCGGAATAAGCCCTGTATGGCACGATCACTATGCGAGAGAATATACGTTAAAAACAAAATTCACGCGATACTCCACGAATCAGAAGAATAAGCTAAGTTTAGGAATTGAACACAAAAGCACCGAGTATCAATGGGTAGATGTTACTAGTCCATGGATTGGAGCTCCTATTCAAATTAACGATTCTACCACTTCTCCTTCAACGAGTGTAGGTTCATCAAATGACATTTGGAAAGTAAACCCTTACAACGGTGGTATCTTTATCAGTGATGAAATTCGTTACCGCGGTATTATAGCAACATTAGGAGCAAGGTTGAACTACTGGTCTCCGGGTAAATTTGCTGATGATGCTGTTGCTGATCCAAACTCTCCTGTATTGGACCAAGTGAGAGAAGATTACATGGACAAAACAACAGGTATTTTTGGAAGAAGAGTAAAGGCTAGAATCCTGCCAAGAATAAATGTTTCATTCCCGGTTACCGAGAATAACGTGCTGTACTTTAATTACAGTCATCAAATGAGACTGCCACATCCACGATTCGTTTACGCTGGTTTAGATGAAGAATTTCAGGATCGTTCGTTTTTATCTAATCTAGGTAACCCTGACATTAATCCTGAAGTAAATATCTCTTACGAAGTGGGGTATAAAGCTCAACTTTCAAAAGATATTGGATTAACCTTCGCTGCGTTTAATAACAATAGATTCGATTATATAGTACAACGAAGAGTAATTGTAAAAGACCAAACAGGAAGACCGGTTACCAAAAGAATGTATATCAACCAAGATTATGCGAGAATCTTTGGTTTAGAAGGCGGCCTTTCTGTGCGATATGCAAAATACTTTAGAACGTTTTTGAACGTGACGTATCAAGTAGCAAGAGGAAAATCTAATTCCGCTCGTGAGTCTGGCCTTCAAATTGAACAAACAGGAGCGATTGCCTTATCATCAGAACAGTATTTAGCATTTGATCGGCCATGGGATATTACCCTTGGAGTTGTTTTTAGTTCAGATTCTACGTTTAAAATTAGAGGAAAAGCAATCCCCGGATTAAGGATTTTTGCGTCGTTTAATTACGTTTCAGGGTTCAGGTATACGCCATTAAGACAAGAGGGTGTAAATACCATTGGCCGACCGCAATACATAACCTTAGATGATCAGTTTTTGCAAGGACAGGCAACCGCTTGGTTCAATTCAGATTTAAAGATTAGCAAGAACATTTGGCTTTCCAAAGCAAAGAAAACAGGTTTAGTGTTAAGTGTAGAGGTTCGAAATTTATTGAACATGAAAAATGCTCAAATTATTAACCCCGTTACGGGAAGAGCATATGAGGAAGGAGATAACGTTCCCAACGAATGGAGAGATCCTAGGTTTATAGGACCTGAAGAAAATGGAACACCACCAGATGATCCTTCAAGATACCGAGCACCGAGACAAATTTTATATGGCGTTTCATTTAAGTTTTAAGATGAGAGATATGAAGAATATACTAACGACTATCGTTTGTCTTGTACTTGTTGCATCAAGTGCCACGGCGCAGTTAATTCCAAATTTTGGCGCTCAACGTGCTGGATTATCTACGCTTGCATTCTTAAAGAACGACTTAAATGCTCGCTCTTCCGGAATGTCAGGAGCAAGTGTTGCGTTGGATGCTGATGCATTTTCATCCATGACCAACCCTGCAGCCACTGCGGATTTAAAAACATTTCATGCGGGCTTAAGCAACTTAACTGTTGGCGCAGGAATTCAGCATTCGTATTTAACGGTTTCAATACCTAGAAAAAATAACTACGCTACATTTGGGTTTTCACTAAACATGTTAAACTCCGGAGCGATGGAAAAGCGAACGGAATTTCAACCCGAAGGAACAGGAGAAAAATTTTACGTCACCAACATGGCGCTAGGGGGCACATATGCGCAGCAACTGAGTGATATGTTTTCTGCAGGAATTACCATGAAGTTTATTTACGAGCAGATTGATACGTACACGAATGCTACCGTAGCTGCAGATGTAAGTTTCTTATACAAGACAGATTATAAAGATTTGAATTTTGCTGTAATGATTCAAAATTTTGGAGGAAGCTCTTCCATTGATGGAGACGATTTACCAGTTGATTTTAATAGAAGTTTAAGCCCAACGGCGAATGAATACTCAGTTCCTACGGTATTTAGCTTGGGTGCATCAATTGTACCTTGGAAAAGTAAAAAGCAGTCGCTTTTACTTGCACTTCAACTAAACCACCCTTCAGATAATGCTGAAAATTACCGTGTAGGGCTAGAGTATGAGTATATGAAATTACTTTATGTAAGGGCAGGTTATATGTTGAATGTAGCAAGCCAAAGCTTACCAACTTTTGGGTTTGGTTTGCGACATAGAGTTGGTGCGCATCCGCTACACTTTAATTATGCAGCAAACCCGACAGACTTTTTAGGAGTGCAGCACACAGTAGGAGTTTCTTTTGGAATAAATAAAATGGATCGAGGTAATGAAGAACGTTAGTAGTAGACTTTTTGGTTTGGCGGTTTTAATTATATCTCTATCGAGTTGCGAAGGGTATCTTGGAGATAAGACGGACTTGTCGTTTATAGAGCTGCCACAGCAAAATTTTAGAGAGGTTGCTTACGTGCCGGTACAACCAATACTAAATCAATTTGCTTCGCCCACAGATGTAATTGCAGGTTTTGATGAGTTAATTTATGTGGTAGACAACGGTTCTCAAGAGGTGATTGCGTTAGATCAGTCTGGTAGAGAAGTAGGAAGAAGATTTATTCAGGGAGCAAAAACAATGGCCCAAGACAGACAATTAGACTTGTTGGTTATTGGAAGCATTACGGATTCAAATAACATTACACGAAGCTGTATTTATCGTTTAGACTTGTCCACATCTTTAGGATATGGTTTGCGTTTTGCAGTTTTTACCGATACCATTACGCATCCATTTTACTTTAAGTCTTCGTCTATTTCTAGCGATCAAGATGTTAGTTTGAATAACATTGCGGTGTTATCTGATAATTCTTTTTACGTTACTCGAACAGGTCCAAGAACAACCCCTACAAGAGATGATGCAATCTTGTTTTTTGACAATACAGGCAAATTTATAACTCCGTTAGAAATTACCGATAGTAGAGGGGCCGTTTTTCCTGACTTTTTTAAAGACCCAGTTGGAATTACAAGCTTAGTAAAGCCACCTCAAATTGGAGTAGATAACAGAGGAGACTTTATTTTTACTTCAGTAGATCCTAATGGAGTTTTAAAAGTACAATACATAGAGAAGTTAGAATCTGTCGATGGAATAGCGTACACCCCTAAAACTAATTTTAGTGCAGACACTACTTTAGCGAGTAGTTTTATCAATGATCCGTTCAAATTTGATCGTCCTGTTGATGTTGAATTTACTGGAGATGGGACAAACTACATTTTTGTAATAGATGCTGAGAAAGATTCTCTTTATCAGTTTACGGCAAATGGTTTAGAAGGTGTTGAGCCACCAGCCGCATCTGGAGAAACTAAATTTATTAAAACCTCTTTTGGAGGTACTGGGATTGGAGCAAGCAAATTTAACGGACCAACTGCTGTTGCCTATAATAATAAAGTATTATACATCGCTGATACCGGAAACGGTAGGTTATTGAGGTTTAAGTTGACTTTAGACATCCGCTAATAGCGCTCTCGTATTTTATTGGTTTAATTTTCTTTGATGTGTTTTAATTTATATTTGAACATCATCCCCATTTGAGAGCTTCGGTTTTTAATTTCATCAGCTTTTTCGCCTTCAAAATTAGCATCAATTGTTGCGTGAAATAAGGTTAACCACCGTTCGAAGTGTTTTTCTTCAATTGGAAGAGGGATGTGTTTTTGAAAAGGACTGCCGCTATATTTGCGCACGTTCAGGACAATGGTTTCCCAAAACCCACACATTTTTTGTAAATGTGGCTCCCAATTTCCTTTAACAACGTTTTCAAAAATAGGTCCAAGTAATTCGTCTTTTTGAACTTTGTCATAGAAATTATTCACCATAAATTGAATGTCCTCTGCTGTCAAAATATCTTTTTTCATTTGTTAAACTTACGCCCATTGTCTGTTTTTACTTGCACTTTAGTCCTCTTCCAAACTCTTTTTTTCGTTCATTTGTAGTGCAGTTAAATGTTACGACATGAATTTTATTAAATTAATAATTAGCAGTTCCTTACTTATTGTATCGCTCGCTTTAAACGCACAAAAAATGACATTACACGATTTTACAGTAGAATCCATTACGGGAGAGAAAATTGAATTAAGCCAATTTAAAGGAAAGAAGCTTTTGGTCGTAAATACCGCTTCTAAATGTGGATTAACTCCTCAGTACGAAACCTTAGAAGAGGTGTACAAAGAATACGGTGGTGATGAGTTTGTGATTATTGGGTTTCCTGCAAATAATTTCGGAGGACAAGAGCCGGGTTCAAATGAAGAAATTGAAACGTTTTGTTCCACAAATTACGGTGTAAGCTTCCCAATGATGGGTAAAATTTCGGTGAAAGGGAATGACATGCATGAAGTATATCAGTGGTTAACTCAGAAGGCAAAAAATGGAGTAGAGGATACAGACGTAGCGTGGAATTTTCAGAAATACTTAATTGACGAAAATGGTAAATATGTTGCGATGGTTGCTCCTCAAGAATCTCCTGCTTGCGAAACAATTTTGAACTTTATAAAGTAATGAAGTTAGATATATTAGCGATTGGTGTTCATCCCGATGACATTGAATTAAGCTGTGCAGGAACTATTTTAAAAGAAATAGCAGCTGGTAAAAAAGTGGGTGTTTTAGATTTAACGCACGGTGAATTGGGAACTAGAGGTTCTGGTCCTTTGCGCTTAATAGAAGCTGCAAATTCCGCTAAAATATTAGGTCTTTCTTGCAGAGAAAATGTAGGTTTAGCGGATGGATTTTTTATAAATGACCAAGAGCATATATTGCCAATAGTTGAAATTCTTCGAAAGTATCA
The DNA here is from genome assembly GCA_905182175.1 of Flavobacteriales bacterium UBA1494. Taxonomy (GTDB): domain Bacteria; phylum Bacteroidota; class Bacteroidia; order Flavobacteriales_E; family Vicingaceae; genus NORP294. The sequence continues at coordinate 184,036 of CAJJAT010000001.1, read as the reverse complement.
ACCTGATATTATTTTATCCAATGCACCCAAGGACAGACATCCTGATCATGGCAGAGCTTCGAAATTGACCTCGGATGCCTGTTTTTATAGTGGTTTAAGAAAGGTTGAAACGAAAATGAATGGTGAGATTCAAGACGCTTGGAGGCCAAAATCAATCTATAACTACATCCAAGACCGTTTTATTGAGCCTGATTTTGTGGTAGATATAACTCCATTTTTGAAAACAAAAATGGAATCCATTAAAGCCTTTTCTTCTCAATTCTACACTCCGGGTTCAGACGAGCCTGAATCGCCGTTAACAATGAAAAATTTCTTTGAATACGTTGAATCTAGAATGATAGACATGGGGCGGTACATTCAAGTAGATTATGCTGAAGGGTTTTTAATGGAGCGACCTGCTGGGGTAGAATCGTTAACTGATTTACGCTAGGATTTTCTAACTTTTCGAAGCACTCTTTTAAAATAGACTACATCTTGTTTCTTTAAAATGAAATCAGATAGCTTTAGAGAAGTGCCTCTAATAATTTTGAACAGTAAGAAGATGAATATGCTGAGGTAAGACAAGCTTGCACAAGCAGCGGCACCAAGTAGGCCATAAATGGGAATAAGTGTAAACCCCGCAATAACGGTTACTGCTAGGCCAACAGTTGAGCTAACTGCGTTTACTTTTTGCTGTCCTGTGCCTGAAAAATAGCGGCTCAAAATGATTTCTCCCGCCAGAGCAATTATTCCTATACCCATTACAGCAATTACTTCGGGTGTTCGATTAAAATCAGAACTTAAAAGGGTGGTATAAACTACTTCGGGAAGTAAAATTAAAAGGACAGTAATTGGAATAGTTAGCAGCAGTGTAACTTTTAATAAGGTGACAGTAAGTCTTGTCGCTTCTGTTTTAGATTTTTGGCTTGAAATTTTAGCGTATTGAACGGTCCCAATACTTTTACTTGGCAACAATAACCCCTCTGACAGTTGAACTCCTGCCATAAATTGACCAACAGATGCTCTTCCTGAAAAGTAATCCAGTAAAAAGTAGTTTAGACGGTAGTTCATTAATTGAGTGACATTTGCAATTTGCAAGTAAAACCCATAATGTATCAGTTCTTTAAATAGCGCTAAGGTTGGTAGCTTTATTCTTGTTTCGATGGTAGGAATCAATCGAATAAAGCTGAATACCACGGCAAAGCTGTAGGCTATTAAAGTGCTTTGAATAAACGACTCAATTGATCTCTCATCCAACAGAAAGAAGCAAATACACAAGCTTGAAATTTGAATGATTGCTTGGCTTAGCGCCACCAAATTAAAGACTTTAAATCGCTGTTGACCTGCTAGTAAGCTCAGGTTTGCAGTGATTATTGATTGGAGAAAACCAAGCAGCACAATTGAATTTAAATAATCTGAAGATAGCACAGGCACAAGGCTAATAATTAAATAATAGGCTCCGGCAGAAAGTAAAATCCAGAGATAGGCAGCAATCATTAATTCGTTTACCTTTTTACGAGATGAATAGTAGATTAAACTTCCGCCACAGATAACGTTGCTAATGAGCAAGTAAATGGTAATTTCTAAAACAATTATTCCTATTGTGCCCAAGCCTTCTGTTCCTAACACATTTGAGTTAAGTAGAAGTAAAATAATGGATAAAACAGCCAAGGTTATTCTTGTAGATACAGTATTTATAATGTTGCCTATCAAAATACTATTTTTTTAAACTGCTTTTTAGCTGATGCATAAAATTAGAAACATTGAAGTGGTAACGTTTGCCATCCACTAATATTTTATCGCCTGCTTTACTTAGGGTATGCAGGCCTTTAGAATAGCGCCCTTTTGGAGGAAATATTTCCTTCAAAAAACGTTCGGAATATTCAGTTGTATTTAACGTCTCTATTTCTTTGAGTACAATGCTTCCACCGTAGGTTGTAGCGCAATTTTGAGTCGGACGAATTATTTTTCCATTCACTACAAATGGAGTTCCTCCTGGTCGAGCTGAACGAATATCTGTTAACACAGGGTTCATTAAATGGGCGGTATAAGGCCCAGTAATGTTTTCAGAATAAAAGACATATAAATTCTCTTTCGGCGAACTTTGGTGTGTGCAAAATAACCACCAGTGGCCGTTGTGTTGAATTAGACTTGGGTCAATCCATTCTCCTTTAATTAATTCATATTTTGCCTCTATCGTTAAGTCCTCTTTCACTTCAAATAAGAGAAGTGACTTGTTGCGGTAGTTCTCAGGTAAAATGTAATTTTTTCCTGCAAATTCTAATGTAAAAGGGTAGGAAGAATGTGTTTCGCTGTTTTTAAAATCTATAAGTTTCCCCGACTTTCTGTCCAACGTTTTAAGCGCTCCCTTTTCTGTTTTATAGTTGTAAAGCTCTAATAAAATTTGGTCACTCTTCCATGGAAATGGATCGGCAAAATATTGATTTTTAGGTGCTTCGTTTAGCCAGTTAATCTTATTTAAATTATTAGTAACCAAGTCTTCTATAGGTTGATTAACAGTTCCTATATTCCATTTTTCTGCATTAAAAAGGCGGTTTAAGTGAAAAGCTATTTTGTTTTCGAATAGTCTAAAAAACAATTGAAGTGTTTTCCAATTTGAAGGAATTTTGTACAGTTTTCCTTTGTTTGAAATGGGAGACGTTACCAGTAATTTCTCAGGATGAGCAAGTATAGATGTCACAACTAAACTAGGCCACTTCGAACTCTCATCTAAAATATGGTGCAAATTAGCTTTGTAACTGTGGTCTATAGTTTGGAAAAACCCTCTTCGAAGCACGTTGCCTTGATCCAGTTTTTTATTTAGCTGTTGCAGAATACTGCCTGTTACCCTGTCTTTTTGTATAATTTCCCACAAGCCTGCAGGGCCTCCACGATAATATTCCGGATTGCCGTGATGAAACGACCAGATACCATAAGTAGGAATGGTTAATGCCTCGCCTTTTAAAATTCCAAAACCAAAACGGAGCACAAAATCTAAATTTAATGCGCGAAAATGGGTCACATCCTCTTCGTTTAAATAGGAAGAAATTCCTTTTTGAACTGGGTTAAACTCAAGGACAGGAATGCTTTTAAATTGCTTTGTCCAGTCCACAATACTTAAGGGGCCATTGTGATCAATACTTTTGTACAGCAACCTAAAACCAATGGAAGTTTTCGAGTTGGACGGGCTTGCCTTACTTGTGTTTTTAATGAAACACAGACATTCACTCTTGTCAGATTTCAATAAATCCTCAATAGAATCTATTTGCCATTGTTTTAGAATAGCTGAATCAACCAAAACGGCGAACCGAAGTTTTTTACGCTCAATCATTTTTGTAAAATTTGGTTGTACAGCGTTATAAATTGCTGTCGAATTTGTTCTTCACTAAAATGCTCTACCGCGTAGTTTCGCAATTTACTCTTGTCGAAATCTTGGTAGCAATGTAGCATTTCAAGTATTCCCTTTTCTAATTCCTTTGCAGAATTAGGTGGGAGTAATATTCCTCGTTCTTTGTTTACATGTTCAGGAATTCCACCCACATTTGGCATTAGCACGGGCACTCCGCAAGCAAAAGACTCTAACATGACAACAGATTGTGTTTCGAATTGGCTATACAGTAACATAAAGTCTGCTTTGGCTAAAATAGAAGCGACTTGCGGCAATTCTACTTCTCCGTGGAAAGTATATCGTTCTGCTAGACTGCTTTTATCTAATTGTGAAAGCAGGTACTCCTCATCTGTACCTGTTCCTATAAAGTCAACTTCAAAATCTGTTCGCTGTAACCCTACTTGATGCAAGGCTTCAACAATTAAATGAATATTCTTTGGTGTTTTACTGAGGTTGGAGATGTGAGCAATTCTGATTTTACCTTCTTTTCGTTCAGCTACCGGTTGAAACAATTCAGTATTCACAACATTGGGCACAATGCTAAACGAGCTTTCTATTCCATGACTATGAACAGCCTCTTTTAAGTAGTTGGAAACACAAGTAATCCCACTGGATTTTGTTGCAGTAAACTGATAGAATTTTTTTCTAAAAAAACCTCTAAAAACACCACTTTCTTTGGTGTAACCCGACCAGTGTTCAGTAATTAGAAAAGGGATTTTTTCTGTTGTGTTTAAAAAATTGGCCAATAGGGCAGACCGACCATTAACATGCACATGACAAATATTTGGTCTACCAACATCTTGTAAGTATTTTTTGTAGCCAATAAGTTGTGCTTTTCTGTACCGCAGAAAACCTATGGCTTGGTTTAAAAGACGAAAGCCAAATTTTGGTCTTTGGTAGAAAATACGATATTCATGAAAACCGTGTTTTTCTGACATCTCAACAGTAAAACCACCGTCAACTTGTTCATCAGAATGTACAAAAATCACACCTATGTTGCAGACTTTTGAGAGTGAGATTGCGTGGTTTTCAATAAAATTACCATCAAATTCATCAAATTTACTTGGGTACCATTTTGGAAGAAATAAAACGTTGAGATTGGACTTATTCAAATGCGATTGGTTTTTTTTCAAAATTATTCATTCCAATTACACGGTTTTCATAAAGCCTTTAAAACGGCGAACAACCGATAAGAGCAGTGCTCCTATGATTATTTTGATAAAGGCTCCTGGTAAAAAGGGCAAGATTCCTTTTACAAATGCTTCCTTCCCATCTAAAAATCGAAATAAACCGATCCAACCACAAAGTAAAATAAGAAGTGTTCCGATTAACATTTGCAAAAGGTAAAAGCCAAAACGTTCTTGTTGCTTGCGCGCTAAAAAACCACCTACAAAAGCGGCCAATATAAATCCTAAAAAATAACCTAGGCTTGGGCCTGTAAAAATTTCCCAGCCACCTTTAAACCCAGCAAAAATTGGTGCTCCTAGCGTGCCAATAGCGAGGTAAACAATCACCGCGATACTTGACCATTTCTCTTTTAGTAGGTGAGCAACTAGTAAAACAGCGAGTGATTGGCCTGTAATAGGGGCAACAGATACACTTTCAGGTAAGCTAATTGCTAATTGTGCCGCAACTCCTAAGCTAGCGACAGAAACTAACGTACCTAAGCTGTTATTTAAGACTTGGTCTGCATTCATCTGTTACTTCTGTTAAGATATTTAGGATGTCAATTTCTAAGCCTTTTGTCTCTGAAATGGTAGTTTCAACCAGGTGATATGGTCGAAAAAAGTTGTTTAAAAAAGACTTTTTTAAACAATCTACGATGTCGGCTTTTTCTAACAAGACACCATTGCTGTATATTCCAAGCACTAAATCTACTTTTATATTAGCCTTTGTTTTATTAAAAAAGCGAATTTTGAGCATTGATTTGTCTTCTTTATTAATTTTTACTGAATAATTAATTTGTAAATCCTTTTTTTCAGTCTTAATAACAACTTGTTCAATGTGTCTTCCTTTTAGGCTTTGTTGCGCAAAACCAACGGTTAAACCTCCAAATAGTACCAGTAAAAATGTAAAAATTAGGCGCATTTATTTTTTCTGTAAAGATAGGTCTTCTAAGTTCTAAAATAAACACGGATTTTTGTTGATTTAATGTTGTTTAAGAGCAGGAAAAGTACTTATTTTGCAGTTCAATTTTTTAGAGAAAAAGATATGTCAAAGGTTTGTCAACTAACAGGGAAAAGAGTAATAACGGGTAATAACGTTTCGCACTCAAAAAGAAGAACGAGAAGAACGTTTGAGCCGAATTTATTTACTAGAAGGTTTTTTAACCCAGACACTAACGCATACGTTACGTTGAAGGTTTCAGCTTCGGCAATTAGAAACATTACGAAAAACGGCCTAACAGCTTGTATAAAAGAAGCAAAAGCAAAAGGATTTATGTAGAATCGTTTTCCAAATATATAATAGCCCTTATCGATTTTCTGTAAGGGCTATTTTTTTGAGGTAATTTTAATTGTTATAAAGTTAATTGGCTAATGCAGCTTTCCTAGAGTTAGTTCAGCTTTATTAGACAAGGTCAGTATACTTGATTTCTGAATTAAAAAATATACTCCCATAATTTTATAAATAAATCCCTTATATTTCAGATTAGGTTGTGTTTAACTAAACTTTAAATAAACCATTGGAAATGGACGCTGAGGTAATCATATTAGGTGCTGGTGCAGGTGGTTTGTCCTGTGCTCACAGTTTGCTAAAAAAGGGAGTTAAAGTTGTAATTATTGAAAAAGAAAATGAAGTTGGCGGGCTAATGCGCTCCGTTAAATTCAAAGATTTTTCAGTTGACTATGGGTATAAGAACCTAGACAATGGTATTCCTGATGTGCATCATTTTTGGAAAGAGCTTTTAAAGGACGATTATTCGTCCATTGAGATTAGAACTGGCATTTTATACAAAGGCAATGTAATAGAATTAGAAAAGAAATATAAAGGCGTTACACGAGGAATGCCGCTCGGACTTTTAGTAAGCTCAGCAGTAGACATGCTAATCTCAAAGCTTCGCTATAGGAGATTAAATACTTCTTCGTTGGCCAACTCCATTTATGCTCGGCGAGGAAAAAAATTTACTCAAATTTTCTCTCAAGAATATTCAGAAAGAAGCAGAGGGTTGAAGTGGTCAAGGATACCTGCTCCAAGTAATAATAAGGATAGCAAGCCACTCTCGGACTTCCTATCGGATGCATTAAAGACTATTCCTAAAAAGGGGGGGAGCTTTCATCCAAACAAAGGGACAGGCCAAATAATAGAGCAACTTGTGAAAGAAATTAAACAGATGGGTGGTGAAATATACACTGGTTGTCAGGTAACAGCAATTTCTCATCAAAATAACCAAATTAGCAATGTTACTGTAAGTAAATCTGATGAAGATGTGAAAATCTCAGGATCCAAATTTGTCTCTAGCTTGCCGCTGCAATTTGTTAGTCCATTAATGGGAATCGATTTTGCTCCCTCAAAAATGGAACTCTCTTTTAAAAGAGGAGTTATTATGGTGTATCTTTTTCTTAAAAAACCCGTGAAGTTTGTGCACAACAGTCTTCGGGTGTCATGTCCAAATGTGTTTGTTTCTAGAATTACAAATTATGCCGCGTTTGGAGGAACGATGATACCTAAAGGTAAGGCTTGTTTATGCTTGGAGTACTTTACTCCTCATTCAAAACACTTGATTACGTTAAGCGATCAGGAAATTAAAGAACTTGCTATTTCTGAATGTCAAAAATCAAATTTATTCGATAAAAATGACTGTGCTGATGTGTTAGTAATTAGAAATTTACAGGCAGATTCAGCTCAAAGTTGGGAAGACTATAAAATGGATTCGACAAGAAAGAGCCTTTACAAGCAACTGTCCGGTTTTGAGAATTTGTATCAAATCAATAGAACTGGAGCAGATAAATCCAGCTACGCAGGGATAATGGCAGCTAAAAGTATAGTAGAGAATAATAGAACAGAATTTGATGAGTTAACTAAACCGGATGTAGTATCTCCCTGGAAAGGTGCTATCTAGTAATTCAATAAAAAACTAAACAGCAGGAGTTAAAAAATAAGATACTTGCCCATAAAAATGGAATCTAAGCTACTTTTTTTTTCTATTTTCTGAGGTCACCTTTACAAGGAATAACCATCCAATATTTTTTTGAAGAGAATTAAAGCTTTCGTATATTTTATAGACCTTTAATTAGCAAATATTATGGATCTCTCACTTACAAAAGAGTCTAATATGCTTTCGACAGTGCATTAAAAATAGTTGGCCAATTCGTATTGCCGTAAATTTTACCCATTCTAATAATTATTAATTTTTTTTTGGGGTGAATATAGATATACTGTCCTAAAATTCCTTGAGCCATGTATTCGCCTTGATCTCCTTTTAACCACCACTGATATTGGTATTTGGCAGATGAACCATCTATAGTTTCTATTTTAGTTGATTTTTCTATCCACGCTTTATTTAACAATTGTTCCCCTTGCCACTCTCCTTCATTCAAGTAAAATCTGCCTAGTTTTGCGAAATCTAACGCTCTAGCATTAATGCAGCAAAAGGTCTTTTCTAAGCCATTTTTCTTTCTGTCTAAACTCCAACTTCCGTCGTATTCCATACCAAGTGGGGTCCAAATTTTCTCTTGCAAGTATTCAGTTACTTTCTTCCCTTTCAATGAGCGTTCTAGCGCTAAGCCTAAAATTTGAGATTGTCCGCTGGTGTAGTTAAACACTAAACCGGGTTCGTTTTCTAAAGTAGCGTTGGCTATGGTTTTCCTTAATTTTCTGCCATAATAATACGTTGCAGCATGTCCAAAAGGGTTAATGTAACTCTCGTTGAATTTTAAACCAGAAGTCATTTGCAACAAATGTTTTAAGGTTACGTTGTCGAATCCTTGTTCTTTTAATTCTGGAATGTATTGAGTCACCAAGTCATTTTCAGAACCAATTAATCCATCTTGAAAAGCGAAACCCACCAACATTGAAGTGATTGATTTTGCCATTGAAAATGAAGTGGTTATTGAACTTTTCTCGTATTTGTTATAATATTTCTCGTAGTGAATGGTATCGTTTTTAATAATTAAAAATGACACTGTTTTGTTGTCCTCTAAATAATCGTCGAAGTCTATTTGCGCTCCATTTACGGTAAAGCTTTTTGGCTTTTTTAGTTCCGCCAATCTTTCAAATTGAAAAGGTGTTTCAGATTTGACTAGTTCTCGTTTAGGAAACTTTTGATAGTCTGTTATATCGGCAAAATTGTAAATAAAAAATCTACCTACTTTACACCCTGATAGGGTAAAAATAAGGAGTAGGACAATTCCTGTAGTTTTTTTCATAGGGTCTATTTAGGGGCCTTTTGAACTAGTATTATCGCCAATACACCATACACTATGTTCGGAATCCACATAGCAATCATTGGATCTAAGCCACCGTTGGTAGCAAAGGTTTGGGTTATTTTCATAAACATAATAAAGGTAAAGCTGAGTGCGAGACCTAAGCCCAAATGCAGTCCAATTCCACCTCTAACTTTTCGACTAGCAATTGCTACTCCAATAAATGTAAGTATAATGGTAGCAAAAGGAAAGGCAATTCGTTTGTGTTTTTCAATGTCTAGGTTAATCACATCCTTTGAACCTTTAAAAAGTAGTTTTTCCCTCTCTTCTTCCAACTGAAAATAGTCCAACATTTCTACATCTGTGCTTCTTCGAGTAAAGTCTGACACGGCCATATTAATAGAAGTATCTTTTTGTATGCCTCTTTTAATGGTTTCATTTCGACCATCTATTTCCCGTTCGTAGTAATTTTGAATGGACCACATTTGCTTCGTTGTGTCCCAACGCACAAAATCACTTATTAACTTATAGGTCAAATCTCCCTTCTCATTGAATTTTTCTAAGCTAAATTTAACGCCTACATTAGTGGCAGTGGCATAACTTCCTACGTAGGCAAATGTATTTTTAGTGAGTTGTAGGTGTATGTTTTTATCTTTATTCCGAAATTGATTTTTAATGTACCTGTATCTAAACTCAAGCATTTTAACATTGCTCTTCGGGATTAAAAAATTATTTAGATATAACGAAAGAGAACCGATTAACACTGCGCCTATTAAATAAGGGACTAACATTCTTCGAAAAGAAATACCACTTGCTAGAATGGAGACTATTTCTGTATTTTCAGCCATTTTTGATGTGAAAAAAATAACTGAAATAAAAATGAACAGTGGGCTAAAAAGGTTCGCAAAATAGGGTATGAAATTGAGGTAATAATCGAAGATAATAGCCTCTGTAGGAGCGCTTTTTTCAATGAACTCATCTACGTTTTCTGAAAAATCGAAGACAATAGAAATCGAAATAATTAGAGCAATGGAAAAGAAAAAAGTCCCCAAAAACTTCTTTAAAATATATAGATCGAGTACCTTCATTATAGACGTTGAGCCATGTTAATTACCATTTTTTCTTTCCATTCAAGAAAGGTGCCATCAATTATTCTCTTTCTAGCTTCTTTCACCAACCACAAATAAAATGCTAAATTGTGGAGTGTTGCTATTTGTGCTCCTAATATTTCTTTTGAAATCAAAAGGTGGCGAACATAGGCTTTATTGTATTGACTATCAACGTAGCTAGTTCCTTCAGGGTCTAATGGACTAAAATCATCTTTCCACTTTTGGTTTCGCATGTTTATGAAACCATTCTTAGTGAATAACATTCCATTTCTTCCGTTTCTTGTCGGCATTACACAGTCAAACATGTCAACCCCCAATGCAATATTCTCTAAAATGTTAATTGGCGTGCCAACGCCCATTAAATAACGAGGTTTGTCTTTTGGCAATATATCGCATACTAATTCGCACATCTCATACATTTCTTCTGCAGGTTCACCAACAGAAAGTCCGCCAATAGCATTTCCTTCCCTTTCAAACGAAGCGATGGTCTCCGCCGACTCTTTTCTTAGATCTTTATAGGTGCTTCCTTGCACAATTGGAAAGAGTGTTTGATTGTAGCCGTAGAGCGGTTCAGTTGAATCAAAACGATCGCAGCAGCGCTTTAACCACCGGTGTGTCATCTGCATCGAATTTTTTGCATAGCCGAATTCGCAAGGATAAGGTGTGCATTCATCAAATGCCATAATAATATCAGCGCCAATAATTCGCTGTGTATCCATTACATTTTCGGGCGTAAAAATGTGTTTTGATCCATCAATATGAGAGGAGAACTTAACGCCTTCTTCAGTTATTTTTCTTCTTCCGGAGAGAGAATAAACTTGGTAGCCGCCGCTATCTGTCAAAATGGGTAGATCCCAGCCATTGAATTTATGTAACCCACCAGCAGCCTTTAAAATATCTAATCCAGGTCTAAGATTTAAATGATAGGTATTCCCAAGTATAATTTGTGCTTTAGTGTCTTCTTTTAGTTCTCGTTGATGAACAGCTTTAACAGTTGCAGCTGTGCCAACAGGCATAAAAATTGGTGTTTCTATTAAACCATGATCGGTTTCTACAATACCTGCTCTTGCTTTTGATTGCGGATCAGTATGGGCTAAAGTGAATTTCATGTGAGTTTCTTCAAAACAGCAAAAGTAAGTAAAGCCGCACAATAGAAGGAGTTGGTTTTAGGCTGTATTTCTTTCAAAAAACTGCGATAACATTTTAAAAATAAAGCCTACTTTAATTTTATGTTTTCAGTGCAACAACCATCCGAGATTTCAATTTTTGAAGCGCTGCTACTCTTTGGGTTTTTATTGATGTTTGTTGTTCAACTCTACTTTTATGTCAGGTATTTTTTACCCCTAGCGAAATTTAAAAATGAAAGTGTGGGAGAGAACCACAAAGCTGTTTCTATTGTCATTGCTGCTCGTAATGAAGAAAAAACAATCTTGAAACTAATCGATCACCTTCTTACGCAAAAGTATATCGATTTTGAAATAATTGTGGTAAATGATTATTCAACAGATGATACATTAAAGATGCTTCGGGATTTTGAGGGTAGCAAATTAAAAGTGATTAATAATGACGGTAAGCCAGGTAAAAAGTCAGCTATTAGTAGGGGGATTTTTGAAGCAAAGCACGAACTGTTGCTATTTACAGATGCAGATTGTTGGCCGAATTCAGAAAATTGGATTGCTGAAATGACCTCAGGTTTTACAAATGACATTGAAATAGTCTTGGGTTTTGGAGCCTTTGAAAAGACTACTACGTTGTTAAATAAGTTAACACGATTCGAAGGTTTTATTTCTGCTCTGCAGTATTTCGGCTTTGCACATGCAGGAAAAGTCTATATGGGAGTAGGACGAAATTTAGCTTACCGAAAATCTACCTTTTTAAAAGTAGATGGTTTCTCTGCTCATGAAAATATACTTAGTGGAGATGACGACTTATTGGTTAACAAAGCATCCACAAGTTCGAACGTTGCGATTCAATTGCATGCCAATGCGCAAACGGTAACCAAGGGAGAAACAAGCTGGGAACGGTTCATTTATCAAAAAAGAAGACAATTAACTGCAGGGGCTTACTACAAGCAGTCGGATAAAATTAGGCTTGCGGTTTTTGGGGCAACAAGCTTCTTGTACTATATGCTTTTTGGAATTCTTTTGCTTAAAAGTCCTTTTAGCCTGTTAATTTTTGTGATATTTGTAACTAAGCAAGCTTTGGAATACTTATTGTTTAGAGGGGTAGCTAAACGTTTAAAAGTTCAAGATTTAATGCCTTTATTAGTTGTTTTAGAGCCACTTTATATTTTTAGCATAACCGCTATTGGTATTTCCACATGGTTTTGGAAAGTAAAAGAATGGAAGTAAATAGCAATCTTTCTAAAAAAGCAACAGAAGACTTTGAGTTGGTGAAGGCCGCAAAAACTGGAGATCAAGTTGCGTATACCACTATTATGGTTCGATACCGTGAACCAATTTATTATTTGGTGTTGAAGATGGTACGGAATTCGATCGATGCAGAAGATGTTGCTATTGAGGCATTTGAAAAGGCTTTTAAAAAGTTAGATCAATATATTCCGGAATATGCTTTCTCTACTTGGTTATTTCGAATTGCCACTAACCACAGCATTGATTTTATTCGCAAAAACAAGGTGAAAACGTTGTCTATCGACGAAGTAGTGGATAACGGTGAAAATGGAAGAATGAAAATTCAAATTGAGGGCTCTAACAAAGATCCGGAAGAAAAGTACATAGAGCAACAGAGAATTGTTTTAATGCGACAGTATGTAGAAAAGCTGGAAGAGCCATATAAAACACTAGTAACACTTCGTTATTTTAAGGAGTTGACCTATGAAGAGATAGTGAAATCGCAAGACAAACCCATAGGAACGGTAAAAGCTCAACTTTTTAGAGCCAGGGCGCTGCTTTCTGACTTAATGCGCAGAAGCAAACAATCTATTTAAGTTTTGGAAGAAATTACGTACTACTTTCCGAACCTTACTGCTTTGAAGCTGCAGCAATTTACCTCGTTGAAGGGGCTTTATGAAGAGTGGAATGCTCAAATTAATGTTATTTCTAGAAAGGACTTAGATGAGTTTTACATTCGTCATGTTTTGCATTCCTTGGCCTTAGCTAAAGTTTTAGATTTTAAACCTAAAACTGAAATTTTGGATGTCGGTTGTGGTGGAGGCTTTCCTTCTATCCCATTGGCAATTCTTTTTCCAGAGGTTGCTTTCGTGTCAGTGGATTCTATTGGAAAAAAAATTAAAGTAGTTAACGCTATCGCAGAATCATTAGGATTAAGCAATCTAAAAGCTGAGCATAAACGAGCAGAGTCAGTAGAGGGTCAGTTCGATTTTGTAGTAAGCAGAGCTGTAACGAGAACCGCTAATTTCTTGCCTTGGGTGAAAGATAAAATCAAAAAGAAATCGATTAATGAACGACCAAATGGTTACTTGTTTCTAAAAGGTGGTGACTTGAAAGAAGAGCTGCAAGAGGTGCGCAAAAAATATACATCCTTTGACATTATTGACTTTTTCGATAACGAGTTTTTTGAGACAAAGAAGGTGATCTACATGCCAAATTAGTAGCACGTAAAATGCCCAAAGTATTTCATTGGATTTTCGCCGAGAGATACGGCTTTCTCCATTTTGCAAATCCAATTCCTGAAAAAATAAAGTAAACAATCGTTAGAAATAGATAATAATTTAAGTCCTGTTGCACATATAAGACTAAGATAGATGCATTTATAAACAACCAAAAAATCCAAGAACGTAGATTTTTTTTAGTCTCGAACAAACTTGCAATAAAGCTAAAAATGGTTGTCGTTGAATCTTAGTAATGATTAATGGTGTTAGTATTATTTTCAAAAATATAGCCCGGTGTAAAAGACAATATAACGCCTACAAAAACAATTAGCACATGGGTTTTCAGTAGAACGGTTCTTACTGCTAGGGTCTCACTTTCTACTTCTATTCTAGAGCCAATAACTGTAAATTCCAATAATTACATAATAAATATAAAGTAAAGCTTCCGAATACAAGCCAATGGAATATAAAAGGTAGATGCTGATAATAGAAGCTGCTATTCCGTAAAATCAACAGGTAATTTTTTCTTATATCAATAACGCTAAATAGATGAGGCGTAAAGCCATTGAACCCATTTCTCGAAATGGGTTCAATAAATTTCGAGATTAAAACAGAGATAAATACTTTTTACAATAGTCGGTACCGCTTAACTTATCCTTTCCCGGGTAAAAAATATGGTCCGGTTTTGGAATTGAGAAGATAGCAAAGGAATACCTATATGAGTTCAGGTCTGCATGTAGTTCTTCTTCATGGTTGAGTGCGTTCACCTCACCATTGCTCTTAAATTGGGAATAGTAGCCACAAAATGGTGTCATTTTATTCGTCTGCTTTACCTCAATATTTTGTCGCCGTTAAAATAAGAAAGTCCTATAGCAGCTTCGAATGGAAACGCAGTGAAGAGTGAAACATCTGAATGAGCAGAAAGTCGAGTAGCATTCTCAGTAAATGAAGCACAGTGAGCAGGTTTTGAATAGTAATCACAAGACATAATATATCAGTTTACCTCTTCTTTCTAGAACTGTTCAAACGGCAGGTTGTTTTTTTGATGAGCTGTAATTCTATTTTTTAATAGCTGTTATCAGTTCAGACCATTCGTTGGTAAGGAAACTGCTAAACTCTCTTGGAAAACGATCGACACTTTGCAAATAATCCATTGCAAATAAATGCAGTAGGCCAGGCTCGTATTAATTTAGACTATCTTTTTGACTAATAAAAGAATACTAGTCAAAAGTAGTTTTGTAATTAAATTGTAAAAACCTGTTTCTATCTTCAGGTGACTAGTTTAAAACATTAGAAGAGGAATTCCGAATTCCAACATCTACTTTTTCCACTAAATTATATTCTGTAATTTCTAAATTCAAAGTATACTTTAGGTTTTATAGCTGCCTAATTGCGAGATATAATTAAGATATAAAATAAGGCTTTCTCATTTTAGCTGATTTGAAATAATAAAGAAAGTTATTTGACTTCTGATGATGGTTTACTTGCCAATTAGAATGAATCTGTGAATTTAAGTTGTCTGATTTGGGCGTTATGCCAACTGTGTGGCCAAGCATTCAAGAAACGAATTGGTTGAACTCTCAATTTAGCAACTTTAAAAATTGTAGGCTACCGTTTTTTTAGGGGGAGAAAGGTGCTAGTTTCAGCCAGAATAGTAGCTGTTTCGTCGGCTGACTACTTTATTCTTTTTGGTTTTAAAAACAGGTCTGCCCTTTAATGCTTGAATTAGTGTAGCAGTGGTAAGAAGACCGTAAAACACAGAAAATACAAGTGTTGCTGGAGTATTCTTGAAAAGATAGAAAGAAACAAACGGCAATACTAGCAACGCATGCATTCCTATAAAGTGCAAAACTCTTAAGTCTCCGACTGTTTTACTCCAACCAGGAATAAACCAATTCGAATTGTCATTGAGTGCACCTGCACTGTGGTTCATTTTAGATCCCATTAAAAATCCTTGAAAAGAAAAAACGACAAAAATAAAAATGCTCATTCGGATGGACCAAACGGAATAATCTGGTAAATCTGGAAAGGATTGACTGAAAACCAAGAAACCTACAAAGCCGGTATACAAAGAAACTGCTGACGCAGCTAGGCCCAAAGGTGAATACAGTATGGAGCACAATAGGTAATAATATTATAATGAGACAGCTGTACTTTTCCTGCCTGAAAGGAAATGTACAAGATTTCGAAGCCCGATAATACAATGATGGACCGATTGAATAAATTTGCATTGAAATCGGCTAGATAGAAACAGTACCAGCCCATTACCTGGGAAAATAAAAACGTAGAAAAAGTAAACTTGAATGGTTTGAACCATGCATTTACACCAAGAACTTTAATTCTACTTCTTCCGTTCAAAAATATAAAACTAAGCTATAAAAGCTTTATAATAAGTCTAAAGTAGAATAATTCTGAATTTCTTTCCTGCAACTCAATTATGAAATATAGCATCAATTTTACCTTCAAAACGACTTGCCAACTTTAATTTTCCCCACAAAATACTGAAGGTATAAAATCATTCCGATGTAGGTAGCAACTAAGGTAGGAACACTAGAATTAAAGCCAAGGTTAAATTCTGGAACACCAAAAAGTTCTCTAAATGAAGCCTCTGCAATACTTAGCATAAACACAATTCCGAAAATAAACAACCCAATAATGGCGCCTTTATTCTTGGAAGTACGATGAGTTCCATTCTTTGTTTCTTGTTTAAAGAAATAGGATAGTGTAAAAATACAAAAAACAGCTTCAATTGCTATGGCGAGGTAAACGTTGGTGGCGTATAACCCAAGCGCAACATCAGCCGTTTCTGCCCCAAAAATATGGTGTGCATGGCCTGAAAAGAAGTCGAGCACAAAATGTCCGGCTACTAAAACTGAACCTACAAGTCCAATTTTTGTGTTTTTAAACAAAATTTTCCCAATTATAAAGATAACGACTAGCCATACTGCTTGTGGAATTAGATCGTGGCTGTAAAGCAGATCTACCGTCATGTTGCTCAATGTTGTATTAAAAACGTCACTTGGTTCAGTTGTTTCCAGACCTATGTAATGCATGGTAAACCACATTAAATCCTGTAATTGGGAAACAATTAAAAAGTAGAGTAGCGTTCCTTTTGGAAATTTTTGATTTGCGATTAGTGCTGTTGAAAAGTGTCCTGCTAGCATATATTTTTACTTTAAAATTTAAAGTAAAAATAATATAACTTTATAATTTAAAGTAATTTTGAAATAGCATTATGAATAAAAAATTTAGGTCTTCTTGTGTTATAGCGTCTTGCTTGGATTTAATAGGTGATAAGTGGTCTTTGCTAATTATTAGAGACATGTTATTGAACAAAAAGATCAGTTTTAAGCAAATCGTTTCTTCTGAAGAAGGAATAGCAACTAATCTGTTGTCTTCCAGATTGAAATTATTGGAATCATTGGAGGTAATTACCAAACGAAAATTACCAGAAAATAAAAAAGAAAACCTTTACTTACTTACAGAAAAAGGAATTGAGTTAGCTCCTTTAATATTTGAAATCGTTATTTGGAGCGATAAATATGTTCGGGAATACAACAAGACAATGAATGCGTACGATGCTAAAAATGCATCGAAATCAGTCATCGTTTCAAGTGTTCAGAATGAGTATAGGGAATTAGTTCAAAAGGTGTTGCGACAAGCAAGAAACTCTTCCGACTAGAGCAACTAATCTTAAAACTAAAAAAGCCGTTTAGCGAGTATTCTCAATAAGCGGCTTTTTTTAAGAAGGTGGAGATATTATTTGTTCCCTACAAAAAATTCAACAATTTTTTCAGATTCATTGTTTAGTTTGTCTTTTGCAACGATTCTTACCCTGTATTTCTTCATTTTTTTGAAACGGTTTAATTCAGAAATATCTAAGGTTCTTGGAGAAGAGTATTCAGTTAACGGTGCTCCATCAATAGAGTAAAGAAGTTTCTCAGTACCTACATGCTGGTCTGTTGCGCCAATGTACATTCTTACATAA
The DNA here is from genome assembly GCA_905182175.1 of Flavobacteriales bacterium UBA1494. Classification (GTDB taxonomy): domain Bacteria; phylum Bacteroidota; class Bacteroidia; order Flavobacteriales_E; family Vicingaceae; genus NORP294. The sequence goes on along the minus strand of CAJJAT010000001.1, from coordinate 166,638 downwards.
TTTGGATATAAATTAACTCCATTTTTAACTCCATTTTTAACTCCATTTTTAACTCCAATAGGCTCAATAGAAAAGTTGATAAAGATTTCCGGTGCCGTATTGTCTACAAAAACTTTGCTGCTTTTTTCTTCTTCGTTGTTGTTGACATTGTCTACAGAATTGAATCCAATAGAATGGTTTCCTTCACCTGGTACAGTAAATTTAGCATACAAGGTTTTGCTTGCTCCGTCGATACTATAGCTTGTGCTTTTGATGCCCGAATGTACATCGCGGAAACGCAAAGTAACAGGTGTTTGGCTTGTAATAAACAAGGTGTCTCTATGAAAAAACTGCGGGCTACCGTAAATAATTCCAGTTTCAGGAGATTTATTATCCATGTAAACTGTCAAGGTTTTATTTGCTGCCATGTTCTCTACATTATCTACTGCTCTGTATTTTATATAATGAAGGCCTAGTTTATTTGGTACACTAAAATTAGAGGAATAGTCAGTTTGCCCGTCTGAATCTAAACGTTGATAAATTTGTTTTACGCCCGCTTTATTATCTGTAACGGCTAAATTTATTTTGGTTCTAGAAGAAACGAACATGTAGTTTCCTTTGTGCTGATCTCCAACCACCGTTGATGAGACTACTGGGACAATTTTGTCTAAGTAAAAACTGAAGCTTTTTTTCGTTGCTTCGTTCTTAACGTTGTCTGTAGCATAATAATGTAAGGTGTGGTCACCATCAGCTAATGAATTAACACTAATGTTTGGAACATACGTTTCGTTTCCTTGACTATCGAAAGAATAAACAACACTTTTGATTCCCGAAAGGTTATCTGTTGTGCTCAAGCTGAATTTTGTGCTTGGTGAAATGATGTTGCTGTTGTGCAAAATACCAACGATAGAATGAGCTGAGCTTGGTGGAGATAAATCTACTGTAAATGCATTCGATCGGGTTTTTTCAGCATTCCCAACCTTGTCAGCAGAATAGTAATATAAGGTATTTGCTCCTTCCTTGGTGCCGCTTACAGTAGTGGAGTACTTTGCATACGAGCTACTTAATGAAAATTGTGTTTCAGATACACCTGAAACACCGTATTTGGCAGATAAATCGAAATTTAGGCCTTTTCCAAAAAAACTAACACTGCCGTCATTGTATCTAGGTGTTCCAGAAAAATTTAACGTTGTTCTTGGGGCAAGACCATCTGCATACATTTCCATCAACACTTCCCGTTTTGGAGTAATTGTTTCTCCTGAAGCAGGATCAACCGCCCATTTACTGCGGATGTAATTAATGCCTTCTGTATCTAAATACATTGGATTTGCATCCTTAGGATTTACCTTGCTTTTTAGAGGGTAATCTTTTCCGTCCGGAGTGGTCGAAAAACTAAGGTAAACAGATAACGATTTTTGTACAAAATACTTTCCTTCTTCTTCATGTACTTTGTTTTCGTAGGTCGGTTTTGTTGGTTCTTATGCTGTAGCAGAAAATAGGAAGCTAAAATTAAGGTTCACGAACAACATCTTTGTGATCGATTTTATCATTTTACTTGCGAATTTTAAAGAAATAAATTTTGAATATTGACTTGATAAATTTGGCAAAAAAATGTTAAAATCAACAGCTGGAGTCTAATTACAGGAGTTGGTGGTAGGATCTTTTTATATTTTAAAGTACACAGTGCATTTAAACCTTTTAGTTGAATTTATTTCAATGGTTCCTTCAACTTGATATCCTAAAGCTGCTATAAATTAAAGACCAAGTGTTTATGGATTATCCATGTCTATGTTATTTGGAATTAAGATGCCATTGTCGTTAATTCCCCACATTAAGAAATCTCAATTAATTTCTATCGCTAACGCCAAATTTTTTGAGATCTTAGAAAGTGAAATTTGGTTAATTTTAAAAATATTAACTAATTGATTTTCAATAAATAAATTAGGCGTTAGTCAGAATTACTAGTTGATATTTGTCGTCTTTTTTTCGAGGTAATTCAATCTATATGAAACCACCTATTTTATCATTAAAAGCTTGTTTATAGGTATTTGTGAAAAAATCACTTATAATGTAGACCCAGATTAATACACCGGAGTCAATGTCAAAATTGAGGTTGTAGAGTCGTTTTTTTGGATGAATCGCCGGTGTAGTGAATTTTAAATATTTCTGTTATAACGTATTTTAAATGAAGACTTTATTCGAGATTATAGAAGTAATCAAAAAATAATAGTGCTGTTTTAAGTTTACTATGAGTTACTTCTGAGAAGTAATTTTTATGAGTACAAACCCAATATAGTTGGCTTATAAAAATACAGACCTTACATCTACGTATAGATGGGAAATCTTATTCCGTATCATGGAGCGTTTCAATCGAATCGGAACTATCCAACACGAAAACCCGATGAACTTGATGTGGCATTGTAATGAATTCTCCTAATTTTAAATTAATGGTATGGTCAACGATTTCTGACCACAATAAATTGGTGATTACATCAAACATGTGATAATTGTATTATACCTTGTGTATTTCTCCAAAATAATAGTTCTGATTTTGCTGCCAACTGGTATACGGTAAGTCTTATTCCAACTACTGTTTTAGTTGGCCAAACGTGGGGCTATTCTATATTTATCTTAGAGTTTGTCAGTCATATTTGATGTAGAAATAGAGACAGGCATACAACGAATCTATTGACTAATTTATTGGTGAATTACAGATTAATATATCCAAGCATGCAATGTCTTTTTATTATTTTTGTTTCAAATGAAAGTATGTATTGCCGAAAAGCCTAGTGTTGCCCGTGAAATTGCCTCTGTTTTGGGAGCAAATAATCGGCACGATGGTTACTTTGAAGGCAATGGATATGTGGTGACCTTTACCTTTGGTCACCTATGTACTTTATTTGAACCGAACGATTATAAGCCACATTGGAAAAGTTGGAACCTCAATTACCTTCCAATGCTACCCGATAAGTTTAAAACTAAAGTAGTTGATAACCCGGGAATTAAAAAGCAGTTTGACATTGTAAAAAAACTTTTCGATGATGCCACTCTTGTCATTAACTGTGGTGATGCTGGTCAAGAAGGGGAGCTGATTCAGCGGTGGGTTATTGAGCAGGCGAACTACAAAGGCGAAGTAAAGCGATTGTGGATTTCCTCTTTAACAACAGAAGCGATTAAAGAGGGTTTTGAAAAATTACAGCCCTCTAAAAAGTACGATAACTTGTATTATGCAGGCTATTCAAGAGCAATCGGAGATTGGTTACTGGGAATGAATGCTACTCGACTGTATACCGTGAAGCATGGCGGTTACAAACAAGTATTATCCATTGGCAGGGTTCAAACACCCACACTAGCCATGATTGTTCATCGATTTAACGACATTCAGAATTTTAAACCACAGCCGTATTGGGAGCTGCAAACGGTTTACAGAGAAACGCTTTTTAATTGCGAGGAAGGGAAATTTTATAAGAAAGAGGAAGGAGAGACCTTTGCTAACGTTGTTAAAAAGAACGACTTTGAAGTGGTTTCTGTCACTAAGAAAAAGGGGAAAGAATACGCTCCTAAGCTTTTTGATTTAACAGGACTACAGGTATATTGCAACACTAAATTTGGCTTTTCTGCAGACGAAACACTCAAAATAGCTCAGAAACTATACGAGCAAAAAGTAATTACCTACCCTAGAGTAGATACCACTTTTTTACCGAACGACGTTTACCCAAAAGTATCAGGAATACTGCAAAAGCTAACGAATTACGCAAAACTAATTGAGCCCATTTTAAGGAAGAAGATTAAAAAATCTTCTAAAGTATTTAATGACAAAAAAGTAACCGATCACCATGCATTGATTCCTACTGGTATGCAGTCTAGTTTATCGCAAAGCCATCAACAGGTGTATGACATCATTACAAAGCGTTTTATTGCCGTTTTTTATGACGATTGCATGGTGGCAAATACTGTAGTAATTGGTAACGTGGATACGGTGCCGTTTAAAACGACGGGAAAAGAAATACTAGAGAAAGGGTGGAAGGTAGTTTTTGAAAAAACAGAGGATAAAGACAAAAAGGAAAAAGATTTACTTCCAGCCTTTAAAAAGGGCGAAAAAGGTCCGCATGAACCCTCATTTCTAGAAAAAGAAACCAAGCCGCCGAATCAGTATACAGAAGCTACTTTATTGAGGGGGATGGAAACTGCTGGAAAGCAAGTAGATGATGATGAAATGCGTGAATTAATGAAGGAGAACGGCATTGGCAGACCTTCTACAAGAGCAAATATTATTGAAACGCTGTTCAGACGGAAATACATAGAGCGCAATAAAAAACAGATTTTGCCAACGGAAATTGGACTAAAATTGATTGGCACAATCCGCAATAAATTATTGACCTCTGCAGAGCTAACCGGACAGTGGGAGAAGCAATTGAAAGAGATTGAAAAAGGAAAATACAATGCAGGCTCTTTTGTAAAAAACATGAAGAAAATGGTGGATGATTTGGTGTATGAAGTCCGAATGGAACAATCGTATGATAAAATATCACTTACCACCGAAGAGACGACGACGAAAGAAGTAATACAAAAAGCGACAGCGGTAACCGAAATTATTGGAATGTCTTGTCCTAAATGCAAACAAGGTATTTTCTTAAAGGGAAAAACTGGCTACGGTTGCAGCGACTATAAAAACGGCTGTACGCTTTTGCTTCCTTTTTATTTCAAAGGGAAAAAAATATCGGACAAACAGTATTTACGTTTGCTTGAGAAAGGATGCACCGTAAACTTGAAAGGCTTTAAGATTTCAGCAGGAAGTAAAGAAGGTCTTATTCGTTTTGACAGCGCATTTGAGTTATTGTTGGAAGAAAAGAAAATTTTAAAACCGGAGGAGAGCAAGGGTGCACAAAACTCCATTCCTTGTCCAATTTGTGCGAAGGGAAGGATTATAAAAGGGAAAACAGCTTACGGCTGCAGTGCGTACAAAGCCGGTTGTAATTTCAGATACACCTTTGATGCTATTCGTAAAAAAGCAGATAAGAAGCCACTAACTGTGGAACTGGTAACGGCATTGATTAAGCAAAGTGCAGTAGGATAAAGGCTATATTAGCACGTATTTAGATGAAATTCTATTTGTAGAATTAAAAACCACTAAAAAATTTCTACCGGAAAATCCACAAGAATTATTTTTTGGCGTAACCGAAAACGTATTCAACTTCAACTCATACAACATTTCAATAACTACTTGAAAAAATAACGGTATGTAGCACAAAATAGAACTATTTTTTACGGTCGGCTTGTAGCGCTGCACTTGATTTTTTAGCGCTTTATTCGCTCGATCGCAAGACTTTAGTTTGAACGGATTTTTATTATACACCACACAATTTGGGGGTCCCTCGGTACGGTTTTAACTTTAAAGCCATTAGGTACTGATTTATTGTATCGGTCAAAATTGTCACCCATTATAAGTTTAAGGTGAGTCAATCGTTTTTCAAGTTTTTTACGAACTTCTTCTAGTAATTTCGGTCTAACCTCATCCAATTGCTTCGAAAAATAATCTATTCGAATCAAATTTTGGATTTTATCTTTTATTCTGTGGTTACTGGAAAACCTCTATCTCTCATCAATGCCTCAATTTTTGCATCACGTCCTCTAAACAATCGATATGCTTCTGCGGGGTCCATTGAGTTTCGTGGAGCGAACAAATACTTGACTAATTTGGCAGCCATTTGTTCATCGTAGAAACCTCCTGGAGCCTCTGCAAACGCCTCAGAAGCATCAGCTGTTAAAACATCTGCCCACATGTAACCGTAGTAAGCTGTAGCATAACCTTCGCCCGAAAATACATGTCCAAAATGAGGCGTTCTGTGCCGCATTGGTAATTCTTTTGGCATGTTTAATTCGGCAAGTGTTTCACGCTCAAATTTGTCTACATCAATCTTTGTTGGGTCTGCTACATGGAATTTCATATCCATAATTGCCGAAGCCAAATACTCCGTGGTTGAGAAGCCTTGATTAAAAGTTGCTGCATTTTTAATTTTTGCTACTAATTCTGCCGGCATAGGCTCTCCAGTTTCGTTGTGTACTAAATAGTTGTTGATGACTTCATCGGTAGACAACCAACGCTCTAGTAATTGTGATTGAAACTCCGTGTAATCTCTAACACCACCGTTTAAGGTTGGGTACTTTACAGTAGAAGAGAAGAAGTGCAAAGCATGACCAAATTCGTGAAAGAAAGTAGTTGCATCGTCCCAAGAAATAAGCAATGCTTCGCCGGGTGCTGGTTTTACAAAGTTTGAATTGTTGGTGGCCAGTACATTTTTCTCGCCATCGAAAGAGGAGTGGCCTCTAAAAGTATTTGCCCAAGCTCCTGAACGTTTACCTTCTCTAGCGTAAGGGTCCAAGTACCAAAGTCCTATGTTATCTCCACTTGTTTTGTCTGTTACTTCCCAAACCTTCACATCTTCCTGATAAACAGGAATAGTGCCTTCAGGAATTGGTGTGAAATTATAGTTAAACAACCTGCCTGCAACGTAATGCATTGCTTCTGTCAGCTTATCTAATTGCAGGTATTGTTTTACTTCATCAGAGTTTAGATCGTACTTTTCTTTGCGAACTTTTTCCGCATAAAAGCGGTAATCCCAAGATTCGATACTAATGTCATCTCCATATGCGATTGCAACGGCTTGCATGTCTGCAACTTCTTCTGCAACTCTAGCAATGGCAGCAGGCCAAACCGCTTCCATTAAATCCATAGCGTTTTCCGGAGTCTTCGCCATTCTATCTTGTAGACGCCATTCTGCAAAGTTTTTATGTCCTAAAAGCTCTACTCGTTTACGGCGTAGTTTTAAAATGTCTGCAATTAATTCGTTGTTGTCGTATTCGTCGTTATTGTCTCCTCTTGAGTAGTAATTGGTCCAAACTTGTTGGCGTAACTCTCGCTCAGTAGAGTAAGTTAAGAAAGGATCCATCGAGGAACGACTATTCGTAATGGCATACTTTCCTTCTTGTCCTTTATTTGTTGCTATCCTTGCGGCAGATTTAATGAAACCTTCAGATAGGCCTTCTAATTGCTCTTCAGTTAAATAGGTGACGTAATTCTCTTCGTCGTGTAATACGTTGTTGGAAAATTTGGTGTAAAGACTGGATAATTCTTTATTTATGGCTGCGTAACTTGCTTTCTTCTCAGGGCTTAGTTCTGCTCCATTCATAGCAAATCTTTTGTACGTTAAATCTACCACTCTTTGCTGGTCTTTGTCAAGAGGCTTTTCTAGAGAAGCGTCATACACCGATTTTATGCGCTGAAATAATTTTTCATTTTGTGTGATTTTAGATTCAAACTCCGAGAATAAGGGAGCCAATTCAGTTTGAATGTCTCGAAATTCTGGAGAAGACATATTAGCACTCAAAATACCATAATAAGCAAAGCCTCTATCCAGTTCTTGTCCTGCACGTTCCATTTCTGCAATGGTGTTTTCAAAAGTAGGAGCATCTGCATTGTTTGCTATGACTTCAATGTCTTCTAGATTTAACTCCATTCCTGTGAGCATAGCTGCCTTTACATCTTCAATTTTCATCAAGTCAAAAGCCGGAACACCTCCATAAGGGCCGGTCCATTCTTTTAGCAATGCATTCTCTACCACGAGCTCTGCCGATTCTTCTGCTTTTTCATTCATAGTATTACAACTTACAAAGGTAACCGCACTTGCCAATAGTAGTAGCGCCTTTTTTGTTTTTGAAATATGTGTCATGGTGTAAAGTATAGTTGAACTAATTGATGGCTACTAAGGCCAAGGGACATTTGATGTAAGAAGCTTAAAGATAATATTTTCTTGTAAGGTAAAGAAGACCTGTGATCAACAAAAGTGCAACGGCCGTTTGACTTATTTATTCTTCAGAAATGTTATTGCCCAAATTTAGAATATACGTCCTTTATTAATTGATGGTACTTTAAAACGGCAAATTGGTAAAAGGGTCTTAATTGCAATGAAGTAGGATGGTTTGTGATCAAAAAAATAGGGAAGCGGTATTTTCTCCAACCTATTGAAACTATCGAATGTCTTTCAGTTTAATTTCAATGGAGTAGAAGTAAAGATTGTTAGCCATCTTTTTAAAAGAAAATTCGAATGTGTTTTTGGTAGATATCGCGATGCCTAAAAAACCTAGATCTGCATCGCCATTCCCGGACAACTCTGTTTCTTTTCTTCGTAAATTTTGTTCTTGCTCCAGTGCTTCAAGGCTCATTGATTTAAGTCTTTCTAATTGTTGTTTGAACTCTCTATGGCTTTCGTAATTAATAAAATTGCCGCAATAAATGAACAGTTCATCATGAATTTTACGAATGCTGAAAATACCTTCTCTCAATTCGTTTATAATCACGCCATGTTTCGATGACTTTTTCATAAGCCACGAAATCACAGATAGATTCTCAGTTGCATTGGCGCTCATCGCACCTTGCCTGATAAGATTATTTTGAATAATTTCAATAAGAGGCGCATTTGTTTCTTCTGAAAAATGTCCATTGTATTGGAGAATCACTCCATCTTTTACAAAATTATTGTACAGCTTTTCAGTTTGAGAAAGGTTAAAGGTTGACTCATGGGTAGTATCTTTTTTTAAGATTTCTATACCTAAAAAAAATAGAGATGTTTTTTCATTAAGTTTTACAAACTTTTTTATAATTGGCATGCGACTTTTTCGTGCCATTTCAATCAAGCCAAGGCCTGCTCCACCCTTGTCGGAAAAGTCATCTTTTGTTATTGTATGCTTCCATAATTCTTTTAACTCTTCTTTATCCAGTGAGTTCAAGTTATTTATTCTAGCATCTAATGCGGCAACATTTTTATTCTTAATTTGATTTGCAGCGCATAAAATAACTCTATCGTGTAATATATAGATTTGGAAAAGGTCTGTTTCAAGACTTCTATTTAATTGATTATTTGGTTGGCTTCCATGGCGGACAACATTTTGAAAGCTTTCGGCAATCAGAAAAGGGACTCTTCTTGAAAGGTAATTTAAGCCTTCCATATTTTGTAAATATGACTCTGCCAATTGAATCAATCGTCCTGTTATTTCGTCATCAGTCTTTCCTAGATAACTAATGCTAACAGTAGATTTCGAAAAGGAATTGTAAATATCCTTCATGTTTATAGAAAATAATATAGCATAATTTTATGTTTAGGTAACTTGATAACCAAGTAGTAACCGGTTGCTATGTTCTTTTGCCTCAATTTTAAAAATATAAATTTTCAACTTAAGTAAAGTAGTTAATTTGTTTGGATTATTCTTCAAAACTAATCACAGAGTATAATCTAGCTGTATCTTAAAATATTTGTACGAATGTTGTTAACAAATGGTTTTGTTAATGTTCGTCATATTTATAGAAAATAATATAGCATAATTTCAGGCTTAAGTAATTCGATAATTAAGTAGTAACAAATTGCCATAATTTTTTACTTCAATTTTTTAAACACAAATTTTCTATTTTATTAAAGTGCTTAATTTGTTTGGATTATTCTTCAAGAACTAATCGCAGAGTACAATCTAGCTGTATATCCAAACATTGTTAATAAATGGTCGTGATTCTTTGTTATAAATTGAATTAAAAAATGATTTTTACTGAATAATTAAAACTGTGAAGGGCAAGGATAGTGAAATATTTAACAGAATTAACACGAATATTTTGCAATAATAATTGGTTAAATCAAAACAGTCAACAAGTGACTGAGTGTTGAACTCAAGTATATCTTCGTTCTAAAAAGTATAGCAAATCTGGGTATAGTTTCTTTTCGTTAGTACATAATCGTGAGTAATTTAAAATTTTATAAGAAAATGTTTTTTATTAATTGTTTCACATTACAATTCAAATTGCTCATTTATTTGTGCAATTCTAAAGCCTTTTAGTGTCGTTAATTTGTATGCTTTGCTCGTTCTGTCAATAACAGGGTTGGTATGGTTAAAATGAATGAAAATAACCTTCTGTTTATCAATTTTATTTAGGTCCCCGAACTTTTCTAAACTCTCTATTATAAACGGATGTGGAATCTGTGAAATGTCTCGATTATTCAATTCCTTCGCATCAAAAAAAGTTGCATCTAAAAAAGCATAATCAACTTTTCTTATTTCTGTAACAATGTCTTTGCTCCACTTTTCCCATTTGTCGATGTCTGGTATGAACAAAGCGCTTTTATTGGGTCCTTCAATTTTGTAGCCCACGGTTTCTGAAAATTCATCTCTGTGGGGAACTAAAAAAGGCGTTACTTTTAGTCCATTAGAGAGTTGAACACTTGAATCTGACCGCAACGCATTTATGTGAATGTTTTCTCTTACTAACAATTGACTCCAAGGGCCATTGTTTTCTAAAAAGCTTTTCATGCGAGGCATGGCGTAAACTGGGGTATTCTTGGCATCCATAGCTTCTTTACCTAAGTACATTAAACCTGTATAATGGCCCATGTGTGCATGCGTTAGAAAAATGCCGTCTACCATTTCGCTTTCGCTGTTTGTCTCTAATTGAGTTAGCTTTTTAACTTGGCTGCCAATGTCAGGAGTTGCTTCAAATAAATAGGTTGTGTTATTCAGAGCATCTATTAAACCCAACGAAACTACTTTCCTGCGTTGGTCAGGGTCCTCGAATAAACCTTCGCAGCACGACTTTTTGCAAGTTATTTGAGGAGAGCCGGCATCTTGAATTGTACCGAGAATAACTAATCTAGTTTTTGTTGTTTGATGTCTGGGTGCGTCTTCTGCTGTTTTGGAAATCGAACTGCTGTCATTCATTTCAATAACTGTTTGCTCATTTTTTTTTGCTTCAACTTCTTTTTTCTGATTACAAGATGCGAGTAGTAGCGATGAAAGAATAAAGTAAGAACTGTGTCTTAGAAAGAGTGTCATATTAATTATTGAATTGAATTACAACTTTAACCGATAGAAAGCTCCAATTTTGAACAACCAACTATCTTCGAAATCGATATTGAGCTGTTCCCGATTATCGCCAAAATAGGCGAGCGGAATGCCAACTGAAACTTTCTCGTCAAATATACGGTAGGATCTACCAATTGACCTCCCAACACCTACTTGGAAGTTAATTCCGTTTTCTAGTCCATACTGAAAGTAGGAGTAAATGTCATTAGTTGCTCTTGCAGCATAGCGGCTGGTCTCATCACCAATTCGGGTATTTAAATTATAGGTTCTTAGCTGACCTTTAGCATCGAGTCCAATTCGAATATGTTCTGTGATGGAGTAATTAAAATCAGCAGAAAGTGGAATTAATATTTTTACTTCAAATTTGTCGTTGGAGCTTAAGTAGTACAACCCAAATATGGGCACAATCAAAGGTCCAAATAACTCACGATTTGCATACACCCCAAACCTGTAATTCAAATCATCCGATTTTGTATATTTTAGTAGAACGGCTGCACCAAATTGGAAATCTTGACCGCCAACGTTTTTTAAGTCAGATGAAATTTTTGGAAGCAATAAGTACGTTCCGCTCCACTTGTTGCTGTGTTTTACATTTGCTCCCAGTTTTAAGGTCAATCCTGTTAGTGTTTATTGCTTTCTATCTGGGTTAAATGAAGCGGTTGTCATTTCATGCGAAAGACCACTTAAAATCGTGAATTTGTTATTGACGGGAAATGGAATAGTTAAATCTCCATTCATTTCATTTAAAGAGGTACTAGCATTTGACGAATCAAATTTATTCTGACCAGTTGTAGCATAGTTAAGCTTAAATACATCAAGATAGTTTTGGCCGTTAACTACCATAGCGAAAATTGATAGAATAGATATGACGAATGCTTTTTTTACTCGCACTTTTGTAGTTCTTAAATGCTAGGAGCATCAAATATTCTCTTGATTCCTAGAATCTTCTTTGTTTAATTTGTTTTACGAAATATAAATATAATACATTTTTAAACAGCCATTTCACCTTTTAATTATTGTTGTATTTAGCTGGCTGTTTTGATAGCAACAGCGCCTAGTGGTATGTAAACAGTTTGCAGGAATGAAAAATAGTAAGACCTAGTAAAAAAATAAAGCAACATTTAATTGAGTTTACTTAGTATAGTTTCGAATCCACTTGCTATTCTCACTTAATCCTTTCACTTCCGCAAGCCAATTCTTCCACTTTTCATTTTCTTGTTCAAAACCTGAAGGGTGCGGACCTGAAACAAAATGTATGTAAGCTGAATCATTTTTTTCATTTGCAAAAACTAACATCTTTTCAGAAGAATGAAAATCGTTAGTATCGTAATCTATATGAATATATAGATTGCCCCATAGAGAAGAGACCACACCTCTGGCTTTCATTCCAAAAGCATTGAAATTCAGTTTTGTCGATGATTCATTATTCCAATCGGATTCGAAAAACGCTGCTTTATCAAATATTACAGCTAAATCTTTCATGTATTTTGTTTGTGTAATGGCATTCCATATTTCTTGCTTTGAAGCGGCAATTTCTGTGCTAACGTAAACAAAAGGTGCAGGGCCAATTTTCTTCACTTCATTGTCTGAAAGGAATGTAACTTCTTGAAAACAAGATGTTCCATTTCCACCGTTGGGGTAGCGGAATCCTACAACTGTATCCTTCCCAGATACAACAGCTTGGATAACAATTACTAGTTCTTCCATGTTAGATTGGAAAGAATAGATTTTTGCAACGCTCGGCAGCTTTATGTCCAATGGCGTTGCATTAGGAAATTCAGTAGGGTCAAAAAACATGAGAGAAGCTCCAGTTCTTGTTTCCTCTTTTGTTGGCAGACGATCCCTAATCACACTAACTTGCTCAAAATTTTGAATGTCTATAGGAGGGAAGCCACGCAGGTTATCAGGGCAATACCATCCGCCGTATTTGTGAAGTTCTCTATGCGCAGGCTTTTTTACTTCATTTACTGCAACAGCTTCAACATTCAGATTATTCTGAACTTCTATTTCAGCTACTTTATTTTGACCACAAGCATTGATTAGAACCAAGCTTATGGTCAGCGTAATTACTAAAAGTTTTTCTTTTAACATGGCTTTTGGGTTGAGGTTGTTTTTATCGGTAGACAAATTGGTGTTGCTTATTTACTTGCTGAACACAGGTTATTTAGTAGAATAATAGCGTCAAGTTCTTTCCAAACTTCTTGATTGAATGCAGAAGGGGAGAACTTGAACAAAACAAAAGACCTCTTACTACTTGGGCAAATGCGCTGTTCGACTTTTGCATGCAGTTCAATGGGCTCATTTGCACCAAATGCGTTCACAACTCTCAATTTTCCTGTAAAATGGGTGGAGTTTTTTGTGGTTTTCTCTACCTCAAAATTTGCAACAGTTTTTTCTAATTTTGCACCTTGAATTTTATTAACGTCGTTCATTAGGCCATCAAAATACAGTCTCCACACGGCATTTAGTTCTTTCTTGGTGAAAACCTTTTCTTCATTAATGCTCCAAGCACCTGCATACGACCAAAATGTTGTTGTATCCTTATTGCTCCAACCTTTTGGAAAGCGAACATCTTCAAATCCCTTGTAATTTATGTCTCGGGCAAAATTCAATGGAAACACAAAAATTTCTTGACCCCAGGTATCTTTAGTCTCCAGTAGGTTTTCATCTATTTTCCTCAATGAGTACTTGTCGTACATTTTCAGTTCAACTTTGTTGTTGGCTTTTCCATTAAATACGAGCAAGCCATTATCATGAGGTCCTTGGTGTCTTGGATTAACAAACTTGTTATTACCAAGTGGGACAAGGGCCGTATTCATTCCTCTGTCTTTAAGTAACAATCCACCATGACTAAATTCCAAATGAACGTTCCATTCGGTCTTACTTTTTTCGTTCGAGGTGTATAATCCTGTAAGCTTTTTCATCTCTTCTTCAGTTGCGAACGGTTTAATGCTATCTACATTTACTCCTTCCTTGATGAGAATTTCCTTGCCATTATCGTTTTTAGGGTTCATTTGAACAGAAAGCGTATAGTTTTTGATTGCTTCCGCTCGTTGACCATCAGCCAATAAAGCTTCTGCGTAGCTATCATAGGCATTGAAAGAGTAAGGATATTCTTCAACCACGATTTTAAATAGTTTTACGGCGTCTTTAACTTTTCCTTTCCAAAGAAGCTCATAACCAAACAAGTTTAAATGATGCTCATCGTAATAATACTCTTTATCTTGATTTTTTTTAATGGTCTTGAAGGTAGATAGTACCCTTTCGATACCTTCTTTTTTGTAGGTGCGGATGAATAGAGGTGTAATAGATTTTGCTGAGCGGTTTCCCATCCACACCTTTTGTGACCAATCCATCCAATCGCAATATACTTGGGCTATAAGGTCGCTTCCATTGGCACTGTTGGTGAGTATAATAATACCGTCGCCAGTTTTTTGATTTAAACGCAACGCAGCTTGCCAACCATCGTTCGAGCCATTATGTCCTATTATTTTCACTTCATTTCCGTTGAAATATTCTACAGAAAAACCTAAGCCATAACGACCTTTAGCAGCACCTTCATCAGTTGCCATTTGTTTTAATGTAGAACTCTTTAGCACTTGTTGGTATGAATTGTTTGTATCCAAACAAGCTAAGGCAAACTTGCTTAAATCTTCAATTGTCGTTTGAAATCCTGCAGCAGCTTTTGCTGTAAATAATTCAAAATTTATCTTTTCTCCAAAAGCATTGTGCTCTGCCGATGAATTTTTAAGAATTCGTTGATCAATCGTAAAGCTGCTGTTGGTCATTTTTAATGGAAGAAGAATTTCCTTTTCCATGTAATTCTCAAACGATATACCGGTAACCTCTTCAATAATTAACTGAAGTAGGGTAAACCCCCCACCTGAGTATTGATAATACGTTCCAGGCTCCATAATTAACCTCACATCACCTGACCCCTTGGTCGATCCAGAAAGAGATTCTTCTAGTGTCGGTAAGGTATCTTTTGGTGCATAACCTGGGTAACCATGCAATGACAAACCTGCGGTATGGCTTAACAAGCGTCGAATGGTTACTTTTTTAGTACTGTATTCTGATTCTGGTAAATTCCATCTAGTTAAATAAGACTCTGCAGGACTGTCTAAATTTAATTTACCCTGTTCAACCAACTTCATCACTCCCCAAGCAGTAACTGTTTTAGAAATAGAGGCAATGTTAAATCCCGTTTGAGTTGAAATTTTAATTTGATTCTTCACATCGGCGTAACCATAGCCCTTTTGTAACACAATTTCTCCGTTTTCGATAATGGCAACTGCTGTACCGGGGATTACAAAATCTTCTGCCCAACCATCGATTTTTAAATTTAGTTGATCAACTTGTTTGTTACTTGGTTTGGGTTCCGTTTGTCCGCAACCAATAATTGGAGAAATAAGTAGTAGGGTAATTAATATTCGATTCAGCATAATTTATTCGGCTTTGGTAAGGTTTCCAAAGTAAAACAAATTAAAAGCTTAAGAAAGTTAACGAGATGTTATTGGGGAGAAGGGAGTTTATATTTCTAATACGAAATCTCGAAAGCATTGCCCTTCACACTTATCATTTCTCTTCCTTCCTTTTTAGAGTGAATTAGACGATTTTGAGATTGGGGAGTTTCAAATACTTCCTCCATATTCCGAACCGCTCCTGCAGGAACTTGTTGAGAAATTAACAATTGAATGAGCTCCTCTCGCTTAAATTTTGAAATAACAGCAGCCAAACTCTCAGCCAAAATTATTCTGTTTAGCACTCTTGCTTGATTCGAAAGGTATCTTTTATCTGAAGATAACTCGCTAGACTTTAGGACTTCGCATAGTTTGCTAAATTGATCGTTACTGCCAATGGCTAAAACTATTTGCTTCTTATCGGCACAAGTAAACAATTCACCATAAGGCGCAATGTTAGGGTGCAACGTTCCCATAGGTTGAGCAACGTGCTTGCCCATTAACCAATTTGTCGCTTGGTTTGCCAACGAAGCTAGTGCAGCGTCATACAAGGAAACAGAGACTTTAATAGACTTTGGTGTTTTTTGATGTTCTAGTAAAGCAAGCAGCAATCCTTCTTTTAAGTGATGCGCTGCTAAAATATCAATTAGGGCAACAGGCATTTTACATAATTCTCCATCTGAGGTTCCGTTCATGCTCAAAAAACCGCTTTCAGCTTGAAGAACAACATCGTATGCTGTTCTTTTCTCTGATCCAAAACCTGTTATTTCGCCGTAAATAGCGATTGGGTTTATCTTTTTAATGCTTTGGAAATCCAACTGCAACTGTTCAGCATCTCCAGGTTTAAAGTTAGCGATGATAACATCTGCATGTGCTAATTCGTAAGTTAACTTTTCTCTTTCGGCTGTATCTTTTAAATCGAGCATCCAACTTTCTTTGCCCCAATTTACACTGCTGTAATAAGCAGAAAATGGATGGTCTTGATCTTCGCTTGCCAACTTCCAACTTCGAGTGACATCACCACCGGCTTTTTTATTTTCTATTTTTAGCACTTTTGCACCTAATTCGGCAAAAAATAAACCGACTGATGGCCCTGCAAGAACGCTGGCTAACTCAACAATCTTTAAGTGTTCAAATGGTTTCATTTTGTGGCTAAAATTAGTCCGTATTTCCATAGACCTGCATCTAAACTGCTTAGTAAGTGGTAACACATTTTTGTATTTGCCTCTTGCGTTTTAGAAAAACGTTTTCCAATTATTCGATGCGCAAAATTGTAGGCAACAGCAGGGTAGTAGAACTTTCTTAGACGTACAATACTTGGTCGAATTCTGACAGTTTCATCGATGCATTGAATATTGTAAAAGCCCAATGCTTTTAAATTGTTTCTATATTGTTTTTCAGTATCTAGGTTAATTACTTGACAACCATTAAAGGCGTCAGTGTACACGGATCTGATCTCTTTTTTAGTTAGGTCATCCTTCCCTTGTAAATTCTCCGCCAAAGCAATTTTACCTCCGGGTTTTAACAGGCGCTTTGCCTCTTTTAAAAAGGCCATTTTTGGCTCTGCATAGCAAATACTTTCAATTCCTGTAATGGCAGTAAATTGCTCACTCTCAAATGAAGTATTGGTGTAATCCATGACTTCAAAACGCAGCAAATGACTTACGCCGGCTTTCTTTGCATTTTTAGTTGCTTTTTCTGCTTGATGTGGAGTGAGGGTAATTCCAATTCCGGTGCAACCAATGGCTTTCGCAAAATGTATTAAAGTACCACCAACCCCGCAGCCAGCGTCCAAAACATGGTCTGCCTTACCAAGTTGAAGTAAGGTCAGCATTTCGTTGTTTAAATTAACAAGCGCCTCGCTCAATTTCTTAGTGCTGCTGTTCCAAATGCCAAGGTTAAGCTGCATGTTTTTGTCCATTCCCCAAGCATCGCGATATGCATTATCGCACTCTTGGTAGTAAGATACAATTGCCTTTTGTTGCTCTTCCCAAGAGGTATTTTTAAAATTTTCGATGTCTTTCACTAATTTGGAATTATCATTGCAAATCTAATGAGACAAAAACGGACAACTATGAAAACGATCATATACTTATTCACCATTGTATTAGCTTTAAATGCCTGCAAGGGTAAAAAAGAAGTCATGGCGAAAAAGGAAGAAGCGAAAACAGAAGCGACGCAAGCGGAAAAGCAAGAAATGACTGATACTGAGCGTGAGGCTGCCATAGTAGAGCAAATGAAAAATGAGAAATTACCAAACGAGGGAGAAGATTACTACAACATGGTTTCGAAAGAAATACCCAGCAATGCTGCAGCGCGAATTCAACGAACAGCTTGTTTTGGCCGCTGTCCAATATACACATTAACTGTTTTTGAAGGAGGAAGAGTAGAATACTTTGGAAAGAAATTTACGCCAAGAGAAGGACGGTTTGAATCAACAATATCTCCTGAAGTAATTGAGAAGTTGATAACGGAAGCTGGGACTTACGGTTTTTTTGAGTTGAATAATGTTTACGACAAGCAAGCAATTACAGATTTACCTTCCACCATAACAAGTGTGAAAAATGCTGAAGGAATGAAAACGGTAGTGAACAGATTTAATGGTCCTGAAACGTTAAGAGGATTTGAGCAGTATTTCGATAATTTGTTTAACGAGTTAGAGTGGAATGAGATGGAGACGAAATAAAAAGTGCTCTTTGCGCTAGAATTTTAAAACCGAGTAACGGGAATAAATACCTCAAATACGCCCGCTTTTCCCTCATTTCGACTAAATGACTTCTCTGAAAGTAATGATGTGTAACGCAATCCGATGGAGGCTGATAATAAACGCAACAGTCTAGTATCGAAAATCAGTTCTGCACCAACACTGCTTAAGTTAATGCTTTCAGAGCTTGCTGAAGTGTGGTCATAGAAAAAATTACCCCTTATTCGTAAAAAATAGATTACTCCAAGAGTGCCTTTGTCAGGGTAAGCTATCGGGAAGTGATAGTTGGCACTTAGCTTATACAACTTGTCTGCCCTAATACCATTAAACCCTCTAGAATATTCGAACCGATTGGTATATCTGTAATTGGTAGAACTTCCTGTAAATTGGGCGTCTGCTTCAACTACAAAGTTGTCGTTTTTAAAAAGTGCGGGTAACGAAATTGTATTCTTAGCTAAGAATTGATAGTTTTTTGCGTTAAATGCTCGCTGATCTGAGATGGTGGAGTTAAATCCCAACTTGCTAAAAATGTTCTTTCTTGCTTTTAATTTGATTTGGGAGTAGTTGAAAGTAGAGTTTACAATATGAAAATCTTGAGTTGCTATTTCGGAAGAGTTAGTGCTGATAAAATTATAGCCCGACGAAAGTCTTAAATTTCTTTGGAAGGTGTTGGTTGAAAAGTTTAACGGCAAGGAAAGTCCCAATCCTGTTCTAAATTCATTAAAACTAACAGTACCAGATCGCACCGAAATACTCCGTTGTCTGTTTGCAGCAAAAGCATTGAAATGCAAATAATACTGGCTGTAAATAGCCCTAATGTTAACACCTCCTTGATTTTCATTTAAGTTGTAGGAATATCCGGCAGAAACATCCAACGTATTTAAAACGTTTTCAGAAGTTATGTCTATTCCAATATCTGTTCTACTTATATCAGGAACCCAAGAATGGATGTTAATCAGGTCTTTTGAATTTGCATATTCTGAAATTTCTGAAGAATCAAGACTTTCTGTTACTTCGATTTTCTCCGAATTTAAAATAAACTCACTGTTGTAGAAGTCTAGAGAAGTCAATGAAGGAAATTCCTTTAATACACGAACAGGTGAAAGTTCGTTTAGCGCTACTTTTTTCAAAAGCATGCCATTTGTGCTAAATTGAGTAAAATATAAATTCCCGTTTTTGGCATTCACAATCGGGGAATAACGTCCGGAACCGTGCTGACTAAGTTGCGTAATGGTATTGTTATTTATGGAATACAAATTATCTACTCCATCAAAACTAGATTGGAAATAGAGTACCCCATTGTGCGAAGTTGCTCTTCCAATAATGTGATAGGTCCAAGGAGAAACTGCGGCAATAGTTCCGTTCGCTAAGACCTTAACAATGGCCATTTGTCCTTTTTTATCTCTCGCAGTTCCAATGTATTCATTCGAATTAAAGTGTTGAAGATTAGATATGTATAAGTTTTTTGGATTGTGAACCTTTTTAATTAGGTTGCCCGTTGAGGTTTCCAAAATATGTACTTCATACGTTCCATTTGGATGAGCACATTGGGCTATAATTTCTTCACCGCCAACTGAGAATGCTGGATGAAAATATTTTCCTTCCGTAGTAAGTTTTCTAAAATTTTTCGAATTTGAATCGTAGATTATAATGTCTTCATAGTCAATCCACCCCCACCTTTTGTCAACATAAGTTTGGGTGGAAAGTATTTTTCCTTCGTAAACATCAAAGTAATTGTTGGATCGAATCCCTGCCATTCGCAATTTCTCTTTCGTCCCGTTTTTTACGCTGTAAAAAGCACTTGCTTTATCATACGAGCTTTGAATAAAAAAGAGACTGCCATCTTGATCAATTGTAGGGAAAGAAAAATTTAACACCTCTTCTTTTTTAGGAACATACATTAACTCCCCAACCTCATGGTCTCTTTGGTTCCATTCTTTCGAGAATTCATCGATCATGCCTGCATACATCTTTCTCGAATGTTCTCCACCTTCTTTTTTAAGTGCTCTTGAGAAAGGGTAGATGATACCTTTATAGGAGGAAGAATTTCTCAATACGTTGGTCCAGTATTCTGCACCGTACTTTTCTCTGCCGTATTTCACCATTAAATAACCTAATGGATAATGGCTAGGCACAAAATCTTGAATCGAGCCATTTCTAGCCTTGTCATAACTCGGAATTTTATGCTCCAAAGTAAATGAACGGTAACCGTTAAAAAAGGAAGGAATTCGGCCACGACCTTGTCTTGTATATTGCGTTTCTGCCTGCACTGCATTGCCTTCGAAAAACCAATTTGGGATAGCTACTGCCTGAAAACCTCCCCACAGAAATTCTCCACCAATTTTGTGGGCAATTTTAGAAACACCATAATACGAATTTGAATACTGTAAAACATGCTGGTATTCGTGAATGGCTAGGGTATAGTGCCAAGGGAGTGTTCCTATCGCATTATGGTCTGGATAAGGCGTTAAGAAAAATTCAGATACAAAAGGAGCTAAACCGACGTAACCATTGGCTTGTGTTGTTGAGTTTTGTAAAATAATAGAAATGTTTCTTCGCTTGTCTCCAATGTTAACATCAATGGCGTTCATTCGAGATAGGATAGCTGCTACTTTTTTTGCAGTTTTCTCTAATTCAGTGGAGTAAAGTAAACTGTAATTCTCATTTTTTAGTTGATTCCACTGCTTGCTTGGTTTAAAACCTCCAAAGCGTTGTGCTTTTGCATTAGCAAAGCATAGAAGAAAGAGAATAGAGGCTATAAGTCGAAACATAACTGTAAAAATGAGGTTCTTTGTAGAAAATACAAAATGGCAAAGAAAGAATTTGGAGTAGGAGACACCATACAGTCATTTTCATTGTTGAATCATAGGAATGAGAAAGTTGCCATTTCACCGTCTGATCAGAAAAAAAGAGTCATCTATTTTTATCCAAAAGATGATACAAAAGTTTGTACTGCTCAGGCTTGTAGCTTCAGGGATTGGCAAAGCGAATTGACCAAATTGGGGTATGAAGTCATTGGTATAAGTGGAGATAGCCCTGCTGCACATCAAAAATTTGTAGCCAATCATAATTTGAACTTTACCTTGTTGAGCGATCAAGGAGGAAAGGTTCGCAAGCAGTTTGGAGCAGCCTCATTTATGGGATTAATTCCCTCAAGGAAGACTTTTTTAATGGATGAAAGAGGAGTAATTGAGTTTGTTTACAACTCAATATTTGAAGGTGAAGGACATGTAGATGCAATTAGAGAATTTATAAATAAAAAATAAGAAAATGAAGAATGGAACATATACTCTACTGGCGCTGATCGTGATTTTTACAACAGCTTGTGGAGAGCAGGTAAAAGTTGGAGAGGGAAAAAAGGAAGGGGAACAACAGGAGTTTGTTGCGTTAGTGAATGAAGATGGTTTCGCAGAAAAGCACGACGAACCGCTGGTGTTAGAAGTAAATGCAAAGGGTGTTATGACCACTGTTGAGGTTGAAAATGGCAAGCCGGCTAACATTTATAAAATTGGAAAGGAAGGTTCAGCGAATTATCTAATTGTAGTGCATGAATGGTGGGGATTAAACAATCATATTATTTCTGAGGCAGACAGGTTGCACGACAGTTTAGGTAATGCAACTGTAATTGCTTTGGATTTGTACGATGGAAATGTGGCAACTACTAGAGAAAAAGCAACGGAATACATGAAAGGTGCAGACGAAGAAAGAATTAATGCAATTATTAAAAGTGTTTTAGCAACGCTGCCTGAAGGTGCTCGAGTAGCTACAACGGGGTGGTGCTTTGGCGGGGGATGGTCTCTAAAAACTGCTTTACTAGCTGGTTCAAAAACCGATGCTTGTGTTATTTATTACGGAATGCCAGTGGATGATGCTGATCGATTGAAGAAATTAAATTCAGATGTACTATTTATTTTTCCTGAGAAAGATCAATGGATTAATGCTGCTGTCGTATCTACTTTTCAATCGAATATGAAGACAGCTGGAAGGGAAGTAGAGGTATTAGCTTTTGATGCAGATCATGCATTTGCTAACCCAAGTAGCGAAAAATATGTTGAGGAGGCTGCTCAAAAAGCCAACGCAGCAACATTAGCCTATTTGAGAAAAAGGTTGAAATAGGAGAGTATTCCTTTTTTGCTGACTGGTCAAGGTTTTTGAATTAAACACTAAAAATATCGGTCTCTAAAATTGAATATTCAAAATTGTCTGACCAGCCAGATTTTAGCGGTAAGACTTGTCTTCCCCGACCCTCTTGTGTCATTCCTGCTTTTTCTAGAACGTTTATAGAGCCTAGATTATGAACAGCACAACCTGCCTGAATTCGATGCAAATGGAGTGTTTGAAAACCAAAGTCTATGATCGTTTTTAACGCTTCTGTAGCATACCCTTTATTCCAATGGTCGGAGTGTATTTTAAACCAAACTTCTGCTCTTTTATATTTCTCTGCACCAAGTTTAAATCCAAATAGACCAATAAAATCTTGATTTATCTTCGCTTCAATAGCGAAGGTATAGTTGATAATGTGTCTTTTTTTATTCTCAAGAATCCAAGGCCCTACAATTGCATTCGTTTCTTCCAAATTTTCGGGAACTCCTAGTGCATTAAATTCATCCGTTTCGGGCAACGAGTGCAGCGCATGAATGTTTTCTACGTCAGACAAATTAATCAATCTGAACTGAAGCCTTTTTGAAAATAATGGATGATTCATTTTTAATTGAATACTAAGTTGATAAAAATTGGTGGAATTGCAATATCTGTTCTTAAGCCGATGTTTACTTGTTGTTAATTAATTTGTAATGCAACAAAGTGTCGTAAAATACGGTTAAAACAATTCTTATTCTTGACCTCTAATGTAAGGCTAATTGTTTTTGTGTCTTCTCTATCATCAACTCCTGCAACTCTGCTTCTTTAAATTCTTTATCCAAGACTTCAATTTTGTCATTCGCATTTGACTCTAAAGGTTGCTGCCATTTTCTGGTCGTCTCCAAAAAATTATTTTCATTCAACCGTCATCTTTTACTATCTTACCTTTTGCTGTGCTGTCACCATCCTTGTCCATCTCAATTTTAGGTATTCTAGAAAGTAATTTTTCCACACAATAAATTTGCGCAACTTTAAATACTTTGGCATTATATTGTATGTCTCCCGCCATTTTCATGGAAACTCTGTCTGAGGTAACTGCTGCATCTCTAAGCTTAACATTGCTGAAGGCAAGATTTTGACGTTTGATAATGATTTTGTCTTCCTTCCAATCTGTTGGTAGCTTCTTGAATTTTGTTTGGGATCCTAAAAACGAATACTGCAAAAGGAATCTCCTTTCTCGGGTACTTCTGACGATTACTTTCCTTGGTTGTTGGATAGGTTGAATGCGGAGATTGTCGAATCGCCTTACAGCAATAAAACAATAGAGGCAAAGCGTATTCTTTCGTTATTTATCCATTAAATATCCGTTGGCGGAAAATTGTGCAGGTAATAAACAAAAATAAATGTAAAGCAGTAGGCGGTAAGTAACGCCTTAAGTCGTTTTTTCAGTTAACCAACGTTCTAGTTTCGGAGGCGTATAGCCTCTCATTTTTTGCAATAAGATTTCAATATCGGTTTCAATTACAAGCGTATTAAGGTGCTCTTGTTTCAATAAACCTTCATTTGTCATATGTTGCATTTGAGCAATTAGGTGATCGTAATAACCGTTCACATTTAAAATAGCTGTTGGGTTAGTATGCAACCCAAGTTGTCCCCAAGTTGCCATTTCAAATAATTCTTCAAATGTTCCAAAACCTCCGGGTATGGTAATGTTTCCATCGCTCAACTGATTCATTTTTAGCTTTCTTTCGTGCATTGAATCTACCATAATTAGCTCGGTTAAACCAAATGCAGCAATTTCTCGTTTGTTTAGAAACTGTGGTAGAACTCCAATCACTTCACCACCTTCAGAAAGGGCACCTTTAGCTACTGCGCCCATGCAGCCCACGGATGCGCCGCCGTAAACTAAACCAATGTTATTCTTTGCCAATGCAGCTCCAACAGCAAAAGCTTTTTCCATATAAATTGGGTCGTTACCTTCAGATGAGGCACAAAAAACAGAAAGTCGTTTCATAAAAAAGATTTATTCGGTGAAAATATGTTTTTGATACGTGGGATTGGTATTTTTAATCGGTGTTAACGTTTTTGTAACAAGTTAACGAATATACAAGTGGTACTTTATCTCCAAAATGTTTAATTCGAAACCTTTTGGATTCAAATTCTTCCATTTGTGATACAAAATTATAGGGGGAATAATCGTATTCCTGAAAAGTATCCAATCGAAGGTTTGAATTTTGAAGGGACGAAATAACTTCGCTTAATCCATGGTTCCAACAAACGTATTCGTTCTTTAGATCTGCATTCCTGTCTGCATAGCTACCTTCTTCCGATTCTACTATCGCTTTTTTATTCAAATAATTATAAGCTATTTTTTCTAAATTGTCATCGAACATCCAAACAATAGGATGAAACTCTACAAATACAAATCTCCCGCTTTGGGTTAAAAAATGGGTTATAACATCTGACCATTTTGAAAGGTCCCGTAGCCATGAAATTGTTCCGTAACTTGTGAAAACAAGGTCGAATTTTTGATTTAAATGTTGCGGTAAATCATAAATGTTAGAGCAAATAAAACGAGCATTACTGTTGCATTCAGCGGCTAGTTCTTGTGCTTTTTTAATCGATTGATCAGATAAATCTACTCCAACAACTTCAGCTCCAAGTCGACTTAATGAAATGCTATCTTGTCCAAAATGACATTGTAAATGCAAGACCTTCTTTCCTTTTAAATCGCCTAATAAGTCCAATTCAATGCTGTTTAGCGACGTTTTGCCTTTAATGAAATTACCTAAATCGTAAAAATCTGACTTTAGGTGCGTTTTTAATCGTTTATTCCACGATTTTCGGTTGATTTCAAGGTAGTTACCAGGGTGTAGGTTTGATGTCATAGCAAACGCAATGTACCAATTTATTATACTCTTTAAGTTGTGGGTGCTTTAATTCTAATAATTTACGCATCCCAATTTTGTACATAACGTGAATGGGGCTTTTATTTACAACTGGAGCGAGTGCAAATCCTTGTTCTACGTGCAAGTTTCCAAAGGCATAACTCAAATATCTTTTAGCGGCCTCGGGTGTATATCCTTTTCCAAAAAGTGTAGAGCAATTCTCCACCCAATATCTGCACAAGGAGTAAATTCACTGGCAAAATCTTGACCCGATATACCGACCATTCTAATCAGCTCCTTACTAGCGAATTCGTCAACAGCGAAATGGCAATAGCCCTCTTCTAATGTAATTTTGAATTCGTTGGAAATTTGTCTTTGAGTGCATACTTAAAAGCTGATCTATCATATTTATTAACGTTGCAGTTGTTTTGCTTTTGCTAGGTATTGATTAGCTTCGGTTTGTTTGCCTAAATTTTGATAAGTAATTCCTACCATTTTATAATAAGTGGCTTCATTCGGATTCAGTTTAATTGCCTTCTTAAAATACTGTATCGCTCTATTGTAATCACCTAGAGTGCCCAATGAAGCGGCATAATGTGCTAAAGCATCTACAAGGTTTGGGTTCAACTGTAGAGCGTTTTCGTAAGACGTCTTTGCTTTCTGATAACTTTTTAGTTCAAAATATAAACTCCCTAAATTAGAATAAACAACTGGATTGCTTTTATTGAACTGAATAGATTTTAAATACGCTTTCTCCGCTTCAGCATAATTCTTTAACCGGTAATAGGCCAAGCCAAGTTCCTCATGGGCATCAGAGTATCCTGGCAGAATAGCTATCGCGTTAATAAATGCTCGTATTGATTGATTTAAATACTCATTTCATTTGTTTTTATTTTTACTTGCCAATGCTTGGTATTTCATTATGCTAAGTCCGTTGTAATAGTGGCAACGAGCGCTATTGGAACAATTTTTAATATCCGTAGAACAGAGCGTTAGGTTGTTTTTCCAAGCTTTGTTACGGTCGATTGTTTTGAAGGAGTAAATAGCGCAAAGAATTATTGTTAAGCCTATTGGGATTTTAAAGTTGGGCAATTTTAATTTTTTGGAACTCTTAATCTTAAAGGGAAGTAGTAACAAGTAGGCACATAAAATAGAGAATCCTAAAGAGGGTATGAATAGCAAGCGCTTTCCAAAAGAAGTGCCTATTGTATAAAATAAGTTGGTATACAATGAAATGGTTAGTAAGAAGAAGGAAAGAGAAAAACTAACGATGGGAGCTCTCCTCCAACAATAAATTACTAAAAATAGCATAATTCCATAAATTAGAATTGACAACCAAGTGAAGGGATTCTCAAAACCTGTAAGAGTAATTTGATTAAAGCTGTAGTCGCTTACAAGTGGATGCGGAAATATTAATTTCCAGACATATAATCCCATTATTTTTAACGCCGTTGCGATTTCAACCGCTATATTAGGCGCCTTGACTAATAAATTATCAATTCCAGCAATACTTTTATTTCCACTAATGCTGCCTACTATTTTTATTCTGATTCCTACAAAAACCATAGTTGGAATTAGATAATATGACGTTATCACTAAGGCTTTCTTCCATTTAATATTTTTAAATAGAACAAGTAAAATAGGGATGACGTCAATTAGGGTGATCGCACTCTCTTTGGAGAATAAAGCAAATAGCATGGCGGTTAAACTCAAAGATAAATGAGCCTTCTTTTGATTTCTTAGGTAGCTAAATAGCAGGAGGAAGGATGATATTCCTAAAAGTAGGACCAAAATATCATCCATGCTTTTTATGTTAGCAACTGCTTCGGTGTGAATAGGATGTAAGGTAAGTAGCAGGGAAGCTAGAAAACTTAGTAAGTTGTTTTCTTCGCCAAATAGTTGGGTCAGAAAAATGAAAATTAGAAAGCATAAAAGTGCATATAAAATAACATTGGTAAAATGAGGAAAAGTTGGGTTATTTGGGGCTAATTCCCATTGAATGGCGAATAAACTTAAACTTAATGGTCTATATAGATGGGCATTTTGGTAACCGTAGCCATATTTATAGTGTGTTTTCTAAATGGTTGGTATTCCTTCGAAACCTTTTTTTGCAACAAAATTTTCTTTGATAACCGAGAAGTCATCTAAAACATATTCATGATTAACTGTGTTAGGATAATTGTGAGTGCTTACGACGAAAATAAAAAAAAACCAGTCGTTGTGTTCTCATAAATACAATTATAACCAATGCGATGTTGAAAGATGAGTAAAATCAGTATATTTTTCACCTCTTTGTGGTTAATTTAGCAACTTAGATAATTATTATGGAAAAAGTAAAACCAATTCGATTTAGCAATCCAAGCCAAAGTGAATTTGTCAAGACCCTTAGAAAACGGGTTGACGGATATTTCAAAGAAAAGAAGATTGCCAAGACCGGCGGTATCAAATTTAAAATAAAAGCAGTTGCGATGCTAGCCCTTTACACAGCGCCGTATTTTTTATTGCTATCAGATGTTGTTACAAATCCATTAATTCAATGGGGATTGTGTTTAATGATGGGACTTGGAATGGCAGGTATAGGTTTCAGTGTAATGCACGATGCGAATCATGGTAGTGCTTCTAGAAAGAAATGGCTCAACAAATTTTTAGGATTTTCTATTAATTTTTTAGGTGGTAACATTAACAATTGGAAAGCACAACATAATATTCTACACCATTCGTTTACAAATATTGAAGGTCATGATGAAGATTTAGACCCAGGTCCAGTTATGCGTTTTTCACCAAATGCTCCTAAACTTAAAATGCACAAGTATCAGCATTTGTACGCTTGGCCTTTGTATTGTTTGATGACACTATCTTGGACATTCCAAAAGGATTTTGGTGATGTAATAAGATATGAAAAAATTGGGCTTTTGAAACAACTTAAGACGACTCTTAAGAAAGAAATGACGTTGATTATCGGAACGAGAATTATTTATTTTATTTACATGGCAGTTGTTCCCCTTATGTTAATGGACATCGCTTGGTGGCAATTAATTATTGGATTTCTTACTGTTCACTTTGTTGCAGGATTCTCGTTAGCAGGTGTTTTTCAATTGGCTCATGTCATGGAAGATTTAGATTATCCAGTGCCAACGGAAGGTAGTGTTTTAAATCAATGGGCAGTTCACCAAATGAATACAACCTTAAATTTTGGTGGAAAAAATAAAATTCTTTCATGGTTCGTAGGCGGATTAAATTACCAAGTAGAACATCACTTATTTCCAAATATCAGTCATGTGCATTATTCGAAAATTGCTCCAATAGTGGAACGAACAGCTAGAGAATTTAATATTCCTTACCACAACGTTCCTTCATTTAGATCTGCATTATCGCAGCACACAAGAATGTTATATAAATTAGGACATGCCTAGTTTTTGATATAAAAATTTTATTTAAGGTGAGAACGAAATTTCTCACCTTTTTTTTGTCCAATTTTAGAGCAGCATATAAAAGTCCAAGCCACACTAGTTAAGTAGATATCCTTCGCTAGCTTGTTGCTTATTTACATAATACTATATGCTCAAG
Source organism: Flavobacteriales bacterium UBA1494 (assembly GCA_905182175.1). Lineage (GTDB taxonomy): Bacteria > Bacteroidota > Bacteroidia > Flavobacteriales_E > Vicingaceae > NORP294. The sequence goes on along the minus strand of CAJJAT010000001.1, from coordinate 138,058 downwards.
CTCAAAACAGTAATGATGAGAATACCTTTTTACAACTTTTAGGGTAGAGTTTACTTGGAAAACATTAAATGAGGAATGGCGATTGTTCACATATATAAGGTCAATTAATTGAATTGATCTATTCAACAGATAGCGAAGCTTAGTTTGATGTTACAGCATCTTTATTAAAAAACCATACACAGGAAGTTTAGGAAGATGGATTCGTAGCCAAACGAGTAATTGTTAATAACAATAAGGTCTCCTTGTCAATAGGCCATACAGAGGATCTTGATTGTAACATGCACTTAATGACCGAAAAAAAAATATAGATTACTTGAAATTGATTTTCCAATTGCATCAATTTAGTACAAGAAGACTATAAAGCGTTTTGAGTATAACAAAAAATATACAAAGCAGGTGTACAAGGTTCAGAATAAAGTTATTGCAGATGGAGTAGCTATTTGGGTCACATTAAAATAATTATTCGTTGAGTATTAATTCAATTTCTAATTTGCGCATGTTATTCGTTGGGTCGTTTGTTACCAGTAAGATTTCGATAACAGCGTCGCCTTCCAAGTAAGAAGTGAACACTTCAACAATTAGTCGATCAGAGTCATTTTTATTAATAAAACTAAGTTGGTTTGTTTGAACCAACTTTTCATCAACTATCACTTGGTATACCTTTAATATTTCCTTGCCAGTGTTTTTTAATAAAAAGCCTCTTTTTACTGTCGAGCCCTTTTTATAAATAGCAATGTGTTTTGTTTTTTCTATTTCAAGTTTTGGTTGGTCTGTTGCATTAATACTTGCATTATAACCGGAACTCTTCAAAGCAACAATTTCAATTTTTCTTTCAGATGCGGCATCTGCGCTATATACAGCTGCTAATTTATTTGCTTCTTTTTGAACTTTCGTAACTGCATACTCTCCGAGTGGTAGTTTTTTAATTTTTAGTTTACCGTTATCTAGGAAAGGTCGAATTGTGCCGTTTTCGGCTATTTCCAAGTAATTGATTAAGGATTGAATTCTCCTTAATGTGAGTTTTAAGTTATATTCTGAGCTAGACAATGAACTTGCATAACCTCTCACAGCAAGTTCTATTTCATTTCCTTTTTCTAATTCTTCCAGCAACAATGGTGTAATTTCTTGGAGTTGCTCCGTTCCAAACTCTACTTTTCTTTTGAAGAATTGAGTTAATTTTTCTTCCTCCTCAATTTTCAAGTCTCCACTAAGTGTTGGAATCAATTTGTTGGCATACTCGGATTTTAAATTAACGTAAGCCATTGCTAAATCAATAAAATTGCTGTTTGTGCTTGTATCGCTGCTATTTTGTTTCGGACTATCGTTATGGAAGTAAAGTGAAAGGGGCAAAAATTTATTCAACTCCTCTTCGTTAACTTTTGTTTCAGCAAGGGTTAATTTCCTCACCTTCTCCTCTTTCACCATTACATTTCTTTCGTATTTGACTTCATATAAATCGTTGCAGCAAGAGTTAGTACCTTCTACGTTTCCCAAAGGTCTATTTGAGCTAATTATGGCTAATTGCTGAAAAGGGAAAAAATAATAATCATTGTAACTACTGTTATAAGGTTTGCCTAGATTAATTGGAGTTTTAAAATTAATCCCTTGCTTTTCACTTTTAAAAATATCGTAACCGCCATATCCAATGTGCCAGTTTGAACTAAAGAATAATTGATGACTTTGAACATCAAAGAAAGGTGTGACTTCGTCGTCGAGTGAGTTTACTTCGTTTCCTAAATTAGTAGCTTGCCCAAAGCCAAAACTTTCTTTTTTTGAACGCCATATGTCTAACCCTCCAAAACCTTGCTTTCTATTTGATACGAAATAAAGGACAGTATCTGATTTTTCAACGACAGCATGTGGTTGTGTATTATTACTGACCGTGTTGTTTATATTTTTATTGAGTTTCTTTACGCTAACCAGTTTATTTCCGTTCAGTTTTCCTCTATAAATTTCACAATTAAAGTTGGTATCACAAACGGTAAAGAACAAGCTGCTGCCTAAAAAACTAGGGTTGGATATATGTTTATTTCTAAAGTTGATGTTATCTTTATTACTGAATTGAATTGGCTGCTTTTTAGAGGATTTGTCCAGAGCTTTAAAGTATAATTTTGCATAATAATTTTTATCAAAAACAACATTTGAGGCTCCCGTGCTGTCTGCAATGAGTGAAGAAAAGTAGATGTTTCCATCATAGATTTGCGCACCGAATTCTGAAAAGTTAGAATTTACCTTATTTCCTAAAGATTTTAATTCTTCAGTACTCTCTTGACTTTTGGTAGCCCAATCATTTGCTTTTTTACTCATTAAAATACGTTGGTACCAGAATCCTTTTCTATCGCTTCTGTATGGCGATAACGCATAATTGTAATATTTTCTTGCATTTCTATAATCTCCTGAAAGTCTGAATGATTCTGCTAACAAGTAGCCCAAACTTTCTTTTGATTTCTTTTGATCTAACGCTTTTGCTTTTTTTAGATAAATACTAGCTTTTTGTGGGTTATTTACGGCAAGTAGTGTTTTTCCAAAACCAAAAAGCACGTCTAAATTAACAGAGTCAATTTGCATGGCTTTCTCATATTCAAAAAGTGCTCCAAAAAAATCACCTGTTTTATATCTGTCTTCTGCACCATCAATAGTTGCTTCAGCAGCTTGAGCAAAACCCGCAACAGTACTTGAAAGCAGTAATGTAAAAAAAATGAATTTTACTACATGAAATTTGGGCATATTTTGTAGCGTCTTAAATTTGGTATATACTTCTTGAAAATGTAGGTCAGCGAAATTTCTAATCCACCTCGTCTATTAGAAGCGGTTCGAAGTTGAGAATAATTCACGTCGTAGCTTAATCCCAAATTCCATTGATCATAGTCTAAACCTGCGGAGAAGATAAATGCATCTCCTGTCCGCCAATAGAGTCCTCCGTAAATATTACTGAAGGCACTTTGGCCTTCAAATCTATATTTTAGGTCTGAGCCGATGACCAATTCCCGAAACTTAGCTTGATTTGAAAAAAGCAGGGAAGGAAGCAAACTTAAATTTTCACTCAATTGAAATTGGGATAAAATATAAAAATTTGACCTCAGGTCTAACCTAGCAGATGCTTTATTAAAACTTAAGTTAGGGTAGGTAAGGTTAAACGCAGAAAATCCGATTTCAATTCCGTCTGTATTGGAAAGCCGATGTTCTAATCCAAAACCAGTTCCCAAATTTAAGTGAACTAAACTGCTTTGATCAAAGTTTTCTCCTGTTGTTAGATTTGGGTCAAATGCTCTTCCATCGTATTGATTGTCATAAGTGAACTTATCAAAATTAATTGACCGAGCTGAAAAACCAAGTTGTAAACCAGTTTTTAAAATCCATGTTGAATCTGGATCGATTTTTATTTCGTAGCCAAAATTACTGTTTACTGCGGTATTCTTTAATCCTCCGACACCTACTTCATCGTTCATAAAGACGAGGCCTATTTTAAATTGCGGGAGTTTTGAAAAAGGGTGACTTGCGTCTATGGCAGCTGAAAATGTTCTAAAAGGTTCAGAAATGGAAGCCCATTGGTTTCTAAAGTTTCCGTTGAATCTAAAATCTCCAACAAAACTGCCTGTCAGTGCCGGATTTAAATTCTGATATGATTTATTGAATTGTGAAAAGTGTACATCTTGTCCAATAACCGAAATTGAGAAACTCAAAAAAAGAATATGGAGAATGGCATTCTTCACTATTTCAACAAGGTTATATTTCCTTTATCAATGTACTTTTGTCCATCAAAGCAAATGGCCTTCACTTGATATACAAATACTCCGGGATCAACTTTTTTGCCGTTGTAAGTTCCGTCCCAGCCTTGATTTATCTGCTTCGTTTCAAATACTAGTTCTCCCCATCGGTTAAACAGCTGAAAATCTAATTCCCTAATGTTAGCACCTCGAACATATAAAATATCATTGGTCAAGTCTCCATTTGGAGAAAAAGCTGTCGGAATAAAAATATCCGGTTGAGCGCAATTTACTTCAAACACTTTCAACCTTCTAAGCGCAACAACAGTACAACCTGTATTTAAATCTGTAATGGTTACGCTGTACGTAGTACTTGTATTTAATGTGGTTTTCGGTGAAGGACTGTTGGGGTTATCAAAATCGTCGACAGGTTCCCATTGGTAACTTAAATTACTGCCATTTCTATTGGTTGAAAGTTGCGTTTCTTGACCTTTAAACAAAGAATCTGTTCCGAAAATGAATGCATCGTCAAAAGCAGGAAGGTTTACTTCTACCTCTACGGTATCAAAATCTTCACAACCAGTCTGGCTGACTGTTTTTAGAAAATAAAACTGATTTGTTTTAGGAGCTATTGTTGCAGAAATTAAATTGGCTCCGGTTAAAATACTATCCAGTGGCGTCCAACTGTACTGCAGTGGACTGGAAGCTCTAATAACAGCTGCATCTAGTGAGATTGTGTCATAAATACAAAAGCTTTCAAAGTCATTCACTTCAATTGCAAGTTGCTCTACATTTATTACAATAGTATCTGTGTCAAAGCAAATGGAGTTTCTTCCTCTTACGTAGTAGCTTGTTGTGCTAAGTGGCGTTGCAGTTAAAATACTGTCAATATTTGTAGAAATGGTGGAACTAAAGTCCGGAGTTGTGGACCAGCTAAAACTCTTAGCCGAACCTAAGCTGCTGCTTGTAAGTTGAACACTATCGCCTTCACACAGCAACGTATCTGGAATGCTTAACAATTCTACATTTTCAAGAATGGAGATAATTCGTTCAATGGAATCTTTTCGATTACACCTTTCATTAGAAGTTATTAATCTAACTGTATAATCACCTTCTTGAGTAAATACGGCAAGAGGTGTGGCGTTGTTTCTGAAAGTAGTTCCGTTGTTGATCGTAATTCGAAATGAATCTGCCCCTACAACAGTAGCTTGCAATGCTTCAAAATGAGGCAAACAAGCAGAATCGCTAATTGTATTTAAGTCTAGAGAGTAATCAATGTATTGCACTAAAATACTGTCAATTCTTTCGCAAAAATTGTTACTAATTTTTACATAAAATAGTGCAGAGTCCGTTTTGTTGATGGTGAATGAATTTGTGGTATTGGTCGCATTTAAGGTATTGGTAAAGTCTCTATTGGAGCTATACTGGTACTTGGAAATGGTTCCTGAACTTGGAACAGAGACGTTAAAATTTCCTGATCCGCAGAAAAGTGTATCCATCGGACTATTGATTTGTAGGTCATTGGTCACTATTTGTACATTGAAGGGAATCGAATCTTTTAATTGACATAAAATGTTTTCGTAAATAAAGTAGGCTGTGTAATTTCCGGGGGCAGGATAGGAGAATAGGGGACTAAGACTTGCGTTATTCGTTCCGTTTCCAAAATTCCAAGTAAAACTATTTGCATTGGTAACAGTGGCATTAAATTGGATTGGTGTTCCTTCGCAAACACCATTGGCAGATACGCTTGCATTCGCAGTTGTAGGACTATAGAAAATAAGAATTGAATCTTCTTTCACACAAGCATTTGTAATTGGGTTTATGGCTTGAATATAGAAAAAATTATTCCCTCTTATAAGTTGTACCTTAAAGGTAGAATCTAAAATATTGGAGTTAATAGGGGATGTAAAATTCCTTGTTCTCGCAAAGCGAAATTCATTTGCTCCTCCATTGGAATTAACAGTTATTGTCGTTGAATCTGAATAACACACTAAAGAATCAAACTGAATGCTCAAGTCAATATCATCAGGTCTCACAACTATATTCAAATCCAAGGAGTCTCTAATGGCACAAACAGAATCAAATACTACTTGCCGAATGGTGTAATTTCCTGGAGAATTAAAGTAAATAACAGTATCAGCGAAGGCCGAAGCGACTGTATCTCCATAGAAATCCCAAGTCATGTTGGTAGTATCTACACTTGAATTGACTACCCTAATACTGTCAATTGTTCCTGGTCTTAAACAGATTTCCTTATTACTTAGGCTGAAATCAGCTCGAATTACAACTTCAAAATCGATTTTGAACAACGCATTGTTACAGTTTTGACTATTATCGGTTCTTGAAAAAGCAGTGGGCGTAGTAGGGAAATCACTAGTATTAGCGGCCCTGCAAGATGCGCATACGGAGTGATAAACAACTCCGTTTTTGTCAAATCTACTTGTTCCGCCGTCAACATGGTCATCTGAATTGGAACCGCCAATAAATGTGGCAAACAGCACGCTATCGATATTTCTGTTAATAACGTATAAATAAAAAGCGCTAGAATTAATCGTACCATAACTAGTATCTCTTATTAAAGGCATGTTAGTGATATTCTTATCTCCTTCCGCAGGGACTAGTCTGCCGCCCCAGCCTGCAGCGTATATATTTTGACATTGATCAACTAAGAATGCAGTGGGTGAAATATTAACTCTGCCCGTTCCATTTCCATTACCAAATGTGGTTGAAAATTCTAAAGAATCTAAATTACGGTCTAATTTTACAATGAACTGTCCAGCCCCGGGGTTTGCTACAGGTGCTCGTAGGCGAGGGAATAATAGTCCTGCCTCTGTTTGTCCGTAACCATAAACATTATTAAATCGGTCAAACTCTACAAAATATACTTGGTCGTAATTGGGAGTTGAAATGTAAGTGGATTTTTCAATGGTACTTCCATCAGCGGAAATAAGGGAAATAAAACCGTCAGCCTGCCGACTTGTGGAAGAAGTGTTTTGGATAGATACCTCTTGATAGCTCCCATTGGTAGTAGGAAAGTCTGTATAACTTGTCGTTCCGCCTCCGATTAACACTTTATTACTGTCAATTACTTTTAATGAATAGATTGCATCCCGACCTGATCCTCCAACATATCTCGCCCAAATTAGAGTATTCAAGTTTGTATTTAATTTTACAACCAAACCATCTTGACTCCCCCCGTATGTTCCAATGGAATTTGCTAGGTTAGCTGTGGTTGTTGTTGTTCCAATGTAGCAATTACCCATCGAATCTACAGCTATTTCTCCTCTGTGAGAATCTCCATAATTAAAATTTAAGCCATCATATGTTCCGGTTAGTCCTGGATTTAAATTAATACCATCAACTCCAATGCCCCCAAAATAAGTAGACCCTAATAGCTGGGTTCCATTTGAATTAAATTTTGAGATGATAATGTCTGTGCCGAATGCAAAGTTTACACCAATATCTGTAGTGATTTGAGCCGACAACGAAAGTGTATTATCGTAAGTACTGGTAGTTGTAGGAAAATTAGAAGATCCTGTAGCTCCTAAAATAAATAGATCTTGGCTGTTATCTACTACCATGCTATGAACCGTTTCGTCTTTTGTCCCACCTAAATAAGTTGAAAAAAGTAAAGAGTCACCTTCTGGATTAAACTTACTAATCGCAATATCCCAGTCACCAGAATAGTTTCTTTGAAATGCCCCTAACGTAGTATTATAGCCAATAGCATCTGCTATTCCGCCCATATATCCATTCCCTAAATCGTCATAAGTAGCTGTTTGCCCAAAATTATTAGCGGTTGACCCGGAATAAGTTGAAAAAATCAATTTAGGGTCAATAGTTAATTCAAGCTCCTGATTATATCCATCTGGGAATTCAAAACTTAAATTTCCTTCTGCTGTAAGGGAATAAATACAAGCTACTTTTATTTGCTTTCCATCAATTATTTGAGAAGCGTATGGTTTTTCTTCAATCATTTCTCCCAATTTATGAGAAACGAAGAGATTTCCATTTTTGAGGATAGGTTTCTCAACGCCCTCATATTGAACAAGGATTTGTTCAGGCGAAAAACCAGGAGCAACGATGTAATCATACTTTAGAAAACCACCTTTGGAGTAAACCTCTAAGTCAATTCCGGTATATAATTGATGGTACTTAATTTTTTGGTAGCTCCTTACTTCAGATTTCCATTTCGATTCATCATCACCTAAGTAATAATTATAGTAGAAGTCAGAGGTACCTGATTTACTCATTTCAACTTCTTGATTTGAGTTTAAAAAATGTGCTTTAAAAATATGGCCTCTTTCGAAATCATCTTCAGGGATATTACCTGCATGGTAATTTGGTGTGTTTATAAATTGGTAATGAAAAGCATTTTTTTCGAAAAAGACGGTAGCTCCTTCGACTTCGGCCTTAAATGTCACAATTTTGTGCCATTGTCCATTGTTTTCAGTAAACGTATAAGCAACGAAGCCTTCGCTCTTGTGAGCAAATAACGGAGAAGCCGAAAATGTTAAGAGAAGAAGTAACAGTCTAAATTTCATATAAAAAGCAATGGATAGTAAATTTAAACAATTAGAATGGTCTTCATTTTAAAAGACGTAAATACTTATGATTCGATTACTGTTAAAGTTCCACTTTTCTGCTATTTTTGGGTTTTACTTTTAGTTTTAAAAAAATGATTCTAGTAGCAGATAGTGGTTCCACAAAAACAGATTGGCGATTAATTGATAATGAATCTATTAAGCAGTTTTCGTGCATTGGCTTAAATCCGGACTTTGTTGATTCAGAAAAAGTTAAGAATGTGTTGGGAGATACTTTTTCCCAAATTGATTCTAGTTCTGTATTAAAAATTCATTTTTACGGATCAGGTTGCTCTTCCGAAAGTAGAAATGTAATTATTGAATTAGGATTAAAAGAAGTATTTCCACACTCAGATATCTTCGTTTATCATGATCTATTGGGCGCTGCTAGAGCGGCTTGTGGTAAAAGACAAGGAATTGCTGGTATCCTTGGGACTGGTAGTAATTGTTGTTTATTTGATGGAGTAGAGGTGGTGCAGCAATTTAAAAGTGGTGGATTTATAATTAGTGATGAAGGTGGAGGAGTAGATATTGGCAAAAGAGTGCTAAAATCTTTTATAGAGGGACGTATGCCAGAAGAATTGAACGAGCGATTTTTAAAAAGATATAAAACTACGGTAGATGTAATACTAGAGAACTTGTATAAAAAGCCACATCCAAATAAATACTTGGCATCTTTTAGCCGATTCGCTTTTCACAACAAGGAAAACCCATTCATTTCTGAAATACTAGAAAACTCTTTCTCCGCTTATTTCCAAAAAATGGTAACCCGATTTGACCAATATGAAACCATTCCCCTCAATTTGGTTGGATCAATTGCCTTTTACTATCAAGAATTGATTCGTAAAGTAGCTCAGAATTTTGGCGTTCAAGTAGGTACTATTCTTGAAAAGCCTATCTCAGGATTAGCCTTATATCATTCTAGTTTAGGAGCCGAGTAAGAAGATTGCCGGTATCTTAGATAGGTTCTGTTTGTTGCCTTTTTTCCATTCTGAAACTGTTTTGGTTCTTATGTATTCGTTTGGCAAACTAATATTTGCTGCAACACATAGTTTCGTCTCACCCTGCAGCGTTTTCATTAAATCTTCCCACATGGACTCGTTTCGATACGGGGTCTCCATAAAAATTTGAGTCTGGAAATAATGATTGGCCAAGCTTTCCATTTCTCGAATCTCTTTGGTTTTTTTTCCACTATCTCTGTCCAAATAACCTTTAAACGTAAACGATTGACCGTTAAATCCACTCGCCATTAAGGCTAGTAGAATTGAGGAGGGACCAATTAACGGAACTGTTTGGAAACCTTGAATGTGAGCATGTTTTACTAAAAGCGAACCAGGATCAGCAATGCCAGGGCAACCTGCGTCAGAGATAATTCCAATTGAATTTCCTTGTTTTAAGGCGGCTATCATAGGTTCAATGTCATCCCAAGTGCTCTTTTTATCTAAATTATAAAACTCGCTTTCATCAATTTTTGATTTTAGGCCAATTCTAACTAAAAAGCGTCGACTGTCTTTTAAGTTTTCTACAGCAAAGTGAGATAAAGAAGTAATTATTTTTTTATTTTCTGAAGGAAATGAACGGTTTTCAGAAACTTCAAGTCCTAAAAAGTTAGGAATAAGATAAACTTTAGCTTTGCTCATTTTGGATTTGCTTAATTATTTGATCGCAGGCAGCGTCAAGTAGACGGTATACATTTTCAAATCCGTCTTCTCCTCCAAAATATGGATCAGGAACGGATTGATTAGATCCGGGGTTGATTAAATTCAGTATAATTTCAACTTTTTTGATTTCATTTTCTTGTTTAGTCAAGGCAATTGTATTGGAATAGTTTGAAGTATCCATTACAAATATTCTATCAAATTCTTGAAAGTCTGAATTTTGCAATTGTCTTCCTCTTTGGCGCGTAATGTTAATTCCGTATTCTGCAGCTTTCGAAATTGATCGTGAATCAGGCTCATGACCGATGTGGTAATCTGAAGTGGCTGCTGAATCAACTTCAACATTCAATCCTTTCTGTGCTACTTTTTTTTCTAAAATTCCTTGGGCTAGTGGAGAGCGGCAAATGTTTCCCAAGCAAACCATTAATACTTTCATAACTTTTGAAATAAAAAACTCTATTGTCTACCATGATAAACAAAGCGTGACAATAGAGTTAAAAAAAATATTTTTGAATTTTACTGAATGCTTATTTTCTTTTCTAAATCAGAAACGTAACCTCTAAATCGTTTGTCAGTATCAATTAAGTTATTTACTGTCTTGCACGCGTGTAATACAGTTGCATGGTCTTTTCCTCCGCAGTGCATTCCAATATTTGCTAAACTAGATTTTGTCATTTTCTTTGCAAAGTACATCGCAATCTGTCTTGCTTGCACCACTTCTCTTTTTCTAGTTTTCGACTTCAATAATTCAATTGGTAAATCGAAGTAATCACACACCACTTTTTGGATGTAATCAATAGAAACCTCACGAGCTGTATTTTTAACAAATTTGTCAATCATTTGCTTCGCCAAATCAAGCGTAATTGCTTTTTTGTTTAAAGATGATTGCGCTAATAGTGAAATTAAAGCTCCTTCTAATTCTCTAATGTTAGTGGTAATGCTGTAAGCAAGGTATTCCACTACTTCTTTTGGAAGATCTAAACCTTCATTGTACATTTTAGTTTCTAAAATGGCAATTCTAGTCTCTAATTCAGGATTTTGAAGGTCGGCCGATAATCCCCATTTAAATCTAGAAAGTAATCGTTGTTCCATTCCTTGTAGCTCCACAGGTGCTTTGTCAGAAGTTAAAATCAACTGCTTACCAGTTTGGTGTAAATGGTTAAAAATATGGAAGAACACATCTTGCGTTTTCTCCTTTCCACTAAAGAACTGTACGTCGTCAATAATTAATACGTCTATCATTTGATAGAAGTGAATAAAGTCGTTTTGGTTGTTGTTTCTTACCGCATCAATAAATTGGTGCGTGAATTTTTCAGACGAAACGTACAATACTGTTTTACTTGGGTGGTTGTTTTTTATTTCAATTCCTATAGAATGAACCAAGTGTGTCTTTCCTAAACCAACTCCACCATAAATTAACAAGGGGTTGAAAGCAGTTCCTCCAGGATTTTTTGATACTGCATATCCTGCAGAGCGAGCTAGTCTGTTGCAATCACCTTCTATAAAACTTTCAAATGAATAATTAGGATTCAGTTGAGAGTCAATTTTTACCTTTTTAAGACCAGGAATAATAAAAGGGTTACGAATGCCTTTTTCTCCATTAACATCCATAGGAACGGCAACAGGATCGTTTTTCAGCGCTTGCCTATTGGTGGTTGGTATTCTTACCGTGTATGGTTTAGGGTTGTTCACACCGTTCTCCATAATAATGCTGTACTCTAGCTTTCCTTCTGTCCCTAACTCTTTCTTTATGGTCTTGCGTAACAAGGTAATGTAGTGCTCTTCCAACCATTCATAAAAGAATTGCGAAGGAACTTGTATGGTAAGGACATTGTTGGCCAATTTTACTGGTGCAATTGGATCAAACCAAGTTTTAAAACTTTGCAGGCTTACATTGTCTTTAATTACTGCTAAACAATTCTGCCAAACTTGATTGAAGTCTTTATTCATTTTTGTTTTATTTTATTGGTTAATAAATCTGCGTTAACATAACTTTCTTTTAACTCAAATCAAATATTCCACTGATAATTTTATCATAAATAGTAAACTTTTAAGTGAACAGGCTATAAAAGTTTAAATTACTGATGGTAAATGATATGAACTAATATGATGTAGTTTTTAACCGCATGACAAATATTTGCAGAAAAAAGTGAAATAAAAAATAAAAGTGCTATTGATTTATAACTATTTTATGCTATGTAATTATTTAATTTCGACTAAAAAATTGAATCAACAAAACGAACATGATAGAATCAAGAAGTAAACTTATAGTAAGGTATTCTGAAACAGATCAAATGGGGTTCGTTTACTATGGGAATTATGCTCAATATTTAGAAGTTGGTAGGGTGGATGCGCTTAAGACAGTTGGTTTGTCCTACAGAAGCATGGAAAAGGAAGGGTACGCATTGCCTGTTAAGGAATTGAAAATCAATTATCACAATGCCGCTTTATACGATGACGAATTAGAGGTAATCACAAGGGTAAAACAAATGCCTTCGAACAAGATTGTTTTCGATTATGAAATTCGTCGAAAAGATGCACTCATCGTTACAGCGCAAACTACCCTTTTTTTCATAGATGTTAACAAAAGGGCTTGTAGGCCTCCAAAATACTTTGTTGAAAAGATGGAGCTTTATTTTAGTTGAGAGAAATATTTAACTCCTTTTCCGTAATACGACCAGACGATACTCGACTTTAAAATTCCGGAGGTATTTGGGTTTTCCACAGCAGATCTTATCTTCGTCATTTTGTAAAATGAAAAGTGAGCTTGTACAATAGCAAATGCATGTCTTGGACCTGAACTAATGAACAATTTAACAAATGCCATGCCGTCTAAAAAAAGCCTGAGTAATAGTTTTAGTTTACGATAAGGGGTGTTATCGTTTTTATAAAGGGTAAGTAGGCTATTTCGGAAATTTAAAAAGGTCTTTCTAGGGTTTGTATTTTTCATGGTCCCACCCCCGAGGTGAAATACGGTGCTTTCAGCAACATAATACACAGAATAACCTAAATTTTTTGCCCTCCAGCAAAGATCAATTTCCTCCATGTGTGCAAAGTAACGTTCGTCGAATCCTCCTAATTGATTGAAGATAGATGATTTTACGAACATGCAGGCTCCTGTAGCCCAAAAAATCTCTCTACTTTCATCGTATTGGGCTGTATCTTTTTCCAGCGTATCAAATATTCTACCTTGGCAGAATGGATATCCTAAAAAATCGATGAAGCCACCTGCAGCCCCTGCATATTCAAATTCTTCTTTGTTCAGGTATGCTTTAATTTTAGGTTGGGCAATACAAACATTTTCCGTATGCTGTAGCTTGTCAATAACTGGTTTAATCCAATTGGGTGTGACTTCTACATCCGAGTTAAGAAGAACAAAGTAGTCCTCTTTTAGTTGCTTTAGAGCCTCGTTATAGCCTTTTGCAAATCCTCCGTTAGAATTATTTCTAATAATTTTAACAGTCGGAAAATTCTTTTCTGTGAATAAGATGGAGCCATCAATAGATGCATTGTCAGCCATATAAACGGTTGCATTTTCAGAATACTTAACAACCGAAGGGAGGTAAGTTTCTAGATGTTTTGAACCATTCCAATTTAATATAACTACAGCAACACTCGGGCTCATCTCAAAAAATTAGAATGTAAAAATAAGCAAGTACTACCTAGGATTGTTGAATAAATCGCGCGCTCTATCCTGTCCCTCTAAAGTAGTGTTTTCCCTAGTTCCTGGTCTTTTTCCAACTTGTTTTTTGTTAAGTGTAAATTCCCACTGCTCATTTTGAACTTCTCCAGGCACGTTAGAATGCAATACTTCGTATCCTAACATTTCGTTGGTATTGCTGTAAAAAATAAACTTTCTATCCGTTAATCCATTTAATTCGTTTCTATAACAATCAGTTAGCTTGTAATACTGCCAAATGGTATAGGGGTGGTTATCGCTATCGTACGGTACATCTTGCAATTGCTGCGGTTTTCCATACTGCAAGTAAACTCTACCTCGGTCGGTTCTATAGCCACTAACTCCACCGTAACCAAATTCTTCATCAACTAAAATTAGTTTTTCTTTATAATTCTCCCAAGCTAACTCAGGGTTAAGTTCGTCTCTATTTCTCCAAAAGTTGAGAAAGTACCGTTGCATAAATTCTAATTCAGCATATTTAAGTTGGTTGTTACCCCATATTTTTTCTCGCTCTTTTGAAATTACTCGAATAGACCTAATGTACTCCGCCAGCAGTTCAGGGTTTCTCATGGAATCTACAAATGTCCCTTCAATGCCCAAGTTATCTAGGTTTTGTAATTCAGGGTTTAGTCTAAAAAATCCAACCCTTTGAGTGGCGATCACTTCATTGTTTCTATTGCGCGCTTCAGTTAGCACCTCGTACCTGCCTGTTGGTAATTTATCTATGTTAAAAGGCTGTATGTGCGATGTTGCTTTATTTGATTTGAGTCTTTTAGTAGCTCTTAAATTCGCTGTAGGTTTACCACTAATAGCATCAATTACCTTTATGTCTAATAAATACGCTGTGCTATCTCCTAGTTGTGCACTGGCATTGTATATTTCAAAGTAGGCACTTAATTTGTTGTTATTACGAATGTAGTTGTGGTCTACATTAGGCACAATATCAAATCCTACTTTCGAAAATTGATTTTTCTTTTTTGTTGGTGAAATGCTGTTGCCGAGTTGAATTTCAGAAAATTGTAGATTGTTTGTTGCGCTAGAATAATTTCGCAGTGTTCCACTTGCTTCGGCAGTGCTTCCGTTTACCAAGTCTTTTGCAATGATAGTATAGGAGTATATTCCAATTGGAAACTTTAACCTTTTTAAGTCGATTAAGTCTACTGTTTGGTTTGCTATTTCGTTTTCGTTGTACGCCGGACTATTTAACTGGAATTTTTCGAAAGCAATAACTTTATCGCCATCTTCAATGAGGTAAGTCATTTCTACCTGCCCTTTAAATAACTCTTGCTCTCCGTCCTTTTCTATTTGACCATATCCGATCGAATTTCCGGTGACAGTGAGGTAAAATTCAAGATAAGGTTCATTGTTGGCTTGGAATATGGCATAATCTATCGAGAATTTAACAGAAGCAAAAGCTCCTGAAAATAGCAAAATACCTGATAATAAAGCTAAAATATTTTTCATAGTTCTAAATTACGAATAGAAGACACATTTAATTTGAAATATGTTGCAAAATTATTTTTTAAAATAAAAACCTTTGGTACTTTTGCCGCGGAGAAATGGCAGAGCGGTTGAATGCACTAGTCTTGAAAACTAGCGTACCGCAAGGTACCGGGGGTTCGAATCCCTCTTTCTCCGCCACAAAAGCCTTGTAAGTTCTGAACTTACAAGGCTTTTTTCTTTTACCTGCGTTGTGTGGTTGCCATTTTTGGCAACAGATTGCAGTTAAATTATCTTATTCAACTCAGCTTTGAAGACATAATGTTCGTTATTTAACCTAACCTGATGCAAGGGTTGTTTTGTCGGAATGTTTAGTACGCAAACTAAGTTCGAAGGGTAAGTCGAGGTATTTAAATTCTTTGTTGATAATTCCGGTAATTAGATTCCCTCCGCTGCTGCACGATTGTATCGTGTGTGTAAGTTAATGAAATGCTATGATGCTTGTTGGTAAGTTAAAAAGAAACAGAAAGCCAATTGAGAGATGAGTTGACTTTTTAAATAGAGTTAATTTTATTGGACTGCAAGTCAGTCAGACCAAACGATGCAATCGTGCGGTAGCGTAAGTAAGTTAATTTGAAATGCTATGATGCTTGTTGGTAAGTTAAAAAGAAACAGAAAGCTAATTCTGTAACATTCAATATGGTCAATAAAAGGGTTTCTATTATTCTGATACTTATAAATAGTGTCGTTTCTTGACTGCTCTGCAATACTTACAGTATCGTTCAAATGCCAATTGTAAAGCGTTCGAGCATTTCCATGCAGTGGCAACTGACTAGAGCTAAGTAATAGGCTGTCTGTTAACTCAATATTTAACTCTGCTTTCTCGCCTTCATACCTTACTGTCATGATGAAAATAACCCTCGCAACATTTCCCTTCATTTCGTCATGTGGCTCCCAAACCCATTGACTTGACGCAGTGTAAGAAAGTGTTGGGCCATTATAATTCCAACTGCTATCTATGTGTTGAGTTGTTGCTGTATCAAAGTTTCTTTTGTTCCTAGCTGAATTAGTTGAAACATCTTCCGCATGAAGATTATGTAAATCTGTATTTTTTCTCTTTTTAATAGATTAATGTATTCTAAACAAGTAAATTGAGAGCCTAGTTCAGAGTTAAGTATTTCAGGTTTCCCGCTTGTCTCAATACCAGATCTAACCACTCTTAAGCTAGATTCTGCATCTAACGAATTAGATAAACCAAAAAAACAATTTTTCTGCTAAATACATCTATTATAGCAGTTAAATACATAAAGCCATCCTTCATAGGAACATAAGTGATGTCTATTTCACAGACTTGGTTAGGTCGTTCGATCTGCAAGTTTTTAAGCAGATAAGGATGTTTGTACTTCCTAAATAAGAAGTTTCTTTCAGAAAAGAGCTCAGTATATACTTCTCACCCTGCACAGTATATTTAAAACAAAAAAAGCCACACTTTGCAGTGTAGCTTTTCCGACCTTGTGACTCGTCTGGGGTTCGAACCCAGGACCCCATCCTTAAAAGGGACGTGCTCTACCAGCTGAGCTAACGAGTCGTTTTTTTTCGGACGGCAAAGATACCAGTCATGTTTAAACTGACAAAATAAAAGTTAACTTTTTTTTAAAAAAAAAGTATTTTTTTTTGATGTACTGAAAATCAATTTAATGGATAACCTTTGCCCTTGTGAATTTAGCCTCCCGGTCCATTAAATAGCGATAAGTTGCAAGAGTTCGAAGTTTTGTGGCTCCTAAGTTTTGAATTACATGGATCATTTTTGGATTAAAATCGCCAATCCAAGTAATTACAACATCTTCGTAGTTGCCTTTAATTGAAACGACCCTCCTACATTCATCAAATATTGCACCTTCCAGCCCTTTTCCTTGAAAATCTGGATCGATACCAAAAGCTAACCCGAAAAAAGAGGTGCAGGTACCTTTTATCTTGTGGTATAAAAACTTCAATTTGCCGAACCAATTTAAATTTCCATGAACGTATTTAAAAATTTGATTTATTTCAGGTAACGCAATAAAAAAACCAACCGGTTGGGTATCGTAGTAGGCAAAGTGAATTAAATCTTCGTCTAAAATAGGTTTGATCGTTTTCATGATCGTCATCGCTTGACGTTTTTCCATTCCTGCAAAGCCTTCATGTTTTACCCAAGCTCTATTGTAAATTGTTCTAAAATCCTCAGCGTATTTTTCTAGGTTGTCTTTCTTAATTGTATCAAATGTAAATTTAGGGTCCTTCTTAATTCGTGCCGATTTTTCTCTTAAAAGTGGAATCAATTCGTCAGAAACATTTCGGTGAAAAATGTATTGCTCGTAGTATTTTTTAAAACCAAAATTTTCAAAAAATGGAACATAATAAGGAGGGTTATAATTCTGATTGTAGTAGGGGGGGTATTCGAAATTTTCAATAATTAGTCCCCAGTACTTGTCTTTTTCTCCAAAGTTAATAGGTCCCTCAATGGTGTCCATTCCTCTATCTTTAATCCATTGTTTTGCAATCTCAAAAAGTTGGAAAGCAGCTTTTTCGTCATTCATGCATTCGAAAAAACCAATTCCTCCAATCTTAGTGCTTGACTTTTTATTGGCTTTTTCATTAATAAATGCAGCAATTCTGCCTATTGTTTTTCCATCCTTTTGCGCAATCCAACGTACTGCTTCTCCATGTCGAAAAAACTTATTCTGTTTGTTATCAAATACTTTTTCAATATCTTGCTTCAAGTGCGGCACCCAGCTTTTATCCTCCTTGTAAATGGAAAAAGGTAACTGGTGAAATTCTTTTTCAGTTGTAGCGTTATTAACCGTTAAGATTGTCATTCTTATTTTAAATTTGAGTTGCGAAACAAAACTAAGAAAGCTTAGTTTAGCAGAGAAGAATGAAGAACAAGGTTGTCATAGTTACTGGTGCATCTTCCGGAATAGGAAGAGCGACCGCCCTGTATTTTGCTAAACAAGGTTCCAACGTTGTGTTGGCAGCTCGTTCTGTTAATAAATTGAAGAACGTTGAGTCTGAAATTGAAGCCTTTGGGGGTAACTCATTGGTTGTTGAATGTGATGTTTCAAAAGCGAAGGATTGCGAAAATTTGATCCAAAAAACAATAGAAAACTTCCAAAAAATTGATGTTTTAATTAACAATGCTGGCATTTCAATGCGGGCTATTTTTAATGAAACAGACTTGCAGGTCATAAGAGACGTAATGGACATTAATTTTTTTGGGACTGTTTACTGTACCAAATTCGCTTTACCCCATATTTTAAAAAATAATGGAAGCGTGGTAGGTGTATCTTCGATAGGAGGATATGTCGGTTTACCTGCAAGGACAGGTTATTCTGCCTCAAAATACGCCATGCACGGATTTTTAGATGCTCTGCGGACTGAAAATCTTGAAAAGGACTTGCATGTGCTTGTTGCTTGTCCGGGGTTCACTGCTTCAAATATTCGAAACTCCGCATTAACTGCTGATGGCACTGCCCAAGGAGAATCTCCTCGCTCAGAAGCAAAAATGATGCAACCTGAAGAGGTTGCCCAGGATATTTATTACAGCATTCGGAATAAAGAGCAGAACTTAGTTTTAACGAAGGAAGGTAAGCTCGCTGTATTTTTATCAAAGTGGGCTCCTAAGTTTCTGCAACGAATGATCTTTAAAGAAATGAAGAAAGAACCAGATTCTCCTTTAAAATGAATTATCCCATTTTTTTGATTGGCTTTATGGCTTCTGGTAAAACCTCAAAAGGTAAAAAGATCGCTCGTAAAATGGAAATACCATTCATTGACTTAGATCGAGTTATTGAAGAGCAAGAAAAACAGACCATAACCGATATTTTTGAAACTAAAGGAGAAAGTTACTTTCGGAAATTAGAGGCCAAAATACTCCGACAATTTCCTAAGGATCTAAAGGCTGTTATTGCAGTGGGTGGAGGAGCTCCATGCTTTTATGATAACATTCAGTACATGAATTATTTAGGAACTTCAGTTTTTTTAAAACGATCGAAACAAAGAATATTGGGTCGTTTGAGACAGAATAAAGATAAAAGACCTTTGGTGGCAAAATTGAACGATCAGGAACTGAAAGATTTTATTGAACAAGGGTTAGCTAACCGCAACTCTTTTTATGAGCAAGCAGAGTTTATATTTGACGCAGACGAACAAAAAATAAATAAGTTGATTGCGGTTTTAACAAATTAGAACGGGCTAATTCTTATAAATCCAGCTGTTTGGGTTTAACTTAATTGGTTTGCCTTCTCCCTGAGCCTTCCATATTTCAAAATGCATAGTGGATGTATTTTCACCATTTTCGTTAATTAAAACACCCAATTCTTGCTTTGTAGTAACCTTATCTCCCGACCCCACAAAAACTTCTTTAAAGTAGGAGTACAATGTAAAATATTCCCCGTGGTTTACCAACACAACTTTTCCTTGACCAGGGATTATAATTACTTTGGAAACAGTTCCATTAAATGCTGTTCTGCCGAGGTTTTCTTTCTTCGTTGAGATGTCGATACCGTTATTTTTAACCGTAACGTTTGGCAGAGTAGGGTGAGCGTTGTCACCAAATTGGGAAATAATTATTCCTTCGGTTACTGGCCATGGTAATTTTCCTTTATTTGTGGTGAAAGAATTGCTTAATTCTCTTGCTTCCGGTGTCATTGGAAACCCTTTCTTGGATTTACCTTTCTTAGCCGCGGCCTCTCTCGCCTTTCTAATTTCCTCGGCAATAATCCTTTCAATTGCTTGGTTTACTTTCGCCTGATCTTTTCTTTTCTTATCCAGTTGAGATTTTAATTCTTTTTCTCTTCCTTTTAGGGAATTAACCGCACTTTGCTTCTGGGACTTTTCAGATGCTAAAACATTCTTCTCGTTCAATTCTGCTTTTAATAGACCTTCGCTACTCTTTCGAATGGCTTCTAAAAGCTTTATTTGTTTGTCAATTTCGATTTGTTCGAACTTAATTTTCTCAGCTTGCTCTTGCCTGAATTTAGCATATTGCTGAAAATATTTTAGGCGCTTGTAAGCCTGATTAAAATTATCTGCGGAAAATAAAAACATTAGTTTGTTATATTCACTTCTATTTTTATATGCCTTTTGAATCATCTCAGCATATTCTGTTTTTAGTTCGGTTAGGTTTGTCTCCAAGCTATCCACAGTAAATATCTGTATTTCAATACTATCGCTAAGTAATTGAATCTCTTCTTCAATCGTTTGAATTAATTTTTGACGAGTAGAAATCTTCTTGTTTAATTGTCTCAATTGGTTGAGAGAGGTAACCTTTGTCTTCTCTGTTTCTTTCAACAACTTATTGGTGTACTGAATTTCTTTTTGAAGTTTGTTCTTCTTGTACTGCAATGATTTTTTGGACTGAGCAGAGCTGTTCAGAGCTACTCCTAAAAAAAGGAGTAGCAAAAAAAATAATTGCTTAATAAACGACTTGTTCATATTTTGAAGAAATATTGAATGAGAATTTTAATGGACCTTCCAATGAAACCTTTGAATATTGCAAGTTCACTTTAGCTGGCTTTTCTGATTGAAAATCGAATTTTAAATCATTTGGTAAAAATTGGTCGTCAACTGCAAGAAATTCATCGTACCTTCCTGTTAAAAAACGATTTGCAGTTAAATCAGAGAAGATGAAGTTTGCAATTTTAAACGTGTTTTGATCTACCCAAAGACTAACCACTTCCTCTTTTTGTTTTTCTATACGTTCTGGTTTCTCATCAGCCCTTTTTACTTTTCTCTTTTTCAAATTACCTAAGTAGTACTTTTCTTTATCTATAGACAATTGCAATTTATCGTTTTGCTCGAAAGCAATTGCGTTACCTACCAATATAGACTGTATGGTTGCAAATTCTAAATCGATATTGAATCGTTTATTTATATAGTCATAACCTCCAATAAAGTAATTCCGTTCAAGGCGATTAATCACTTTTATAGAGTCTGTAGTTATCATTATTCGAGCAACTTCGATGCCCAATACAGGTGTTATGGACACCCAAATTATGCTGTCTTTCCTAATTCTAATGTTTGCTTTAAAGGGGGTTTTTCTCCCTTTTTGGTACAATTGAACTGCTGCCTTCAAACTTAAATGTTGGAACTTAAACTCATTTTGAGCCAATTGCTCAAATAGGTATTCCGTTCTATTTACCCGTAAATCCTTCTTCTTTGCCTTGTGCTGCAGCTTGCAGGCCGAAGTAAACAATACAACAATAATGGGCAGTATTAGCTTTAAACGACTATTCATAATATGTCTTGTCATTTATTTTTTTATCAATTTTTAAAGATGCTCCACCCTTTAACTTTGCTTTTTCCCAATACTTGACAGCTTCAGTCAAATCATTTTTTTTGAATAAAATATCTCCTTTGTGCTCTAGTATTTCTCCGCTAGGGGTAGTGGAGTTTTCAATTGCCTTTTCGATCCAAATTAAAGCATTATCGTATTCCTTTAATTGAAACAAAATCCAAGCATATGTATCTTGAAAAGAAGCCTGATTAGGGGCAAGGTTATTTGATTTGGCAGACATCGTTTTGGCGATGGCTAAATTTTCATTCCGAACAGATAAATAGTAACTGTAGTTATTCAATACTATCACATTGTTTGGATCCAACTCAAGTGCTTGGTTGTAGTTTTTATCTGAATTTGCATTGTCTTTAATGCTGTGGTAGCAATCTCCTAATGAACTGTAAAATTGACTTTTCAAAGATTGATTGTCAATTACCAAACCTTTCCCCAACTTTAAATATTCAATGGCTTCTTCGTTATTCCCTTGTTGACTTAAACCAATCCCGTAGGTTAAGTAGACAGTTGGTTGGTTCGGAAATAAATCGATAGCCCTTTTGCTGTAATTTACCAATTCAGCAGTATCACTTTTTTCTGCGAAAATATAAATTAATTGATTCCAAACGGGAAATCGACTGCTGTCTAGCTCTAACGTCCTGATGTAAGATTTTTTTGCTTCATTTGTTTGATTGTCAAAATATAGAAAGTCAGCCAGTAGGGCGTATCCCTTGGCGTTGTCCGGGTGAGCAGTTGTAATTTTTTTACAAAAGCTAATTCCCTCTTTTTTCTCTATCTTACTTCTGCTATCAACTTGATAATATGTTAAAACGTACTTTATCTTATCGTCAATACTCATCTCCGAATTTGCAAAGGCCTTGTCTAAATATTTTTTATAGAATGTTTTATTTCCTTCTTGACGATAAAATTCGGCTAAGGAGTATTGCAATCTGTAATTATTAGAATCTAACAAAAGCATCTCCTTATAGATTCTCATTGCGTCTGACTTTCTACCGTTGCTCGAGTACACATCGGCTAATACTCCGTAATACGCTAATTCGTCAGGGTATTGATCTATTAAGTTTTGTATTTCCTTTGCAGCATTATCTACATCATTATTCGATAAATACACTCTCTTTTTTAGGAATGAGACTTCTTCTGTAACGCCCAGTTCTTCTTCTACTTGATTCATCACAGCAATTCCGTCAGATTTTCTGTCGTTATTCAACATCAACTGAGCTAACTCGTATTTTAGCTCTATTCGTTTCGGCACTTGGTCAACTAAGGTTTGAAACCTTTCAATGGCTTCTTTGGACCGGCCTAGATCTTTTAACATTGCTGCTAAAGAAAGTTGAAACCAATAATTATCTGGTTCAATTTTCACTGCAATTCTGTATTGCTCTAGTGCTTCATTATTTTTTTCTTGTATAGAGTATATGTTGCCAATTTCATAATTTGCTGCAGCACTTTTGGGGTCTAAATCGAGTGCCTTTTCAAACTCCGTCAGAGCAGCATCATAATTACCAAGGATTTTTTCCTTCGCCCCATCTGCATAAACTCTACCAAAAGCTACTGTGGCCTTTTCTCCTTTTCCTGAGACTTGATCATCTGGTAATTGGGTAGCGTTTTTTGATCCAGAACAACTCCAGATTACAAAAGAAATAAGAAGAGGAAGAATTGTTTTTCGCATCAAATTAAAGCTCGTTGTAGTCGCCAATGCTTATTTCTTTGGCAGACTTGTTGATTTTTACCTTATTTCCCACCATAGAGTTGGTGAAATTTAAGCCCTTTATTTCAGTGTCACTTTGAATGATAGAATTAGAAATAACAGCATTTTCAATACTTGTATTTGCTCCAACAGAAACGTGAGGCCCTACTATGCAATTTTTTAGTGTCACATTCTCACCAATAAAACAAGGTGCCAAAATAATTGCATTCTCTTGTTTCACTGAATCAGCTACAATTTTTTGATCTTTAATGAATTCTAACACTCTTTGGTTGGTATTAACGGTTGCATTTTTATTACCGCAGTCCAGCCATTCAATAACTTGTCCAGGAGCAAACTTCGTTCCTTCAGCTTTCATTCTCTCTAAAGCATCTGTAATCTGATATTCGCCTTTGTCCATAATCTTATTATCGATCAGGTATTGTAGATTGTCACGGAGGTATTCGCCATCTTTAAAGTAGTAAATACCAATAATTGCTAAGTCAGAAACAAACACTTTTGGCTTTTCAATGAAATCAGTTATGTTGTTGTCTTTGTCTAATTTAACTACTCCAAAAGCATTTGGGTCAGCAACTTGTTGTACCCAAATTATTCCATCCTTAGATTCATCTAATTTAAAGTCAGCCCTAAACAAAGTATCTGCAAACGCAACGATGGTTTTGCCACCCATCATTTCTTTGGCACAAAGAATTGCATGTGCTGTTCCCAATGCTTCTTCTTGGTGGTAAATGTTTCCTTTTGCACCTAAACTTTCGGCAACTTCAATTAAATGTTTCTCTACTTCAGGACCAAAGTCACCAACAATGAATCCTATTTCTTCAATTGGTTCGTCGCAAACACCGGCAATATCTTCCACCAATCGCTGTACAATTGGTTTTCCTGCTACAGGAATTAATGGTTTTGGAACTGTTAATGTATGTGGTCGTAATCGGCTACCTCGGCCGGCCATTGGTACTATAATTTTCATCTTTTAATGTATCAATATTTTTATTCATCAATCTTACTAAACGGTAAGACTGACCTTAACTTTAAATCAAGTATAGAATTATTTCACTCCGGTAGAGCCAAATCCACCTGCTCCTCGCTCTGTTTCGTCTAAGCGTTCAACTTCAATCCATTCGGCTTGCTCATGAGCTGCAATAACCATCTGAGCTATTCGTTCTCCATTTTCAATTACAAAAGTGTCCTTTGACAGGTTCACCAAAATCACTTTAATTTCGCCACGATAATCTGCATCAATTGTACCTGGGGAATTTAATACTGTGATTCCGTGTTTAAAGGCAAGGCCGCTTCTTGGTCTAACTTGCGCCTCATAACCAATTGGAATTTCAATAAAAAGACCGGTTGGAACAACTACTTTCTCCAGTGAACCAACACGAATAGATTTTTCAATATTAGCTCGTAAGTCAACACCTGCAGAAGCTTTGCTTCCGTAAGTTGGAAGCTCGTGCTGTGATTGGGTTATAATTCTAATTTTCATGTAGATAAAATTGTATTGCAATCTACGAAATTAGGCCTTTTTTAGGTTTTTCTAAAACGAAAATTATGAAAAGGAAAGTGATGAATATGAAGCTATTAATGCTAAACTTGAAAATAGATTCTTCTTGTAGATTTAAAAGAGTGGAAGCCCAATAAAAAACAAATGCCAAGCCCAAATAAAAGAAGATTGATTTTAATGAATAGTTTATTTTAAAATGCCTTTGGCCAAGTAGGTAAGAAATGATTGCCATGCTGCTGTAACACGCCAAAGTAGCCCAGGCAGAACCGGTGTAACCTATTTTTGGAATTAGAATTAAATTCAAGACAATTGTAATAGCAGCGCCAATTAGTGCGATGTATGCGCCGTACTTGGTTTTACCGTTTAATTTATACCAAATGGAAAGGTTGTAAAATATTCCTAAAAATATATTGGCAAACAATAATATTGGAACGATATGTAACCCCTCCCAATAGGCCTCGTTGTTTACAAAATGTTTGAGTTGATCCAAGTAAAGCATTACTCCTAAAAAAATAATGGAACACACAATTACAAAATACTTCATGATAAGTGCGTAGGTATCCCTCGAATCTTTTTCTTTCTCTTGTGAAAAGAAGAAAGGTTCAGCTGCATAGCGAAATGCTTGAATGAACAAGGAAATGATGATAGAAAGTTTGTAAACGCCGCCATAAATACCGACTTGTGCCTTTGCATTGTAAAGCCCATAATCATCTAACAGCATCCATTTTAATAATATTTTATCGGAAGTCTCGTTTATAATAATTGCAATTGAAGCTATTAACAGAGGACCTCCGTATACAAGCATATCTTTTAAAATGGATTTGCTGAATGAAAAATTGACTTTTAAAAGAGAAGGCGAAAGCAATAAAAATTTTACAACCGTTGCAAAAAGGTTTGATATAAAAACGTAGCCTATTCCAATGTTTGGGGAGTAAAAAGTATTTAAAATAAAGTTTGATTCCCCTGCGTTGTAGGCAGGAAGACAATAGCCAATCCAAAATACATTTAACCCAATATTAATGAGAATGTTGGCCATGTTTACGGCTGCAAAACGAAAAGCTTTGTTCTCAATTCGTAATCTCGCCATAGGAATAGATGAAATAGCATCTAAACCCACTATATAGGCAAACCAAACAACGTATTCTGAGTTATCGGGATATTCTAAGAAAGAGGCAATTTCGTTCGAAAAAAGTGTCGCCAGCGAAATAAATAGTATCGTGGTACTAAAAAGCGATAATAAAATAGTGCTAAAAATTGTTTTGTGATCACTTTCTCTTTTAGATTGAAATCTAAAATATGCAGTTTCCATGCCGTATGTTAACAGAACAACAAGAAATGCAACGTAAGAGTACATTTCTACAATCTCACCATATTCACTAGTGGTAAACTTTCCGGTGTGTAACGGAACGAGCAAGTAATTCAGCAGTCTGCCGATAATACTAGGCAGACCATAGATTGCTGTTTGCCCTGCTAGTTTTTGCAGCGCCTTCAAATGAAAAATAGTTTAAGGTAGTTCAAAGGGGTATTTAGTTATTTGGGAAAATGGCTTTTCTTTTTTCTAAGAAAGCTGTTGTCCCTTCTTTAAAATCTCCTGTTGCAAAGCATTTTGCAAATTCGTTAATTTCAGTTTCAAAACCATTCTCTCCGTCCTTATAACCTCCATTGACAGCTCTTATTGCCGCAGCAATGGCAACCGATGAGTTTTTTGACATTTTTTCACAAATCTCCAAGCACTTTTCTATCAATTGATCTTGTTCTACTACATGGTTTACTAATCCGCAACTCAAAGCCTCTTCAGCTTTAATCATGCCTGCTGTAAACATTAATTCAAAAGCTTTTCCTTTCCCGGCTAATTGCGCTAAGCGCTGAGTGCCTCCGTAACCTGGAATAACTCCTAAACTAACTTCAGGTAAACCCATTCTAGCGTTACTTGAAGCCACCCTCATGTGACAACTCATGGCTAATTCTAGCCCACCGCCAAGTGCAAATCCATTTATCGCAGCAATAACTGGTGTCTCGCATTTTTCAATTAAGTCAAACAAAATATCTTGTCCCATTTTAGCTAACTCCTTGGCTTGTTCAACTTCAAAAGTATTAAACTCAGAAATATCAGCTCCTGCAACAAAGGCCTTTTCACCAGAACCGGTAAGAATAATAGCTTTTATTGTCAAGTCTTTGTCAGCTGCGGTAACTGCCGCACTCAATTCTTGGATAGTAGCCTTGTTTAAGGCATTTAGCTTTGAAGGTCTGTTTATGGTAATTACTTGTGTATTTCCTTTATTTTCTATGAGTAAGTTGGACATAATTCTTTATAGTTTAAAACAAAAATAAACGAAATCTTAGGCTTTTGGTAGTTCAATGTGGAAAGTTGTCCCTTCTTTATCTACAGAAGTGAATGAGATTGTTCCATTCATATGATCTATGATGCTTTTAGTCATAGCAAGACCTAAACCTGTGCCTGAAGATTTAGTAGTAAAGTTGGGTTCGAAAATTCGATCAGCTTGCTCTTTGTCAATTCCAATGCCGTTGTCATAAATATCAATTAAGAACACAAGGCTTGACGTTTCAATAGATACTTCAATTTTTGACTTCTCAATGTCTTCCGTTGCTTGAACTGCGTTTTTTATAACGTTGTTAAACACTCGTAAAAGTTGATCTTTATCACCTATTACCTCGGCTTTTTCTAAATTACTTGAAATCTTAAGTTTTACTGAAAGGGAGTGTGAGTACAAATCTACGGCATTGCGCAAAATAGCAAGTAAGTCTAGTTTTTGTAGCTTTTTACTTGGCAATTTAGCAAACGATGAAAATGCAGTTGCAATGTTACTTAAGGTTTCAATTTGCTCGATGAGTATATCCGCTGTTCGTTTAATTCGTTCTTCTAAATTTTCGCTATTTACTGCCGCCGATTGTTGTAAATGTTGAATGCTTAATTTCATTGGAGTTAGTGGGTTCTTTATTTCATGAGCAACTTGTTTTGCCATTTCTCGCCATGCAACTTCCCGTTCTGTTTTTGCCAATTCTTCAGCACTCTCGTTTAATTCAATTGCAATTCTGTTATACTCTTGAACTAAGGCCCCAATTTCGTCTTTACTATTCCACTCTATTAATTCAATATTTGACCCCAATTTTAATTTCGCTATTTGTTGACGAATTAATAATAAAGGCTTCGATAATTGGTTGATTAACAAAACTGAAATTAATAGGGCAAGCACAAAAATTCCGACGTAAATATTTAATGTAGACACCAAAAAGTTTGATATTTCTTTTTCTAAAGCGCCTTGTTTGGCGAAGTAAGGCAGATTTAAATAACCAATTACTTCGTTGTCGAAGTTTTTAAAGGGGATGTATGCTGAAAGGTAGCTTAGCTCTCCAATTATTTCCTCTTGAACCCATTGTGTCATGTGGTCTTCTTCTAAAGCAAAAAGCGCCTGAGGGTTCATTCGTTGACTTTTAATACCCTTTTCAAATAACTCTGGTCTTGAAGTTGTATAAAGCCGACCTTCCAAGGTATAAAGATTAATATCAGAATAGAATACATTCGAAAATTTGATTAAATATCTTTGAATATAGTCTATTAGTTCAGGTGCTAAAAATTCCTCGGAACCTACTTTAGACTCCAACTCTATGTTTACTGACCGAATTTTTTCTTGAAGTGTGGTTTCGTTTTTCGATTTGTATTGTTGTTTGATGTAGTAGGTTGTTCCCCATGCTAATAAAATCAATGAAGAAAGTAAGGATCCAACTAAAAAGAGTTGAATTTTAGTAGAGAAATCGTAAATACTAAGCTTTGTGGCAAATGGGAACCATTTTAATAAAAGTGATGCAACAGACAAGTAGCAGCTAACAATGACTAATAAGTAAGCGAGCGATGTTAAAAAGTCATATACTCCATATAGATTTCTACTGAGTAATAAAGTCACATTTTCGTCTTTTTTGTACGCTAGATGTTGATCATCAGCTGTTCTGTATTGATAAAAACTTTGGTCGCCTAATTCGCTTATTTTTAAAAGGGAAGAGTAATTGTAAGTGCCTGTTTTGAATACGATCTTCTTTTGATTGTAGACGGCAAACGAGTAGTTGTCTAAAGACAATGAACTAGATTTGGTTTTTTCATCCAACAGCAGTTCTGGATACCCTTCATTTTCATTCAGGTAAATAGAGCTAAATTCAATAATTAGTCTCTTAGAAATACTGTCTCGGAGTATTGGAATTTCTCCGAGGTAGTCAATCCTCCCGGCGTAGTTGTTTAATTGAAAAAGGTTTGAAGAGCTAATTCTGCTTCCTTCTAATCGAATTTTACGGTCAAAATATGACCAACAATCTGTCTCTTGCCCATTAACAGCTAGGTTATCATCAGCGTCACATAAAACAAAGTTGATTTGGTACTTATCCCAATACCCGTTAAAGTACTCTTTCAATAAATAGGCATCAACTTCTTCTTTATTTTCCCAATAACTTGAACTTGTATTTTTAATGTATTCGTCTTTCAGTAAGTTATTTAAGACATCATTGAAAAGGTACTCAGCAACCGGATCTCGCTCTTCTGCAAGGCGCTCGGCAATGTGTATTTGTTGTGACTGTTTTCGTTCTTCTATTGAATTATTTAAAGTAAAAGCAATTACTGCGCTGCTGTAAATAATTAAAAATATGACCGCTAAAATATTAGGCTTTTTTGTATTTGTTCCGTTTTGAGAAAAGAAAACAATAAATGGAATACCCCAGTAATATTCTAAGGCATTACTTTCCGATAAAATACAGGTTATTGCATATGCAGATAGATAGAAGAAAGTAAATAGAGTGTATGCTCTTTTCTTAAAGGTTCTTTGAGCCAGTAAAAAGGTTAAATCATACAAAATAAAGTTGCAGATAAGTAGTAAGGAGAATATTGAGAAAGCAATAAAACTTAGGTAGTTTAGGTCAAATAAATTGTTGAAATTAAAATTGATGATAGACGATTGAATGCTTTCGTTGATTAACCAAATAATAGAAATTGCGAGCACGCTATTGAAAACAGAGAAGACAAAGGTTAGCGCAACAATTTTATTTGACCTTAAGATACTTGTGAATTGATAAGTAACATAAAGAAGTAATAATACATGCAGAAGCAGGTCTCCTAAGGAGGGAAGAAATGCATTAATTGCAAACCACTGCGATTGAAATAGGGGAGTCTCACGAAAAACCGGGGCCAAGAAGAAGAAGAGCCATACTCTTAGAAGTATCGCCAGGCTTATGGATAAAGAAGTTTTGTGTTTTTGAAATAATGTAGGAAACAAATACAAGATGAAATAAAAACTAACAAGTAGCAGGAAATAGAAAAAGATACGGACAGTAGTTGAAGTTGAGTTTTCTTTGTAGTTGATGTAAAACGCTACATCCTTTGATTGAGTTACAATTGGAATATCTCCTGAAGAGAGTGATATTTCACTTAATGACCCTATTTCTAGTATTTTAGAAAATCTATTTATTAAAAATTGATTGCTAATTGGGTATTTATATTGTAGTAAGTTAAGGCAATAGTAACTTTTACTTCCTCTAGTGATTTTAGTTTTAAAGTAAATCGCATTCGATGCTTGCAATCCATACTTGTCGGATTTTAATTTCTCGAAGCTAAAGCTTGATTGGTCATCTGTCCAAAAAACGAGACTGTCATCTTCAAAAATTAAAAAAGATTTCTCTTTTTTATTGAAGTCGAAATCGGGATTGAATTTCGCTCCACGGTTGAAGGTTTGGTGTAAACGCTCTAGCTCCGCTTCTGCTTGCCGTTCAAAATCAAAAACAACTTTCTGTATTTTTTGAGCAGTTTTGAACTCCGAAAGTTGGAACCAAGATGGAAAGAAATAGCAACTTGAAAAAAAAACAAGTCCTATGATCAACAAATACAGCGCTCTAAAATGTTGCATAAGGTAAAACTACAATAATCGAACCTTTATTACTACGCATGAAGTAAAATGTACCCTAACGATTGAAAAATAGGACCTTCAATTTCGTTCCGACCGTTCTCAAAATTGCTTTGCATTTTACAAAGAAAACATGTACTTCAGAATATTTCTCTTTAAACTTTCCCGAAGTGACAGTAAAACTTGGGTAAAGCTCTGCATTGACAGCCGCAATATGAGTTAAAAAAATGAGATTTCTTCAGATATGGAATTTAAGCTGCAGAAAAATTGTTGGTGTTAAATATTGAATTATAACAGCGATTTAATTTTGTTAAATGGAATTGAGATTAGTGTTTTACAGTCTACATTAAGTATGCTGAGTAGTTCCCTTTCTCAAAACTAACTTCTATGTGTTCTTTTATGGTAGTCGATAAGTTCATGCCTAAATAATTGGCGTGAACTGGAAATCGTTTGTAGCTCCTATTCACTAATACTGCTGTAGAAAGTTTTTTGACTGGAGATTTTAAAAAGTGTTGCAATCCGTACATCATTGTTTTGCCTGAATTTAATACATCGTCAACCAAAATGATAACTTGATTTTGAAATTCACTCGTACTGATTGAAAAATTTATTTCACTATCGATTGGATTTTTCTTATCTATTTGCAGTTCCACCAGAACTACTTCTATTTTTGAAATTGATTTAAGTTTACCCACTAGTAACCTTGCAAATACCAAACCCTTGTTCGCTATTCCGGCAACAATTATCTTTTGTTCTTTACAATTATCCTCATAAATCTGAAATGCGATTCGAGTAATAATTTGTTCAATTTTCTTGTGGTCTAATATTATTGTGCTATTCGGCATAGTGCAGTTTCAGAAGATAAAGATAATGCTTTCAGTTTTCTTTATTGAATAATAAATTTCTCTTTTTTTCATCTTGTAGAAAAGCTTTTTTTGCTGTCTGACTATGAATAAATTTATAGCTATAGAATGTAGTTACTACTCTCTAAAACAGTATTTAAGATCTTTTGTTCGCACTAGGATAATTCGGGTATTACGGAGACACAGTACAGAAAGATTGCAAGTTAAATGATAATGTAATTTAGATGCTAAATGTTGAACAAATATTAATT
The DNA here is from genome assembly GCA_905182175.1 of Flavobacteriales bacterium UBA1494. GTDB lineage: Bacteria > Bacteroidota > Bacteroidia > Flavobacteriales_E > Vicingaceae > NORP294. Next base: position 106,446 of record CAJJAT010000001.1, on the reverse strand, counting down.
TATCTACCGTGCGGTAAATAGTTACACCGAGTTCTTTCTCTAACCAAAAACTCTAAAATGTAAAGTGTAATACAGATTTACTTAACTGACCCAAACAATAAGACCGCGAAAGCAATGATGGAGAACTTAAAGCTTCTGTTTTTTAGTTAAGTAAATTTATAATCATATTATATTTTATATTTTAGCTACAACTAAAGTATATTTTACAGCCTATTTCTTCGTTTAAATAGCCTGCTTTTGAGCCAATAAAAACAATTCCCTATTCGCTCTAGGTTTTATTGAATTGCGAGCATTGTCAAAGTACAGATAGCTGAAATACTCATCGAAATATGCTCTGTACTCGGATTTACTCCCACCATAAGGAGGATGATCGGTGTTAAGGTCAACAGACCAAAGCAGGCCTACTAATTTCCCATTTGGGTTGAGTAAATTACTTACTTTTCGTGCGTAAGCTTTCCTGTGAGTGGGGTTTATTGCGCAAAAAAACGTCTGCTCAACAACTAAATCATAGGAGCTGTCGTGATCAAAAAAGTTTTCTAAATGTAAATGCTGTTTGTCAAAATTGGGGTTTCGTTCTGCAAATTGTTTCAATGGAGTAGGGGCAACGTCCAATAAATAAACTTGGGTAAAACCCTGTTGATGGAGGTAAGTTGCCTCATGACCATTCCCACCCCCCGGAATTAATATTTTTAGGTTTTTATTTATTAGTTGGTCAAAATATTCTTTGAGCGGAGTACTCACCTTTCCAATATCCCAACGGTCGTCGTTTTGCTGATATTGCTCCTCCCAATTCGCAACTGGTTCCATATCTAATAATTGAATTTGATTGTAACAAGCACTAAAATCAATAATTTCTGTTTTTTGATATTTATGGTTACTCCACGAGTGTGAAATAATCAAATTTTAATTAAACTAAAATTCCCATCACACAAATGTCATCAACTTGTTGGTACTCACCTTTCCACTGGTGAAATTCAAGTTTAATAAGATTATGCTGGTCTTCGAGGGGTAATTTGTGAATTTTTATGAGCAAATCCCGAAGTCTACTTTTCATAAACTTTTTACCTCTTTTACCACCAAATTGATCTTGGTAGCCGTCAGAATGCATGAAGATCATATCTCCTTTCTGAATATCAATTATCTGAGTTGTGAATTCTTCACTTTTTCTGCTGTATCCCACATGTTGGCGATCTCCCTTTATTTCAAATACATCTCCATTTCTAATAATTGTAATAGGTAGGTTTGCTCCCGAAAAGTAAATAGTGCTTTTGTCGTCCGTCATGGCACAAATGGAGATATCCATTCCATCGTAAATGTGACTTTCGTTGCTTGAACGGAAAAGTTCCGCTAGCTTAATTCGGGCAAACTCTAATACTTCTGCAGTGTTATTTACACTCTCATCTGCAAGCGCCTCCCTAATTAAACTATTGCATAGGAAGCTAAGCATGCCTCCGGGAACTCCATGTCCGGTGCAGTCTGCAACAACAAATGTAGTCATATCGCCAAATTGATTCGTATTGAATCGGTCAACAACGTAAAAATCTCCACTTAGAACATCTCGAGGGTTAAAGAAAACAAAGCAATCAGTATAATGGGAATAAATTTCTTCAGTAGTAAGTAGTACGCTGTCTTGTATGTTCTTAGCATATGAAATGCTCTGGTTTATCTCATCGTTTTGTTGTTCAATAATGAGATTAGCAGACTTTACTTCTGTAATGTTACGAGAAACCCCAGAGTAGCTAACAACTTTGCCTTGGCGGTTTTTAATTGGGAATGCCCTGTCTTGGATCCACCTCGTTTTTCCATTTGCTATAACTCTATATTCTATGTTATAAGATTCTCCACGTAATAATCCGGCTTTTGCCTTTATAACATCTTTTACATCATCATTATGCACATAATCTGTAAAGAATGATTTACCGGAATAAAAAAACTCTTGAGGAACGCCTAAAACTTCTTCTGTATTAGGGCTTATGTATTCAAATTGGTCTGTTCTAAAGTCAAACAAATAAAATAAATCGTTAATGGTGTTAACAATGACTCTAAAACTCTCTTCACTCTTTTGTAATTTAAACTCTGCTTCTTTCCTTTTGTTAATATCCCTAACAACGCCCTGGAATCCAATAATTTCTTCAGAATTAGTGGGTGAGAAAAGTGAGGTAATATTTTGGCCAAGCCAAACTACCTCTTTGTCTTTTGTTATTCCTTTAAATTCAAGGTAAGAGCGTTTTATTTGTTTTTTAAACTGATTAATATAGAACTTTCGAACTCGGTCAACTTCATCGGAGTGAACTAAATCTGTAAAAAATTTTCCGGTCAGTTCATTGTCTTCGTAACCCATAGCAGAACTTCCTGAACTATTTACGAAGCTAAACTCACCTTCGGTAGTAACAGTGTAAATAATATCTTGAGCATTGTTTATAATGCTTTGAAATTCTTGTTCTTTTGCTTTTTCTTTTGTTATGTCTCTAGAGATTCCCATGGTTCCAAGAACTTTACCATTTTGATCATATATCCTGTTTGCCGATAAGTAGCTTATAAATAAACTACCATCTTTTCTTCTATTCGTAACCTCCCCTGTAAAAATCCTATTTTCTTTCAGGGCTTTTGCAACTTTTTTTAAGTCTTTTTCTGAGTGGTATATCATCTTGTAATTCAAGGCTCGTGCTTCCTCCAATGTGTATCCAAAACTCTCTTGTGCTGCGGGGTTAAACTCTAAGATGTTTCCATGGATATCGCTACTGCTGATAACGTTGATGGAATTATTGAGAATAAATTTATTTTTTGATTTTTCTTCTAAAAGTTGCTTTTTAGTTTTGCCAATATAAAGCGAGGTAATCCCTAAAACAATCATTAAAATGCAGGCAATGACTAATATTAAATGTGCATACGTCCAATATTTATTAAGTTCTTTCGAGTTTTTTTTAGAGGATTCCCTATTTTGCTCAATAATTTTACTGCAAATGCCTTCTACTGCAAATAATTCTTGTTGCATAAGGGTAGTTTCGATAAATGAAATCTTTTTTTGAGATACTCTTTTGATTCTTATAAAAATTTGGTTGAGTTGATTTAGTTCCTCGTATTTTGAACTTAAAGTCAAGCTTTCTTCAATAAGTTGTTCGTCTACAGCTTTTCCTTTACTGAGTGTTTTAATTGCACTTGATGCATTGTTTTGGATAGTAACAGCATAATGAAGGCAGTTGTTGCTTTGTTGAATTGCGTTTTGCGTTGAGTTAATTTGTTGAATCAGGAAAACGCTAGAAACTATGAAAGCGACAGAAAGTAATAGAGTACTGTTTATAGTAAAGACCGTTATTCTGTTGTTTTTATTTTCTAATTTCATAGTAGCACGTTAGATAAAAAATTTATCTGTGTGCAATATAGATAAATACACAGTTGAGTTCATTCTAAAATCGACGAAGGCTTGTATTTGTCCAACAAAAAATTACTTTTATGTTTTTAAACAAACATGCTACATTATAAATTTTTCGACCATCCTTCATCAAAAGAAATAGTTACCTTCATTCACGGTGCGGGAGGAAGCAGTGCTATTTGGTTTAAACAATTACGAAGCTTTAAAGACAAATATAATGTGCTTTTAATTGACTTAAGAGGGCATGGAAACTCTAAAAAAGGGTTTTTTAATAAAATTAAGTCCTATAATTTTAAGGTGGTAGGTGACGACGTAATAGAAGTATTGGATTCCCTTAAAATTAAATCAACTCATTTTGTTGGTATTTCATTGGGAACTATAATTATACGAGAATTGGCCGAACGTTTTCCTGAAAGAGTAAAATCTATGATATTGGGAGGAGCGATCATGAAAATGAATGTAAAAGGTCAAGTTTTGATGCGTTTTGGAAATCTATTCAAATCAGTACTTCCTTACATGGTTCTATACAAGTTTTTTGCATTTATTATTATGCCAAAAAAAAATCATAAAAAATCGAGAGATATTTTTGTAAATGAAGCTAAAAAATTAGAGCAGAAGGAATTTAAAAAGTGGTTTGCTTTAGTTGCGGAAGTTAATCCATTGTTGCGGTTTTTTAGATTAAATGAAATTAAAACTCCAACGCTTTATATTATGGGAGAGCAAGATTATATGTTTTTGCCCTCTATTCGTAAAATTGTAGAAAAACATGCATCAGCTACTCTTGAAGTGATTCCCGATTGCGGTCATGTGGTAAACATTGAGCAGCCTTCGGTTTTTAACCAAAAAGTGATTCAATTCTTGTCTTAAATTAAATATTGAAACAATTTGCAAAAGTTTAGGTCAAGTTGTAGCTGAAAATACTGGGTTACTTATGGTCAAAAAAATAGAAGTAAAAGGTTCACAGTAAAAGAGTCAATTGGATAGGTATCTGCTTTTTTTAGAGAAAGGTTTTCTTCGCACCACATGAGCTTTAATTAAGAAACCCGTCAAGGAAGTTTTAATTTTTTTAAGTGGAATTACTGCTCCTTACGCTCGTCCATTTTGGTTCATATTTGTTTGGGCTTCTCTTTCAACGCTCATTGCGGAGTATATAGGAGCTTACGATGAAATGTGTAATAGGTCTAAATATTAGCTCAAACCTTAATGAGCAAGGTGGGGCTAGTGTCATATTTTTAGATGTGTACATGAAATCGTTGAAACATTAAATTGTTGAAACAATATATAAGTCTATTCTAAAATATGTTGTCTCAATTTTTCTCAATATGCACAAGCTTTTTTACAGAAAGCCTAAACTTTATTTTGCAAAACATTTAATTTTCAATTCATATTCCTACTGAGTTTCTATTGCTTTGGGGTTTCCAATTATGTTATTGTTCCTTTGGAAGGGTAGAGTATTCTATATGTTGCTGCCATGGTAGTTAGGTTGAATGTCCTGTCTTATGTCAATTCTCGTTGTTTGGAGAGAATATATATCTTTCAGTATTAAAATACCTTGCTACGTGCTTTCGAACAAGTACGATAATTGTATTTTTAGGAATATTGGTGTTTTCATTCACATATTTTTCATAAAGTTTGCTGGCTTTGAGAATGTATATGAAACACTAAAAAGGGCAGTAGAGGCTTCAAAGGTGGTTCAGTATTTCTGTTTGTTTTATGGATAATTACTGTTGAAAAGTTGAATTTAGATCATTTTTTAGTGAGTCTAAATTCATTTTAATTCCATGTAGAATAGGCGAAACAGAAGACGACGTTTAGTTATTTTATATAAAAAGGGTTATTGTTGGTATTAAGTTTATACTTGAGAGACGGCCATATCTTTATTAAAATTATTTAGGTCAATGCTTTAAATAGCTGGTTCATGTTTCACTTGTTGAAAACTGAGCCATTGCCATGGCAGTGCCTATTTCTTGATAAAATTGATTTCACTGATAATTCCAAATTAATTCAAGTATTTTTACTTTCTTAACATATAAAATAATCTATCGTGCATAAAGCTTTACTCGTTTCATTTTTATTAATGTCAACCTCAATTTTTGCTCAAACTTGGGTACAACAAGCCAATATGCCTAGTCCAAGGCACCACCCTATTACTTTTTCATTGAATGGAATGGGGTATTCTGCAACAGGTTCGACTCTTAATAGCCAAGTTACAAATGACTTTTATGACTACAACCCGATCACAAATACATGGGGAACGATGCCAAGTTTTCCGGGACCTGCAAGAAGTTTTGGAATTAGCACGTTGTCAAATGGAAAGGCATACTTGGGTTTTGGTGTCACAAGAACTCAATACCTTAAAGATTTTTGGAGTTTTGATGCAACTGATAGTTCATGGACGCAATTAGCTAGTTGCGTTTGTAATGCTAGAAGGCATCCGGCAATGGTATCAACAGGTAACAAAATTTATGTTGGTTTGGGAAATGATGCTTCTGGCGATCTTAACGATTGGTGGATGTATGACATTATTGCTAACACTTGGACGCAGATTGCGGACCTGCCCGGAATTCCAAGACACCACCCTTTTATGTTTAATGCAGGTGGCGAAGTATTTGCAGGAATGGGGCATGGCGGAGGTATTATTCACAACGATTGGTATAAGTTAGATACTGCTACAAACAGTTGGACAACAATGAGCCCTTTTCCAGGAGAGGCACGAGTCGCAGGAACGCAGTTTGAGGTAAATGGCTATGGTTATGTTTTAAGTGGAGATGGCTCAAACCATAGCTTTATGTCAACAGGGGAAATGTGGCGGTATGATCCGAATGGAGATTCTTGGATGCAAATGCTTTCACACCCTAACCAAAGTAGATGGGCTCCTGGTAGTTTTGTAATTAACGATGAAGTATACTTTTTTGGAGGTTTGAATCGTGCAACAAATTTATTTCCAAACGAAGCTTGGAAATTTGACTTGACGGATACAACCAGTAGTATAAACGAAATAGATCAAATTTTAGAGAATACATTTGTTTATCCAAATCCTGCTAGTGATTTCATCTTCTGGAAAAGTGATAGGAGTATTTCTGACGTAAGAGTGTACAATGGAGTTGGGCAATTGGTATTTACCAGTGCCGCCAATGTTCAACGAATGGATGTGAATGGCTTGAATGATGGCTTATATTTTGTTCAATTTTTTGATAGAACTAAAATTATTAAAACATCTAAAGTATTAATACAACGTTAAGCTAGCATGAGCGTTAGATTTACTCTACTGGTTTAACAGAGTAATCCATAAAAGAGATAAGTAGTAAAAGCTGTGGGGACATTCCTCACAGCTTTTTTTAGTAATGCTGTTTTAAGAGGTTTATTTTATTCAGCTTTTGGGTATTATACCTATTTAAAATAACTGATATGTATTAATCGTTGGCTTTGCTATAATATTTCTTCTTTAGCCAAAATGAAACTCGAACCAATAAAATTAATGCAGGAACTTCGACTAGTGGTCCAACAACTCCGGTAAATGCTTGTCCTGAATTAAGTCCAAAAACAGCTATTGCAACAGCAATGGCCAATTCAAAATTATTTCCTGCCGCTGTAAATGCAACCGAAGCAGTCTTGTCATACGCCGCGCCTGTCGCTTTGGTAAAGAAAAATCCAATGATAAACATTAGCGTAAAGTAGATAAGCAGAGGAATTGCTATAATTAATACATCTAAAGGGATTTCAACTATTAGCTCACCTTTTAGCGAAAACATAATTACAATAGTAAATAACAAGGCAATTAGGGTCATAGGCGAAATTGCCGGAATAAATTTGTTTTCATACCACTCCTTGCCTTTAGTCTTTACTAAAACAAGCCTACTCATGATGCCCAACGCGAACGGAATTCCTAGATAAATAGCAACGCTCTCCGCAATTGCTCCAACAGAAATATCAACTATTGCACCGTTAAAACCAAAATAGGGAGGGAGAACAGTTATAAAAATCCAAGCATAAAAACTGTATGCAAAAATTTGAAAAATACTGTTTAACGCGACCAATCCTGCACCATATTCGCTGTTGCCTTCAGCCAGGTCGTTCCACACTAAAACCATGGCGATGCAACGTGCTAGTCCAATTAAAATCAAACCAACCATATATTCTGGATAATCCCGCAAAAATGTGATTGCCAAAACAAACATTAAAATTGGACCTACTACCCAATTCAGAAGCAATGAAATGGAAAGTATCTTGGTGTTTCGAAAGACTTTTGGCAACAGCGAATAATTCACCTTTGCCAAAGGCGGATACATCATTAAAATTAAACCAATAGCAATGGGAATGTTTGTTGTTCCGCTATTGAATGAGTTGATAATGTCTGGAAACGTTGGAATAAAATATCCCATCGCTACGCCAATTACCATAGCCGTAAAAATCCAGAGAGTTAGATTTCTGTCGAGAAAGCCTAATTTTTTTGATGCCATTTTTTAAGAGTTGAGTTGAGAGAAAATGTAATAGAGATTAGTCGCAATTTGTAAACTTTTTTCACGGTATTTTTCAGCTTGTTCAGCTGTATTGTCGAATACCTTAGGATCGTCAAAAGGAATCGAAAAGCGCTCCGATGCACCGAAAATAACAGGACAGCCGATATCTGCTTGCGAGCAAGTCATTATTGCAGCAAAGCCTGTTTGTGGATTAAAATTATCTTCGTAGTTTTTTGAAAAACCAATTACAGGATGTTCGTTTACCGCATATTTAATAGCATAAACAGGGTTATTACTTTCTGAAATCATCTGTATTTTATATCCTTGATCTTTTAAAGTTTTTACAACAACAGGAAATAGAGCTGTTGCTTCTGTACCACCAGAATAACAGAATACATTTTTAACATTGAAATAGAGGGCTAGTGTTTGACCCCAAATTTGAGATAAATGACTTCTCCTTGAATTGTGTGTGCAAATGAAGTTTAAACGAATTTCTTGATGATTGGAAACTTTGAATTGAAGATAATCAACAAATGGTTGTAGTGTTTTTTTGCGTTCATTGGGAATGGTAGTAATATCTAAGGTACTTAGCGTATTCTCAATTTCTATAAATATGTCTGATTCTATTGTCATTTTGGGGTTCTCTTATTGAACCTAAAAGTAAAAGATTTTTTTAGCAACAATCAACTTTCTAAGGAATATATTTTGACAGAAAAAATAACGATGAGTACCTTATTCCGATGCAATTTTTGAGGCTTGTTTAGGATGGGATTATCTATATAATTGTGTTTTAAAAATGAGCTTCAGTTAAATTTATCTTCTCTTGTGAATCGGGAATGTATTAGGAGAGGCAAAGAACGAATCTTCTTCAAATAAATGCTGTAGGTAAATTTCTATAAAGTGAATTTATTGGAAAGTGTAAGGTAGTTTTTAAAGTAGAAAACATTAATGTAGCACTTATAAATCAGAACTTTACTGTTCTGAAGGTTAAATTGATCCGAGGGGTTTTTACCTTTTTTGTGGGCGGTAAACGGTGTAACCAATTGGTTTGAGTATCTCCTTTCATAATCAACAAGCTGCCTTTTTCTAGTAGAATAGAGACTGTTCGTTTTGTCGTTTTATGCTTGAAAGCAAACTTGCGTTCAGCTCCTAAACTTAATGAAGCTATAGCCCCGTTTTTTTGCAAATCTTTTTCGCCATCACTGTGCCATGCCATGCCTTCCTCTCCGCTATGGTAAAGGTTAAGCAAGCAGGAGTTAAATGTTTCTCCTGACTTATTTTCTATTATTTCTTTTAGCTGCAAAAGCTCGTTGGTCCAGGGCAAGGCACATTTTGTGTTTTTTGAGTAGGTATATTCAAATGGTTTATCGCCGTACCAAGCTACTTTTCGTTTGGTAATAATCAATTTCCCAAAGATGGTAGCTTTGTCGTTTTCCCACTTTATTTCTTGAAGTAAGTTTTCATAATAGTGCTTTGTTTCATCGCTGTTTAATATGGAACCGTAATAATTTGTCTCACCATCAAAAGGTAAAATATTAGATTCATTGGTGTTGTTAAATAAGTCCATTCTGCTAATTTTTTGGTGTAACCTCAAACTTTTTTATTGAATACTATTTATTGAAAAAAGAACATTCAATATCCATTTTTGATTTTCTTAATTTTTGTGAGATATATTGTTATTCTTAGTTGTGATTACTTCTTCGCAATGACGAAATAAATTTTCATTGCTAGGAACGAAGCAATCTGTTTATGGATAAGCAGATTAGTTCGCTGCATCGCGTTTCGCTCGCAATGACGTTATGTCGCACTTCGGCTGCGCTCAGCGTGACCAAATAATAATACTTCTACTACGTTCAGTGTAATAAGACAGTGATAATTGACTTCGCTCAGCGTGACAAAACAATGATAATTCGACTACGCTTAGTTAAAATATTCGAAATTATTTATTGTAATGATGGTATGATAACAGTTTCGTAATAAACGATTTACTTTTAGGTTTGCAATTTTATCTCGAACTACTTCTTTGTTCACTATCCAGACACAAACCATTTTAAATTATTCGATCCAACCCTAATTTCAACTTGACTATTGTCTAATCTTCCAGCATAATGTTCAAAATCTCTTGAGCGGCTTTTGAAATCTTTGTTCCCGGTCCAAATATTCCAGCAACTCCTGTTTCCCATAAAAAAGCATAGTCTTGTTCGGGGATTACACCACCTACAATAACCATGATATCTTCTCGTCCAAAGCCTTTTAATGCAGCCATTACTTGAGGTATAAGCGTTTTATGTCCTGCAGCTAGCGAAGATATGCCAATAATGTGTACGTCATTTTCTACTGCTTGCTTAGCTGCCTCTTCGGGGGTTTGGAACAGGGGACCAATGTCTACGTCAAAGCCAATGTCTGCAAAAGAAGTGGCAATTACTTTTGCTCCCCTATCGTGCCCATCTTGGCCCATTTTAGCAACCATAATTCTCGGTCTACGCCCTTCTTTTCCTTCGAAACGATCTGTTAATAATCGAGCTTGTATAAAGTCTGTATCTTCCATTGCTACTTGTGAATATACTCCTGATACTGATTTTATTTGGGCTTGGTATCGACCAAAAGCTGCTTCCATCGCATCAGATATTTCACCTAAGGTAGCTCTTTCTTTTGCTGCAATGACGGCAAGCTCTAATAAATTACCTTCGTCAGAGGCTGCAGCTTTTGTCATGTCATCTAAAGCTGTTTTTACTTTATCTGCGTCTCTTGTACTTCTAATGTGTTCAATTCGTTCAATTTGCTCTTTCCGAACCTTATCGTTGTCAACATCTAAAATATCGATGTTTGATTTTTCGTCGGTAATGTATTTATTTACACCAACAATTACATCTTTATCGCTGTCAATTCTCGCTTGTTTTCTCGCTGCAGCTTCTTCAATTCTAAGTTTTGGAACTCCTTTTTCAATTGCTTTGGCCATTCCACCTAACGCTTCAACTTCTTCAATTAGCTTCCAAGCTTTTTCTGCCAATTCATTTGTTAGTGATTCTACGTAATAGGAACCACCCCAGGGGTCAACAACTTTAGTGATGTCTGTTTCTTCTTGCAAGTAAATTTGAGTGTTACGAGCAATTCTTGCAGAAAAATCTGTTGGTAAAGCAATTGCTTCGTCCAATGCATTGGTGTGTAAACTTTGCGTTCCTCCAAAAGCGGCCGCCATGGCTTCAATACATGTTCTTGTAACATTGTTAAAAGGATCTTGCTCTGTTAAACTGTAGCCCGAAGTTTGACAATGTGTTCTCAATGCTAGCGACTTTGGGTTGGTAGGATTGAATCGTTTTACAATTTTTGCCCACAGCATTCTGCCTGCGCGCATTTTTGCAATTTCCATAAAGTGATTCATGCCTATTGCCCAAAAGAAAGATAGGCGAGGGGCGAATTCATCAATTTTTAAACCAGTCGAAATTCCTGTTTTTAAATACTCTAATCCATCTGCTAACGTATAGGCTAACTCAATATCTGCTGTAGCTCCTGCTTCTTGCATGTGGTAACCCGAAATACTAATCGAGTTGAATTTTGGCATTTTTTCTGAGGTGTACTGGAAAATATCTGCAATAATTCTCATGGATGGTAACGGGGGATAGATATAGGTATTCCGTACCATAAACTCCTTTAAAATATCATTCTGAATGGTTCCACTTAATTGATCTGCAGATACTCCTGATTCTTGAGCAGCAACAATATAAAAAGCCATAATTGGAATTACTGCACCATTCATAGTCATGGAAACAGACATTTTATCCAACGGAATTTGGTCGAATAATATTTTCATGTCTTCCACAGAGTCAATTGCAACGCCTGCTTTACCAACATCTCCAACAACCCGTGGATGGTCAGAATCATACCCACGGTGTGTGGCCAAATCAAAGGCTACCGAAAGGCCTTTTTGCCCTGCAGCTAAATTTCTCCTGTAAAACGCATTTGATTCTTGGGCGGTTGAAAAACCAGCATATTGGCGAATGGTCCACGGGCGCATAACATACATGGTAGAGTATGGTCCTCTCAAATTTGGAGCAATACCTGCTATATAATTCACTTGTTTCAAAGAAACAATGTCCTTTTCAAAATAGGCCGATTTTAGTTCAAGTTGCTCGGCGGTGTGCCATGGTTCAACCTGAATTTCCTCGATTGTTGCGTGTGTATTTAATGCTTTAAATTCTGGTCTCATGCGTTCATTTCTTTGGATAAAACTCTAGCAGCGATACCTCCTGCATGTTTTTGATTTACTAGTAACTCTTTAGCATTTGGGTTCTCAAATTTATTTACACCTAAAAAAGTGCGTTCTTTTGAATTGTATTTTTCCAAACGATTGAAATGACTCTTGTCTAGTTTTTCTTTCAATTTTCCACTTTCAAAATAGGCGAGTAGTCCGCCTTTCTTTTCAACTTTACGAAATAATTCCCAAGCTTTTGTAGCCAATTCTGCAGAAAGATTCTCAATGTAAAAGGAACCATTTGAAGCGTCTCTTACGTGTTCAAATGAAGATTCTTCTTTTAAAATTAGAGGAATGTTTCTCGACATTCTCATTCCAAGCGAACTAGCCTTCTCCAAGGCATCAAAAGCTGGTAAACTAACCAAGTTGCAATTGCCAAGCACCGCAGACATAGTTTGTGAGCTCAAGCGTAATAGGTTTGTATGAGGATCCTTATGTGCTTGGTAGTAATTTGAAGCCTCGCCCCAAATTACTATTCTGTGTTTTGTTTTATATTGCTGATAAAGTTGATCCACTAAGTAGTGAAAAGCTCTGCCTTTTGCAATTTCTGAAAAGTAAGAATTGCCATATCCCATTTTGAAAATAAAGCTTCTAGCAACTGCATCGGCGGTAAAGCCTTCATTCGTCATCTTATCGAAATACTCAACAGCATGAGACAACGTAAAGGCTAATTCTTGAATTATTGTTGCACCTGCTTCCTTGTAAACACTCCCATCGACCATTAAAAAATGGTCGGGTTTCAAGTCGTTTAATCGCTCTTGGAAAAGAGACTTTAGAGCCGCTAAATTCTTTTCAGCTCCCGGTTTGTGCTTTAATAGGTCTTTAATAGGGTCAACTAACAACCTTTTCGGCAAATGACTGATATCAATTTCGTTTAAAAAAAAGTAAATCTTTTTTCCTTTTGGTCTGGCGTGTATAAATGGTTTGAAGTTCGTTGTGTTTTTTACAAAAGCGAAGTCGATTCCATTCTTTAGACCATCTGTTACTTTTTCAACAGCATTTTCAGCACTTCCGTCGTAAAGTTGAACGTTTCCCCAATGAGTTGATTTTTTCTGGGCAGCTTGAATGGCTTTAATTAAATCATTATTCGCAGTGTTTTCTGATGCGTAAATAGGTTGGTGCTCGATTCCGTTTTCATCTTTCCAAACCAAGGTCTCTTCGTAGTCCTTCCCTTTTAAGTCTTTGACTATCTTTTTCTTCCACTCATCTAGTGAGTTGGTTTCAAATTCTTTGAAAAGCGATTGTTGCTCCATAGGTTTTGCTTTTGTTAGCTTTACGAAAATACTCAATAGTATTAGATTTTGTAGGCTATTGTGAACGTTTTTATGCTGAAAAGTAACTACATTTACTACGATTAAATTCAAATATTTTGATAGACGTAGAAGCTGAGAATAAGGAACTAGGGAGGAAATATAGAGCCCTGTTGAGGGTAAGTAAAACGGTAGACAAAGCAGAAGATAAGGCTAGGATTCGAAAAGCGTTTGATGTTGCGATAGAAGCGCATAAAGATATGCGTAGAAAGTCTGGCGAACCATACGTTTATCACCCTATTGAAGTTGCGCGAATTGCAGCTGAGGAAATTGGATTAGGGACGACTTCAATTGTTTGTGCGTTGCTGCATGATACTGTGGAGGACACAGATATTACGTTGGATGATGTTGAGCGAATGTTTGGTAAAAAGGAGCGAACAATTATTGATGGGTTGACCAAAATTTCTGGGGTAGTTGACTATTCCGTTTCTATGCAAGCAGAAAATTTTAGAAAAATACTTTTAACGCTTTCTGATGATGTAAGAGTGATTTTAATTAAGCTGGCTGATCGTTTGCACAACATGCGAACGTTAGATGCGATGCGCAGAGATAAGCAGTTGAAAATTGCCTCAGAAACGGTTTTCTTGTATGCACCATTGGCACATCGATTAGGTTTGTATGCGTTAAAAACAGAATTGGAAGACTTATCATTGAAGTATACAGATCCTGAAGTTTACAACGAGATAACTACAAAACTTCAAAAATCTAAGGCGGTCAGAACTCGATTTGTAAATCAGTTTAGTTCACCTATAAAAATTGAGCTAGAGCGGCAAGGATTTAATTTTAGCGTAAAGGCAAGAACTAAGTCAGTTTACTCAATTTACAATAAGATAAAAACCAAGCATGTAACTTTTGAGGAAATCTACGATGTTTTCGCAATTCGTATTATCTTAGAAACAGATCAAGAGCGCGAAAAGGCAGTTTGTTGGAACACTTATTCTATTGTGACAGATTTCTATCAGCCAAATCCTGATCGATTGAGAGATTGGGTTTCTACTCCTAAAGGAAACGGATATGAATCTTTACATACTACGGTAATGAGCCCCGGCGGGAAGTGGGTAGAAGTACAAATTCGTTCTCAACGAATGGATGATATCGCAGAAAAAGGATTTGCTGCGCATTGGAAATACAAAGAAGGTGTTGAAGAATCCCACTTTGATACTTGGATTAATAAGATACGAGAGCTATTAGAAAACCAAGACTTAAATGCCGTTGACTTTATTGATGACTTTAAGTTAAATCTCTTTTCAGAAGAGATATTTATTTTTACTCCAAATGGAGAAATAAAGAGTTTGCCGAAAGGAGCATCTGCTTTAGATTTTGCATTTGAAATTCATACAGAGGTGGGTTACCATTGCATGGGCGCTAAGGTAAATCATAAACTTGTCCCTCTGAGTACTGAACTTTCGAGTGGTGATCAGGTAGAAATTATAACCTCTAAAAAGCAGAAGCCAAATGAAAGTTGGTTGGACTATGTTACAACAGGAAAGGCTAGAACGAAAATAAAATCCTCCTTAAGAGAAGATAAACGGCGCTTATCGAGAGAGGGAAAAGTGGGCTTCGAAAAATGGTTGAAAAAACATAAAATTGCAAAAACTGAGGAAAATGTAAAACGATTATTGTCCTTCTTCAGCCTTCCGTCTCCGTATGAATTATACTATCAATTTGAAATAGGAAAACTTAAGTTGAGCAGAATAAAAAACCTTCAAATTGAAGGAGGGAAAATTCTCCGAAAAGTAACTGAGCACAAACCTAAAGAGGATATAGGAGAAGCCTTAAAAAAGAATAATGGAAAAGAGGAGATGCTTGTTATTGGCGAAGGCATGGATCATTTTGATTATAAGATATCGCCTTGTTGTAGCCCTATTCCGGGTGATGAAGTCTTTGGTTTCATTACCATTAAAGAGGGAATAAAAATTCACAAAACCAATTGTCCCAATGCGGTGCAGTTGATGTCAAATTATGCGTATCGCGTTGTGAAGGCAAGGTGGACAAGTCAACAAAAAATTGCATTTTTAGCAGGACTTAAAATTATAGGAATTGATGAGGTTGGGTTAGTAAACAATGTTACGAGAGTTATATCCAATGAATTAAATGTTAACATGCGGAGCATAAGTTTTGACTCTAATGACGGAGTATTTGACGGCACAATTATGGTATACGTTCACGATACGAGGCACTTAAATGAACTCCAGTTAAAGTTAGGGCAGATTGAGGGTGTGACTAACGTAATTCGAATTGAAAATTAGTTATTCATCAACAATCGTTAAAAACTTATTATTTCAGAAGGCTTTATTGGACCAAGATTGTAATGAATTAGACTACTTTTGTTGCTTAATTACTGTGAATGTCTTCCACTCCAGAAACAATTGAAAAAGTAAGCGAGATTTTCTCTACTTACCTAGAGAAAAATGGTCACCGAAAAACACCGGAACGCTTTGCTATACTTGTTGAAATATACAGTCAAGAAGGTCACTTCGACATAGAGGCACTCTATATTTCAATGAAGAATAAAAACTATAGAGTTAGCCGGGCTACCTTATACAATACCATTGATTTATTACAGGCTTGTAACCTAGTGAGAAAGCATCAGTTTGGGAATAACATTGCTCAATTTGAGCGCTCCTATGAATACAAGCAGCACGATCATTTAGTCTGCACTAAATGCAACAAAGTAATTGAATTTTGCGACCCGCGAATACAAAATATTAAATCTACAGTAGGAGAATTATTAGATTTTAAAATCTTGCATCATTCCTTGAATTTATATGGAATATGCAGCTCTTGCGTCAATTTAGAATCAAAAAATTAGAACTAGCGAAATGAAAGTTGATGTTTTATTAGGTCTTCAATGGGGAGACGAAGGAAAGGGAAAAGTTGTTGATGTATTAACGCCAGATTACGATGTTATAGCACGTTTTCAGGGTGGCCCAAATGCAGGACACACGTTAGAGTTTGATGGTATTAAACATGTATTGAATACGATCCCATCAGGTATCTTTCATAGCAATAAAATGAATGTTGTGGGCAACGGTGTTGTAATTGACCCTGTTCTGTTTATGAGAGAGGTTAACGCTTTAAAGAAAATGAATGTGAATGTTAACGACCGCATGGTTATTTCCAGAAAAGCACATTTAATTTTACCAACGCACCGTTTATTAGACGCTGCAAGTGAGCAAGCAAAAGGGAAAAAGAAGATTGGTTCTACGTTGAAAGGAATTGGACCAACTTACATGGATAAAACCGGTAGAAATGGTCTTAGAGTTGGCGATATTGAGTCTGCCAACTTTCAAGACCGATACAACAATTTAAAGGAAAAGCACATTCAATTATTAAGTCAGTTCGATTTTGAATATGATTTAAGTGAGATGGAAGCGGAGTGGATGAAGTGTGCCATGGAGTTTAAAGACTTTGTATTGGTTGACAGTGAGCATTTAGTAAATGCCCAGAGAAAATCTGGCAAAAGAATATTGGCTGAAGGAGCACAAGGAACTCTATTAGACATTGATTTTGGATCGTATCCGTTTGTTACTTCGTCAAATACAATAACTGCCGGAGCTTGCACAGGCTTAGGAATTGCACCAAATCAAATTGGAGAAGTGTATGGTATTTTTAAAGCGTACTGCACAAGAGTTGGTAGTGGGCCTTTCCCAACAGAATTAGAAAATGAAGTAGGGGAAAGAATGCGAAAAGCAGGCCATGAATTTGGCGCTACTACTGGAAGACCAAGAAGATGCGGCTGGATAGATTTACCAGCATTAAAATATGCCTGTATGATTAATGGAGTTACTCAATTAATTATGACAAAAGCGGATGTATTGAGCGAATTCGACAGCATTAAAGCCTGTACCGGATATAAATACAAAGGTGAAGTGATTGATTTTATGCCGTTTGATGTAGTTGGAGAAGAATTAGTTCCTGTTTATGATGAACTAGAAGGTTGGAAAGAAGATTTAACAGGTTTAGGCTCTATTGACGAAATTCCTGAAACACTTCAGACGTATATAGATTATCTGGAACGGATATTGGAAACACCAATCACAATTGTTTCTGTTGGTCCTGACAGAAGCCAAACGTTGTTGAGAAAAAGTACATGGGCGATCGCTTAAACTCTTCTTTTGTAAAATTTCAAGGCTTACTCTTGTTGTTCTCTCTTTGCACTGCAATTGCTTGGGGCCAGAAAAAGGGTGAAATAGAAATACTGAATGCAAGGGTTCTTTATGGGATAGAAAAAAATGGACAAAGTGCTCAACGGCTAGTTGGAGATGTTCAGTTCAGACACAAAGGGACTATTATGTACTGCGATTCCGCTGACTTTTACAGTAAATCGAATAGTTTAGATGCTTTTGGAAGTGTTAGAATTAAGAAAGAACAATCGCTGAATTTGTATGGTGATTTTCTCCATTATGATGGAAATATCGATTTGGCCACAGTAACCGGCAAAGAGGTTCGTCTGGTTACGGAAGATTTTAATTTGATTACCGACCGTTTGTTGTACAGCATTGCTCAAGACATTGCGAGTTATAGCACCGGCGCAGTCATTCGCAGTACGACAGAAAATACAGTATTAGAGAGTGTTCGCGGTGATTTTAATATGGGCCGTTCCTTGTTTCTGTTTAAGAAGAACGTTGTTCTCACCAATCCGGAATATGTAGTAAAATCCGATACACTCCACTATAACACATTAAGCGAAGTAGTTACTTTTTTAGGCCCAACAACCATAACCGGAGACGATAACTTAATTTATTGCGAGAATGGATGGTACGATACAAAGGTTGACCAGTCAAGGTATTATAGCAACGCTTATATATTAACTGATGGCAAACGGCTTCAAGGAGATACGTTATATTACGATAGAAATACTGGTTTTGGAAAAGTTGATGGAAATGTTCAGATTATAGATACTGCCGAAAACCTTTTGGTAACGGGCGGGCACGCAAGACTATTTGAGAAAAAAGACAGCGCAATTGTAACAGATGAAAGTTTGTTGATGCAAGTTTTTGATATGGATACGTTGTTCATGCATGCGGATACATTCAAAGTGTACAGAACAGAAGAAGGTGCGCAGTTCTTGTTTGCTTATTATGGTGTCAAGATTTTCAAAAATGACCTTCAAGGTTCCTGTGATTCTATTTCATATTCCTTATCAGACTCCACAATAAAGTTATATTATAACCCTGTTTTGTGGACCTTAGAAAATCAGTTGACTGCTGATAGTATTAGCATTCGGACAAAGAATAATAAGATACACAGTCTGTATTTAGATAAGAATGCCTTTATCATTTCTCGAATCGATCAGTTACGGTACAATCAAATCAAAGGGAAAAATATGATTGGCTATTTTAAAGAAGGGAAATTAAAAACGATTAACGTAACAGGAAATGGCCAAACTACGTATTACGGTCAAGATGAAGCAAACAAGTTTATTGGAGTAAATGTCGCAGAAAGTGCCAACATTAGAATTGTATTGGGTGAAAAAAGCATCGAAACAATAACATTTTTGAGAAAACCAAAAGCAACAATGCACCCCATGGGAGCTCTTGATCCAGTTACTGAATTACGTTACAAAGGGTTTAAATGGCTAGGTAAATTAAGGCCAACCAACAGGGAAAGTTTGTTCAAAGATGATCGAGCACCTCATTAGCGTAGTTCTCTTTTAACTAAAAAATAATCGCTGTATTTGGGGTAATTGATAAATTTTTCATCTGATTTCAATTTGATAAACAGATTTAGGCACTTCAACAAATCACGTGTAAAGACTTCGGCACAATGCGAATGATTAAATCCTCATTCGTTTCTCTAGGCTCACCGTCTAAATGAAACTTTCCTGCTTTAATTACCTTAATTTCTTTTGCTTCTATTGATTCGTAATATTTGGAAGCATGAAGCCTCTTGCTAAATAATTTTAAAACTATATCTGGGGTAAAGTGAGCTGGAAAAGGTTTGATAATACAAACGTTTAATTTTCCATCTTCCATGGAAGCGTCAGGAGCAATCCATACATTATTACCGTATTGTCCTCCATTTGCAATGCTTAGCACAAAAGCCTTTGTGTTTAACTCTTTTCCATCAATTATTAACTGATACTCTTTTTCTTTGTAGTTAATAAATTCATTAATAGCAATTTGAGAGTAAGTTAGAAATCCACGACTACCACTTTCTGAGAATTTCCAACCTACATGGGCATCAAAACCTAAACCTGCTGTAGTTAAAAAAACGTCTTCGTTTAAGGTGGCTGTATCTATCTTCTTGGTTGTGAATCTATTAATTAGTTTAATTGCCTCTCTTGCATTTATTGGAATTTTACGGTGCCTAGCAAAACCATTTCCTGATCCAAATGGCAGTATCCCCAATGCTACCTTAGAGCCAACTAAGGCTTTTCCTATCTCGTTTACTGTGCCGTCGCCACCAACTGCAATAACAGCGTCAAACCCTTCTTTAATTGCTTTTTCTGCCAGTTCAGTTGCATGATGTGCTCGTTCAGTTTCAATAACTTGATACTCGGTACTTGGTTTTAACTCCGTTTGTAGAAGTGCTAAAGCAATCTTTTTTCCTCTTATACCTGAAATTGGGTTTACAACAAAAAGTATTTTTTTACTCATATGTTAAGTTGTTCGAAACTATTCGGCTTTGGTATTGCTGTAGATATGCCTTTAAGAAGATCGATAATTCCTTTTCCGTTGATTGAACGGCGATGTCTGGGCTATTCATTAGATTTTCTTTGAATGGATTGCCATTCTCCCACTTAAACAAGCCGGTCACTTTTTCGCCATCAAAGTGAAGGCAATAGTCTTTTTTAATTAACTGATAAATTCCATTTATGTAACTGATAGAAAATTCTTTGGAACCTGAAAATGCGGAATTACCAAAGCTCAAAATTTTACTTTCGAAGCCAATTAAATCCAAGGTGGTTGGAAAAATGTCAGTCTGTTGCGTTACGGTTTCAATTACTTTAGCAGGAAGTATTTTAGGGCAGTAATATGCAATCGGAACTTTATACAGTCCAATCCAGTTGTTGTAGTTAGGATTTGATACGGCTTGAGTATGGTCCGCTGTTATGATAAACAAGGTATTTTCAAACCAAGTTGTCTTTTCTGCCGATTTAAAAAACTGTCTTAATGCATGGTCTGTGTAGCCAATACTTTCATGAATTGGTAACTCTCCTTTTGGAAATTTATTTACGTGCTGCTTAGGAATAGTATATGGGTGATGAGAGGATAAGGTGAAAATTCCGCCAAAAAAAGGAGCTTGCATATCGGAGAATTCTTTCACACAATATTGCAAATAAGGTTCATCAAAAATTCCCCAATTACCGTCGTAGTCATTAGTGTTGGGGTAATCCTCTTTGCCGTAATACTTTTCTATTCCTGCTACTTGGGTGAAAGCTTTAAAACCCATGGTACCGTTAGCGCCCCCATGGTAAAAAGCCGAGGAGTAGCCTTCTTTTTTGAGTGTTTTAGGTAAACTCTCTATGGTATTGCCAGCATATTCGCTAGAAATATAAGCTCTGTTACTTAAGGTTGGTATGCTAGACAATATTGCAGGCAAAGCTTCAATTGACTTTTTTCCATTCGCAAAAGAGTTTATAAAGACTACACTTTCATTCATTAAGCTATCTAAAAATGGAGTATAGCCTACACCACCGTTATAGAATCCAATGTATTCCTGAGAAAAGCTTTCAGCAATAATCAAAACGACATTAAGCTTCTCTGGAACACTTTTGGCCTGTATTTTTTGAACTGGAGTATAAATGGCTGCCAATTTTTCATCGGGGAAAAAATGTTGAACCTCAATTGTTTCTTTAGAGAAAGATTTGATGAGGGTAAAACTGGTATTTAATACCAATGGGATGTTTTGAGAACTTGCGTATTGAGACGCTTGGATTACGTTTAAAGGCTTCAACTGAACACCTCCTCTGAACCCTATAAATACGAGCACAGTAATTGGAAAAACGAACAAAATATAGCGCTTCCAATTGAGTCTTTCTGTTTTAATGGTCTCTATTTTTTGATACATCAGCTTCAGTATAAAAAAGCAGATAATTGCCAATACGAGTAAATGCCAATAGTCTTTCGCAAATTGCGGAAGCAGTGTCATAACATCTTCTCCTAACCCTTTGGTAGTAAATAGGTCAGCGGTAGTTCGTTTTTGAGTAAAGTTAAAGTATCCGAAGTCAAGCACGTTAGTTAAAATCGCCAATACTGTTGAAAACAGAAACAAACCCTTTTGTAGAATGGTATTTGATCTTGGATAGAACCACAGAGATACAAAAAATGGCAAGTATAAAATAGAGATGGTCATCCAATCAAAACGAATACCACCTAAAAAGTTGATAAATTCAGGGTCAGGAAAATAACTGGAGTTGAATACGTAAAACAGGACTCTGAATAAACTAAACATCCAAAATGCCAAAGCAAGCTTTAGGGCAAATTTGAGGTAGGTTTTAACAAGTGATTTCATTCGCCGTAAAAGTAAGAAGACTTGAGAAGGTAAAGAATGGTAAAAGTGCGGAAAGTAATAGAGTTTTAAAGTATAGTTCGATGTACTTTTGCCGCTCATGAAAAAGAATAGCAAAGCCTCTTTGGGTTTTATTTTTGCAACCATTTTAATTGACGTAATCGGCATTGGAATCATAATTCCAGTGATTCCAAAACTTATTGAAAGCTTGAACGGTGTTGGGTTAAGCGAAGCTTCTAAAATAGGAGGGTGGTTGATTTTCTCTTACGCTATTATGCAGTTCTTTTTTGCTCCAGTACTGGGCGTATTGAGTGATAAATTTGGCCGAAAGCCGATTTTATTGATCGCACTTTTTGGTCTGGGAATAGATTACTTTGTGCATGCCTATGCTCCAAGTTTGTTTTGGTTGTTTTTAGGCAGAATTTTAGCAGGCCTATGTGGAGCAAGTTTTACAGTAGCAACAGCCTATATTGCTGATATAAGCACTCCTGAAAATAAAGCTCAAAATTTTGGATTAATTGGAGCTGCTTTTGGATTGGGTTTCATAGTAGGGCCAATCTTAGGCGGAATAGCAGGAGAATATGATGTGAAATATCCGTTTTTCATTGCAGGAGGTTTAACTCTCTTAAATTTCTTGTATGGTATTTTTGTACTTCCTGAGTCGTTAGAAAAGAGCAAACGAAAACAAACAGTTGAACTTGCTAAGGCGAACCCTTTAGGTTCCTTTCACTTATTAACAAGAAGTAATGTGGTGGCTAAATTAGCAGTTGCATTTTTTCTTTTGTATTTAGCTGGTTATGCTGTGCAGTCTACCTGGCCATTTTATGGCATGTTAAAATTTGGTTGGACAGAATCTATGGTGGGCTATTCGTTAGGTATTGTAGGAGTAGTTGTTGCTGTTGTACAAGGGTTATTTGTCAAACACAGTGTACGTTGGTGGGGAGAGAGGAAAACTGTATTTATTGGTTATTTATCGTGGTTTGTAGGTCTATTATTATTTGCTTTTGTAAACCAAAGTTGGTTGTTGTTCGCTTCAGTTTTGCCGTATTGTTTTGGAGGAATCGCTACGCCTACTTTGCAGAGTATTGTTTCCAATAAATTTAAAGATACCGAGCAAGGAGAACTGCAAGGGGCTTTAACATCTCTTATTTCCTTAACCGCTGTAATTGGTCCAATTGCCATGACTACCATTTTTGCTTATTTCACGCAAGACGGGTTTGCATACTTTTTTCCGGGTGCACCATTTGTATTGGCTGCTGCCTTCATTGCTTTTTCTTTTATGACTGCTTTTGGAGCAATGGGAAAAAGGGTGAAGATTAAATAAATCAGATTGCTTGGTTCTTGCTATTTTATTGCGAACGACTATAAAAAGTATGGCAAGTGGTTGATAGAATTTGATTAAGGTGGTTTTCGATGGCTAAATTACTTCTTCAACTGTCTATTCTTCTTCATAATGGTAGTAATTAAATCGATTGCGTTGTTCCGAATAAAGACCTTTATATCAACCTCCTTTTAACTTTTTAGCTACCTGTAAACTCGTGGAGTTCTTCTTTTCAATTCTGCGGAATGATACCAACTCACCGCCAAACCCCCTAAAGTACTTTTCTATGGAGGCAACACTGCTGCCTTCAAAGTTGAAAATAGGTAATTGGATGCTTTTACAATACTTAACCGCTTCCCAAGTAAGTAAACTCATAGCTCCTGAATTTTTATGGGCTGAAGCGTTTCCTCCAATTAAGTAATATGCGCTAGTGCTGTCCCACATGCAAAAAAGAATTGAATGTGTTTCCTTACCTTCATCAGCTTTCCACATTTTACCACACTTGTATTTATCTATAAATACTACTAAACGTTCAAAATAGCTCGACTCAATTTTATTTTCAAAAGAGTCGCTCAAAAGCTTCTGTAATAATTTAGGATCTTCCGAAGTACTGTAATTAATTGTTTTTTTAGCCTTTTTAATTTGTCTTCTTGTGTTTTCTCGCAAGCCTTTCCAAAGATCATCTTCCGACTTTTCTAGGGGAAGTATATAAGTATATCTATTTGTCTCAGTAAAACCATTCCACTGAAAGGTGAGAGCATTTTGAAAGCCCAAATGAAAATTCTGTGAAAACTCAGAAAAAGGAGGAAGTTGCGCTACCAAATCTTGATGCGCCTTATGCTCAAAAGCTATGCGGCTAGCAGTTTTTTGACCTTCAGGATAAATTAAAAAAGGACCTGTATACGGTGTAAAGTGAGCATTTGCAATAAACACCCAAGGTCCTTTTTTTCGAATAAAATAGGGCATGATACCGTAGACCATGTCTCCATTTAGTAAAATGGCAACATCCCAGCTGTACTTCACTACCTCATTCCACCATCTGTATTGAAGTGAAAAAGGAAGTTGTGTCTCGTGCTTTTCTGAAAATTCTTGAAATAACTGTTTTGCCTTCAAATTCTATATTTATTCTTCGTCCAAAGTAATAATTCTTTGCTTTCTTTGCGTTATAAACGAAACATTATGTGGCAACGTACTCAATCTATTTTTCTCTTCATTGCTTTGATACTAAACGTAACTATTTTTTGGCTTGATTTGGCCAACATCTCACTGGATGGAGTATTGCATTCATTCAACTTATACAAGTTACAAGTAGTTGATTCTGGCGAGGTCGTTTATTCTAATATTGCTTTAGCTATTCTTTGTTCCTTATGCATTGCACTTTGCTTAATAACGCTAGGGATGTTTAAAAAACGTCAACTGCAAATTAAATTAGCGAAGCTTTTATTGTTGGTTCAAGTTGGCTTTTTAGTTGCTATATTTTTTATTGTAGATGGCGCTGTCACTAATTTAACTTCTGTTTCTTTAGCAACGGTAGAATATTACATTGGAGCATATTTTGCATTGCTTCCAATGATTTTTATCTTCTTGGCAATTAAAGCTATCAAAAAAGATGAGGACTTGGTAAGGGCTGCGGATAGGATTCGTTAAGCTCTTTTCTCCAGTTCAATCACTTCTAGGTTTTCAATTTTACCGTTATTACAATCAAAGCGCATGAGCGTTAAAATATGATGAAATCCGTGTTTCCCTGCAGCTCCTGGATTCAAGTGCAATAAATCTAATTTTTTATCCGGCATAGCTTTCAATATATGTGAGTGTCCGCAAATAAAAAGCTTTGGTGGGTTTCGATATATTTCTTCGTACACTCTCTTGTCGTAACGGTTCGGATAACCACCAATGTGTGTAATCCAAACGTCAACACCTTCACAAATAAATCGCTGGTTTTCCGGGTGTGCTACCCTAATTTCAGCGCCATCAATGTTCCCGTAAACTGCCTTTAGTGGCTTAAATTCTTCTAATTCGTCAGCTAAGCTTAATCTGCCAATATCGCCAGCATGCCAAATTTCATCTACATTCTTAAAATAGTGCTTTACCCTGGGGTGTAAATACGAATGTGTGTCTGAAATAAGCCCAATTTTTTTCATGCCTCAAAGTTAGCTTTCAAAAACTAATCTTCCATTCTTTTGTAGCTTTGACACAAAGCATTTTTACTATGAATTCTCTTCAATCTGAAAAAGTACAAATTATAAAAGATTTGCGAGTAGTCGGACAGTCTATAGCGGCTTCGAACTACAGTCAAGTATACGTTTTGGTAGATGAAAATACAAACATTCATTGCTTGCCATTACTTCAAGATGCATTGGTGGATGAAGAGGTATACTTTTTCTATTTAGAAGTTCCTGCAGGAGAGCAATCAAAAGATATATCCACTTGCGCCTCGCTTTGGGAATCTTTGTCCGAGGACAACGCTGATCGAAAAACGTTAATTGTAAACCTTGGTGGAGGAATGCTAACCGACCTAGGAGCATTCGTGGCCGCCTGCTATAAAAGAGGGATAGATTTTTACAATGTACCAACATCACTTTTAGCCATGGTAGATGCCGCTATCGGAGGCAAGTGCGGCATTGATTTTGGAAACTATAAAAATCAAATTGGAGTTTTTCAAGAGGCGCAAAAAACGTTCATTTTTCCTGAATTTTTAAAGACTTTGCCTGATACAGAATTTTGGAGTGGTATGGGAGAGGTATTTAAACATGCCTTAATTGCTGATGCTGATTATTGGTCACAATTGAAATCTTTGTCCGGAAGGAGCATAAGTATGGATCAAATAGAGAAATCAATAAGAATTAAGCAGCATATAGTAGAGGCTGATCCAAAGGAGCGAGGAGGTCGTAAAAAATTAAATTTTGGTCATACCATTGGTCATGCAATGGAAAGTTACTTTCTAGAAAAAGAGAAACCTATCCCCCATGGATTTGCAGTGGCAGCGGGAATGATTTGTGAAGCCCATATATCAGTTCAACTAAATTTAATTAGCTTGCCAGAATACGACGATGTAGAGGAAACGTTAAATCAGTTCTTTGATTTTCCAACGGTTAAAAAGAGTGAGTTCCCTGAATTGTTGCACTTCATGCAACAGGATAAGAAAAATGAAAATGACCAAATTAATTTTACGTTGCTCAGTTCTATAGGAAATGCAACTGTTAATCAGGCTGCAACTGAGCAGCAAATAATAACTGCATTGGATTACTTTTTTGGGTATGAGTAATAAACTGAAATATTCAGCAATAGCTACAGTTCCAAAAATTGATTTACCAAGTTCTAAAAGTATTTCTAACCGACTTCTAATTGCTCAAGCTTTGTCCGGAAATACAATAGTTTTAGAAAACCTTTCAGAAGCAGAAGACACTGTTTTGTTGCAGAAAGCTCTTGCTTCAAATGAAGAGACTGTTAATGTTGGAATGGCTGGAACGGCGTTTCGGTTTTTAACCGCCTACTATTCGATCTCTAAGGTCACTAGGATATTAACTGGTTCTGAACGGATGTTAAAACGCCCAATTGGTGTTTTAGTTGAAAAGCTAAAAAAGTTAGGTGCTGATATTACTTATCTTAAAAATGACGGTTTCCCTCCATTAAAAATTGTCGGAAAACGGTTAAAAGGAGGTCCTCTATCAATCGATGCTTCGGTAAGTAGTCAATATATATCTGCTTTATTGCTAATCGCTCCACACTTAGAAAATGGATTGCAACTACGCCTAAAAGGGGAAGTGGTTTCTTTTCCATACATTGATTTGACAATTGATTTACAGCAGCAAATAGGAATAGACATAAATAGGGATGGAAGTTTAATCTCTGTAAAAAATGGAGCTCACACTTCAAATCTACAGATGGTTGTGGAAGCTGATTGGTCTTCTGCAGCTTTTTTTTATCAAATAGTCGCTCTTTCCGGGAAGAGTCTTTTTATCAATAACCTTAGCCCAACTTCGCGCCAAGGAGATATGAACTGTTTTAAAATATTCGAAGAGCTTGGGGTAAAAACAGAGTTTCTAAAAGAAGGCGCTTTACTCACACAGCATGCCCATCAAATTCAATCAATTTTGAAGTTAGACATGACAGAAACGCCTGATCTAATTCCTCCCGTTGCAGTTGTCGCTTCCCAACTTTGTTCTAAAATATCCATATCAGGAACAAAAACACTTTACATAAAAGAATGCAATAGAGTAGCAGCCTTAAAAACGGAATTGGCAAAGTTGGGCGTAGAATTGAATGAAGTAGACGGTAATTGTTTTGAGATACAGCGGAGTGATAAAACTATGGAAAATGAGAAGGGCCTATCATTTTTAAGCTATGATGATCATCGAATGGCAATGTCATTAGCTCCTTTGGCTATTAGGTATAAAATAGAGATTGACTCTCTGGATGTTGTGGTAAAGAGTTTTCCCACGTACTGGATTGAAATGAAGAAAGTTGGAATATTTACTTAATCGTTTCGTCGTTTCATCTTTCGTTTATAACTGGCACTTCTAATTAAATTTATAGCCTGTCGAATAGTTGCAATCAGGTAAACGGCACCTGTAATCATCCATAATAGATATAAAATAGAATAGTCAATTACAGAATAATTGTAGCAAATAGTAATACTTATTAGCGCATTAAATAGATTCAGAATCACCGTAACTGGAGCAATTTTTCGAGGAACTTGTTGAAATGCTAACAAGTTGATGATTCCATTAAAGATTAAAACTCCACCCGAGAAATTATCACTCCGAATAAAAAATTCAAATGAAAAACCTACGAACATAATCATGCTCGTGAGGTATGAGTTTCTATTTGTCTTGTATCTTTTAATCATTTTAAAATTTCAATCTCAATTGAGCTTTAATTTCACTTCTTGTATTGCCATTAATTTCGTCTCTTCCGCTGCCAATAGTCGTTCTATCTGTATGATAAGATTGCGCAAAACGCAGCCACAAATCTACCCCTCTTGAAATATGGTACTTACTGGTGATGTAAAATCTAGTGCCTCTTCCGTTAAAAGCAGGAATCGAAAATGCGTATAAAACGTCATTTTCATAGGCGTAAATTCTACTGTTAAAGCCATCTGTGTCAAAAATTGCATAGCGAATAGAAAGTGATAGGGGAAAACTAAGCTTTTTATAACTTATATCTTGGTAAATCAAGAGTCCATTTTCACACTGGCCTTCACCTAGATTGTATCTAGTAAACTCAACTCTACTTTTTAGTTGTATCTCATTGGTTACCTTGTACGCAAAGTGTAACCGGTAATTCGATAAATTTTCAAACCCCAATTGCTTTAAGCCTTCCGTTTCTGCTTTTTCGTTTCTATCTCTATCTCTTTTTCTGTATCTAAAATAGGTTTCCAATTTTTTTGATGGCTTGTAATTAAGTTGTGCAAGTAATCGGTGACCGTTTGAAGGTGCATCTGTTTGAAAACGTAGCCAATCAAAACTAAATCTATCGGCATAGGCAGATAACGTGAACACTTTACTCGGTTTTAATTCAACTCCAATAAAGGTGCCATTTTCGTTTGTATTTGTCGTGCTTTCTCCAATAGCATTGCTTTGTATTGGCTTAAACTCCTTCTCAAACCTTCTGTTCTGTATTCCTAGCGATACGGCTTGGTCTAAAACAATAAGAGCCCCCGCTGTATAGCCGTATCCGCCATTCATGCTTTTTGAAACTTCTCCAAAAAGGTTAATGTTTTTAACTAAATAGCTAAAATCTGCACCAAAATTTGCATTTTCGCTTCCTAACTGGCTAAATTGATTATAGGTAGAAGTTCTTGGTTGAAAATCTCCATCTATTTCGTTATACACTCCGGTTAGCCCAACGGATATATTTCGTTTTTCATAACTCAAATTAGCTCCCAAAAATTCTTGTTTTACCACATTTTTGTCTTCAATTTCACTTGGTGTTCTGTGAAATCCGTCTTCGGATAATGAAGAAATGATGGCTTCGTTGGTTAAGGTATCTCTACCGCTAACATTTGCATCAGCTTTTTTACTTGAGTAGAATACTGTTAATTGTATGTTTTTGTGTTGGAGAGTTAATCCTCCTCCTCGTAAAAATAAATCTTCCTGCACGGAAGTATAAGGTCGAAGTTTTGGTGCGTTTCTTTTCAATGTGAAAATATTCGGTGTCCTGCCAAAAGCTAAACCCGACCAAAAAGTTAAGCCCTGACCAAATTGCGCTTGAAAATCACCGATGGCTAGTTGTTTTACTACGCCAAACCCTTGTAAAAACACATGGCCTGAATAGAAGTCAAAGCCATTTTTGTTATTTCCCCTTAAAAACGTTTCTCCTGCATCTTTTTCAGCGGTAAATCCTAAACTTAAGTTATTTGCGTAGTTAAACCTGTACCTAGTAAATAGCTTATCGGCACTTCCTAGGTAACGAGCATTTTCGTTATTCTCTAATTCTTCAGCAGATATATTACTAAACCCTTCTTGTTCTTCTAAAATCCGTGTATAGCGGATAAAAAGCGACGAGGAACCTTCGTTTATTATGTTTGTTAACGAAAGGTTTGCTTGATCTAAGTCTGCATTAACTTTTGAAAATGGTTGAATTAGGCGAATAGTTTCTAAATCGAACCCGTTTATTGTTTGTAATTCTTCAACTGTTATAAGCTTCCCATTATTTTCAATGTGTGCTAATAATGAGTTGATTTGAATGCTGTTTAGTAATCCCAAATCCTCAAGATCTGTTTTCTTAGCGATATTCAAATTAAGAGGTCGATTGTAAAATAGTTCTAATTGCTCAAATAGAGTCGTAAAATCCGCTTCGCCTCCTTCATTGATGTCTAGTAAAAAGTCAACTCTTTGTTCAATTATTGTAGATTTTTCCTCTTCTAGGCTTTGCCCTACTAGTTGAATAGATGAAAGGCTAAGGCACAGCAAAAGGATGTACTTTACCTGCTTCACTGCTGAGAGAATGAAGGAGAGTAAGACATTGAAACTTGTGGACTAAAACCTAAATTTGCATCAAAGCCGGATGCAAAATCTAACTTGAATTTATCCACGTTTAAGCCAAAACCAAAGCTAGTAAGTGAAGGAGCTGTTGCATAACCTGCTCTGAAATAAAGCATTTTAAGTGCCTTATATTCTATAGCCATTCTAATATTCGCATCGTAATCTATGTCTTTTGCAACCTCGGTAAATACAACTACTTTTTTCGAGAATTCGTAGCTTAATCCTAGCTTAATAAGAGTTGGAAATCGTTCATCTGTAAACTCTGCTAACTTTGCTCGATTTGGGTTAATAACCACTGCTGAAAGGAGTAGCTCGTCATTTATCTTGGCTAACATACCAATGTTTCCACTCAACGCATTGGTCTCACCATACCCGTCACCAATTCTGGTGGAAAGATAGTTTAGCTGGATTCCAATTGATATTTTTTTACTGAGCATTTGCCCAAAAGAAATTCCAATTCTATTCTCATTAAAAGAACTGTATCCAAATTGATTTATGCTGAGGCCAAAGGAACCTCTGGAAACTGGAGCCGTCACAATTGCCGTCTTATTTGAAAGTTCTGATAGAAGAAACTGATTTTCGTAGGAAATGCCGCCCTGCCATTTTTTTAAACTTCCTAAACCTGCAGGGTTGTTATTCGCACTCCAAAGGTCAGATTGTAACGTGGCTACTCCGGCTAATGAATAAGCTCTGGAACCTGTAACTCCGCTATTTTGAGCAAAAAAAGAAGCTGAAATAAGACCAAGTAATACTGCAATAGCACCTTTTTTCATAGACACTAAATTAATTAGATTTTTTTAACAGTTAGGAATAAGAAGTTGTTAAATGTTGTATTTGAAAGTAAAGTGATAACCGTAGAATGTTTGAGGAAAATAAACAAGAAGAAATTAGGTGATGTTTACTTCATAGATTGTATTGCATGTTGAACAGGGATATTTGCAATTTGTTACATCAACATTATTAACGCGCATTACACATTCAATACGCCACATTCGACATTAATACTTTAAATTACAGAATCCCTTGATCAGGATATTTGGGAGTAACGTTTCTGTAAAAAGCTTGTATTGTTTCAAGGTCTTTTTCATAGTCTCCTGTTGGCGTAACCAAGGGTCCTACACCAGCCTCTTTTTTAGCATAATCTAAATAACCTAACGCAATTGGGACATTAGCTTTTTGTGCGATGTAGTAAAACCCTTTTTTCCATTCAGGTGAGTAGCTTCTTGTTCCTTCAGGAGTGATCATAATTGAAAAAGTTTCGTAATCGTTGTAAAGAGCAGCCATTTTATCTACCATTTTACCTTTTGCTTTGCGGTCAATGGGAATGCCTCCGAGCGCTTTTAAAAGCCAACCTAAAGGGAAAAAAAACAACTCTTTTTTTACAGTATAACTAACTGGAATACCCATTAAATAAAATGCTGCCCTGGCATAAAGTAAATCCCAATTAGAAGTATGTGGCGCAGCAATAGTTACCATTTTTCTTACTTTATGTGCATTGTTAGCAACAATTTTCCAACCGGTAATCCAAAATACAATTCTCGCTAAAAATTTCATAAAGCAAATATAAGGGCAATTAATGCGCTTAACCGACTAACGAATCGCCAATTTGAAACCTACACCATGAATATTAATTATTTGAATATTTTCATCTTGTTTCAAGTACTTTCGAATTCTTGAAATGAATACATCCATACTTCTTCCATTGAAGTAATCGTCATTACCCCAAATACTTCTTAAGGCTAATTCTCGATTCATTACTTCGTTTTTATGCAAACACAGCATTCGCAAAACATCTGCTTCCTTTTTAGTGAGTTTTTGATCTTCGCCATTTAAACTCAAAAACTGATTCACATAGTCAAACTCATAAGCCCCTATGCTAAACTGCTGCTCTTCTACGGTGGTAAAAGTCGGTGTAACGATGCTTGACAAAATATTCTCTAATCGGAGTTCTAATTCTTTAAACTCGAATGGCTTGGTTAGGTAATCTTTACCAACTGTTAACCCTTTAATTTTATCTTCTAACATTGCTTTTGCAGTTAAAAATAAAAAAGGAAGTTCAGGCTTGTGTTCTATCAGCTCTTCAGCTAATTCAAAACCACTCAATCGTGGTAGCATGACATCCAAAATAGCTATGTCAAAAGACTGTTCTAGAGCAATTCTTAATCCTTCTGCTCCGTCTTGTGCCCAAGTTACCTTGTACCCTGACTCTTGCAACTGGTCTTTTATTACAAAGCCAAGATTTAAATCATCTTCAACAAAGAGTAAGTTCATATTATCTTTTCTTTTTTTTCTTAATTGGGAAGTAAATTCTAAAAGTAGAACCTGATTTTAAGTCACTCTTTAATTGAATTTTACCATGGTGTTTTTTTACCATTTTCATAACGTAATTTAAGCCAATTCCAAAGCCTTTAACGTCATGCCTGTCATTGGTAGGAACTCTATAAAAGTTTTCAAAAACGTGCTTTTGCTGCTCTCTGTCCATCCCAATTCCATTGTCTCGAACCCGAATTTGAAATCCATTTTTATAGTCTACTGTTGAAATTTCAATTCGAGGTTTATTATCTGAATATTTTATAGCATTGTCAATTAGGTTGAAGAAAATGTTGGTTAGGTGAAGTTCATCACCTGAAATAACAGGATTGCGAGCTTTTAAACTCAAATTTATTTCACCCTCATTGGAATCAAGAATCAATTCAAAGCCTTCAACTGTTTTCTTGATTACTCGGTGTATATTCACTTCTTTTACCTCTAGACTGAGACGGTTTTTATCTAGTGATGCCATTTGCAAAACCTTGTCTACCTGTGACCTGAGTCGTTCGGTTTCTTCCTTTATTATGTTTGCGTAGTTTTTTAGCCGCTCGGGATTATTTGTAATATTTGGATTGGTAAGGACCTCAGTTGATAATGAAATGGTAGAAATAGGGGTTTTTAACTCATGAGTCATGTTGTTTATAAAATCAGTCCGAATTTCAGATAGTTTTTTCTGTTTCAGAATTACCCATATGGTATAACTGAAAAAGATAACTACGAGTAACAAGAAGATGGTAGACACTACCCAAATGCCCATCTGATCAACTAAACGCAACTGTTTACTAGGGAAATAAACACCAAAATAATGTGACGCTTGATTCCATTTGTCTTCTTCTGAAATTTTATATACTAAGTCTTTGGCATCTGATTTTATTTTAACAAAATCGCCAAAAACAATTGAATCGTTAAAGCAGTCGTATAATACATATTCAAAATCTGTATCTAAATTTCTACTCTTAAATTCAGTTAGCAATAAATTCTGTAACACATAAGGATGAAGCGTATCATTTGTAGAGGCAAGAAAGTAATTGGAAGAAATTTGTTTCACCGGCTCATAAATGGCGGAAGAGTCTCTGTTTAGTTGTTGGATTTCGCCAACTACACTTGAGAGAGCGACATGGACTCTTTCATTAAACTGCTTCTCTTGTAAGTTGAACGCTTTTTTTACCCAAAACCATTGAAATAAAAAAACTCCAATAACAGTAAATGCTGCAAAGAAAATGATAAGACGAATGGTTCGTTGATTCATAGAAACTAAGATAAAATCATTTTACACTAATTATGCATTATTAACTGTAAATTAACAAATAACTTATCAACTTTACAACATGGAATTTCCCCAGTATAGGAAGTACAAGAACGACCAGAGTTACTTTATAATTTTAGACAAAGGGCGCTTTATTGAATGGAAGAATATGTTAGGCAAATGGGAAAAAATTGAATTTGAAGCAACCATATTACCGGATAGAGTTTACATATCAGATATGTTAGCGGAGTATTCAGATTATTGGGATGTAATTAGCGAGAAGGATTATATGAAGTTTTTGGAGGGAGTGAAGAATTAGGAGTGGCAACAGATGTGTCATTGAGTATTCAATTACAACGAAGACCTACAGGAGAAAAACGGTAAAATGATCTCTCCGAACTTCTTGCCTTTTTTGTTTAAAAGAATGTAGAATTTTCCTAGCGTAAAAATGAAAAACGACCAATTGAATGTTTCCTCATTAATAACCTAAGGTTCTATCTCCCAGCAGCGCAGCGATATTTCAACAAATTTCCAAATTCGCATTAAAAAAGTTAATTTAGAATTTTTAAAAATTAACCTATTATGAACAAAAGAATATTATCTATAGCTGTGTTAGCAGCAGTAGTCTTCGCTTCTTGTGGCACCTCTAAAGAAAAAGAAGCTACCGCTGAAATTCAAGATGCAGCTGCTCATGATTCAGATGATTTTAATTACACAGCAGATGAGTTTGCGGATTTAAAGCTAATTCGTTACCAAATTCCAGGTTTTGAGGAGTTAGATTTGAAGAAGAAAGAATTGTTGTACTATTTATATGAAGCTGCAATTGTAGGTAGAGATATTATGTACAGCCAAAATTACCGCCATAATCTTCAGATAAGAAAAACTTTAGAAGCAATTATTAAAAATGAAGAGGCTATAAATGGCAATGCTGAAGAGTTGGAAAAGTTAATGGTTTATACCAAAAGAGTATGGTTCTCAAATGGGATTCATCACCACTATTCAAACAAGAAGTTTAAACCTGACTTTTCTAGAGTTTACTTTGAAAAGGCGATTGGAGAAATAGAGTCTGAAAACCTTCCATTGAAAGAAGGTCAAACAAAAGAGGATTTAATGGCAACTTTAGGAGAAGTTATTTTTAATCCTGCTTTGGATGCTAAAAAAGTAAACCTAGCAGATGGTGAAGACTTAGTAGCAACTTCTGCAGTTAATTTTTATAGCCCAGATTTAACACAAGTTGAGGTAGAGGCATATTATGCAAATCTTGACAAAGTAGAAGGAGATCAACCAGAATATGGATTGAATACTCGTTTGGTTAAGGAAGACGGCAAAGTGGTAGCTGAAACGATGATGGTAGGTGGTCTTTATACAGAAGCAATTGAAAAAATTGTTTTTTGGTTACAGAAAGCAGTACCATTGGCAGAAAATGCTCAGCAAAAGCAAACGTTTGAAAGTTTAATCACGTATTACAAAACTGGAAAAGTGGTAGATTGGGACAAGTACAACCTAAATTGGATTAAAGATATAGATTCAAGAACAGATGTTGTAAATGGGTTTATTGAAGTATACAACGATCCTTTGGGTAAAAAAGGTTCGTTCGAGTCTGTCGTTTCTTTTAAAGACATGGAAGCAACTAAGAGAATTGAAGCGGTAAGTAAAGAGGCGCAATGGTTTGAAGATAACTCTCCGTTAATGGAAGAGCATAAAAAGCCAAACGTTACAGGTATTATTGGGAAAGTAATTACTGTAGTTGTAGAGGCAGGGGATGCTTCGCCATCTACACCAATTGGAATTAATCTTCCAAATAACGGTTGGGTTCGTGAAGTAGGATCTAAAAGTGTTAGCCTTGGAAATATTGTTCATGCCTATGAAATGTCTTCCAAAGAAGGGAAAAGTTCATTGTCTGAGTTCGCTTGGGATCAAGCAGAAATTGACCGTTCTAAAAAGTATGGTGGAATTGCTGATTTGTTGCACACTGATTTACATGAAGTAATAGGTCATGCATCAGGGAGAATTAATGAAGGTGTTGGAACTACTTCTGAAACTTTAAAAAGTTACGCTTCTTGTTTAGAAGAGGGCAGAGCTGATTTAGTTGCTCTGTATTATTTGCATGACCAAAAATTAGTTGACATGGGTTTAATTGAATCGCTAGATGCTGGTAAAACAGCTTACGATGACTACATTAAGAACGGGATGATGTTGCAATTGAAGCGTTTGGACATGGGTGACCAAGTGGAAGAGGCACACATGAGAAACCGACAAATGATTGCAAAATGGGCGTTTGAAGCGGGTGCAAAAGGTAGCATAATTGTGAAGAAAATGAGAGATGGTAAGACCTTTTTTGTGATTAATGATTATGAAGCATTAAAAGATATTTTTGGAATGCAGTTGAGAGAATTACAGAGAATTAAATCTGAAGGAGACTATGAAGCGGGAAAGTCTTTGGTTGAAGATTACGCTGTAAAAGTTGACCCTGAATTACATGCTGAAGTATTGAAACGATACGAAAGCTTAGGAATTGCGGCCTATGGTGGATTTATCAATCCTAAATTGGTTCCCGTGATGACGGATGGAAAAATAACGGATATTGAGGTTCAGTACCCAGAGTCTTTCAAAGAGCAAATGATGTTTTACGGAGAGAATTATTCTTTCTTACCGGTGAAATAAAAAACGGTATAATTTAATTTAAAACCTTGAAGTACATCTCGACTCCGATAGCTATCGGAGCTCGATGTACTTCAAGGTTTTTTTATGTCTTGTAGGCAATGTAAAAATTAGAACGTCATTGCGCCCGTCCGACAGTTTGTCTTTGGCGGGAGGCACGAAGCAATCTGGTTAAAATGGGTTATTATTTTTAAAAACACTTGTCTTGGCTTCGATACAAAAAATTGTCACCCTGAGTGATTTTTAAAAGCGCCCTTCGATACAGCCAAAGCTTTGCTTTGCCCACTCTGGGTGCTTTTAAAATTGTATCGAAGGGCGGTAATTTTTCACTCAGCCTGACAAGTGTTTCTGATAGGCGCAATGACGCACTGTTTAATGCTTGTTGCATTAGTAATTAGTCATTAACAGATTAGTAATTATTACATATTCCCAATTCAGCTTTTCAGGATTAACAACTAAAAATTAAAAACTAAACGATTAATAATTATTTTTACAAGCTAATTGCCACTTTATGAAACATCTATTACTTCTATTAATTACTCTCTCATTATTTTCTAAAGCTCAGGCCCAAAGAGACACAAATGACTTTGTGACCACTTGGAGGACAACTGTCTTTAATCCGAATATTTCAAATTCAAATGACAGTTCTGTTCATATAAATATAGATACAACTAGAGTA
This sequence comes from Flavobacteriales bacterium UBA1494, assembly GCA_905182175.1. Classification (GTDB taxonomy): domain Bacteria; phylum Bacteroidota; class Bacteroidia; order Flavobacteriales_E; family Vicingaceae; genus NORP294. The sequence continues at coordinate 69,391 of CAJJAT010000001.1, read as the reverse complement.
TATAATTAGGATGTAGACTGGGACAACGATGGAGTGTTTGACAACTTGGGTGTAACAACGGCTGTTACTCATCAATACTCTGATACTGGAACTTATACCATCCGAATTCGTGGGCAGTTTCCTAGAATTGTGTTTGGGGCCACTGTTTTTTATAATAACACTCCTACGATTAATAAGGTGTTGGATGGGCTTAAGTTGATTTCCATTGATCAATGGGGTTACATAGCTTGGGAAGACTTGTATTATGCTTTTTCTGAAAACGCCAACATGATATACAACGCCACGGATGTTCCCAACCTAAGCCTTGGACCGCGTTTAGGTGGGATGTTCAATTTTTGTCGCAAATTTAATGGAGCCATTGCGAATTGGGACGTATCAAGAGTGAAAAGTATGGAATACCTTTTTTCAAACTGCTTTTTATTTAATCAAGATTTGTCAGGGTGGGCTGTTGATTCAGTTATAAATATGGAATATATGTTTATCAATGCGAGGAGGTATAATCAGAACATGGCCGCATGGAGTGTCTCGCAAGTCATGAATATGAAACTAATGTTTTATCAGGCTTATGATTTCAACCAAGATATTAGTTCATGGGATGTATCTAGAGTTACCACCATGGAAGGTATGTTTGAGCAAGACTCTGCTTTTAACCAAGACATAACTGCATGGCAAGTAGATTCAGTTGAAAATTTTAGTTCCATGTTAAAAGATGCGGTTTCTTTCAACCAAGATATTTCTGTTTGGGATATAGATTCTGCTTTCGATATGCGTTCCATGTTAGCGGGAGCAACTTCTTTCAATCAAAATTTGGGCAATTGGAAAATTGAATCGAAGTTTACTTTTATGAATAATATGTTAGACAACTCGAACATATCAAATCAAAATTACGATGCTACCTTAATCGCATGGGAGGCTAGAGTTGCTGCACCAAGCAACAACTTCAGTATAATTGGAGCTCAAGGGCTATCGTATTGTTTGTCGGATAGTGTTCGAACTGAATTAATGAATAAATCATCCATTATTAGGGGTGATCAATTAAACTGTCTAGGTGTCGGAGTAAATGAAGAAGTACAGCAGGAACAAGCATCTTTCAATGTATATCCAAACCCGACTAGTAGTAAGATCTTTATTGAAACGCCCGCTAGTAGAACTCAACTACAAGAAGTATTCATTTATAACATGCAAGGGCAACTTGTTTACAGTAAAACTATCCTCCAGAGTAAAGAAGCAATAGATGTGAGCCAATTTAAAAGTGGCATTTACCTACTGAGGTTAGGAAATGAAACGAAGCGAGTGGTGGTGCAGTAGAGTTAGAGAATTACGAATGAGAAATGTAGAATAACCTTTTATTCGGCATTGCGCTTGTCCGACAGTTTGTCTTTGGCGGGAGGCACGAAGCAATCTGGTTATTGAGTTACCAATCAACTAAATTAAGTCGCTTCGTTTCACTCCACTCGTAATTCGTAATTCAACGATTCGTAATTCTTAAAACCAGATTGTTAATTTCTGAAGTTCACTCCTTGTATAAAGGGCTTTTTTATGGCTTTTTGAAAGAATTAACTGGAGTAATCAATTTCTAGGATTTCAAAAACACGTTGGCCACTGTCTAGTTGTAAAGTTGCTTTTTCGCCTACTTTTTTCTCCACCAACACCTTCGCTACAGGCGATAAGTAGGAAATTTTTCCCTGCGAAATGTCCGCCTCATCCACGCCAACAATTTTAAAGTTCTTTGGCGATGCAGAATTATCTATCTTTAGCTTTAAGTTGGCTCCAAACCGGACACTATCTTGTCTTTGTGCATCTGGATCAACCACTTTTGCAGAATCAATACGTGCAACAAGTAAATTAAACTTAGCATTCACTAAATTTTTAGCGATACGCCGTTCGTTGTCGTTGGTATACTCAATGTTTTTTTTCTCTTCCAGCAGTTCTTCCTTTTCTTTCAAGAGGAACTCCATTCCTTGAGGAGTTACATAATTCGTCGCTCCTTCAGGTAGGAATGGTCTTGGTGGAACCATTGGTAATTCTTCTTGATCATCTTCTTTTACAAATCCTCTACTCATATAGTTTTTTTGATGGTGTGATTAATACAAAGTGTACGAATTAATTAGCCCATTCTAAAATATATCAACAAAAAGTTGACTATTCCTTCGAAACAAATTCACGTTATTTGCAACCAAAATTAATTTCCATGAAGAGAATTGTTCTATTTTTTACCCTATTCGTGCACGTCGCAGCTTTTGCACAAAAAGACGATTCTTTGCAAATTAGAGACCTGTTTGATGCTGCTTTGGTGGAAGGACATGCGTACAATAATTTACGTTCGTTATGTAAAGATGTTGGTGCTCGTTTAAGCGGTTCGCCTGAGGCAGAAAAAGCGGTAAAGTGGGCCAAGGCATTGTTAGAGTCGTATGATTTTGATACCGTTTGGTTGATGCCAGTAAAAGTGCCGCATTGGGTGAGAGGAGATATCGAAGAAGCAGGAGTAAATGGCAAACCCATGAGCATTAAAACCTTGGGTGGTTCTGTTAGCTCTAACGGAAAAATTGAAGCTGAGGTGATCGAGGTGCAGAACTTTGAGGAATTGGAGAAATTAGGGAAGAGCGCTATAGAAGGAAAGATTGTTTTCTTTAACCGAGCTTTCGACAGGAGGTTAATTAGCACCGGTGACGCTTATGGAGGTTGTGTTAACCAACGTTGGGACGGTGCAAGCCAAGCTTCCAAGTTTGGGGCTGTAGGTGTTTTTGTACGGTCATTAACCCACAACAAAGACAAACATGCGCACACTGGTTCAATGGGCTATGAAGAAGGAGTAAAGAAAATTCCTTCGGTAGCATTAAGCATTGAAGATGCCGAAATGTTGAGTGAACTTTTAAAAACGAATTCCAATGCCTTGGCATACTTGAATGTAAACAGCCAAACTTTCCCTGATAAGGATTCCTACAATGTGATAGCAGAAATTACTGGTAGTGTTGAACCGGATAAAATAATCACGTTTGGAGGGCATTTGGATTCTTGGGATGTGGGAGAAGGTGCGCATGATGATGGAGCAGGAGTAGTTCACTCCATTGAAGCGTTACGTATTCTAAAAGCAACTGGATATAAACCAAGGTATACCCTGCGTTGTGTATTGTTTATGAACGAAGAGAATGGCAACAACGGTGGTAAAACATATGCAGCTGTAGCAAAAGAAAAAAGAGAAATTCACATAGCAGCATTAGAATCTGATGCTGGCGGTTTTGTGCCTCGTGGCTTTACCATGGATGGCACACCAGAACAGGTGGAGAAAATGCAATCTTGGGAATCTTTATTGGAACCTTACAAACTTCACATTTTCAAAGCAGGTTGGGGTGGAGTAGACATTAAGCCATTAAAGGGTCAAAATGTACCATTAATAGGCTTACGTCCGGACGATCAACGATATTTTGACCACCATCACTCGGATACAGACGTATTTGAAAATGTTCATCAACGAGAATTAGAACTGGGTGCAGCCTCCTTTGCTGCAATGATTTACTTGATTGATAAGTATGGATTAGGACGAGATTTGAAGCCATTAAAAAAGGATTAGATTTCGGCGAGCCATAGTGTTTCTGTTATTCTTCTTGATTCAAATAAATTTTAGGATCTATTATCGGAATAACCAATAGCTAAAAATAGAATTTTAAGCCGGCTACCCTATTATCATTTATTGCCAATGTCACTTTTCAAAGGAATTTTAAAAAGCTTTGGAGAAACAACCACTTTTGTGGAAAATTTAGCTGAAATAAAGGAAACGGGAATAAGTATTGAACGTTTTCAAAGATTAATTAAAAGAAATAATTATTCCATTCAAAAAAGAACCTTCTATTTTATTAATCCAATCTATAAATACAAGTTTGAACTTAAGGCTAGAAAGCAGAATAGTATCATAAGAAAAATCCCTTACCTAAGAAATTTTTTAACCACCTGCATGTACTATCTCGTTAGAAAAGAGGACTAAGTTTTTTTCGTATTCACTTTTTAATTTTTCATATTCCTTTTCAACCGCATTGGCAGAGCTACTATAGATGTAAGTTTCCCAAAATTAGTGCAGTTTAAAAATAGAATTTCTAATTTCAAAAACTGTAATATAAGAAAGAGTAAGTTTTCCCCGACCCATACTCACAAGAAATCAAATCATTGTGATTTGTGTGTAAAATTGAATTGATACCACAAGTGCAAATATGTGAACGAATAATCTTACGGTGTTAACCGTACAAAAAAGCCAATGTTTCGGGAGTAGTAATAGCCTTCATCTTCGCCCAAAAAGTTAAGGTTAATTCCCAATCCGAATTGGATGGACTGTTTGTAATCAAGACCTATCCGTAGCTGTTGGACACTATGTCTGTGATATAAATTACTAGTAGCTAGATTGGTGGCAAAAAGTAGCTGATTAAAGGAAGACCATTTTTCAGAAATTTTGGGCATATATATCAGGAGACCGCTGAACTCATAGGAAGTCTTTTCACCTAGCATCAAGCTTGGAAACAGGTTTACCAACAATCGATGATCTTTACTTACGTGGGTATAGGAGATCGCGACTAGTGGATTAAATTCTTGAATATTACTCGCCCCGCCTATAGAAACTCCCCATTTTTTAGTAACATTTCGGGTTAGGTAGGTTGCCAGATAGGTCGTGTTCAGCGCCTCATTTTCGTAGTTTACCGCAAAACGTCCTTGGGTAAAGACACTGTAATGCTTCTTTTCATCAAGGTCTTTGAAGAAAAAGAAGTCATGAGAAACTTGCTCATCACCAACCAGAACCTCGATAGGGATTTGGGCTTTGAGAACGGACGTCGTGAAGAAAAAGCTAGTCAGCAAAATTATAGAGTAACGCATAGTTGGGAAATTGCAATGGTGATTAAATGAAGATGGGGGATTCTCCCTTCTTTTTTTTAAATTAACATGAGCAAAATTAGAACCCCAATAACAATTGATATAGGACAAATGTCCAAAAAGTAAATCCCTTACTAATGCTACTTAAATGTCTTAGAAAGCTAAGCAACCTGCTGTTCCTGTTATCGCTCAATGCCAGTAAGTCATAATAAAGCTTTCAAAAAGTGTTATGAGCGAATCATGAATAAGATTAAGCGCAAGAAAATGGTATTGATAACAGTCTCAAATAAATGGGCAGAAGAAAGTAAATCTATGAGCCCAAAATACGAGTGTCCTATACTAATAAAGAAAAGAGTTCTTTGGTATTTGCTGGGCTATTTGGTTTTAACTGATTTTAGCTGTTCAACCCCAGCAATCGGGTAAGATTGTTTCGGTAAACTATTCATTATTTTAATATCGTCTTTAAGACTACTTTCATTATTCAAAAAAGCTAATACCTTCTCTGGTGAGAGTTTTTTGAACATTATTGAGAATCTTTTTTTTCCTGTAATCCTTCTAGAAATAATTATCTCTAACAAAATACGGTCGCACCATTAAACAATTTGTCTCGAAAAGGAATCGCTGGGTTCAGATGGCTTCTCTTTCATAGATTGTTTAGAATTTTCTTTGTGTTTTTTTGAATAAACTGAAAAGTATAACTACTACTTGCTTTCGTATATCCGCCATCGGTTCATATATTGCTTATCCTTTTTCAGAATTTATACTTCTTGAAAAATTAGCAAAAGAGATTGGTGTAATCCCAATCTCTTTATGTGTAATTTCATCTTTCTCAAGCTTTAGATAGTCTTTTATAAAGTTTTCTAATGCTACTTTATATTGTTATTTGTCTAGTACCTTTTCTCTAAATAAGGCATACTTACTCCACAAGTGACTCCTTTGCTGATGTTGGTAAAACATAAATGAAAATTGCACCATATCTATTGATTTAGCTTAAAGTCCATTAGAGTAACAATTTCATTATCAAAAGATGGGTTTTTTAAAACAAAATAGAGTATGTTTAATCCTGCACATCTTAAACAAGTAATAATGTAATCGTATCATTTGCATTGTTTTTTTAGCTTGCAGTCAACGTTTATTTGTCCTATTAGTTACATGATTTAATTACTAACCTTAATAAACAAATCACAGATAGAATACCGTTAGCTTTAGGGAACATGGGCTTTCGCAAGTAAACTAAAACCAATAATTAACTTTATACGATGTTCTCAGTAGTTACTTTAGTTTATCACCTAACAACTCCATTTTTCCCAGCCATTTCTCTCTATAATTGATGTTTGAATTTTTGATAGGTGAAATATAGGTAACCTTAACGGGACTAACTCCACAGAACTCTAAGGTTCCTTTTTTGAATTGATTGATAGCAGGGCTCTTCATAAATAAGGAATCGTACCATTTAGGGGTATCAGCTGTTAGAATGATTCTTGCCGTTTATCCTTTCAACAATTTTTTTGGTATTGCCTTTTCTTTAGTCGTTTCATACGTTATTCTTGGTAAAAATCTACGGTCAATAAACCCTTTCATTAATGCAGGATAACCATACCACCGCATTGGAAATCCCCATACAATATGGTATGCCTTTTTTATTTTTTTCACGGCCTTAAGTAAATCAGGTTCTAGCTCAATTCTTTTTCTGTATCCAAACGCCAGATTAGGGTTAAAATCCAAATTTGCAATATTAATTTGAGTCTACATTGAATCAGTCTTACCTGCGCCTTTTAAATAAGCTTCCGATAACGCATAGTTATAACTTTGCTTGTCAGGATGTCTATTAACTATTAAAACTTGTTTCATAATTTGTTCTTTATTTTTTACAAAGAATAGCAGGTTGGAATTCCTTAGAAAGGACATTTGTCTAATTCTAGATCAACTTTCTGACTCGACTTAAATGTCGTTGCGTAATCCCTAAATAGGAAGACAGATAACTTAGCGGTATTAATTGTAGATATAGAGGTTGGTTGTTGAGTAAATCTTCATATCGTTTCTCAGCACTTTCTTTTTGAAGAATAAAGATTCTTTTCTCCATTTTAATATATTCTTGCTCAGCCATGAATTTGAAAAATCGAAGCCGATTCTTGCTCGAGTTCTCTAGTTTTAAAAATTCATTTCGTGAAATAGTTAGTAATTCAATACTTGTCAAAGCTTGAATATTTTCTGTCGTTTTAGTTTGTGTTAAAAATGAAGAATAAGCACTTACAAAAGAATTAGAAAAGTAAAACAGTAGGTTACCTCTTCTTCTGACGATGAATAATAAAATGACCTAAATAGTCCGGAAACAACAAATGCAACTTCTTTAGAGGTTCTGCCTTCTTTAATAAAATAATCGACTTTCTTTAACATTTTACGAATTAATTCACTTTCAAATAAATCAATTTCATCATCTGAAAGTATGTTGAATAATTTCAAGAAGCTTCTCATGTTTTTATTTATGGCGTATCGTTTCAGCTTAGGGAAGTAATGAGTTATATAAAAGTAATACTATACTGTTATCGACGATCAGGTGTTTTTATAAATAATAAAAGTGACGAAGCAGCTTTTTAACTTTGTCTTTATCGTAAAATATGAATTCATATTTTATGATAAAGATAAATATTGTAGATCTTGAATAAAGTACATTAATTGTAATCTGTTGTGCAGCTATATGCGCAGTCAATGTTCTTACTGTTAATTATTCGATTTGAAGTGTCTGTTTATTTATACTGCAATTGAGCACTAAATCTAAAGGGAAAGCTGAAACCTACGGTTTTGCTTGTTCACAATTCACCTTACCAAAATTCGTTTTATTAATAGTCATTACAAGAAGTTCAATAGTTTACAAACTTTGAACCTTGAAATAATTAAATACCGTTGTGCGCTGTTTTAGAGTTACATTAGAACTGAAACCACGATTTTGTAACCACTTGGACGACAAATAATCTTATGCGGTAGTATAGTGGATATGCAGGTAATAAAAAGTAAATAAAGGTTAATTTTAATTAAACCTCATCATATCAATAAACATCAATCCATAAGGGGCACATAATCCTTTGAAATTATTTGGAAAGCATTCTATTTTTAGCTCAGTATTTACTCTTTTTAAACAGTTTACCTAATGTATTCAATAGCTTACGCAAGGTATCGTAATACAACGTAATTGCTAAGAAAACACTAAATCCCCATATTACTAATAAGTTGGCAGAGAAAGTGGTCAAGTAATACCCAAATAGTTTCTTGGAGGAAGCCAAGAAATGCGATCTAAAACCTTTAGGGTCTTTATAAACAGGATTTGCTCGTTGAATCAACTCATTTTCCCACTCAATAATTTTATTTAAATCATTTTTATTGGTCATCAAAGCTTCTAAAGACTCATTAGCATAGTCATCTTTTAATTTAATAAATGCTGCTTTTTTCTCTGGTGTATCATTCATTTCAATTAATAAATGATCTTTCTCATCATTGTATTCTCTGTACTTTCTAATGTAGTGTTTGTTCAAGTCATTGAAATAATCAGAAACTTCTATTAACACTTCTTTCGAGGGAACTCCATTGCTAAGAGCTTCTATATTTTCGAAAACCAAGTCTTCATTTCTAGCATTTTCTTTACTAATCTCGTTAAATAATAATTTAACACCGTTTGTTATGTTTTCTTTCTCTTCTTCGTTGTTGTATTCTCTATTTACAAAGTTGATTCTGTCTTTAAGTCTACTTAGCCAATAATTTTTTCTAAAATTTACTGTTTTTATATCCTTATCAATGTAAAAGAAATGTTGATTGTACTTGTTGTTTTTAAACTGCTTTACGGCTAAGGCCTCAAAAGACCATTTGGACACCATTATTTCTCCTGCAAATGGAACCTTATCCTGAATAGTGATAGTAGGGTTCAAATTTTCAAATTTTACAATTACGCCGCTCAACATAAGTTGTGGAATTACTAAAAATGGGATTAGTATATAAATGGTAACGGCAGAATCAAAGGTGGAAGAGATGTTTAATCCCAGCATGTTAGCGAAGCAAGCTGCCGAGAACAAGATGATCCAATACTCTAGATACATGCCCTGAATACCTAGTATGGAATTACCAACCAGAACGTAGGTGAGTATTTGAACAGCCGATACGGCGAACATGATAAATATTTTAGAAAACAAATAGCTCCCCTTGGAAAGGTTTAGAAACTTTTCTCTTTTTAGAATCTTTCGATCTCTGATTATTTCCTCTGCAGCTACTGTTAAACCTAAGAAGAGGGCAACAATAACACTGATAAAAATATAAGCTGTAAAGTTTTCGTTTGAACGGAAAATGTAACCTGTATTCTCTGCTTGATCCGTGTTGGAGTATCGAATAATGAAAGATAGTATGAATGCTAAAACAGGGGCTTCTAAAAAGTTAATCAGCAGGTATTGCTTGTTCGTCAACTTAGAAAGAATATCTCTGGCAATAAAGACTTTGAATTGTTTAAAAGCATTAGGGATTTTTAAACTTTTTCTAGGATTCTCGTTGATTTTAGTTTTCTTTTCAGCGGCTAATAATTTGACATTCTCTTTGTAAATCGCGTACCAATCCCTTGGACCGACTCTTCGTTTATCTGTTTGGTTGCCATATTCATCCAATATCTTAGATTCAATGATATTGAAAATTTGCTCTGGTGTAACATTTCCACAATTAAAACATTCACTTTCAGAGGCATTTGCCTGATGCATTTGCTCTTTAAAATAAACAATTCCATCGACTGGGTTTCCGTTGTAAATGAGGTAGCCACCGGTATCAAGAATAACTAATTTATCAAACATTTTAAAAATATCTGACGAAGGTTGATGTATAACAACAAAAATTAGTTTACCACGAAGGGTAAGTTCTTTCAACAAATCCATAATGTTTTCAGAGTCCCTTGAGGAAAGACCTGAAGTAGGCTCATCGACAAACATTATAGAAGGCTCCCGAATTAACTCTAAAGCTATGTTTACTCTTTTTCGTTGGCCACCGCTAATCGTTTTCTCTAATGGGCTTCCAACTTTCAAGTTTCTAGTTTCCCATAGACCTAGGCTAGTTAAAACTTTAAAAGTGAGTTTTATAATCTCTCTATCTTTAAGGTCGCCGAAACATAATTTAGCATTGTAAAATACATTCTGAAAGACAGTTAATTCTTCAATAAGCAAATCATCCTGAGATACATAGCCAATTACACCTTCAATTATATCTTTATTAACAGGGTCATGTATATCGAAACCGTTAATTTTTACAGCTCCGGTCGAGGGTTTGTAATTTCCGTTAAGAACATTTAGCAAAGTTGACTTTCCAGCGCCGCTTGCACCCATAATCCCAATCAAATTACCCGACTCTTCTTCGTAATTCATAGGGTGTAAACCTATGTTACCATTCTTGAATTTGTAGGTAATCTTTTTAACACTAAACGTCGTTTTTTCAACGTCTAAATCACTGAGAAAGATGCTTATAATATCACTGTAATAAATAGGAGCAACCTTTGACCCTCTTAATGAAGATCCTTGTGTTAATACATATGATTTTATAGGCTTAATTAATTGACTGTTTAGCTGAAGTTCCGTCCTTCCGAAATATTTCAAGAAAAACATATCAACGCTCGGAATTCTTAAAATTCGAACTTGCCCATCAATCCCATCAGCTTTTATGTGGTTGTGTTCGCCTGCAGTTTTATTATGGTTGTTTATCAACAGAATACTCTCAGTCTTCGTTAGTTCCTCTTTGGGAGCGCTAATGAACTCCATGATTAATTTATATTCTTTTGAGTTGATATTGAAAGAATCAGCAACAGTTTCAACAAACTCAATTGCTTGATCTGTATCGTTGTTGTTCAAGAATATAAATTCGAGTAATTGAACAAGAACGTAGACTTTTTGCTTCTGCGTAAGTTCTTTATTAATCTCTGCACATATCTTTAATATTTTAACTGAATTGAGTGATGTGCGTTTTTTAGCTTTTGCTCCTTCTCTTTTTTTATTTTGCTCGTTGTAGTATCTGTCATAAACTAGTAAATACTCATTTACTAGCTCTTTGTTAAGTTGCTCGTTAAGGAATTGAGAAACAAATTCTTTAGTGTTAGAATCATCTCTTCCAACATTTGCCACAATTGCAAATAATTGCATTAGGGCCTTTAAAATTTTCTCACTCATAATTTAGTCTGACTTCTTCGTTTATAGAACAATGAAAATAACAAAAAAAAAGCAGAATTTAAAAATCCTGCTTCCAATGATTTTTTTGTTCATTTAAGGTTTAAAACCAACTAAAAGGACGGCACAGCCTGACTGGACTTCGTCTAAATTTAGATTTCCTTCAATTACAACATCTATAGTTGATGTAACTTCGAAATTCCAATATGGAGCGTTTCCATGGTCAGAACTTATAAATATTTCGTTTCTCTCTTCGTCGTAAACTCTAAATAACATATTTCCGTTTGTTAAACCACTACAAGCTGCAAAACGATAGGTACTTTGACCGTACAAGGTCAAATGAAATTCAGACGTTTGATCATCAAACAACAGAGCCCTATACTCCTGTCCATCCGAAAGAAATTCTCTTGAGAAGTTTTCACCACAAACAGCAGCAATAGTGTCACACTGAGCACTCGAACTTAATGACGTTACAGTTAAAATAGCTGTTAGTAACGTATATTTGAAAATAAATCTTTTCATTGTAATGTTTAGTTTAAAATACTTTTTCTAATGTCTTCAACTTTAGCTGAGATGTCAGCCAATTGTTCAGCAGTCATCGACACTTTAGAAGTACTGTTAATTGTAGTGGTTTTTGTTTTCTCATTTGTTGAAGATACTTTATAGGAGTAGTTAAATTCAATGTTTGCGTAAATATCTCTTAGTTCATTGAGGCTATTAATTATAGCTCCTACTGGTAGCTTATCTTGATATGGCAACATTAAATTAATTAAATTCTTGATGGTAATTTTTTGTTCTCCAATTCTATTTTTAATGTTTTGGTCATCCTGCGACTTCACAATATTAGTTGCAAAGTGGAGTGTTTCAATCCACCCACCTGCCAAGATCAAAACGCTTAAATCATTTTGTTCATTTGTTTTAAGGTAGCTATCGGCTGATTTAAATGCATCCGAGACTAAAGCAAGTAATGAGTCTTGATTTCCCAGATTAGCCTCAAACCTTGTTATCATAGAAGCATCAAAAATATTAGTCATTCCTAATTCAGCAGAAATTTTCTTGGTAATTGCCATGTAGGAAATAGCGTCTTGTGTTTGGTCATAAATAGTTGCATATCCCATATCAGCGCCATAAACTCCTAAATTCAAGGCTTTCTTAGCACTAGTAGATAGGTTGGATGCATTTGCAGTACTGCTTAACATTTCAGAGGAATATGCTGCTCCTGAATTTTTTAACAAAAATGCTGTCTGAATAGGTGAGGGAACGCTAAACACTTTGCCGCCAATTTTAAGCAGATTTGCATCTTTCTCTACCACTTTTTTCTCAACTTTTTTTTTGTCGGTTTTACTATCTCTTTTGGTTTCTTCTACGCAAGCAACCAAAAACAGAGAAACCGCTGCTACCGCACCTAACTTTTTTAGGAATATTTTCGAACTAATTAAGCTTGTTTTTAACATTTTAGTACTGTAAATGAGTAATCTATTTGTTTTGAGTTCGTAAAGATAATTAAATCTCAAAAATTCGAGTTCTTTTCAACTGAAATCTTAGCATTAAAAATGAAATTACTGCAATTGAAAATTCTAATACCGCATCTTCAAAGTTTAAAAAGATAAAATCTCCAATAGAAAATAAGATGGAATACACCATTACTATGGAACTAATCCAGCAAATAAAAAGAGGAGCAAGTTTCGTTTTAGGGTCTTCTGGTTTTCTAAATTTACTCCAACCACCGTCGGGCTTTACTTTATTATAAAAATTTTGTAGCGTTTCTTCATCTGTTGGTACAGTTACTAATGTCGCAATTAACCAACAAATTGTGCTAAATCCCACAGTAAAGAGGAAATTGAAAGGATAGTCTAATGCTAATAAATAATTTGAAATAAAGTAACCTAAAAAAGGAGCTATACTTGCAGTAATTTCACTCCACGCATTGATTCGCCACCAATACCATCGTAATATCAAAACCATTCCCAATCCTGCTCCGCATTCAATCATAAATTTTGCAGCAGTATCAATACTCGAAATTTGTGTTGTGGCAAACAAAGCTACAAGCATTATTAACACAGTGAAAAGTCTTGCTTTTTGAACATAATCTTTTTGTTCATCTTCTTCTGTTTCGTTTTCTTTTGATTGTTTAAAAAATCGCTTGTACAAATCATTGGTAAGATAACTTGATCCCCAATTTAATTGTGTTGAAATAGTACTCATGTAAGCCGATAAAAATGCTACCAATAGCAAACCTTTTAGCCCAGGAGGTAGGTAGTCTTTCATCGCCATAACAAAGCCTTGGCCTGCGTCTTCAATGGGTAAATCTGGGTATAACACCAACGTGCATAAACCAACAATTATCCATGGCCATGGGCGAAGGCAGTAATGTGCCACCTGAAAGAACAGCGTGGCGTAAATTGCATTTTTTTCATCTTTAGCACTCATCATTCTTTGGGCAATGTATCCACCCCCACCGGGCTCTGCACCTGGATACCAGCTGGCCCACCATTGTACTAATCCAAATGTTAAAAATGCAGCAACAGTAACGCTGAAGGTTCCAATGTCTTCTGCTACTGAACCTGTGTTAATTTTTGGAAAAAAATTAAACCTCCAAGCAGGAAGTTGCGCTTTTAAGCCTGGAATTCCGCCTACCTTGTCGGTATTTAATACTACAATGGCTAGAATAATACAGCCTGCCATGGCAATAAAAAATTGAGCAAAATCTGTCATGGCAACACCCAATAAACCTGAAAGAGTGGAGTAAATTGCAACAAATACCATTGCCCCAGCAATTACCCAAATTACTATTTCGTCAGGAATATCAAAAAAAACTTTTAAAATTGATGCCAATGCAACGTTGACCCAGCCAATTACAATGGCGTTTAAAAATATTCCCATGTAAACAGACTTGAAACCTCTTAAAAATGCTGCAGGCTTGCCACTATAACGCAATTCAATAAATTCTAATTCAGTTACAACTTCAGCTCTTCGCCAAAGCTTTGCAAAAAAGAAGGTGGTGAGCATTCCACCAATTAACATATTCCACCAAAGCCAGTTTCCAGAAACACCATGTTGAGCAATTACTTCTGTTACCCAAAGTGGAGTATCTGCAGCAAAGGTGGTAGCTACCATTGAAATTCCTGCGATGTACCAAGGCAAATTTCTGCCGCCTAAAAAAAAATCGCTCAAGCTTTTACTTGCTTGATTTTTATACAAAAAACCAATGCCAAAGGCAAGAATTAAATAGGCAACAATAATTATCCAATCTAAGAAAGCTAAGGTCATGCGGATTGTTTTTTCAAAGATTATAAAAACAACTTCCAACAATCAAATTTATTGAATACTTTATGAACAAATCACCTTGTATAGCAAAGGCAGGAATATGTAAGTTTGCAACATGTCAGATGAGTCAAATAGTAAGCCCGAAAAATCTTCAATTTTAGATAGATTGAAGATTAAAAAAACTTCAGAAAAACCTGAGGAATACAAATCGAGAGAGGACCAGTTAAAAGAAGATAAAATTGTTTTTCCAAAAGATGCTAACCCAATTAAAATTAATTTAGATGGGGAGTTTAAAATGGTTGCAACGTGTATGCAAAACATGGAGCCGGAGTTAGAGCAGGAACTGATAGATTTGGGTGCAAAAAACATTCAGGTTAAACGAAGAGCAGTTGAGTTTGAGGGAAATTTAGAATTGCTTTACAGCGCTAATATTTGGTTAAGAACGGCATTGAAAGTGTTGAAGCCGTTGTATCATTATGCTGCAAAAAACGACGATGAGTTGTACAAAAGGGCCATGAAATTGCCTTGGGAAACTATTTTTAATTCAGAGAAGACCTTTTCAATCGATTCTGCCGTTAGCTCAGAGCACTTCACGCATAGTCAATTTGCTTCGTTAAGAATTAAAGATGCAATTGTCGATCGTTTTAGAGCTCAACAATTAAACAGACCTAACGTTGAACGTTTTGAACCAGACGTTAGAATTCATTTGCATATCAATGACACGTCAATTACGCTTTCTCTAGATAGCAGTGGAAATCCGTTATTTAAAAGAGGATATAGAACAAAGCAACATTTAGCTCCAATTAATGAATGTTTAGCGGCCGGGTTAATTTTAAAAAGTGGCTGGAAAGGAGAACAAGATTTCTTCGACCCAATGACAGGTACTGCAACAATAGCAATTGAAGCAGCATTAATAGCATGTAATATTCCCCCTAACCTAAATCGTACCAACTTCGCTTTTGAAGGATGGAACAATTATGATGTTGATTTGCTTTCGAAAGTGTTAAGCGATTCGAAGAAAAAATATAAGCCATTAGAGGTGAATATTTTCGCAAAAGAGTTGAATTCTAACAATATTAGGTCAGCTAGAATGAATATTAATACCGCTAACATGAGAAAGAGTATTCTTTTAGAACAGGCAGATTTTTTTAAAAATCCACCACCTTCTGCGAAAGGAGTAATTATTATTAATCCACCGTACGGTGAAAGGTTAGAGTTACAAGATGGGTTACCAGATTTTTTCGAAAAGATTGGCTCTACTTTAAAGCATGAGTACTCTGGCTGGGATGCATGGATTATAGCTTCTGACGAAGAATCTTTTAAAAATATTGGACTGAAACCTTCAAAGAAAATACCTGTGATGAATGGAAAACTTGAATGCCAATTTAGAAAGTATGAGCTTTTTGATGGAAAAAGAGTAGAGGAGGTAATTCGCAGAAAAATAGGTAACGAGGATTAATCTACAACAAAATTTGGTCTATCGAATTGGTCTTTCTTAATAGAATAGGCGCAATCAAAATGGCCTAAAGGACATTCTTTTTTACCATGCAGTCCACAAGGTCTGCACGGTAGTTCCTTTTTTGTTTCTATTACTTTAGAATAATTTGCAAGTGGACCAAATCCAAAAGAGGGTACAGTAGAGCAGAATATAGCATTGGTAGGTGCATTTACGGAAGACGCCATATGCATTGGTGCAGAGTCGTTTACGTAGTTCATGGTTGCGCCCTTCATTAAAGCTGCAGACTCAAGAAAGGTTAACTTACCGGAGAGGTCAAATAAATTTTCTCTTTCGCACATTGTTAGGAGTTCTTCGCATTCTTCACTGTCAGCCGGTCCTCCTAATAGATAAATTGTCCAATTATCATCTTGAGATAAAATCAATTCAACCCACTTTAGACTAGGAAACTGCTTAGTTCCCCAGACAGAGGTAGGGGCAAAGCATAAATAGGGGTTCGTTTGATATTTTTTTATCGATTCATATTGGCTCTTTGAAGGATACAACTTTGGTCGAACATATTTATCATCAGTTAATTCTCGAACTAAGGACAAGTTTCTACTGGTTTCATGTTGGCCAATTAAACGATGCCTAACCGTTTTATTGAATAAGAAGGATAGTGGGTTTTTTATAAAACCAACTTTTAACTTAGCTCCTGATAACACAGTAATTATTCCTGCCGCCATAAACCGTTGCACGTTTATGACGACATCATAATTTTTTGAGCGAACTAGCTTAACAACTTGGAATAAGGAGCGGTACTTCCTTCCTTTTTTAGTCCAAATTAAGATTTCGTTTATTTTCGGATGATTTTCAAGGAGTTGTTCATTTCCTCGTCGAAGTAAAAAATCAATTTTCGCATCAGGATAGAATTCACTAAGTTTTTCAACAACAGGAGTTGTTAAAATTACATCGCCAATAAAGGCTGTTTGGATGATTAAAATTTTGTTCATTTGTTACTTATACTGCAAACTCAAAGTCCCTTAAAACATCATTCAGAGAGGTTTTAAGATCGGTACTTGCCTTTCGTTTCCCAATTATTAGCGCACAAGGAACTTGATATTCACCCGAAGGGAATTTTTTGGAATAAGAGCCTGGTATCACAACTGAACGACTTGGCACTACGCCTTTGTATTCGATAGGTTTATTTCCTGAGACATCAATTATTTTAGTTGATTTTGTGAGTACTACATTTGCACCTAAAACAGCTTCTTTTTCTACTAAAACTCCTTCAACCACAATACATCTTGAACCTATGAAGCAACCATCTTCAATAATTACCGGTGATGCTTGCAAAGGTTCAAGCACTCCTCCAATTCCTACCCCACCACTCAAATGTACATTTTTTCCGATTTGAGCACAACTTCCAACGGTTGCCCAAGTATCAACCATGGTTCCTTCATCTACATATGCTCCTATGTTGATGTATGAAGGCATCATAATTACGCCTCTCGATACATATGCGCCATAACGAGCAATTGCATGAGGAACGACCCTAATACCTTTCTTTGCGTAGTTAGATTTAAGTGCCATTTTATCGTGAAATTCAAAAGGACCAACTTCGATGGTTTCCATTTTCCGAATCGGGAAATAGAGTACTACCGCTTTTTTTACCCATTCATTAACTTGCCATCCACTTTCAACTGGTTCGGCACAGCGCAGTTCCCCTGAATCAACTTTAGCAATAACTTCTTCAATTGCTCTAATGGTGTCTTTTTCTTTTAACAATGCTCGGTTTTCCCATGCATTTTCAATCATCTTTTGAAGTGCTTTCATTATTTCAAAAATAATTTTTCTAATTGGTTTGTAGTAGATTTCCAGTCGTAATTTTTCTTCACAAAATTATGACCGTTATTCGCTATTTTTTCAGAAAGGCCGTTGTTTTCTAGTAAGTTAAATATAGATTTAGTGTAGTCTTTAACAGTGTTAGCGATTAAAATATTTTCCTCATGAATTGCTTTTAAAGCATTGTTAGCAAGAGGAGAAGTGATGCATGGAATATTCATTGCCATAGCTTCTAATAATTTGTTTTGAAGACCTGTTCCAATTTGCATGGGTGCAATAAATATTTTAGAACTTGCATAATAATCTCTTATATCATTAACCCAACCTGTCACCGTAACGTTTTTTTGAGCCAACCTTTGAACCCTAGGACTTGGTGTTGCACCGGCAATTACAAGTGTGATATTAGGATTTTGTTTCCAAACTAAAGGTAAAATTTTTTCAACTAAATAAGTCACTCCATCAACATTTGGAGGGTAAGACATATTTCCTGTAAAAACTAAATCAAACGTTTTTTGAATGTCTCTAGGTTTAAAAAAAGTTAAATCAACACCATTTCTTACAATTTTAATTTCTTGATTTTGTGCATGAATAATTAAATTTTGATCTTGTTCCGAGATTATGGTTTTATTGTTGAATGCAGAGAAAATGAGATGCTCATATTTTTTTAGGCGATACGCTTCTAATTTGACAAATGGGCGGAATAATCGACTGGATTTATCAATTCTTCGCTCCATCCCTTTAGAAAGCACGTCCATGTAATCCAATGTTTTTTGAATATCTGACATCGATTTTACATATTCGCTCACTCTTATTAATTGGCAATAGATATGATCGACCTTGTTCGTTCTAAAAAATGATTGCACAGATTTTTCTGCACTTTTTTTGAAAAAATAGGCAACTTGTAACGGAAGTTTTGAAAATAACAAACCTCTTATTAAGTTGAATGAGATTATTGTCTTGTTCAATTCAATCACCTTAATCTCTTTGCAATAGGGGCTTAACTGCTTTAATTCTGAGTCAGATATTTTTCTATCGCTTATTGCGCATAAAAAGATCTCGTGAGAGACTGATAATTCTTTAATTTGATGAAACGCTCTCAGTTTGTCTCCTTTTTCGAGTGGGTAGGGGAATCTAGAAAGGAGAATACCAATTTTCATGTTTCTAAGATCTATTTTTTCTTAAAAATTGATTTGAAGAAATTACCGTAAGCATCAAAGTTAAATAGTGCTGAATCCTTGGTGGCTTTGTAGGAAAAGAATACTCCAACAGGTAACAAAATAGCAGATGCCATCCACATTCCTTCGAATGATGTAATTGCTCCCTCCTTTGCCATTTTTTCACCTGAAATGCTCAATATGTGAAACAATAAAAAGAAGGCAACTGATATTATAATTGGCATACCCAAGCCACCTTTTCTAATGATAGCGCCAAGTGGAGCTCCAATTAAAAACAGAATGATACAAGCGAAAGGAAGTGTAAGTTTTTTATGCCATTCAATTTCATGACTTCGCACATATTTACTCCTACCTCTTAGCTCTTCATTCATGCTGCTTAAACGAGACTTTGAATTTCGGCTCAAGTTAGACGCAGTATTTATAGCCTGTTTTTGTTTGTCTTTTGTTAACCCATGAAAATATTTATCAAACTCTATAGGGGTTTTGATTTTTATTTGAGAAAACTTACTTTGGTCGAATTTTGAGTATAAAAATGAACTATTTCTTAAACCCTTTTTAAAGGCTTTAAAGTTTTTTTTATCCATTGCCGTAAGCGTATCAATGGCATTGGCTAATTGAGACATATTTAGCATTTTATAGCCATTTTTAAAGAGTTCCTCATCTGTTCTATTAAGGTCAAACTGAGACATATCTGTTCTCAAAATACTTTCTTTAAATATTGAACGTTTGAGTGTAAACTCTTGCTTTAAATATGGATTCTTCTCCTCCTCGTATGTTACTCCGTTTAGGAGAGTCATCTGTAAATAACGCTGATCAGCAGAATTGCTCATTATCCCTTCTTTCGCTGTTGTAACATTTCGATTTCCAGGACCATCGGAGTGGTCATAAATTATAACGTCATACAAGTGTTCAACACCGTCAATTTCTTTTTTATTTTGAACTCTTATCGTGTAATCTTCCAGTTCATTTGAAAATATTCCAGGTTGGATATCCATGGTAGGTTTTTGCTGTTTAATGTCATAGAGCAGTGATTTGCTTTTTAGATTAGCTACAGGAAGCCAATAGTTCGAGAAAAGAAATGCTACAATGCTTAGTATGAAAATAACAAAAGAAAGTGGCCTCAGTATCCGTTTCAAAGAGATTCCGGCCGATTTAAATGCAACTAATTCATAGTTCTCTCCAAGATTTCCAAAGGTCATCAATGATGACAAAAGTATTGATAATGGCAAAGCCATTGGAACTAAGCTTGCTGCAACATATATTAACAGTTTTGCAAAAACAGAAAATTCGATTCCTTTACCAACGAGATCGTCTATATATTTCCACAGAAACTGCATGAGCAGTACAAATATGGAAATGAAAAATGTCGCTACAAAAGGCGACATAAATGATTTTAATATAAATTTAGAAGAGGTTTTCAACGGCGAGTTTTGAGGAAAGCGTTTCTCTTTTAGTTTTACTGTGTTTATTATGAACCAATTGCGTGAAGTAAGCTGTTAACTTGGCTTTCCCAGAGTAGCTGGGCTTCTTCAATCTCATCTTCATCAGCGAAGTCCGTTATAATTAATGAAACGTCATTTGTAAGGTCGTCTGTTTCTAGTTTAAATTCAAAAAAGGTGTCCGCTTCTTCGTCTTCTTCCCACTTAAATCGAATGTGTTTATCCGTTTTTTTATTAACAAGGACAGCCGTTTCTTCTGACCCATCCCAAATAAAAACAAACTTTTTCCCTCTTGAATTTACATTGTCTGCAAACCATTCGGATAGTCCTGATGGAGTTGAAAGAAATTTGTAAAGCATCTTTGGGGACGCTTTCACAACAAATTCTAAAATGAATTCTACTTTATCTGACATAACATTTTTCTTTATAGGCCTGCAAATTACACACTTTATGATGATTTAACAATTTTCTAATTACTTAATAAAGTTGTTTTTAAGAATGTTTAGCTATGATTTTTGCCTTTTTTTAAATAAAACCCTAACTCTTAGGATACAAATGTCATCTATTTGCTCTTCTTTAACGATCCATTTTTTAATTGACTGATTCAAATTCTTATTAAACTTTAGGTATATCTGCAATTACCAATAAATGAATAACTTCAGAGTAAATATTTGACAATATTTGTATTTAGTTTGCGGCGCAATTTGACAACTAAGTTTATATAAAAGAGCGTTTTAAATTATAGTGAGATAAAATAGGAGTTAGCTGCCGAAGGCGTTCACATGACAAACATTATTGGATTAAAAGTCAACGGAGTTATCAATGCAAGAAATGTAGAAGTCGAACCTCACTGGGTAGACGAACTATCACGCAAAATTCAAATCTTACTTTCTCAGTTTGGTACAAGACTATGTTTTTATTGAGTGTGACAAAAAAAGGCTTTTTTAGTAAGGAAATTTAGAAACAGCCGAGACTTAAACGTTGTGATTCGGTTTGGGCAATGGTTCGTAAATTGAGAAAAGCAATGGGTAAAAGAGATGATTGATATACTTTGCAGGTCATGATTGAAATGGATGAAGGTTACTTTACTGTATAACCTTCTGTATTTAAAAAGAATAAATAAATGAGAGGTCGAGGAGCAGCGGGCAAGAAAAATGTTACAATAATGGCTGAATCAACACCTTTGGAAAATGAGAATACTAAAACAAACTCAAGGCATTGTAGCTATTTTAAGGCAAAGGTATTAGAGTCAAATTCTAAAGATGAAATAATAATACTATCGTCAATTCAATTCATGAAAAAAGTATCGTGTTCACAGATAAAATATTGTCCTACATTTTATAGCTGACTATGTGGAGTTGCATGTCACAGACAAATCAGAGAAAAAGATAACCGAAGAAATTCTAAAATGGGTTGACATGGAAGTAAGCAATGCAAAAAGAATATTTTTAGATAACTATCACAAAATCAAACGAAAGTGTTTTTTAATTATTCACGAATAAATTTTGTTGTACTCTAAGTCGAAGATATTTTCGAAAAAAACTTTTTGATAGGCTTGTACTTGTTTGAATTTTAAGGTTATAACAAATTGAGGGGGTACGTAAAAATGGTAATTGAATGCCAAATTAACAAATTTTAATTGTAGATTAATTGTCATTTTTTATAGCTGATGGTAAATATTTCACAGAAAGGATAAAATACTTCATTCATCAATTAAGAATTACGAAACTTAATATTGCGATTGATTACAAATATTGTCAACCTTACGCACATTGAGTGCTTTTTTTGTGGTACCGTTAGATATATTCAAAGCAAAGCTTTGAAAAACTCTCAGTACCTGAAAAAAGTTTGTCGAAGTAAAATAAAGTACACTTTAGGTTTTTTAAAAACGGAACGACTAAACTTAGTTAAGAGGGCTAGATCTAGTGAATCATTAAAAACAATTGAGCTACTGTAAAACTACTCGTTGTGTTTCATAACCTAAATGAATAAGATAAATACCTCCTGGCCAAACATCCTAATTGAGTTGGTGTTTTTGCTGATTCATTTGTTGGACCACATTTGTTTACTTTGTAGGTTATAAATGACTACTTCTTCCGTTTTTTCTGTCCCTGTATTTTTTCTACGATGAAAAGCCCATTGTTTGGGTTGGGGTAAATTACAAACTAGCTTACTTGGTTTTGCGCTTCCTGCAATTCTTTCACTCCTACCTGTTAACACTTGAGTGAATCTCTATATGGGAAGTACCATTTACTCGACATTTCAGATCGCGCGCTATTCGATAGGCAGTAGGTTAACCCAACTGCTTCTATTTGTCGCGTATTATTCACTTTTACCGGAATACTTGATACCCAAGACGCCAGTATGGCATCGTAATTTTGAACGGAAATGGCAATGCGGTCAAATAAGCCATCTAGCATTTTAAACTTATCTATAATTCCCCAATTGCTCATGTCTTGATTAAAAGAGGTTGCTCCACTAAACATGGCGGTTAAGTCATAGGAAGAATCTACCGCCCAATTTGAGAGGTTTTAGTTAAAGTGCACTGCATCTTCAAACACGGCATAAAAATCGTTAACCAAATCTACCTTCTACCTGCTAATTACTTAATTAAGTGCTTCTTATTGTTGAAGCATCTCTCGCATGTTGGTTACAGAAGATACATCTCAGGTGCTTACGTTTCCATTAAAACATGTGCTCTACGGAACATTTGTACCATATTATTTACTTGAGAAACGTTCCATGCCGTTAAGTCTTGGTTAAGACTTAAATGCACTTGACAAAATTAAACTCATGTCTGTTACAGAATCTACCTGCAAGTTAGAGGGTTTCGGTTAAAGCTAGGGCAGACCAAAAAAAGACCTTCTATGTTTTTATGTGGAAAACATTCCAATTGCCAATTGCTCCATTAAATTTAAAACAATCAGCAAGCAATTTGTATTAACGAAGGCCCCTGGGTAAGGTCAGGAACATCGGTTTCATTATAATTTATATAATTACAATTCCCCAAAGCAAAAGATAAATCTTTCCATGCCTTGCTGCCCCACTGATCTATTGAAGTTAGCTTAAGACAATCGTTGATTCTATGTGGTCTTGCGCTAACGGGACTAAGGTGCATAGATGAACCAAATACAATTCTGGGAAATACTACACTCATGCGAATGGTATAAGTTCCAGTTTCCGGGTACTGGTTTTCTATTTCTGTAGTAACTCCTAGGTTATCAAAAACACCGTCTTTGTCACAATCTATGCCGTATTTGTAGTTTGGTGCAGAATCTATGTTAATGTGAATGGAACATATGTATAATTATATAGATACACTATGGAATTCTCCGTTCGCCAAGTGGTTACAAAGTCGGTGCTGCTTTTTTGAGCAAGCAGCGTTAAAGAAAATAAATTTGCACTTAATACGGTAATTAGTTTTTTCTTACTACCTAAATGAGACAATAAAAATAATGGATTTTCAGTCAAGTATACATGGTTATGAATTGTTGATTTACAAATCTGTCAATTATGAACAGTTAATCATACCGCCATTGCGCATGAAGTACGTCGAAATGCCATCTTTTAGCACTTCATCTATGAATAGAATGTCTGGAGGTGTTTCTAATTTCAAAGCACGGTGTCCTAGATACTCAGAAACTTCTGCAGAGTGCAAGATGATGAAATCTTGTGCCTCTTAATTAGAGCAAAGTGATTGGCTGATTAAAAATATAAACGTGTTTTTATTGTGAACAACTTTAAAGAAAGTCTTAAAAAGTCTTCTTCACATTAATTGTGAATTACAATTCAATTCTTTCAAATAACTTCGCGAACTTTCAGTGCCTTTTCAGGTTTACTATTGTACTATATGATTGGATTTAAATTTACAGAATTTTCGGCAGAAGAAAAAAATGAAACGCCTTTTGAGCGTTTACTTAAAATTTTCTTAGAGTTAATGACACATACTTCAGGAGACTTTGAAGAGAGCATGTCTTGGTTAAAAGAGCTTGACGATGAGCATGGCTTAACTACTCCTGAATATACTTTGGAGGATTTTAGAAAGGAATTGGAGGAGAAGCGTTACATTAAAATAGATCAAAATAATGAAACGGGGTTAACTGAGAAGTCGGAGCAACTGATACGAAAAAAAGCTCTGGAGCACATCTTTGGTAAGCTCAAGAAAGGTGGAAAGGGTGATCACAAGACAAAGTCTATTGGACAGGGTGGAGAGGCCAGTGCAGATCGAAGACCCTATCAATTTGGAGATACGTTAGAGCAAATTGCATTTACCGAGTCTTTCAAAAATGCTCAGATAAATAATGGAATTGATAATTTTCAGATGACTGAAAGAGATCTGGAAGTTACTGAGAATTTTTATGCGACTCAGATGTCAACGGTTTTAATGATCGATATATCGCATTCAATGATTTTATACGGGGAAGATAGAATAACTCCGGCTAAAAAAGTAGCTATGGCATTAGCAGAGCTGATTACAACCAAATATCCAAAGGACAGTTTAGACATAGTAGTTTTTGGAAATGATGCATGGGAGGTAAAAATTAAAGATTTACCGTATTTATCCGTTGGTCCATACCACACCAACACTGTAGCAGGTCTGGAATTGGCGATGGATTTATTACGCCGCCGTAAAAATGCTAACCGTCAAATATTTATGATAACTGATGGCAAACCGACTTGTATCATTGAAAACGGAGAGTATTATCAAAATTCATGGGGACAAGATCCTAAAATATTAAACCGCACCATAAATTTGGGGATTCAATGCAGGAAGTTGAACATCCCAATAACAACATTTATGATAGCGAAGGATCCTTACCTGCAAAAATTTGTAGAAGAATTTACAGAAGCAAATCAAGGCAAGGCATTTTATTCCGATCTAAGTGGGTTGGGCAATTTCATATTTAACGATTACGAAAAAAATAAAAGAAAAAGAGTTTAAGAAATGAATATACAGCATATTAGATCATTTGGAGAGTTAAAGGCAGAAGGATATAAAAGTAAATCTATCAAGGATGAGCTTCGAGACAACCTCATTCAAAAAATTAAGCGAAATGAAAATGTATTTAAGGGAATTTATGGTTATGAAGATACTGTAATCCCAAACATTGAGCGGGCAATTTTATCGCGTCATAGTATTAATTTGCTAGGATTGAGAGGACAGGCTAAAACGCGAATAGCGCGATTAATGACTCAGTTGATGGATGAATTTATTCCAATTGTAGCAGGTAGCGAAGTAAATGATGATCCGTTTGCTCCGGTTTCCTATTTCGGTCAGAATTTAGTACAAGAAAAGGGAGACGATACACCTATTTCTTGGGTTCATAGAGATGAGCGATATGTTGAGAAATTAGCAACTCCGGATGTTTCAATAGCCGATTTAATTGGAGATGTTGATCCCATAAAAGCAGCGAATATGAAGTTGGATTATTCTGATCCTAGAGTAATACATTTTGGATTAATACCAAGAGCAAATAGAAGTCTCTTCGTTATTAATGAATTGCCCGATTTGCAGGCTAGAATACAAGTAGCATTGTTTAATATTTTGCAAGAAGGGGACATTCAAATAAGAGGTTTCCAATTTAGGTTCCCACTTGATATTCAGTTTATGTTTACTGCAAACCCTGAAGATTATACAAACCGAGGTTCAATTATTACACCTTTAAAGGATCGAATTCAGAGTCAAATTATGACTCATTATCCAAAGACCATAGAGTTAGCTAAAACGATTACCCAAAGTGAAGCAAAGATTTCTGATTTTCAAAAAGAGGCGATAACTATCCCAGAAATAGTAAAAGATCTATTAGAACAAATATCATTTGAAGCAAGAGAAAGTGAATTTGTAGATGAAAAATCGGGAGTTTCAGCAAGGCTGTCAATTTCAGCCTATGAAACACTCATGAGTGCTGCTGAAAGAAGGATGTTGAAAAGCGGAGATAGCAAAACAACAGTCCGAATTAGCGACCTTATGGCGGTAATACCTGCAATAATTGGCAAAATTGAAATGGTTTATGAGGGCGAGCAAGAAGGAGCGGTTAATGTTAGCTATGCATTAATTCGATCGGCTATTAGAACGCAATCTTTAACCTTTTTTCCTGAACTTAAAGATTTAAAGAAGTTGAAAAATAACTCTTCCGAAACCTATAATTCAGTTATCAATTGGTTTTCTTCCAATGAGTTAAATTTATTGAATGACCTTTCTGAAGAGAAATTCTACCAGGAATTAGACCAAGTGGAAAATTTAAAAAGTTTGATCAACGAAAAGTTTAACACTTTACCGGAAGACGGTATGTACTTAATGATGGAGTACTTATTGCACGCTCTTTCTGAGTATTCTTATCTAAGTAAAACACAGTTGGAAAAAAGTTTTCAGTTTGGTGATTTATTGAGCTCAATGTTTTCTGGAGATATTGACTGATAGATTAGAAAAGGCAGTAGTTGTCTTTTAAAAGTTACACCGCATTTAGTAAATATTTATTGGTATGAAACAGTACATTGCTATTCTTAGTTTCTTAAGCTTCTCTATTAGTTTAATTGCTTGTAAACCTCCGGAAAAACAAGAAAATTATAAGCTGGAAACAATCTCAGATGCACAAATTAAAAAGGAAAACTTATCAACTGCCTATTTTGCAAGCGGATGTTTTTGGTGCGTAGAGGCTGTATTTGAATCCGTTAAAGGAGTTAAAGAAGCTGTTTCAGGATACTCTGGGGGAGAAAAGGAAAACCCTACGTACAGAGAAATTAGTAGTGGTATGTTAAAGCACGCTGAAGCTGTTAAGGTTATTTACGATCCTTTACAAGTTGATTTTCAAACGTTGGTGAACGTCTTCTTTGGTTCCCATGATCCTACCACATTTAATCGACAAGGTCCTGATGCTGGTCCACAATACCGGTCTATAGCATTTTACCAAACAGCCGAACAAAAACTAATAATCGAAAGTATAATTTCGGAGCTTACCCAAAAAGTCGGATACAGTAAAAAGATCGTTACAGAGGTAACTGCTTTTGATAAATTTTGGGAAGCTGAGGAGTATCATCAAGATTATGAGCGAAGAAATCCAAATGTATCTTATGTCCGTTCCGTTTCAGTTCCTAGGTTAAACAATTTCAAAAGTAAATTTCCGGAGTTGTTGAAAGATAATCATTAAAGAAAGGTTACTTTTCTTTTACCCAAACCCTATCTTTACCTTTAAATTCAGGCGATTGAATAGAGATTAGTTGAAATTTTTCCATTGTCTTAACTTTTATTGAGTGGATCGTATTCGGAGGAATTACAATTAAGTCTCCTGTTTTAATTGTGAGCGTACTATCTGCCAATTTCATTTCTGCAGATCCACTTATGACGTATAAATTTTCAGTGTGCCAAGAATGGTAATGAGATTTTATTTTATCTGTAACCGAAATTAAAAAGGTACTACAATTACTATCAGATGAAACCGAGATTACGTTTTTAGACCAAAATCCTAAATCGTCCAGGGTTTCTAACACCTCAATTCTCTTTTGAGAGATTGAACTTAAAGAGTATAAAAGAGTGAAGAAAAGAAAGATTTTTTTAGCGGAGTTCATAACACGAAATTAATAGAAAGAAATTTAATTGAACTCTGTGTTTTGAAAATTAAAGCCATTTATCAATTCTTTTGCGGTCATTTTTCGTTTTCCTTCTAGCTGGCAGTCTAAAATTTCTAAATCGCTGGTTTTTGTGCCCACAAATAACCTTCTCTCGTTTACCTTAATTTCCCCTTCAGCCATAGAGTTTTCTTCGAGAACAGATATGTCGAAAATCTTAAAGTTTAGCTCTTTTTGTTCGTCATTAAAACTGATTTTTGTCCAAGCAGTAGGGTAGGGACTCAAACCTCTTACTTGACGATCTATTAATTCACTAGTTGACTTCCAGTCAATTCTGCAATCCTCTTTAAAAATTTTAGGTGCCTCATTGGATTCACTTTCAGGCTGAGCTACAGTAGAAATGTTGTTTTGTTGAATAGCACTAACTGTTTTAACAACCAAATTACCTCCGGTTTTCATTAATTTGTCGTGCAGGCTTCCTGCCGTTTCATTGGGAGTAATTTTTACCTTTTCCTGCAGAATAATATTCCCTGTATCAATTTGATGCTTTAAGAAGAAGGTCGTTACTCCTGTTTCTCGCTCACCATTTATGATAGCC
Source organism: Flavobacteriales bacterium UBA1494 (assembly GCA_905182175.1). GTDB lineage: Bacteria > Bacteroidota > Bacteroidia > Flavobacteriales_E > Vicingaceae > NORP294. The sequence continues at coordinate 41,030 of CAJJAT010000001.1, read as the reverse complement.
CAATTAATAGGCGCAGCACCTCTATAGTTTGGTAGTAATGACGCATGTAAGTTGAAAGTCCCGCGCGAAGGCATATTCCAGACAGTTTCCGGTAGCATTCTAAAGGCTACTACAATCTGTAAATCGGCTCTATAAGAAGCTAACTCCTCTAAAAATCGTTCATTTTTCAGATTGGTTGGCTGTAAAATAGGAATACCTTTAAGTAAAGCATAGTTTTTTACAGCAGAGGTGTTTATTTTCTGACCTCTACCGGACTTTCGATCCGGTGCTGTAATAACAGCAACAACATTTTTATTTGCCGCAATTAAAGCGTCTAAGCTTTCAACTGCAAAATCAGGTGTGCCGATGAATATAATTCTTAAATCGTGCTGTTTTTCCATTTTCCCCATTTTAGATACAAAATTGCTAGTAATCCCATAATACCGAAGTATATAAATTCCGTACTCCAAACAATTGTAAGCGGTTGCTTGTACTTTATTGCGCATAAGTACGCTGTTGTTAAGTATATACTAATACTTGTAATCTCTATGCCTAAAGTAACCAATGTTTTTCCGGTGCCAGTTACCGATGAAAATACGATAAATGCAATGCTAAAGAATAACATTGCGCCACAGATAATAGGTAAAAGATTCATAGAGCCGGTTATGAGACTTAAATTAGTAGTGTAAATATTAATAATTTGTCTCGGGAATAAAAGTAAAATTGGTATAAAAACGGCAGTTGTAGACACACTAAGTGCTACAATTCGACGGACCAATAACGTTACTTCATTTACTCGTTTTTCTCCCATTAAGTTCGAAACAAGTGTGCTTGCAGCTGAACTGAATCCGAATAGAGGAATCATTACTACCATGTAAATACTCCTAATAATATGAGAAATAGCCAATTCTTGTTCTCCAATTTGCTCTATGATCATAAAAAAGCTAAGCCAAGTGCTCAGCGCCATAAAATTTTGAAGCATTATTGGTCCGGCTATTTTCAATATTCTTGCCTGCTTTTTAATATTAAAATTGAAGTCTTCTAGTAGTTTGTATTTTCTGATGTCAGTTTTGACTTTCATGTAATACATAAAGTAGAGGAGAGCCACAATTTCAGAAATTACCGATGCTAATGCAGCTCCTTTTATGCCCATTTCGGGTAGGCCAAATTTTCCGAAAATTAAAATGTAATCTAGCACGACGTTCACCATTGCCTGAATGAAAGTGGCATTGATCAATACTTTTGTTTTGGTGATACCTGTGTAAAATGCTATAAATAAGAAATTTATTAAGGCGAAGAATAGTCCGTAAGTTCTAACTTGTAAAAAATCTTTAGAGGCTTGAAGAATGTTTTCAGAGGCAACGATGGCCCCTAAGATTGGAGTGGAAAATAGTTTGACAAAAACAAAAAGTAGGATTGAAGCAGGAATTAAAAAATAGAGGCCTGCATTAAAAAGACTTCCTATTTCCTGATAGTTTTCTTCCCCGTTTCTTCTCCCTATAATAATTTGACAACCAATAGTAAAACCTAGGCCAACCATCATTAACACCATGTAAAATATACCTGCATTACCGGCCGCTCCCAATTCTACCATACCGTAACGACCTAGAAAGGCAGTGTCGGTAACATTTACAATGTTTTGAGCTACTCCGCTTAATATAATTGGATACGATACAGTCCAAATGTTTTTATAAGAAATGGCTTTTTTCATTCTTCGACGTAAAGAACTAAGCCCTTCAAATACTCACCTTCAGGATGAAAAATTGAAACTGGATGGTCCGCTGGTTGTGACAAATGATGCAGTACTTTTACATTTCTTTTAGCTTCAATAGCAGCAGCCATAATCGTATTTTCAAACAATTTTCGATCAACTACTTGGCTACAAGAAAAAGTGAATAATATTCCACCCTTTTTAATCATGGAAAATGCTTTTGCATTAAGTCTTTTATAGCCCTGAATTGCTTTATGCTGCGCACTCTTGCTTTTGGCGTAAGCAGGAGGATCCAATATAATTGTATCGTAAGTGTCTGTGGTTTCGTTTAAGAACTTCAATGTATCTTTTGCAAAACTTTGATGGTGTTTGACTTTACCAAAATTGATTTCTACATTTCTATCTGCTAAAGCGATTGCTTTTGCTGAGCTGTCTACTGAATGCACTTCAGTGGCTCCGGCTGCTAAAGCATACACACTAAACCCACCTGAGTAGCAAAAGGTGTTTAGTACTTTTTTGCCTCTTGAATACGTTTTCAACAACTCACGATTTAAACGCTGGTCAATAAAAAACCCTGTTTTCTGACCATTTATCCAATCAATTTCAAATTTCAGCCCGTTCTCTAAAACGATTTGTGGAGATTTTTCGTTTCCATATAAATATCCATCTTCAACGCCTATTTCACCTTGCTGGTGAAGTGTTTTTTGACTTTTAGAATAAACTGCCCTGATGCAATCACTCATAACAGTTTTAATTGCGGTAGTTATGTGTTGCAAGGAATTTGCAAAGCCAAGACTATGTGCTTGCACAATAGCTACTTTGTCGTAAATGTCTACTATTAAGCCGGGTAACCCATCACCTTCTGCATGAATCAAGCGGTAGCAGGTTGTTATATCTGACTTGGCTAGTTGCAATTCGATACGCAGATTATATGCATTTTGAATTTTTTGTTCCCAAAAAGATTCGTCAATTTTCTCGTTTTTGAAAGTAATCATCCTTACAGCTATGCTTCCTTCAGCAAAATGACCAACTCCAAGAGGCTTCTCATTTGAATCGACTACCTCTACTAAGTCTCCTTCTTGTAAATCTTCCTCCTCTTCAGTGAGCAATATCTTATCAATCGCTCCTGAGAAAACCCAAGGGTGCCTTCTTCTTAAGCTTTCGCTTCTTTTTGGTTTTAAAACTATAGTTGGGTAATTCATTTTGTATCTTCTAGTTCAACTTTTGTAGGTCTTATGACCGTTTCAAATTCATTCATCAACTTTGTCTCATCAAATCGACAATGTCGAACTCTTTTTATTTTATTATCATTCGTTGATTTTGAGGTATCCAAATTGAATGGGAATCTTCTCCTCTAAAATTTCATTGTTCTCGTTTTGCTGTGTTATTTTTCTTTAACTAAACTGAAGTAATAGATTTACATTTCTTGAATCTTTTGTTGTTAATGAATGAGGTATTCTCACCTAATAACTATGGAGTCCACGAACTGTTCAGATAGTCCATTCAAGAGTTTATTAATTTTTATTTTTATTGACATAAAACTTAAATTATTAGATGTTATAGTTGCAAAATTAAATTCTTTTTCTGAAATAATTGCAAACTGAAAATAGTCGATTATTTCTTCTAAATCGATAGTACCTCCTGCAGAAGGGTGCAAGGGATAACTATTTTGCTCTATTGAGAAAGTGTAAAATAACCGTATGGTCAAGGATAGGGAATACGTCATGACGGAGACTTTAAAATTTTAAATTAATTTCTTGTTTGTCTCAGCCTTTTTTATTGTCAAAGCAAAAATTATTTAATTGTACTAGCTGTAATTTGAGCCTTTGCCACCATTTAAAAATTCTAGTATATCTGCTGTTATTTTAACAAGATTCATGGTTAGAATAAATAGGCCAACTCATCTTCGAAAATCTAATCGCATTTCTCGAGGTCGCATCCCCATTTTAAAATCGTTCATCATTCGTTCGTCCTCTGCAAGTCTCGTTTTCATTCGAGCTTCTTTTTTCATTCTTTCTGCAATTGGACCCTCAAATCGTACCGGAATCTTCCTTTCCAAAACGGGAAAACTTTCTTTTTGTTTTGGCTTTTTGGCTTCTTCAGCTAAATAATGGAAGTATTCGTTTATTTTCTGAATTTTTTGCTGTTCTTCAATAATCTGTTCTTGTTTAAGAATTAAAGAGTCTCGATATGATAGCACTAATCCGGTCTCTTCATCAACAATTTCTTCAAGTAATGTATATAGTTCAAAATTGTCATTGTTAAAACCTATTACCGCATAGATGAAATTATTATTATCAACTTTCGGAAATAAAGAATAGTCTAACTTCTCATTTAAATCTATCGTGTCGCCAACGGATGGGTGGAGTGGATAAACCCCTTGAGCTGAAATAAAGGCTGAAACAATTAGAAATACAGCAGTAAATAAATACCGCATTAATCTATCTCCTCATCTTCGTACTCGTCTCTAGCATCTTCTGTTAAATTACCTTCTTCATCGTAATCTTCATCCTCATCAATCAGTTGTTCCGCCATAGTTAGTGACATTTTAATTAGATAAATTTTCTTGTCAGACTCAAATCTTAATGCACTAACTTCTACACCATCCTTATTAACAAAGCTGATTAGGTGTTGACTAAATCCTTCAGGATACTCTAGTTTGATTTGGTGCTGAACTGAGGTGTCCAGTTTTTCAAAAGCTGTCACCACCCTCGGTTTGTTAGGTATACTCATAGATAATGCTTTTATGCAATTGTAGCAAATATGCGAATATTAACGGAACTATTTACTTCTTACACTTCTATATTTATATTGTTCTGTATCGTTCAATATATAACTGTATTACACTAGTTTGTTTAGTCTGAGTTATTCAGTTATTTCTTCAAACTTTATTGCTTTACAGTACAATAATAATTCTAATAATAAAAATGTAGCACAGGTCATGGATTTGTGGTACCACAAGTATTTTCTGAATGTACCAATTAGTATTTCTAGATTAAATAAAAGCATTAAAAAGAATAACAAGAACAATTCCCATGTTACGTTTTTCTTCACGGTGTCTTTTTTAATTTGAAAGGCGACGATGTAACTCAATACAGGAACTAAAAATAAGAAATTGTAGAGTCTTTGTTGCGGAAAGAATAGTGGTACAACTAAAAACAAATAGCTCTATTCCTAAAATAACTTTAACTGAATGTCTGATTCTCTTCGATTTTTAAGAAAGTAGAACGTTAGTAGTATTAAAGTAATTCTTCCTCCATAAATTAGGTGCTTTGTTGCAGTGTAACCAAAATCAATTAAATTTCTTCTGTGTGTAAAGTGAATAACATTATTTTCGATATCTGCAATAAACAGAGTTGACAACCAAGCACTAATTCCATGTTTTTTTCTATTATTCATATCAAAAGTAGCCCAGTACGGGTTTTCAGGTGTAAGCGCATTAAACCAATTTTGCCACAGTGTAAGGTTGGGCTCCTAACCAACATATATACCGGGAATAATGATTGCAGTGAATAAGACAACTAAGGTACTATTAAAACCTATACACTGTTGATTGTAAATAATATAGGGCAGAAAGACAATAGGAGTAAGCTTAAAACACATGGCTAAACCTTTCATAAAAAGACTCAAAGCATTGAAATAAAATAACAATAGTAAGTTGTACAAGGTGTAAGTATACTTTATACCAAAAAGAAAGATCCAAACATTAAAAGTAACATTGCTCTCGACTTTATGGCATTTTTTAAATGTGATTGAAAAAGTAATTTCTCTATAAATTGAAAAATTTTAAATAGTAGGAATAGATTTAGGATTTTCTAAATGAATGATGATATATGAAACGGGCGGAGCGTAAAAGGTCTTAAAATTGAGGTAAAAAAAGGGTTTCCAAAATAAAGTAAAGTAGGAAGAGTGCCATATTTTTATGAAAAATTTTTTCTGATGAAAATAGGTCTGCTGGTGCTTCTGGATAAATATCAAAATCTCCTGATCTGAAGAACTCAAAGCTCAAAAAGATCACAGCAAGAACAATAAAAGAAATGGAGTACAGGCTATTTTTAATCTTTTTGTCATGGGATAAAATACTGTTTTTAGCAAAAAAAAACTCCTTCACCCACAAGGGGAAGGAGTTTCTAAATAAGTTTAATTACAGAGGTTTGTAATTATTTTACGGCTTTAACAATTGCTTCAAATGCTTTCGCATCGTTCATTGCAAGGTCAGCTAATACTTTTCTATTCAATTGAATGTCTTTTTTAGCCATTTTACCGATGAATTCAGAGTAAGACATGTCGTGCAATCTTACAGCGGCATTAATTCTTTGAATCCATAAACCTCTGAAGTTTCTTTTCTTAAGCTTTCTTCCTGTGTATGCATATACGCCAGCTTTCTCTACTGCGTTTTTAGCTACAGTGTGAACGTTTTTTCTTCTTCCGAAGTAACCTTTTGCCTGCTTGAGGACTTTTTTTCTACGAGCTTTTGCAGCTACTGAATTTGTTGCTTTTGGCATTTCTTTTTCGTTTTTTGATGTATCGCGGTTTACTAAAAAACACTTTTACTCGTGCGATATATCGGGTTTTGTTATTTTAAATTTACGATAACCAGAAAGGTTCTACTTCATGCACAGTTGCAATTTGATGTTAGACTGGTCAGCCTTATGCACCAATGTCGCTGCGGTTAAGTTTCTCTTTCTTTTTTTAGCTTTTTTGGTCAAAATGTGACTTTTAAAAGCATGCTTTCTTTTGATTTTTCCTGACCCTGTAATTTTAAAACGCTTTTTCGCGCTTGAGGTCGTTTTCATTTTTGGCATGTGTACTATATGTATTGAATTAAACTTATTTACTTTTTCTTTTTTGGAGCAATCATCATGATCATTCTCTTACCTTCCATTTTAGGCATGGACTCTACGGTTGCAATTTCCTCAAGTGCTTGTGCAAACTTTAATAATAGAATTTGTCCTTTATCTTTAAATAGAATGGAACGACCTTTAAAGAATACGTAAGACTTTATCTTAGAACCTTCAGCAATGAATTTTTGAGCATGTTTCAGCTTAAATTCATAATCATGATCATCTGTATTGGGACCAAATCTGATTTCTTTGATAATTACTTTAACCGCCTTAGATTTCATCTCTTTTTGGCGTTTCTTTTGCTCGTACAAGAATTTCTTGTAATCAATTATCTTACAAACTGGCGGGGATGCGTTTGGCGATATCTCAACCAAATCTAATTCTGCATCTTGAGCCAATTTTAAGGCAACTTCTATGGATAGAACTCCTTGTTCTACTTTCTCTCCAACTAATCTAACTTCTTTTGCAGAAATTTTTTCGTTGATTTTGTGCGGATCTTCTTTCCGTACAAATCTTCTGGGGCGCTGATGTCGTGCTATTTCTTGGTCCTCCTGATTAATTAAACTAATTCTTCTATTTCTTTTTTAATGAGAGCAGTAAATTCTTCCACTTTCATCGTTCCAATGTCACCTTCTCCGTGTTTTCTTACAGCAAGTGTGCCATTTTCTATCTCTTTTTCGCCGATGATTAACATGTAGGGAACCTTAGATACTTCTGCATCACGGATCTTTTTACCTACTTTTTCATTCCTGTCATCTACGAAACCGCGAATATCGTATTTATTTAGCAGATTTAAAACCTCTTTACAGTTTTCATTATATTTTTCACTAAGTGGTAATATCGCGATTTGATCAGGTGTTAACCAAAGGGGAAAATTACCGCCACAATGCTCAATTAGTACGGCTACAAAACGTTCCAATGAACCAAATGGAGCCCTGTGAATCATTACTGGTCTATGGCGTTGATCATCACTTCCAACATATTCTAATTCAAATCTTTCAGGTAGGTTGTAATCTACTTGAATGGTTCCTAACTGCCACTTTCTACCTAAAGCATCCTTTACCATAAAGTCTAACTTAGGGCCGTAAAAAGCAGCTTCTCCGTACTCTACAACAGTTTTTAAACCTGACCCCTTGACAGAATTTAAAATTGCTTGCTCAGCTTTTTCCCAATTTTCATCGCTTCCGATGTACTTTTCTTTGTCTTCTTTGTCTCTTAATGAAATCTGAGCCGTAAACTCTTCAAATTTTAATGCTTTAAATACATAGAGCACTAGTTCAATAACTTTCTTAAATTCATCTTCTACTTGTTCCGGACGGCAGAATAGGTGAGCATCATCTTGAGTAAACCCCCTAACTCGTGTCAAACCGTGCAATTCGCCACTTTGCTCATATCTATAAACGGTACCAAATTCTGCAAAACGAATCGGTAAATCTTTATACGATCTAGGTCTAGACTTATAAATCTCGCAATGGTGAGGACAATTCATTGGTTTCAATAAAAACTCTTCACCACTATTCGGTGTTGTAATGGGTTGGAATGAATCTGCACCATATTTAGCATAGTGGCCTGAAGTAACGTATAATTCTTTGCTTCCTATGTGTGGTGTAATAACCGGCAGGTAACCTGCTTCCAATTGAGCCTTCTTCATGAAGTTCTCTAAACGTTCTCGCAACATAGCGCCTTTTGGCAGCCAAAGTGGTAAACCTTGTCCCACTTTCTTTGAGAATGTAAAAAGGTCTAGTTCTTTGCCAAGCTTTCTGTGGTCTCTCTTTTTTGCTTCTTCTAACAATTCTAAGTGCGCGGTTAACTCTTTTGCTTTTGGGAAGGTAATTCCATAAATACGAGTTAATTGTTTGTTTTTTTCGTCACCTCTCCAATATGCTCCGGCAAGGCTTAAAAGTTTAATTGCCTTGATAAAGCTTGTATTCGGAATGTGCGGTCCTCTGCAAAGGTCTGTGAAGTTTCCTTGAGTGTAAAAAGTAATGGTTCCATCGTCTAAACTTTCCAACAAGTCTAGTTTGTATTCATCGCCTTTGGCTTTGTAGTGTGCTATAGCTTCTGCTTTTGAGATTTCTTTTCGTGAAAATTCGTTTTTCTGCCGGGCTAATTCAATCATTTTCTTTTCAATTTTCACCAAGTCTCCTTCGGTAATAATTGTATCTCCTGCATCTACATCGTAGTAAAATCCATTTTCAATAGGAGGTCCTATTCCTAGTTTTATTCCGGGGTACAGTTCTTCTAAAGCTTCTGCCAGAATATGGGCCGATGAGTGCCACATGGTTTCTTTCCCTTGGTCATCGTTCCACGTTAGTAATTGCAAGTTAGCGTTGGACTCAATAGGTCTGAAAGCATCAATAACTTCACCGTTTAATTTAGCAGCCAATACATTTCTAGCTAATCCTTCACTAATGCTTTTAGCTACATCAAGTGCAGTTGCTCCAGTATCATATTCTCTAACAGAGCCATCGGGCAAAGTAATATTAATCATCTCTCTTGTTTTATGGGTGGCAAAGGTAGTCCCTTGCATTTGATTTTAGATAAAAAAAAAGCCCCGCTTAAAGCAGGGCAGATTTTTTTATTTTCGCTTAGCCGTTAATTATAGCAGTTCTTAATGTCTCAATTTCTTGATTTAGTAAGGTTATTTCCTCGTTTGTCAAGTTAATATCAGAAAATGAAACCTCAGGGTTGTCTAAACTTTTTACTTCTTCGAAGCCTTCAAATGTATCTTGAATTTCTTCCAAACCTTTCACTAAAAAACTCACATCTAAGCTTTCATCATTTTGAGCCTTAACAGCACCAATTACATTGTGAAGAATAGACATTTGCTCTATAATTCTTGGAGTTATAGAGGATTCCGAAGTTGCACTTATAGACCCTAAATACATCCCTTCAACCCAAGCAGCAGCAAAAAATACTGCCTCTTTAGATGCATCATTATTTTCCATTAAATAGTCATCTGTTCTGCTTTTGATTGTGGTTAAAATGGCAAGAATGGAATCTTGATTGTCGATGTTCTTTTCGAAACTAGTCAATAAAGTTCCTCCATCAAAAATGCTCGGCATTCCGATTTTATCAGATAGGTCTCTCACGACGTTTATATAGTCTAATGAGGCCTGGCGTTCGCTGTTTAAAACTGCATAAGCAAGGTCTGCACTGTAAACGCCAAAGTTTAAATACCTTGCGGTCTTAGTGTTGTAGTTACTCAGGTTACTCGTTGGGTTGGCAATACCACCTTCAAATTTTAAACCTGAACGGTTAAACATTGCAGCAATCTGGATAGGAGAGGGGAGAACGAAATCATGTTCCATACTTTCTGTTTCTATTGGTGCTTCTTCGACTATTTCTTCAACTTCAAAAACATCTGTAGTTGTTTCGTTCTGTTTCGGTGCGTCTGTACAAGCAAAAACGAAACTTGTTGCGCCTATAAATACGCACGTTTTTGCTATATTGTTTATTTTTTTCATATCCTACTTCTTTTTTTGTTTGGTCTTACTTTTCTTCTGTAACAAAGGTTAACTGATAACCTAAGATAAAAACAATGCATCCACTCTCTTTAACTTTATCAGCTTTTGGAATAGTGTACCGAACGTACATTTTTTTTGATTTTTCAGGAGAGTAAGATATAATTTCAGCACTATTTCCTTCGGAGGTAAAAAGAGACTTTCTGTTAGCATGAGATTTATCTTTGTCAAAAATGTCAACAACAACGTCTTTAGGCAATCCTTTTTTGTTAAATACCATCTTGTATTTCTCTCCTTTGAAAAGGGGCACTTCTATTTCCTTTCGAGATGCTCGATAATCATAATTAACCACATTAACCTTAGATGCAGAATAGTAGAAAGGGTTTAATTCTGTAATTCCTTCTTTTTTAAGAATCTTAGTATCACAGTTAGTGTCTGATATAGCAGAACTTAATACTGTTATGGTGGCAATACTAAAAAATGCTATTGCTAATTTTTTCATAATAAATGATATTTAGGTACGAAGGTAATAAATAGTATAAGATAATTATGAATATTTAGAAGCTAAATCTATGTGAAAATCATGGAAGTGAATTTAAGAATGTTTGATAACTAGAAGGGGCATGAAAGGTCGTGTCACAACTCAACACAGTAGCATTGGCGATTATGTTTTCAATTCGATCTGAAGGCGATGGGTTAGTGCTTAAAAATACTGGACCACCACTTTGACTAGGCGCAGCTAACTTTTTAAAGAATGTTGCAGCTTCATCACAATGATGGGTATTTTTGCTAGGTATTTAACTGATTCTTCATCTGCTTCAGTTTCGGCATTTCTGCTAAATGTTAGAGAACCTAGGCTTGTCAGTATTTGTGCCGCTTGATTAGGCTCATTTCCAAAAGCAATGGATAATAATAAATTTACACTACAATGTCGATGCGGTTGTTGTACTGAATGGTTTTTATCCGAATGTGCCATTTTATGGCCCATAACTCCCATTAAATCATCTTCGTTTGCTAAGTATTCTATAAAATCAGTGCAAAAGTACATGTAACCACTAGGTATTGCAAAAGCGTTCAAGGTAGCATCATCTTGCATGATGTATACTTTCCAAACAAAATTCACCTTTACAATCAATTTTTCATGTATTTATAATTGAACCCTTTAGACCTCTTAGGTAATATAAGCTGAGGCGTATTGTACCGAATTTAACAATGGATATTGTTGTGGATTATTGAAAATCTCTTGCTGCACTTCTTTACCCAAACTGGCATCTTAAGAAAGGGACAATAACAAAACGGTAGTCTTGTCGTTTTTCTTTTTACAAGGTTGAAAAGCTGTTGCGACTAAAGGTAAAAGCAGCGCTAAACGCAGAAATTTTTTCATGACAATAGATTTGATTCAAGTGTACTTAAAAATCTTAAACAACAAAATAGTCCACAATTCATCTCTACTTTATTCGATGAATTATGGACTATTCTTATCCTAGCTTTCTTAGTTACTTTGAACTTTTTGATTTCTGCATTTCGTTCTTTTTCTTCTCATCTTTTTGCTGAAACAATTCAAACCTTGAAGGCACAATTCTACTTGGCCAATAATTGTTTGAACGATCTGTATCTGCAGTTTCTAAGTTTGGATCTAAGTTGATTGATTTTACCTCTTTTTCAAACCAAAAGACTTTGTTCGCAGTTTTACCGCCCATTTTCCAAATCTCAGCAGGAATGTATTCTTTTTGTGTAGAACCATCAACAAAGGTAAATTCTAAGATGATTGGCATGACCAACCCTCCAATTAAATTGAAGTTTAATTCATAGAAGTTCTTCTTTATAGTTAGCATCTTTTTTTCATCAGCGGTTAACATATCGAGGTGCTTTTTGTAGTCATCCTTGTCCAGGCTGGTAACTTTGTATTTATCAAAACTGTTGTAAAAATCCTTTGTGCTCGGGTCTAATTCAACAACAGTATTTTTAGCATTACTCTTGTTTCTTATATCACCAAGTAAATCTCCCCTGCTATCAGCTATTTCTTTATTAAATGGTTTTTGTTTATCAGGGTTCTTATCGCTTATTTGCATCCACTTTACGTCGGTTAATGCAATATCGCAATGGTTTGTCGAGAAGAACCAACCTCTCCAGAACCAATCCAAATCAGTTCCTGAGGCATCTTCCATTATTCTAAAAAAATCAGCGGGAGTTGGGTGTTTGAACTTCCACGTTTGGGCATATTGTCTGAATGCATGGTCAAATAGTTCTCGACCCATAATCGTTTCTCTTAAAATATTAAGAGCAGTTGCAGGCTTGCCGTATGCATTATTTCCAAATTGAAAAATTGATTCAGAATTTGTCATAATGGGAGTGATGTTGCTCTTGTCTCCTTTCATGTAATCTACAATTTTATGCGCAGGACCTCTTCTAGAAGGATAGTTTACATCCCATTCCATTTCAGCTAAATATTGGCAAAAAGTATTTAATCCCTCATCCATCCAAGTCCATTGTCTTTCGTCTGAATTTACAATCATTGGAAAAAAATTATGTCCTACTTCATGAATAATCACCGAAATAACTCCGTATTTATGACGAGCAGTATAGGTGCCATCTTCTTCAGGTCTACCGTAATTAAAGCAAATCATTGGGTATTCCATTCCAATGCTTTTGGAATTTACCGAAATTGCAACAGGGTAAGGGTAATCAAAAGTTGTTTTGGAGTAGCTTCGTAAGGTAAGTGCAACTGCTTTGGTAGAATAATCTTCCCACAATGGATTTCCTTCTTTTGGGTAATAACTCATGGCCATCACAGTTCTTTCTCCAAATTTTACTCCAATTGCATCCCAAATAAATTTTCTTGATGAAGCGAATCCGAAATCTCTAACATTTTCTGCATGATATGTCCATGTCTTTTTACCAGTAGCTTTCTTCTTTTCAATTTTCTCAGCTTCAGCTTGAGTAATGATTTTTACCGGTTGAGTGGCAGTTTTAGCCTTTGCTAAACGTTCTTTTTGTTTAATTGTTAAAATCTCATCTACATTTTGCAACAAACCTGTCGATGCCACGGTGTGGTCTTCAGGAACTGTAATGTTTACTTTGTAATCTCCAAATGGTAAAGTAAACTCACCTCTACCTAAAAATTGTTTGTTTTGCCACCCTTCTACATCATTGTAAACGGCCATTCTTGGAAAAAATTGAGCAATAGTATATAGGTAGTTATCTTCGTCTTCAAAATATTCAAAGCCCGATCTGCCACCAATTTGCATTCTATCATTAATGTTGTACCACCACTTTATTTTAAATGAAAAGCTTTCTCCTTTTTGAAGCGGCTTGTCCAAATCGATTCTCATCATGGTTTTGTTAACCGTATAGTCAAGCGATTCACCATCCATGCCTTGAACAAAATCCAATTTAAAGCCTCCGTCAAAGTCATTCATTAAAAGTTTTAAATTTTTAAATGACATGGTTTCATTAATAGTATTCTGCGTAATTTTTTTTTTGTCAGAATCTTTTGCTCTTACATTTTGATCTAACTGAACCCACAAATAAGGCAAAGCATCTGGAGACATGTTGTGGTAGGTAATCGTTTCTTCACCTTTTAATATTTGTTTGGTATCGTCAAGTTCAATGTCCATGACATAATCAGCTTTTTGTTGGTAATACTCGTGTCCGGGAAAACCTGCAGCAGTTCTATAGCTGTTAGGAGTTGGTAACTCTTGCTTTAATTGCCTAAAAGGATTTTTATTAATGTTTTCTTGTGCATAAAAAGAGAGTGTGAGAGCACAAATCACAGCAGTTAAAATAAGTTTCATAAAATGTTATAATTTTTGGAAATTAAAATATAGTGAAGCTTCTAAAACTCTTTGCTAATGTTGTTTTTAAATAGCGTAAAGCTGATTGTTTTGATGTTGTTGTTGTAATTGACTTTATTCGTCTGTTCTGAGAAGTATTCAAGCAGCATTGAGTTGCTAATTAAGGATTCATCTTTTACTTTAAAGTTTTTTACTACCAAGTAAACCCAAGTGTAGTCCTTGTCGACCTCTTTGCCAACAAAGCTAATTTGTTTTGATCCTCTAGATTGCTCAATGAAAAAATGCGTGCCTATGTATTTCGTAAGGTATTCGTCTGTTTTAGGATGCTCTTTTTCTGAACCCAAAATAATTCTAACATTGTTTTCATTTTCAAGCACTGCTTCTATATCATCTGCAAAAAGTTTCATTACAATTTGCAATGATTTATTCTCTGGATTGTACTCCATGTCAGTAATACTCATGTAAAACTTGTGAGCTTTTACAGAAGTAGATACGAGTGCGGTTGAAATGAAGAGTAATAGCGCATATTTTAAGATTCTACTCATCGTCATCTTCATCCTCGTCTTCACCGTCATCACTTCTAAAGGTTTTGTAAATTGTTTGAGACTCTTTTTTACGCGCATCTTTGTCAATTACTTCTTCCTCTTCTACAAGTTTCATAAAGATTCTTTTGAGCTCCATAGCTCTGTCAATCTCTTTTTGACCTGGATTGTATTTGTACGTTTGAAAGTATTTTTCGTATTCTCCACTTTGTACTATTAGCACATATTCATCCAAGGCATCTATTAGGGTCCAAGTAGAAACATCGTAAGGGATGTATTCAGGATTGAGGCTGTCCATGGAAAAGATGATGCTTTTAATACCTTCACCGATATTTCTTGATTTGATTTCGTACACCCCTTTCATTAACCACAAGCCGTAATCATCAGGAGAAAAGCGAGTAGCTTTTTTTAAGTAATAAGCTGATTTTCTGTAATTTTCAGTGTCATAGTATATTTCTGACACTGTAATTACACTGTCCTTTAAAACTGAAATAAATCCTTGCGCATCTTGCCAAACCTTTAAGTTTTCATTTGACTTATCTCTGTACTTTGCTAACTTGTAAGCTGCTTTTATAGAATTTTTTAATGCTTTCGGGTAATCTTCTGCTAATTCTGGCATTCCGGCAATTTCAAAATATGCTTGCGACATGTAATAATACATCCATCCATTTTTTCTGTACTCGGAGTCTTCACGTAATTTTTCAGTTTTTTTAACGGCCTCTTCGTACTCTCCATCAACCATCAAAAAGGTAATTTTGCCTAGTTTTTTATCCTCAGGCTGAGCACTTAATGCTTGAAATAAAAGGTATAATATGGAAAAAAATAAAAGCTTTTTCATGGTGTCTTTTTATAACGTATAATTAAGAATTCTACATGGAATTACAAAATCCATACCAGCAATAGTTTTAAGCTGCAAAGTGTAATTTTGTGTCAAAAATAAATGAACAGAATTAGTCAAGAAAAAAGAGAAGAAGGTATTTTGATTAAAATAAAAGCTTTCAGAGATGAAAGTAAACAGAAAAATTTGACCATATGGCTTGTGTTTTGGACCTTTTGTGGAATTGCAATTGGCTCTCAGTTATTTGTAAAAGGAGACGATGAGTTAAGAGCCTTTGTGTTTGTTTACCTAGCTTTTTGGGGATATTTTGAATATGTTGTAATCAAGGCTTTTAAGTGGAGAAAAAGTGGTGAGGAGCAGTTCTTAATCTCAGAGGAGAATTTTCATTACGGGCGAACGTACAACAACCGCGGATTTTTAAAGCCTCATCGAAAAGATTTGGTGAATGCTGTTAAGGTAATTGATGAAGAAATTGGCACATTTGCAAAAGTTTTTGGAAGTTCTTATTGGGTAGTAGGAGGGGAACGATTGGCTTTTACAGTAAGTGGAAAAGAAATTCCGTTTGGAATGCAATTAACTGATAAAGAAGTGAAGCAATTGAAAGAAAATTTGAATAAGTTGTTGGGGTAGGTTGTTGATGTAAATTGCATTAACTAGAGACAGGTAGTGTTATTCTATCACGTTCCACTTTTTTAATGTTAGAACACAATATACTCTAATCGTGGTATATTGTTGATGAAAAATACCTTGTTGCAATCGAATACCATAGTTGGCTATCTCAGCGTTGTTACTTCCAATTCCTAATCGAGCAACCATAGGTCTATCGCCCTCATTTAAATAACCAACATAACCGTTAAGAGATACTTCGTAAGTTACTTTTTTTGAATTTACATCTATTCCAAGTCCGTACATAAAAGCATCATTTTGGTAGTTATTTTCTAAATAAGTTTGGTAAACATAAAAGCCTGCTAAAGCATGTGGGCGAATTGAACTAATTCGTTTGCTGTTGAAGGTGATTTCTTTGCTAGCAGACAAGTCAAAAAAGTAACCTGGAGTATTGGTAAATCTAGCAGCATCTAGATTGGCCCCAGAGGCTGTTTTGAAGTTAATACCCAATACCATGTCTGGTAGTTTTTTGTGATCTTTCGTAAGCTGAATAAAGGTGGCAATGTATAGATCTCCAATAGTGCGACCTTCGCTAACAAATTCTCTAGAAATTCTCTCGTCTCTTGTTTTGTCATCCATTTTATAAAACTCAATTGGTACCATTTCTAGTTGAAGTCCAATACGTTCCGAAAACATTGGTAAGTAAAACGAACTAAATAAGTTTTGAGTGTTATCTCCGTCTGAAAAATGTCCTTCGCCTGCCAATTTTAAAGTTGTTTGGTTCGGAAGAATTCCTTTTTTAGAGTCTGGAACTGGTAGGGCGTTTGGACCCATGAATTTAGAGGTAAGCTTAGTATACGCAGTCCAGTGTCTGAAACCATCCCAGTTGTGCTTTTCGCCCCACCAAGTAAAATCCTCTTGAGCAATTAGGTGTGTACTGAAGGAGGCGATTATAGCTAAAAAAATTATTTTTTTCATCGATTGCAAATTTCGGAAATATTAGTTTGTCTTATTCTCTATTTACACTGCTTTCTTTTAAACTTCTATCGTACAGCTTCTGTGGTGAAATGAAAATGGAACATACAGCCGACTTAATCTTTTACTTACGCTGCAATTAAGATTTATTTTGGCTACTAACTGTAGATTCGGTTTTGACGTTAGTTTAAAGGGAAAACTATGAGTTAAAATTATTTTTAGAAAAATTAAGAAGCAGTTTTTGTCATAAATACAGCATTTATTATCAGACAAAAAATAAGGTATGAAGTATCGAAGTGGGAAAACAAGCCGACTTTATTATTTTGAGGCAAGATATATTTTATGCACCCACAAGTCAAACGAGCACTGCCAAAGTGTTGAAAACTTATTTAGCAGGAGAACAGGTTTTTAACAATAAAAAAAGGGATGCAATTTGCATCCCTTTTCTATTTTGTTACTCCGAAATATGTGTGTTATGGTAACAAGACATTTTCCACAGCGTGAATTACGCCGTTTGTTCCTTGAACATCTGTTACGATAATAGAAACATTTCCTTGTGCCATATTACTCGTTATTAATTGGGCTCCAGCTGATAAATCTACCGTTAACTGACTTCCATTTAACGTAGTTAATACCTGGTCTTGTGTTATCTCATCTGCTTGGGCATTTGCTCCGCTTACAACATGATACGTTAAAACTGCATTTAGCGTGGCTCTTGGAATATCACTCAGAGAATTCCATGTAGTGTCAGAGTCTAACAATCTTTGGAAAGCATCATTTGTAGGAGCGAATACGGTAAATGGACCATTTCCAGACAAAGCACCTGTTAATGTATCTCCAAATACTGTTAATGCAGCTACCAATGAAGTAAATCTTTCATCTATTATTGCTAACTCTACTATATTTCTTGGTAATAATACAGCATCAATAATGTGAATGACTCCATTTGTAGCTTCAATATCTACTGCTTCTACATTAGACGAATTATTCAATTTCGCTCCACCTGCTATATCCACTTCAATTACTGTCGCTTCGTTGTTTACACTACCCTGAGTATTTAATGTGTTGATGTATGTATTGTCAGTTAAATCTGAAGCAAATACTTTGCCTGCTGTCACATGGTATAGCAATACATTGGTTAACGTAGTAGCATCAATATCTGAAATTCTGTTCCACGCTGAATTTGTACCTAATAAGTTTATGAAAGCTTGGTTGGTTGGTGCAAAAACTGTGTATTCCGTGGTTCCTGTAAAAGTCGCCACCAAGTTAGCTGTTTCAAGTGCTACTACTAAACTATCTGTTCTTGAGTCCGCAATAGCAATTTCAGCAATATTTTGAGTCGGTCCTGTTGTAGGTTGTGTTACAGGTGTTATGTCATCTTCGTCATCTTCGCAAGAAGAAAAGGTTGTACTGATAGATGCTGATAGAAAGATAATTAAAAATTTTTTCCAATTTTTCATTTTGTTGTTTTTACGATTAAGAAAATATAACATAGAATCTGTCATGATGTTTAATCTTTTCGAGGAAATTTCAGACAAAAAATGTTAAAAAACCGTTAACCCTGCATTAATCTTCCATTATTTAATTGAATTGCAGGCATAAAAAATCCCGAATGTTACAACACAGTCGGGATTTGGAATTCTCTTGGTCTGATTAGACGTAATTTCTGTAGTTCAGAGAATGCTTAAAAAGCAGTAGATTGGTTTAAAAGATTTGAAATAATTGTAAACTAAACGTATAACGTGCTTTTTGTGAAACTTTTGAATCTTCTTTTCTTTCAGTTGGAGTGTTAAATTCAGCTGCGCTTAACAGCGTAACTCCAACAAGTAACATTGAAAAAATGAAGGGTGTTAGTAGCTTTCTGGTTTTCATAATTTAGAGGTTAATATTAATTTCCGAGCCATTGGACTTTATCTTTAATTCCAACTCTTCTATTTCTTTTAAATCAAATAAGCGGACTAGTTTTTTGAGCTCTTTTAATTGTTCCTGTTCGCTTAACTTCTCCAATTGTTCTAATTTTGATAAGCCTTCTAGCTTTTTTAATTCAATTAATTTTTCAAGTCCCACGAGGGCTTCTAGATCACTGAAACTGTCTGCTTCTTGTCCTGTAAACCTTGTCGGAACTCTACTTTTTCTATAATCACTTCTTACGCAATCTGTGCAAATCAAGCCATCTTCTGTCATTTTCCAATAGTGACCAATCATATTTCTGTCGTGCATGTTGGTTTCACTATCAATGTCATAAATAATATCGTTAGTCGATTCGCTCAAGTAAATAGTCGCTCCAATTGGTAACCCAATGCTCACTTGAACTGACTGATCTCTAATCCGGTCTGCAAAAGGCACTGAAATCAGGGGGCTAATGCTCAATATATTTTCTTCTACTTCAAATTCGACCATGATGTTTTCAGCTCTTGAGCCTGCCAGTTTTCTGCTTTTTCCTTCTGCTGACTTCTTTAGTCGCAATTCAAATCCCACACTTCTACTTTTTACGACGTCCACAGTAATTTCGTCCATGAATATTTCATCGTTTTCAATGAAAACATCTTCTACGCCTCCTTTATAAGCGGAGTATGTAGTTCCAATTGATTTCAAAATGATGGTATCACTTTTCAGCTCAGTCAGGTTAATCGTTTCAGTTTTTCGTTGTTCAATGGAATAGTCGGCAGCGGTTGTTGTAGCTGAAATACTGATAAAAATAGTTCCAAGTACTAAAAGCGAAATAGCACTCAGGTTTATTGCTTTATTTGAGTTTGGTACATCGAATAAAAGTCTAGCTCCTAAATAAAGAGTACCTGCCAATGGAACAACAACAACCATTACAATTCCGATTAGTCCCATGTAGAACATACTTTTAGAAGTAAAGTACAATTGTGCAATGTCTGTTGTCCAAAAGTGGTTGAAATTTGCGTTATTAATGGTCATATCAAAAGGGCCACTAAACACAAATACTATCAGCGTAACGATTCCAGCAATAGAAGCCAAAATGAATGCGACGCCCAATATCTTGCTAAGAAATTTGAAGAAAAATTTCAATACATTTCCCAAGAAGATAAAGAACCTCATTGCAGCACTTTCCGTTTTCTTGACAAAATTTCTAGCGTCTTTACTATCTACTTTTTTTTTAAAGTTGTTGAATTCGTCTTTAATGGTATTTCCAATGTTTTCGGCATTAATGGGTTCTCCTTTCATCTCCAATCTTTCAGAGGTTGTTTTTGCTTTAGGAATAATAGCCCATAGAATAAGGTATAAGAAGAAACCTGTTCCGAAACCAAAAAGAGCGATTAAAAAACCTATTCTTATCCAAATTCTGTCAATTCCAAAATAATAGCCTAATCCTGAGCAAACTCCCCCTAGTGCATTATCATCTTCATCTCTGTAAAGTTTTCTTGAAGAAAAGCTAGTTTGCTGACTTTGATTCCTTTCGTCTGAATAGAAACCTTTTGAAGTACTCTCATAGTTTTCAGAACTTTCCTCATCCATGTAGGCTTCCGGCTCACCCATGATTTCTACCACTTGTTTCACATTCTCCATGGTAATTACATCCCTGCCCAAGCCTAACCTTTCTTTAAAAAGTTCGGCTATTCGGGCTTCAATGTCGGCCATAATTTCATCTGTGCCATCAGAGTCTCTGAAGTAATTTTTTATGGTGTTTAGATACTGATGTAACTTCTCGTATGCATCGGCTTCTATATGGAAAACCACACCACTAATATTGGCTGTAACTGTCTTGTTCATTGCGGTTTGTTTTATTGTTTAGGATTCTTTTTTCTGGTTAGATTTACTGCATTCATCAATTCGTTCCAGGTGCTTTCTAGTTCCTTTAAGAATTCAACACCAACTTCGGTTAACGAATAATACTTTCTTGGTGGACCTGATTTAGATTCTTCCCACCGGTACTTTAAAAGCCCTGCATTTTTTAGTCTGGTTAAAAGAGGGTAGAGCGTTCCTTCCACTACAATTAACTTTCCTTCTTTCAGTTTCTCTATAATTTCTGAAGGGTAAGCTTCGTTCGATTCTAGAATTGAAAGAATACAGTACTCAAGCACCCCCTTGCGCATTTGCGCTTTTGTGTTTTCTATTTTCATAGGAGCTTGTTGTTTTTATTTGTTTTTTACTTTAATGTCACCAAGTACAGATAATATCGTGACTTTCCCTTCGTCATTTACAAGTATAAAGTGGGCTTCAGAAACGTCTTTACCATTTCGTTTAATATATAAATAGGCCTCGCCATCATCTGTTTTAATTGTATCCTCTTTATCTTCTATTCTTACATAATTTTCCGATTCAAAAATGGTAAGTATGTTTTTGGTTGAAACGACATCTTTGAAAACGATCATCTTTCCTTCAAGGAAATCTCCCGTTATTAATTTCTCTTTCCCGTTAAAGTCTAAATCCATGTCGAAAAAATCAATCATGTTTTTAGAAAGACTCATGCTAAAGGTTTCTGTATGATTTGCTTTTAGTTTGGAGTATAATTTTTCGTACCCTTCTCCTGCCACGGCAATTGTCATGCTTAGGGCAGTTGTCAGAATAAGGCTAGTTATTTTTTTCATTTCGATTAGCTTTTTAGTACCAGTGCCACACAAAGATATAGTTTAAAAAAGGTATTATGCAATACATAGTACCAAATATTTCAAAAAAATAATGTTAAATTGTATTTAAAGTGTTATTAAACAATTATATAGTTGTTGATATATAAGCGATATATATCATTCGTTTATCCAGTATTTCGACCGTTCGTACAATTTGAAACAAAAACATATCTGCTTAAAAGGAAAGAATAGTGGAATTAGAGCATGAATTTAACTTGGTGAATTTGAGATAAAGGATCGTGAAGTTATACTTTGTTATATTATTTAGTTTGGTGTGCAGCCCGGTATTAAAGGAGGCTTTAGGCTAAATGAATTTCAGAATACACCATCTGTATGCTAGGCTGATACGTTACAATGCCAATTTGCTTAATCGCTTATAGTATGGAGTGCATTCATTTAAAAGTGGCCGCAAATACTCAGGAAATGCCTCTTTTTTTGAAGAATAAGGCTTAAATCCAGTTGAATTATGAATGTTTTTGTACCTGTATTTTGCCCAGACTCCATCTTCTTGTCTTGCGCCTTTCTGCCATTCAAGCATCGCACTTAAAAATGAAATACCTAAAGTAGTGCATAGCTTCTCGAGTTGTTCTTTTGGGTTTAGAAGTACTTTCTTAGAGTCTAAAACAGTAAATGGAATATTATTTATAGTAAAGTAGTCAATTAACTTAACGTGATCTGAGTATCCTGTATCGGCTAAAGCTGGATGGTCAATTACTGCGGCAAAAGAAGGGAGCATTTCTTTTGGATCACGAGTTAATAAAATATGATGCACGGATTTCATGAAGTTGCGATCTAATTCTAGCAGGTGATGCGTCATTTGTTTGTAAAACTGAACAGGAGCTTCTTGATTTGAAAGCATCTGCTCGATAACTTTTTCTCCTGAATTTTCATACTTCAAGAGTATTTCTTTTGCTCCTGGATGATATCCCGCGGCATGTGAATTTTTTAAATAATGCGCATAAAGTGGTTCATCAAAAACCTTGGTATCCTTCCGTTGGGCAAAAGAGTACATCATGGTGGTTGAAATATTTCTTGGACCAGACCACATACAAATGCGCTTGAAATTATCCATTTTAGGCTTCTATTTCTTTCTCCACTAAATTGTTGTATAAATCTGACAAATGACTTGACATCGAATTTGCTTGCCGGTTTTCAATAACTCGTCCATCAATCTTGGTAACTGGTGTAACTCCGCCGAAAGATCCGGTTACAAAACATTCGTCAGCATCGTATACCTCAAAGAGTGAAAAATTCTTCTGAAAAACCGGAATTCCATTCTCATTGCAGACCCTAATAATGTTTCCTCTAGTTATTCCATTCATGCAGTATTCTCCGGTAGATGTCCAGATTTCGCCATTTTTGACCATGAAGAAGTTCGTTGCATTGCAGGTCGAAACAAAACCATTAGCATCTAGCATTAGCGCTTCATCGTATCCTGCTTCAATGGCTTGGATTAATGCTTGCACTTCGTGCAACTTACTGTGGCAATTTAATCTTGGATCTAAATAATCGGGCGAACCTCTTCTAACGGTTGATGTAAATAGAGTAATGCCCTTTTTTTTTTGTTGCAGCATCTGCTTTTTTGTATTCTGGTATAATTACCACATTTGGCCCGCTAACCGTTAAGCGAGGGTCTTGCGAAGGTGTCTTTTTTATTCCTCGGGTAACCATCAAACGAACATGAACTCCATCCGTCATTTGGTTTTGATTCAATACATTCCAAACTTGTTCCACCAACTCTTTCTTAGTAAAAGGAAATTTCATGTGCACCGCTTTTGCAGATTGCCACAAACGGTCTAAATGCTCTTTCATAAAAATGAGTTTCCCGTTTTTTAGCCGAAAACCTTCCCAAATACCGTCGCCTACTAAATATCCACTGTCAAAAACCGATATTTTTGCATCTTGTCTTTTGTGAAAAATTCCGTTGATAGAAATTATGATATCCTCATTTCGATGGTCATCTATTGCATTATGAGTTCCGTGTAGCATAAAAATAAAGGTAGTTAAACCTTACAAAATAGCTGTCTACCTTCAAAACCAATAAATACTTTTAAAAAGTCGGATAACCAACGGCTTCAAAATCCCAAACGGCAGGTAAAACGAAGTATACAATAAGGGTTAAAACAACGATAGAAATAACATTTAACCAAACACCTGCTCGAATCATGTCAGACATATTAACGTAACCTGAACCAAAAACCAAAGCATTTGGTGCTGTTGCAACGGGCAGCATAAAAGCACAAGAAGCGGAAACCGTTGCCGCCGCAAGAAGTAAAAATGGATGCACATCGACAACTACTGCTAATGCTGCTAGAATAGGAAGGAGTATCGCCGTTGTTGCTAAGTTGGAAGTGATTTCGGTTAAGAAATTAACAGCTGCAATTATTATAAATACCATAACAATGAGCGACATTCCTTGTAGAACACTCAGCTGATTGCCAACCCAGCTTGCTAAACCACTGTCTGCAAAACCAATGGCCAATGCAATTCCGCCTCCGAAAAGTAGTAGAACGCCCCATGGTAACTTAACTGCATCGTGCCAAGTTAGAAGCTTTTCTCCTTTTTTACTTGATGGAATAATGAAGAGCAAAACCGCTGCAATTAAGGCGATAATTGTATCGTCTATATTAGGAATGAAATCTTTAAGGAGAAAGGATCGAGAAATCCATGCAAATGCAGTGAGGAGAAAGACAACCATAACTGTTTTCTCTTCGCGACTCATTTTACCAAGGTCTACAAGCTGTTTGGTTATTATTTCTGTCCCTCCGGGAAATTCCTGTCCCTTAAGGTTGAAGGCTACCTTACTCAAATAAGCCCAACAAATGAAAAGCAGAAGAACGCTAATGGGTAGGCCAAATGTAAACCACTGTAAAAAGGAAATTTCAATACCGTAAAATTCCTGAATAACTCCGGCAAAAATTAAATTTGGAGGAGTTCCAATTAAGGTAGCCATGCCACCAATAGAGGCGCTGTAGGCTATCGATAACATTAGCGCTTTACCAAAAGGTGTGTCCTTTTTGAGCGTATTTCTATCACTTAATTGCGCAATTACTGCCATTCCAATAGGTAACATCATAACGGTGGTGGCTGTATTGGAAATCCACATAGACAACAACGCTGTGCTTAACATAAAACCCAACATGATGTTGATTAAGCTGGTACCGATAATTTTAATGATATGGAGCGCAATTCTTTTGTGAAGTTGCCATTTTTCAATGGCAATTGCTAAAATAAAGCCCCCGACAAAAAGAAAAATAAATTTGTGCCCGTAAGCTGCTCCCGTTTCTTTTAAACTTAGAGCACCCGAGAGGGGAAAGAGTATGATGGGCAGAAGAGCAGTCATTTCGATAGGAATTGCCTCAGTTACCCACCAAATCGCAATCCACAAGGTAATGCCCAAGACACTTCTTCCATGTTCTGATAATCCTTCAGGGTGAACAAAGAAATGAATTAGAATAAAGCAAAGTGGACCTAAGAGTAATCCTATATTTTTCTTGGTCAGCATTTTATGGGTTAGTTTATAAAAATAGTATTGAACGCAAAGTCAGCTGCTCCGACTAAGTCATGATTTACATTTGGCAAAGAAACGAATTGCCAATTGTAGCTTGCACCAATGCTGCTTGCTATGGAATTGCTTTGATTGTAGAAATAGTTTGCTCTGGCTAATCGATTGTTTCCTTGAACATCAACTATAGCATTGCTTCTTATTCCAGAATTTGGATCATTGTCTGCTTGGCCAACTAATACGGTTAATTGTTTCGAAAAAATACTAGTTAAACTGCTCGCTAAGATTGGACTTTCTTCTATACCGTAAGGAAAATCAACTTGATCATCGGGCATGGTATACCAACCTGACGATGCTGCAACGACTTTATTGAAGCGAGCATTTGGTTTGAAGAAAACAAAGCGATGAGCAAATTGACCGCCTGCTGAAAAACCAAAAACATGATAAGAAGGTGAAACATTAGCAGTTGCTAGTTTTACGTAATCAAACAAGGGTTCTATTAAAGAGAAAGCCCATTCTCCCTCGCTATTTAGTGATGCAGAAGAAGGATTGTCGCCGTCATCAAAAACATTCCCAAGGTTATATCCATCTCCGCCGGGAAAATTTTGATTTGAAAATTCAGGTACAATTAAGATTTGTTGATTTCGGTCAGCATGGGCAATCAACGCATCTCGACTTTCCAACGCATCTCTTGCTGCACCATGAAAGATCACTACAATTCGACTATTGTCTGTCACTCCTGCAGGAATGTGGTAATAAACGTTGGTTGGCTTATCGGCTAACGGCACAAATGAGTCAAAAACAAAGGAGCCTGTTCCCTTAATGGTAATTATAGGATTTGAAGTGTTGATGATTTCCTCAGGAAACGTTTCATTGTTATCGCAGGAATTGAGCGTTAATACAAGCATTGAAAATACCAATACAATCGGAAATGAAAAAATCTTCATAATAAATCAAATAGTAAAAGTCTAAAATAAATTTTTATTCCCTCATGGTTAGCATACCAAAATAATTCAATCTAGCATACCAATTAATATTCCTTCATATCCTTATAAATACCGGCCATTTGTTTTAGTTTTACTTTCATTTTTATTTCGTTAACAGATGAATACCCGATAATTAACCCTTCTATCATCTCTTTTCCAACAAAACATTTACTGTAGGCATGCACCAAAATATTTTTTTTGGCAAATTCGTGTAACAAATTTTTTCTTTTAGCGCCTTTTTTAAAAATAGCTAAGAGGTGGAGGCTATTTTTGTTTTTGTTCACCAATGTCATGGAGTCTGAAAAATATTCTTCGAAAAGCTCGATAAAGATTTTTTTCCGTTCTTCAGCAGTTTTTATCACATTCTTGATATGATCATACAAGTGCTTTTTTTCGATAAATTGATTTAAAACAATTTGAATTGAGGGCGCTACAAATCGATGAGAGTGGGTGAGTAAAGCTTCTACCGGTTTAATTAAGGGATAGGGTAAAACCATGTATCCAATTCTTAGAGAAGGATGCAATAAGCGGTTGAAAGTTCCCATGAAAATGGTTCTACCTTGTTGGTCGATATTGAATAGGGAGGGCATGGATTTTTTGTAATTACTGACTTCATGTTCAAAGTCATTTTCTATTAAATAAGCGTTATTTTTTTCGGCATACTTTAAGAGCTCTTTTCTTCTTCTCATACTTAACCTAACGCCTGTAGGGTAATGGCCAGAAGGGGTAGTGTGTATGAGTTTTACTGAATTAGATGTTATTTGTGAAACAATTATACCCTCTTTATCAACTGGAACTCCTTCTATGGAGGCTCTTAAGCTTTTAAAAATGGAATAGACATTAGGGAAAGTAGGATTTTCCATAATGACTTTGTCGTTTGGGTTAATTAACACACTACTAATTACGTATAAGGACTGAAGTGAACCGGAAACAATAATTACTTGATCACTTTGGCATTTGATGCCTCTTGTTAGAGTTAAATAATTGGCTATGTTTTTTTTCAATTTCAGATTACCTGATGCAGCAGAATAGGTTAAAGAAGAGGACTTTATGTGTCTCCAATGAAGGTTAGAAAGATTTTTCCACTGATTTACCGGAAATATATCTAGTGGAGGAACGCCAGGACGAAAAGCTACAGCTTTGTCATCGATGGTGTTGATTAAATTTATATTGTCTAAAAATGATTTTCCTAAATCAGATAAGGAGGGATATTTACTTGTATCGAATTGTTTTGTTTTCTGAAAGTGCTGTTCTTTTTGTTTCACAACTAAATAACCCGAACCTTGTTTTGATTCGATATAGCTTTCCAGAACCAATAGCTCGTAGGCTTTTAAAACGGTACTTCTAGAAATGTTTAATTGTGCGGCTAACAATCTTGTAGCAGGCAAGAACGATCCTGTTGGAATCTCTGAATCATCTATAAACTGTTGTATCGCTTTGTATAATTTTATGTAAAGGCGATTATCTGTATTTATATTTTGTATATTTTCCTTGACAAAAGTGCTTTGAATAAGATTTTCAATTGATTTCAAATTGGTAGTTTAAATTATAAATAATTGGTATGCTAAATTTAGCAATTATTGCAGTTAATTTGATTCAATATTTAAACTTAATTTATATGAAAAAAATTTACTTTTTAGCTTCCTTTCTTTTTTGTGCATCCATTGTGCATGCACAACTAGTAATCAATGAGGTTCTTTACGATCCTTCTAATTCAGGTTTAGATGGTGATGCAAATGGAGATGGCACTTACAGTCAGGATGATGACTCATTTGTGGAGATTTACAATAACAGTTCTAGTGCTTTTGACATGAGTGGGTACCAAATTTGGGATGATACCACTTCAGGTGGAACTGTTCAATATACCTTTCCTAATAATACTAGCGTTCCGGCCCAAGAAGTAGTAGTAGTATTTGGCGGAGGAACACCAACAGGACCATTTGGAACTTCGTTGGTATTAAACGCTGTAAACGGTTTTAATTTTAATAATTCCGGTGAAGTAATTGGAATCAAAGATTCTAGCGGAGCGTGGGTTCTATTTTTTGATTCTGATATTCTTTCGGGTAATCCAAATGAATCTTATACTCGTAATCCGGATATAACAGGGGTGTTCGAGCAGCATGAGGACAACACAACTTTAAAATTTTCTCCTGGAGCAAAAATAGATGGGACTTCATTTAACCTATCTTCGGGTTTGACCGAAAACAACACATTTTTTTCATTGAAGGTTTATCCAAACCCTGCAATTGACGTAATCACGATTGAGGCAGCTGTGAAAATTGAGCAATTTCAGATTTTTAGTATCACAGGACAGCTAATGATTGCTGAAAGTACCCAAGGAAACGCAATAAATATTGAAGCATTAACTCCTGGAATTTATTTCTTACGAGTAACGGCAGAGTCTAAGATCGCTACATCAAGATTTGTAAAACAATAATAGCACATCAAAAAAGGACAAAAGCGTTTAACGCTTTTGTCCTTTTTCATTTCAACTAGAAATTATAAAATTCATGAAAACCAATCTTTTATTTCTTGTCGTTTTAACAGTTTTCACTTTCTCATTTAGTTCATGCGAGACGGACGATGCGGAGCTACAGCCTTTGGGAAGTGTTACTGTCATTCCTCCTTTCGTTGTGGATGGTGCACCCATTATAATTAATGAAGTGTTGTATGATCCATCTAATAACGGTTTGGACGGCGATGCTAATGGAGATGGGAACTATAGCCAGGATGATGATTCTTTTATTGAGCTTTTCAATGCAAGTGTTGCAGATGTTGATCTTGGAGGATATGAAATTTGGGACGATACAACTTCAGGGTCTAATCAATATACTTTTCCCGCTAATTCAATTCTTCCTTCCAAAGGAGCGTTGGTCGTTTTTGGTGGTGGAACTCCTACCGGTACATTCGGAGGAGCGACCATTCTAAATGCGATTTCCGGGTTTAACTTTAATAATTCAGGTGAAGTTATTGGGATAAAAGACGCTTCTGGAGCATGGGCGTTCATCTTTAATTCTGATGAACTTTCTGGCAACCCCAACGAATCGTATACTAGAAATCCGGATATAACAGGGGCCTTTGTGCAGCATACGGACAACAGTGCGCTTTTATTTTCTCCGGGAACAAGAAATGACGGAACTTCTTTTTAAGCCCAGATGTTAGTCGTAGGTTCAATTATATCCATTCTTTTTATTTTTCTTGTAGCTACCTTGCTGCTTAAAAAGTTTTACCCGCATGCTGTTTTACTTCTAGCAGGCTTATTCATGCTAATTATTGCCGAATTCATCGGTTCTGATTTACCTGCATTGAAAAATGAAACTGGCTGGTCTGGCTTTGATCTTTTTAGATACATTAAAGAATCTTTCGGTAAAACGAATGCCGGCGTCGGGTTAATGATAATGGCTATTGGCGGTTTTGTAGCGTACATTGATAAAATTGGAGCCTCAGATGCGCTGGTAAATTTGGCCATGAAACCTTTGTCGCTGTTAAAAAAATATCCTCATTTAACTACTGTTGCGGTTTTACCAATCGGGCAACTTCTATTTGTTTGTATTCCTTCAGCAGCAGGGTTAAGTTTATTGTTAATGGCTTCCATTTTTCCCATTCTATTAAAATTGGGGGTAAGCAGAATTTCGGCCGTTTCTGTCATTACAGCTTGCACAGCATTTGGAATTGGTCCTGCTTCAGCAATTACTGCAAGCGCAACTCAAATTGCACAGGTAGATTCTATCCATTACTTTGTAACCCAACAATTGCCATTAATGCTTCCGATGTGTGTGGTTTTAATGGTAACGTATTATTTCGTTAACCGCTATTTCGATAGTAAAATAGAAATTTCAAAAACAGAAGAAAAGTACATTGAAAAATCGGGATTCAAAGCCCCTGCGATATATGCCATCATTCCAATCTTACCGCTTTTATTATTGATCGTTTTTTCAGATTTGTTTCAATTTTTTAAATCACCAATTGTCCTAGATACCACAACAGCGATGTTTATTAGTCTTTTTGTAGCGCTAATATTTGAAATTATTCGAACAAAGAAATTAAAAACAGTTTTAGAATCGCTTGCCGTTTTTTGGAACGGAATGGG
Organism: Flavobacteriales bacterium UBA1494; assembly: GCA_905182175.1. Classification (GTDB taxonomy): domain Bacteria; phylum Bacteroidota; class Bacteroidia; order Flavobacteriales_E; family Vicingaceae; genus NORP294. Next base: position 11,101 of record CAJJAT010000001.1, on the reverse strand, counting down.
CAACATTTTTAAAACAGTGGTTACCCTAATAATTGCTGCTGATATTTTTGCGAAAGGCTTAATTGCTCTTGGATTTATTGATGGTTTGATTGATGCTTCGCAAAACATTGGATTAGGAGCAATAGGAATATCACTTGTCATGGTAATTATGATCTTTTTAGCATCTATGCTTATGGGGAGTGGGAATGCATCATTTTTTGCTTTTGCCCCGTTGGTTCCAAAAATTGCTGCAAAATTTGGAATTCAAACCACAACAATGATTTTACCGATGAATTTTGCTGCTTCAATGGGCAGGACTGTATCGCCTGTTGCAGGAGTAATTATTGCAACCTCCGAAATTGCAGGGGTGAGCACCATCGAAATCGTTAAACGCAACATCATTCCACTGGTAGTTGCCTTAGTTTTTTTATTAACCTATCACTTTATTTAACATGCTTTTAATAAAAAATGCACATATTTATTCTCCCGAAGATTTAGGAATAAACGACATACTTGTTGGCGGTGGTAAGATTTTATCCATCCAAAAAAACATTGAATGTAATGTTGAAGGATTGAAGGAATGGAATGCACAAGGTAAAATTATCTTACCAGGATTTATTGACCAGCATGTGCATGTTATTGGAGCAGGAGGGAAACACGGGTTTTCCTCGATGACGCCTGAAATAAAGATGACCGATTTTATTGCTACAGGAACAACTACAGCAGTAGGCCTTTTAGGCACTGATGGTTCTACCAGAAGTATTAAAAGTTTATATGCAAAAGTTAAAAGCTTAAATACGGAAGGCATGTCTTGTTACATGTTCACCGGTTATTACGGATTAGAGCCAACTCACATCATGGAAAATATTCAAGATGAAATGATTTTCATCGATAAGGTGTTGGGTTGTAAAATTGCTATTGCAGATATCCGGTCCTCTTACCCAACCGACTTAGAATTACTCAGAATAGTTCGGCAAGTGAGGGTTGGAGGAATGGTTGGAGAGAAGAAGGGCATTATGCACCTTCATTTGGGCAATCATCCAGAGCGATTAGATTGTTTGTTTCGTTTAGTAGAAGAGCATCATTTTCCAATAGAAAATATTTCGCCAACCCATGTTGGAAGAACAGAAGAGTTGTTTAAAGATGCTATGCGTTTCGCTAAAATGGGTGGAATGATTGACATTACTACAGGAGCTTCTCAATATACTAAACCGTATAAATCTGTTTTGTATGCCCTAGAAAACGGCGTAGATATAGAAACAATGACCTTTAGTAGCGACGGGAATGCAGGTTTAGAAAGGTTAGATGAAAATGGCAAGTTGATTGGTTTTAGAAGAGCGCCCATTGACCAAAATTTTGGACAAGTAGTTGAGCTGTTGAAAGAATCTGAAGTGTCCATCTCAGACGCTTTTAAAATAATTACAACAAATCCTGCCAAGAATTTAGGTTTAAAAAACAAGGGGCATGTTAAAGTAGGTTACGATGCAGATTTCTGCTGCTTAACGAAAGACCTTGAACTTTGTGATGTATTCGCAAAAGGAAAACAAATGATGGATAATTTTAATGTGGTCGCTAAAGACAGTTTCTCATGACAAAAATAAATGGCACCTCAAACCGATTTCAGGTTTTAATTTCACTAATTATTGTGGTTTTATTGACCGCATTAAAGCTTCATGCTCAAAATCCAAAACTGAACAAGTACAACTTTGCTGAGGGGTTAACCTTTTCCGGGAATGAGGATTATTCCATTAACCTTAGAGGGTATGTTCAACCTTTTATTGAACTAAAAAACTCAACGGGGGATGGAGTAGACAACAATTTAACTCGATTTAGATTAAGACGATTCCGTTTGCGCTTAACCGGTGATGCTGAAAAATATAAAATTGATTACCGCTTTCAGGTCGACTTAAGTGGAACCGGAGAAGTTGGAGACGACGGATCGGATGCGCCTATATTGGATGCTTGGGTTCGTTACAGCATCACCAAAAGAACGCGCATTACATTTGGACAACGGGCAACCCCGACCGACAACCGAGAATTATATATGGGTTCCCATACACTGCAGTTAGTCGAAAGAAGTCGATTGACATCTGCTTTTGCCAGCATCCGAGAGTTTGGAATATTTTTAGAAGGGTCTTATAAACTAGGTCCTGTAGCGTACATCAAACCATCTTTTACCCTTACCAATGGCGACGGATTAAACGTATTTGGCAGCGATTTTGGAGGATTAAAGTATGGAGGTAGACTAGACTTTTTACCCTTTGGACTTTTTACAAGGTTCGGTCAATTCCGTCAAGTAGATATGGTTCGTGAGAATACGCCTAAACTAGTAGTTGGAGGAACTTATAGTGTTAACAATGGCATGAGTAGCCGAAGGGGAAGAGCTAGTGGTGCTATTCTTTATTTAGATGATATGAATAATGTAGCTTTGCCAGACTACACTAAATACGGAGTTGATTTCCTTTTTAAATACAAAGGATTCTCTATGTTGGGCGAATTTGCAGGCTCAAGTGCTGATGTTCCTGATAATATCACTCAGCGAGTCAGAAATGACGGAAGTACTTCTAGAGCTTTAGAGGTTGAAGGCGTTCAGGACGTAGAAAATTTTGTAAGAGGTAGAATGATGCTGGGGCAGGCGTTTAATATCCAGGCTGGCTACTTATTTAAAAGCTTATGGTCGATAGATGGTCGTTACACGTATATCGATGCCGACGAACACTCTTTCTTGAACAATGGAACCTTTTATAATCGTCCAGAATATTATACGATTGGAGTGTCTAAGTATTTCGATAGAAGTTATGGAATCAAAGTTCAGGGTTCCTTCACGTATGTTGATGCCGATGGAGGTATAAACGATCTCAACAGTGACCCAATTGGCGGAGACGAATGGATTGCACGAATCATAACCTCATTGTCCTTTTAATATGAAAAGAATAGCATTCCTTCTCTTCGTTTTTGTCGCTGCCACTTGCAAGGCACAGATGAATCCACAATCAAAAAAAGTAACTGAAAAGTTTTTCCCTGAATTAGATATTACCATCAATACCCCCGCTTTTCAGAAAAAGAAAGGGTACACTAGTTATGAAGAGTTGCTCAGCTTTCTAAGCGAGAAGACCAACAACCATAAAGAATTAATGAGCATGAGCTTTATTGGAACGAGCCAAAAGGACAAAGAAATTCCGATGGTTCATTTGAATAAGAAAAACGGCAATACAGATAAGGTGAAAGTCTGGATTCAAGGTGGCTTACACGGAAACGAAATGGGCAGCACTGAGAGTGTGTTATACCTGATTGAACAACTACTTAACAATTCAGAATATGCCTATTTACTCGACAAACTAGAAATAAAATTGATTCCGATGGCCAATATTGATGGCTATGAAAAGGAAAATAGATATGCTGCAAATGGTTTGGATTTAAACCGAGATCAAACCAAGCTAAACATTAAGGAGAGTGTTTTTTTAAAGCAAGCCTTTAGTGATTTTGGTGCAGAAGTGGCGCTAGATTTACATGAATATAAACCGTATAGGAAGGACTTTACCGCTTTAAGTACCTATGGAATTACTTCAGCTTACGATGCCATGTTCTTGTATTCTGGCAATTTAAATGTGCCTGAAAGCCTTCGCAAATACACCAAAGACCGCTTTGTAACCGCTGCGCATAAAGTGCTAGATGAGAATGAGTTATTGCACCACGATTATATAAGTACGACCAAACATTTGGGCAACATTCACTTTAACCAAGGCTCCGAAAGTTCTCGTTCCAGTGCAACTTCTTACGCCCTTACTAATTGTGTTTCTACCTTGGTAGAAATTAGAGGGGTTGGAATTGGACGGACTTCGTTTAAAAGAAGAATTCAAAGTGCTTTTCTAATCTCACTTGCTTATCTGAAAACTGCTTACGATAACTGGGATGAGCTGAAAATAGAAATAGTGAAGGCCGAGAAAGCTCAGGTTAATGCGGCATTAAATACAAAAAGGAAAGTCTACCAAGACACGATACAAACCATTGACTTGGATAAAAACGAGGCCATCAACTTTGAAGTTACCATTCGTGATGCTTTGGAATTACAACTACTGAAGGAGCGTCCAAGGCCTTTTGCTTACTTCATTTTACCGGAAGAAAAAGCAATTATAGATCGTTTAAAAATCCTTGGAATCGACCTTTTACTTTTGGAGGAAGAAAAGGAATTTGAAGTGCAGAGTTATACGGTTACGGAATACGAAAAAGAAGCGAAAAAATATGAAGGAGTCAATCGACAAACAGTAAATACAAAATTAAAAAGTATCAACAAGAGCTTTCCAAAAGGCACGGCTGTTGTAAAAATGAACCAATCCAATGCAAATATGGCAATGGAAGTGTTAGAGCCTGAGGTTAAAAATAGCTTTATCACTTTTGAAGTAATAAAAACCGAACAGGGAGCAGAGCTTCCGATTTATAGACTTGTAAAAACAGACCCTTCATTAAGATGAATAAGATGGAAAATAGATTAAAAAAGATTATTTGCAGCACATTTATTCTTGCGACAATCAGTTTAAGTGCACAAGACAATAGCGACGTTAACAAGGTAGAAGCTAGCTTTGATTTGGGGAGCGGCCTAAACTTCAACTTTAATGAAGGAGCATATCAATTTAAGCTAGGAGGGATGATTCAGCCCTATATTTCTTTTGACAAAACAGAAGATATAGATGCGGATTATTTCATGAATGCAAAAAGAAGTTATTTTAATATATCAGGTAAAGCAGTGGAAGAGAAAGTAAGCTTCTTTTTACAAACGGACTTTAGTCTTTCGGACCCGTTGTTGGACGCCTGGGTCTCTTTTCACCCTACTGCGGAGTTTAACATTACTTTTGGACAAAAGCAAACCATTGCCAACAATCGTGAAATGCAAGTGATGGAAACGCTGTTGCAATCTCCCGACCGTAGTTTATTGAGTACGTCGCTAAGCAACAGTGGTAGAGAGTTTGGACTGTACTTAGAGTATACACTTCGATTTAATGACATGGTTTTAGTACCTCAAATAGCGGCTACTTCTGGCGACGGAAGGAACTCCTTTGGAAGTGACTCGCGAGACGTTGACTTGGGTGGTTTAAAATACGCAGGACGTTTAGATTTTTATCCTTTAGGAGAATTTTCTGAAGGGAACGACGATCTAATTACTGATTTAATGCACGAAGAAAGCGTAAAATTAGTTTTGGGTGGAGCGGCAAGTTTTAACGATGGGTCAAGTAATACAGTTGGTGAAGGACATGGTGACTTTTTACTATACAATCTAAATGGAGCCCAACAATTACCGGATTATCGACAATTGTACGGCGATGTATTGGTCAAATACAAAGGATTTTCCCTTTTGGGTGAATATGCGGTAGCAACAGCAACCAATTTAGAAGGGACGTACATAGATGTTTCAGGAACAAACTTAATTGATCCTACAGAAATTAGTGAATTTTTGGCGTTAGGTTCAGCGTTGAACGTGCAATTGGGTTATGTCACAAAAAGTGGCTATGCAGCAGATTTTAGCTATTCCTCGACCACTTCGGAGTTCGATGCAAACGTAAACTCTCAATTGAGGGACATGAATGCTATTCGTTTAGGGTTGTCAAAATACTTTAAAGGCAACGATTTAAAATTACAAACAGCTGTTTCATCTATAACGGATAATTCTGCATTGGAAGCTGTTAACACATTGAGAGGTGAGTTACTGTTGCAGTTGATTTTTTAGCAAGTCTTTTAAATCGGAATAATTAAATTATTATTACGATCGAATCATGCTTCCGATCTCTAAGCTATTATGCTTTGCTTTTAAATCGAATATGGAAATGCCATATTAAGAACCTGCTTGATTCTCTCTATTCTTGATCTTGTCGATTCTATAATACCTTTATTTTTCACGTTTTGGATAGCGTGTATATGTTTTATTTACAAGGAAGTATATTTTAAAGTAGAATGCAATTTTGATCCTAGTTTTATAGTTTATACACTTGTAAATTCTACGGAAGGAATGTGCTTTTATTAAAATTTATCGGGGTTTATTTGATGGTTGAACGGTCAAACGTTAAAAGCGGAGAATTAAAACCAAACTTGACAACTTTCAAATAGGGTCTTTAAGCTCTTGCTTTTGTTCAATAGCATCTGATTTAAGCTGTTTTATTTTCTGAAACTAAATCTTGTTGCTAAACTGGTTTTGTCAAAAGCAACGGCTCATTTTTTTCTTCAAAGAAATTGGTTCTTGATATGTGGTAAAACATATCAAGAACCTCTTGATATAGTAGTTAGGCCTAGTATTTGGTTGTTTACCGAAAATTTATGTTTTTCAAAAGAGATTAAATTATCTCCATCGAGCAGTTCTGTTTTATCGCGCAATTGGCGAATTGCATCATTTTTGTTAATTTAATTTTTCCTTGAACTTTGACCGCCTTAACCGTATCGCCAAGTTCAATTAATTCTCGTACAATACTTCTTAGTTTGTAACTCATTAAATCAGAAGCTATATATCCGACGATATATGCCAACTCTCTTAAATTCGCACGGAGATTTTGAACTCCATTCGAAATTTCGTCTGCTGATGATTGCAAAGCAGCTGTTCGTTTGTTGCGTTTCTCTATTAATTTAACTTTCTTCGATTCAAAAGCATTGTAAACGTCGTTTCACAAATCACTTATTTTCCCTTTAAACTCATAAAATTAAGTAAATTTACCTTCAAGTCCTTCAGGTTGAACCATCAGTTTGTCAAAATACCCTTCACATTTTTAGCACTGTCAGAAATATTCAAGTAATTAATTATTTCTTGACTAATTAACTTTATTTGAGAATGAAACACTCCTTCAACTAAAAAGAGATCTTTTCTTTTTAGTTGAAGGAAGAGTTAATTGAATGAAGAATAGATTTCAGTAATTATGTTGCATAATTACTGTTGTTCGCGTAGTATCTTCAATCTTCATGTTACTTAAGATGTGTAAGAAAATAAATTACCCTGCATTATTCTGCTTTTTAGCTGCCATCTTTGCTTTTAGAGCAGCTAAATCGTCGGTGGCTTTGCCAACGTGGCTTCCGGCTAGAGCTTTGTCAATATCTTGATCTACACTTCTACTTTCATTTGCCATTTCACCGTAAGATTCAGCCAATGCTTCTTCTTGTTCTACTTTTTCTCTCATACGTTCTAGCATAGAAACAGTATCAGTAGAGTCAATTTGTGCCAATTGTTTGTTTAGGTTTTTAGTAGCGTTACTTACTTTTACTCTTGCTTTTAGGGTTTTAAGTTCAGCATCCCATTTGCCAATGTTACTTTTAATCGTTTTGACATTGCCTTCTAATTGAGAAACTGATTTGTCGAACCTTTCTTTTTGGACTTTCGATTCTTCCGAAAGCTTTGTGTTTTCGTCTTTTTTAATTAGAGCTTCTGTTGCCAAACGTTCAGCTTCAGTCACATCTAACTCGCCTTTTTCAGCACGTTTAAGTAAAAGCATTGCTTTTCCTTCATAGTCGGTTGCATTTTCGCTGTACGTTTCAATATCATTTCGAGCTCTAATCGCCATCGCTTTTACTTCAGCAAGGGCTCTTAGACTTTTGTCTAAATCGCTTTTCATATCGCGAATGCCTTGTTCAGTTAATTTTATTGGGTCTTCCAATTTGTCCATCGCTGAATGTGCTTCAGACTGGCCTATTTTAAATAATCTTTTTAAGAATTGCATAGTCGTTTTTTTTATTTTTTTGAGAAACCAATAAGTTGCTCTGAATATTCTGAAAGTAACAAGGTTAGAGAGTTGATTGAACCTTCTAGTTCATTTTTGTCAATATTTTCCATTTGTAAAGTATCTCTAAAAATTAGTTTTTCTCCGGTTTCATTTAGCACAAACGCCCCGTGAATAATGTCTCTGTTCTTTATTAACAGTTGACGGTAAACGTCTTTTGGTGCATCTTTAATCTCTAATATGTACTGTTCCATTATTAGGATTGGATCTGCTAACCCAATTACTAAGTTTTTTATTCCAAGGCCTTCGTCATCTATTACAAAAAGTCCTTCGTTTTCATCTTCTTTTGAAATGAAGTGTCCAAGGTCGAGTAAAAACTCTTTTATCGTATTAAAGCTATCTTTCATTGGTGTTAGTGTTTGTTTCTTTCAAATGTATTAAATATACATTGTATTAAGTGGTTTAAATTACAACTTTATGGTGGAGAGTGGTTTTTCTCAAATAATTTAAATGTATAATCTTTTGGTCTTTTCATTTTCGAATTGCTAAATTTACCCTCACAAATATAACAATTGTTTAGCAATTGTATAATTAATTAGCAAAATTATGTCAAGTATTGGTAAAAATATACGTAAAATACGTACAATAAAAGGGTTAAGTCAAACATCATTTGCTAATTTATTTCACTTGACTCGCGCAAGTATAAGTGCCTATGAGGAACTTAGAGCAGAACCCAAAATGGATGTAACCTTGGAGATTGCTAAGTATTTTAACATTCCAATTGAGGAGTTGCTGTCTCATGAAATTACGGTGAATGAGTTCTCGAAGTTCACTTACCATCAGGTAGTAGGAGAGTCGACCACTGCGAATGATGTCAGTATTCCCATAGTTACATCAAGAAATTGGGATCATTTTTTAGAAAAGGATAACATCGAAAACTTCCAAACTATGAATGTTCCATCTCAATTCTTTCAAGGTGAGATTGCTTTCGTAGTTGGAGAGAAAATTAGTTCCGACTTTCATTCTGGTACCATTTTATTGTGCAACAAAGAAACGTCTGTGGCTGAGAATTACACATATCTAACGATTAAAAATAAGCAGGCTACCGTACTTAAATCGAACAGAGTTACTTCAGATCAAGGTCAAAGCTTATACCGAATACTGCAAACAATAGAGGAGCCCAATTCAAACTCAGTTGAAGAAAGATTAAAACGATTAGAGCTGCAGGTTGAAATATTGACGCAGAAAAAGTAAACTCATTTAGTTTCATTGCGCCAACATGGATAGTATAGTAAATAAGATTGAGTTGTATAAATATAAAGCATTTTTAAGAGTAGAAATAGAAATGATTCCAATACCATATTCATTGTGGCGTTTCAAAAGAAAAGATTGCGAACGAAGGATTGATAGTTTGTTGAAGAATAGAAATGTACCGTGATAACAGTTTAATGTTAAGTATTGGTGCAGTATTGAGATATATTTTACCTGTAACGTGCAAAATGATTGTTACGATTATCTCTCTTTAAATTATGCTTTAGTTCCCGAGATTAAAACACAAAGATTAAACAGTTATTTTTAATTTGATTTTAATTTGAATAATAGATAGGTAAAAACTGCGGAACAGGTAAAACACGGTTAGTTTTCATAACCCCGTAGTTCGAGCTAAAAATTTTTAAGCTGAATTTAAAGTAATTTAATAAATTGGCTTTGCGGAAAGTACAAATACTAATTCATCGTTAAACTAAAAAAATCTGCAATAGTAATTTAGCCGAATTTATAAGGTAGCGTAATCTATAGTTTCATTGACGTTTAACCTAAAATTAGTGTTTTCTTCGCGACACAAAGCTGATATTAAAATCCTAATAGATAATTTATTTGCACTAAATTTAGAAATTAGCTCTTATATGCAGAAAATAAAAACCCAGTATTAATTAGCTATGTTTAACCTTGGTTTAATCAATATGGTGATGAGTAGAAGGAATTATGGCCTCTTTTTGTCAATATTTTCTTTCTTTTGTTTCCTATTGGATTCAAAAATATTCCTGAAGGTTAATCCCATGTACAATGCGAAGATGACTCCACCCGCTATAAAGAAACCTATATTCATGTTGTTCTTCTTTGTCTAATGGCTATTGCAAATAATAATATAGTACCCGGCCAATGTGCAGAGTATTGTGCTTCAGCGGTCATGCCCATTATTCCATACCCTATTGAGTATAACATACACATGAACGCTAAAATAACAGGATACCACTTTAATATGAAACTTTTCATTTTTGTTTTATTCTTTATTCCTATAAAAGTAAACATAATATAAGGCAATAATGTTTGTCTAAAGAAAGTAACTGTTAGCGTTTATGTGCGTTTGAAGTTTAAGTAGCTTGCAACGTTTTAGTTAGTTTGTAATTTGAAGTGTTTAATGAAGAAGATGTTTTTGGGAGATATCAAAAATAATCATTCGGCGCTAGTCCAAACCTCTCTTGTCGTTTGTAGTTTTTGAGGTTAATTCAACTATTTTAAAAGAAGGTTTTACAGCTAATGGAGAATTACACCGAGACGATTAAACATTGGTCAGCGATTAAAAGTGGTTCTTTTATTTAAATTTAAATTGTTGGTCGGTTGTCGCGAGTAATTTCAACGAATGCTATTAGGTAAATAAGTTGTTGGATATGAAGCTTATTGACTGCAAGTAAAAAATGGAAGAATGGTCTTGAAATTTGAGTCGGTTAAAGAAGTATTAAAGCGTTTTACGTTGAATTAATATTTTATTTGGTGAGGCTACAACATTGGTTTACCTTTTTAACAATCAGTTTTATTTGTGGTATTCTTAGTTTTTGAATGGAACTAATTTTTACGAAAAATACTCAAATTCTTTATGTCTCCCTTTTGTTAATGCTGCAAATTGATGTTTTCTTTCTAGTCTTGATCTACTGCATTCCATTCGTCATACTTTCGATAAATCAATAATTAGCTGGCAGCTCGACCTTTGAAAACTATATTTTTTTAGGTAAGCACAGAAGCATACAATTAAAACAGCTTTTCCAATGGTATTTTACTTTGATTTATTGTGGATCTAGCTTTTGACTTTTCATATAATTCTTTATGTGATTTAAGATATTCCCAAGTCACGTTAACTTCGGTTCTTAATTCTCCACTAAATTGGACCCTTTTTATTTCCTTCACTTGAGAAAGCTCTGCTTAGAAATAAAAAAAGTCCAACACTTTGTGTTGAACTTTTTATTGTGGAGCCGGAGAGATTACCTTCGGTGATCTTAGAATTTGCATTTGGGAATCAATTAAAAGTTCAAACTCGTTTTACTCGCAATTGGATTCTTTTTATTTCCTTCGCTTGAGAATGCTCTGCTTAGAAATATAAAAAGTCCAACACTTTGTGTTGAACTTTTTATTGTGGAGCCGGAGAGATTACTTTC